>CP032507.1:0-705000 GCA_008375315.1 Ectothiorhodospiraceae bacterium BW-2 | reverse complement strand
CGGTGAGGGAGCCATCGGTCGTGGCCATTTTTCCGGTCATATATGCCGTCTTGCCTAATAGCTGTCCCATATTGAAATCTTCGACGATGAGAGCGAAGTGGTGCTGCTGCTTTATTTCAGTCTCTAGTAGCTGTTCATATTCGTGAATAGCGTAGGCCTCTAGCAGCGGTGCCATATTGAGCTGCAGCGCATTTAGGGTCAGTTGTGAACGCTGTTTCATCTGCTCAATAACGCTCTCTTTTATCACTAGATAGCGGTAGCCGGAGTAGCTAGCCATAATCACTATCACGCTAATCACGATGGTGGTGGCTAGATTGTGGTAGAGGGAGGGCTTGGGGTGTCGGTTGTCTCTGGTTGTCATGGTATTGATTGATTGATTCTCGCTCACTGCCGGTATAGAGTAGCATGAAATTTGCGGGTGCGAATTAAAATTTAGTCTGTTTACCTAAGGAGCCTCAAACCATGTGTGATGAAATCAGTTGTCGTGCCAATTATGATCACCTGCCACCGATGGTGGTGCCGGACGAGCAGCGCCGAGCGTTTATGAAGGGGGCGCTATCGTTGCCGTTGGCGGCGATTTTGCTCGATCCGGCATTGGCGCGAGCGGCGGCAGCATCGGGGGGGGAGAGTGTGACTCTAACTAGCGACTCTGGGGTTAAGAGCAGCGCCTATGTTGCGCTACCTGAGGCCGAGCAGGCACCGACACTGCTGCTATTCCATGAGTGGTGGGGGTTAAATGACCAAATTAAGAGCGTGGCGCGAGAGTTTGCCAATGAGGGCTTTATCGCTGTTGCGATCGATCTCTATCAGGGCAGAGTGGCGACCAGTCGCGACGAGGCACGAGCCTATAAAGATGGCGTCGATAGTCAATGGGCTAACGCCGCCGTCAGCGGCTGGATTGAGTGGCTAAAGCAGCACTCGCGCAGTAACGGCAAAGTGGCGACGCTCGGCTGGTGCTATGGCGGTGGCTGGTCGCTCGATGCTTCGCTGCTCGCTCCGATCGATGCAACCGTTATCTACTACGGTAGTGTCGCGCGTAAGGCGGACGAGTTAAAGCCGTTAAAAGGGCCGATACTAGGACACTTTGGTACGCTGGATAAGTTTATTAACGAAAAGATGGTCGGCGCGTTTGAGAGGGAGCTCGATAAGAACGGCCACCCCTACCATAACTACTGGTACACCGCTGATCACGCCTTTGCTAACCCGACCGGAGCGCGGTATGACGCCGATGATGCCGCCCTGTCGTGGTCGAGAACACTCGCCTTTTTGCATAAACATCTTGATTAACTGATGACAGGATAACCATGGCTGACAACGCACTCACCGACGAGATTGAACAGCGCACCAATCTGGCCTACTCCAATAAGATGGAGATGCTGACCTTCTTTTTGACCGATAGGCAGCTTTATGGCATTAATGTATTTAAAATCATAGAGATAATCGAAACACCTAAACATATCACCTATATTCCACTAGTCGATGCCGCGATTGTCGGCACCATCAACTATCGCGGTAGTTCGGTGACAGTTATCGATATCGCTCGCCTGTTAGGGATGGAGGCGGTGAGTGAGGCGAAAGAGGGGTGTCGTCGGGAGGTGCTGCTGTGTGAATATAGCGGCACGATTCAGGGATTGATGATCTGCCACTCTAACGAGCTGATTATTCGTAGCTGGGAGGAGATTAAGAACCCGGGGCAGAAGCTGAACTACTCTACCTATCTAACGGCACTCGCCTATGATGATCGGGGTCGGACGGTACAGATTCTCGATATTGAGAAGCTACTAGCCGATATCGTTGGCATTAAACAGGAGGTGAGTGAGTCGATTCGTCGTCGAGTCGATCCGGCGGCGTTCGCCGATAAGCCGATTCTATTAGTGGATGACTCTAAGTCGGCGCGTATGTTTATGCAGAGCGTCTTAGAGCAGTTAGGGTTTCGTTATACCCTAGCTAGCAGCGCTAAAGAGGGGATGGAGCGGTTACAGGAGTCTCTAGGGGAGGGGAGGGAGCGCTATGCGATCATTATCTCCGATATTGAGATGCCCGATATGGACGGTTTTAGCTTTACTCGGGCGATTCGTACCGATGAGCAGCTACAGTTGACACCGGTGATTTTGCACAGCTCTATGAGTAATAAAACCAATGAATCGAAAGCCAAAAATGTCGGGGCTAATGAGTTTGTCGGTAAATATAACCCCGACGAGTTGGCTAGAGTGATCTTAAAATTACTACAGCAGCAGTGAGGTTCGTTCTCCCTAACGAACCTCTCCGACAGCTACTGCTCTCGTGGTAACGGTGGTTGCGGTTGAGTGTTAAGTGAGATATCAGTTGGTTGATAGCTCGGTAGCGCGACAGCGGGTTGCTGTGTCTTAGTCTCCTCATTCGGCAACTGGCCGGTGCCGATGAGGGTGCCGAGAGTGAGTGACGCGGAGATAATGACCGCTTCAATAATGCCAAAGCCTCGGTTCTGCTTGGGTGTCTTCATGATAATTTACCTCTTGAATAGCCATTGGAAGGGATATAGACGACTTCATAATTAGAAGTTACTAATATACTAATGCTTCCAAGCGGAAATGAAAGCGCTTTTTCACACGATAGGCCGACAAGCGGGGCTAAGTTGATCTACCAACAGCGCTTATTGACATCGATCAAGCAGAAGCAGCGGCAGGTAGCGCAAATAGGGTGTTAAAGTTGGTGGTTGTCGCCTCGGCAATGCTCTCAAAGGAGCGCTGTTGTAGTTCGGCGACCTTTTCGGCTACCGCAGTCACATAGCGCGGTTGGTTCGGTTTGCCGCGCCACGGTGTGGGGGCGAGATAGGGGGAGTCGGTCTCAACTAGCAGTCGCTCTAACGGTAGCTGCGCAACTACCTGCTGTAGCGGCTTGGCATTTTTAAAAGTGACAATGCCGGAGAGGGAGATGTAGAACCCTAGTGCCATCGCCGCCTCAGCCGTGGCTAAATCTTCGACGAAGCAGTGCATAATGCCGCCAGTCTGCTCTGCCCCCTCCTGCCGTAGGATATTGATAGTATCGTTAGCGGCCTCCCGACAGTGGATAATCAGTGGCTTTTTGATCTCTCTAGCTGCTTGAATGTGGCGACGAAAGCGCTGCTGTTGTAGCGTTTTATCGGGATTGTTACCATGAAAATAGTCTAGGCCCGTTTCACCAACCGCGATCACCTTGGTCGGTTTGGCCCACTCAATGAGCTGCTCTACCGTCGGCTCTGAGCTCTCATGCTCATTCGGATGAATACCGGCGGAGGCAAAGATATCGCTATGCTGCTGGGCAATATCGAGGATGGTGGCAATAGTGTCAGAGCGAATGGAGACATTGAGAAAGCGACTGATACCCGCTTCACGAGCGCTATTGAGATACGCCTCTAACGGCTCTCCCGTCTGCTGTGACAGTTGGTCAAGATGGCAGTGGCTATCGATAAGTGTGGACATATATTTTCCTGAATAGACTAGGGGAATTATCCGAGTGTGACTCGGGCTTGACGAAACAGTCGTAACCAAGGCCCCTCGGCTGGCCAATCGGCGGGGTGCCAAGAGTATTGTACTGTACGGAACAGCCGTTCGGGGTGGGGCATCATAATCGTCACTCGACCATCACGGCTAGTTAAGCCGGTGATGCCGAGGGGAGAGCCGTTAGGGTTAAAGGGGTACGCCTCGGTCGCTTGATGGTGGTGATCGACATAGCGTAGCGCCACCTGTTGGGCCTGGAGGAGATCCGCTACCTCTCCGCGTTCAAAACGGGCCTGCCCCTCACCGTGAGCAACGGCGATAGGGAGGATCGAGCCTGTCATGCCCTGTAGTAGCAGTGACGGCGAGGGGGGAATTTCAACTAACGATAGCCGCGCCTCAAACTGCTCTGAAAGGTTACGCACAAAGCGGGGCCATAGCTCGGTACCGGGGATTAACTCATGTAGGTTAGAGAGCATCTGACAGCCGTTACAGACCCCTAAGGTAAAGGTATCGTTGCGCTGAAAGAAGAGGCTAAACTGATCTCTAAGGCGCGGGTTAAACAGAATCGACTTCGCCCACCCCTCACCGGCACCGAGGACATCGCCATAGGAGAAGCCGCCACAGGCCGCTAGGCCTGCAAAGTCGGCTAAATCGGCGCGTCCTGCGAGAAGATCGCTCATGTGCAGATCAATGGCATCGAATCCAGCCTGTATAAAAGCCGCTGCCATCTCCCGCTGGCCGTTGACTCCCTGTTCACGCAAAATGGCTACTTTCGGTAACAGACCGCGGTTGATATAGGGGGCACAAATATCTTCGCTCGGATCAAAACTGAGCTGAACACGCATACCAGGATCGTCCTGTAGTAGCTGATCATACGCCTGTTGGGCGGTATCGCTATTATCGCGCAGCTTCTGTATCTGGTAGCTAGTTCCATTCCAGAGCCGCTGCAGTTGGATACAATCCCCGCTATAGCTGAGTCTGTTGTGGTGAACTATCGTAATGGTACGGGTACGGGTCGGGATGGCAACCAGAGTGGCCGCTTCGAGCAGTCGATAGCGTTGTAGCTGCTCTAGTAGTTCACTACAACGATCGTTGGCAATCTGCACGACAAAGCCGGGTGACTCATGGCAGAGCCACGGCAGTAGCGCTGACTGATCTCCTATGATGCGGAGTCCACAGTGGCTGGCAAAGGCCATCTCTAGCAGGGTAATAAGGAGGCCGCCATCACTGCGATCATGGTAGGCGAGTGCCAATTGGGTCTCAATGAGCTGATCCATGAACGCTACGGCGCGTTTAAAGCGGTCACTATCACCTAAATCGGCAGCTCTCTCGCCGAGGGCACCATAGACTTGTGCTAGTGCTGAGCCTCCGAGCGGGGTATCGCCGCGACCTAAATCGATAAGCCACAGTTGGCTATCAAGGGTGGTATCGAGTTGCGGGGTGAGGTGGTTGCGAACATCGGTGATCGGCGCGAAGGCGGAGATAATGAGCGATAGTGGGGCGGTGACACTCTGCGGCTGCTGATCCTGCTGCCAGAGCGTCTTCATCGACATCGAATCTTTACCGACTGGAATGGTGATCCCTAGGTCGGGACAGAGCATTAAGCCGATGCTCTTCACGGCCTCATAGAGGCGGACATCTTCGCCCGGGTGGCCGGCGGGGGCCATCCAGTTAGCCGAGAGGACGAGCCGCTCTAGGGTCGGGCCGATCCCTGCTCCGAGCAGGTTGGTTACCGCTTCGGCGACCGCTAAACGGGCGGCAGCGGTGGCATCGAGTAGGGCGACCGGGGCTCGTTCGCCTAGTGCCATCGCCTCGCCATGGTAGTCGTGGTAGTTAGCGCAGGTAATGCCGCAGTCGGCGACCGGCTCCTGCCACGGGCCGACTAGTTGATCGCGGCTCACTAAGCCGGTGACGCTACGATCACCGATGGTAATTAAGAACTGTTTACTCGCAATGGTCGGGAGTTGGAGCAGTCGGGCAATCGCCTCCTCCAGATCGACTTTAGCCAGATCGAATGGGGCTAAGGCGGGGGCCGTGGTGGTAACTCGGCGCTCCATTTTGGGCGGCTTACCGAGCAGCAGCGCTAGCGGTATATCGATAGGGTGGTTATTGAAGTGGCTGTCGTGTAGCTGTAGCTGCTGTTCAGCTGTGGCGGTGCCGATAATGGCCATCGGGCAGCGCTCCCGTTCACAGAGGGCGCTAAAGTTAGCGATATCGGCGTCAGCGATAGCTAGTACGAAGCGCTCTTGCGCCTCGTTGCACCAGATCTCCATCGGGGACATTCCCGGCTCGTCGTTCGGAATGGCTCGTAGCTCAAAGCGGGCACCGCGACCGGCATCGTTAACTAGTTCTGGCATGGCGTTAGAGAGTCCGCCGGCGCCGACATCGTGAATGGAGATAATCGGGTTGTTCTCCCCGAGCTGCCAGCTACGATCAATCACCTCTTGGCAACGGCGCTGCATCTCCGGATTGCCGCGCTGTACCGAGGCAAAGTCGAGGTCGGTGCCGGAGCTGCCGGAGCTCATCGATGAGGCCGCCCCGCCGCCGAGGCCAATTAACATCGCCGGCCCCCCCAGTACTACCAATTTGGCACCTACGGGGATGGTCTGCTTCTTTACTTGGGTGGCGTCAATCGTCCCGACTCCCCCAGCGAGCATAATCGGTTTATGGTAGCCGCGCACTTCGCACTGGCCATGATGGTACACCTGCTGCTCATAGGTGCGAAAGTAGCCATTGATAGTGGGACGGCCAAATTCGTTATTAAAGGCGGCGCTGCCGAGGGGCGCTTCGAGCATAATCTCCAGCGCTGAGGCGATACGATCGGGCTTGCCGATATCGTGCTCCCAGGGGTGGGTCGCTCCTGGTAGCTTGAGATTGGAGACTGAAAAGCCGGCCATGCCTGCTTTCGGTTTTGAGCCACGGCCAGTCGCCCCCTCATCTCGAATCTCGCCGCCCGAACCGGTAGCCGCACCGGCGAATGGGGCGATAGCGGTGGGGTGGTTATGGGTCTCGACCTTCATTAAAATAGCGCTATTGAGTGGCCGGTAGCGGTAGTGGTGGTTCTCATCGGTCACTAGCTGTTGCGACTCTCGCCCGGTGATAACGGCGGAGTTATCTTCATAGGCCGAGAGAATACCCTCACTATGGCACTGGTAGGTGTGGCGAATCATGCCAAATAGCGACATAGTGCGAGCTTCTCGATCGGTTATCCAAGTGGCATTAAATATCTTGTGGCGACAGTGCTCCGAGTTAGCTTGGGCGAACGACATCAGCTCGGTATCGGTTGGGTTGCGTGCTAACGCGGTAAAGCTCTCTAGCAGATAGTCGATCTCATCCTCAGCTAGCGCTAGCCCCCAGTCACGGTTAGCTCGCTCCAGTTCGGTGCGCCCTCCGCCGAGGATATCGACCCAACGCAGCGGGGTCGGGGTATGGTCAGCAAAAAGCGCTTGAGCCTGATCGAGGTGGTGTACGATCTGCTCGACCATACGGTCGTGCAGTAGGGGCAGAATGGGGATGAGTTCATCGGGGTGGTGAACGCCGCTTAGTGTCAACTCAGTGGCTCGCTCTAGCCGCACGATCCCCTCTAGGGCGCAGTGGTGGGCAATATCGGTCGCTTTGGTTGACCAGGGGGTGATGGTTCCGATGCGGGGGATAACCAGTAGCCGTACCGTGGCCAAACTAGACGGCTCTGATTCTTCGGCATTGAAGTCGCCATACTCTAGCAGCCGCTGTAGTCGCTCTAGCTCCGATGCCGAGAGGGGCGAGCGGCTCTTCACCAAATGGAGATAGCGGCTTGTTAGCGCCTTTAGCTGGGGTAGCTGCTGTTGACACTGCTGTAATAGGCGTTGTAACCGAAACGGGGAGTGGGCACGAGGGCCGGGTAGAGATTGCATCATGATCGTTTTATCCGCTCAGAGGCCACACCCCCCGCCACCACAGCGGCCGCCACTCATACAGGCGGGCGCTTCGGGATTTTTTAACGCCCCACTGCTGACGATACCGCCGCCACTAATCAATTTGGTGACGGGGGTATCGGGGGCAATCTCAGCTAGAGGGATAGCGGCTATAGCGCAGAGCTGCTGCCAAGTCTCGATCTGTTCGGTCATGGCGTGTTTGACCTCATAGACTTGCTGATTCGCTTCACAAAGGTAGTCATAAGTAGGCATCTCTCTCTCCTATTATGTCGTGGTTATCCATGGAAATATTAAGTTTGCAATGCCCGTATGAGTTGGGCAATAACCTCTAGCCGCTGAGCCTCTTCAGGCATCGGTTGGTTGATTTTAAGCCGCTGCTGTGGATCGAGCTGAAATCGCTGCGGCTCTGCCTGCAGCAGTTGAATCATTTTTATCGGATCAAAGGGGGGGTGGTCGATAAAGGTGATGCGGCCAAATTTTTCGCCCATCTCAAGGCGACGAATGCCGAGTGGATAGAGCTGCTGTTTTAGCTGCATTAGGGTAAAGAGGCGTTTGGCAGGCTCTGGGAGCAGCCCAAAACGGTCGATTAACTCCGCCTGTAGCTCATCGAGACCGGCCTGATCGCTCTGGCTGGCGATCCGTTTATAGAGAACGAGTCGGGTATGGACATCGGTGATGTAGCTCTCAGGTAGCAGCGCCGGTAACCCTAGCTCGATCTCGATCTTAGGGCTCTCGCTCTCCTCCTCCGCGCTCCCGCCATCGCCATGCTGCTGTAGCGCCTTGACTGCCCGCTCTAGCAGTTCGGCATAGAGGGTAAAACCGACCTCATGCATCTGGCCACTCTGATCATCGCCTAACAGCTCACCGGCACCGCGAATTTCGAGATCGTGAGTCGCTAGGGTAAAGCCGGTGCCTAGCTCCTCAATCGACTCAATCGCCTCTAGCCGTTTTTGGGCATCCTTTGTCAGGCTTTGACAGTTATTGACCAAAAGGTAGGCGTAGGCGCGGTGGTGCGAACGCCCGACCCGTCCTCGTAGCTGGTAGAGTTGGGCGAGGCCGAAGCGATCGGCGCGGTTAATAATAATGGTATTGGCGCTGGGGATATCGATACCGGTCTCGATAATAGTAGTGCAGAGCAGTAGATTGTAGCGCTGGTGGTAGAAGTCGGACATTACCTGCTCTAGATCGCGTTCGCGCATCTGGCCGTGAGCTGTCGCAATGCGGGCATCGGGGAGTAGTCCCTCTAGGCGTTGGGAGATCTTCTCAATCGTCTCGATCTCATTATGGATGAAGTAGATCTGACCGCCCCGACGCAGCTCTCGCTGGCACGCCTCAAAGATGAGGCTATCACTCCAGTCGTGGACAAAGGTTTTGACCGCTAGCCGCTTTGCCGGCGGGGAGGCGATAATCGATAGGTCGCGAATGCCGCCTAGTGCCATATTGAGGGTACGGGGGATGGGGGTCGCGGTGAGGGTTAAGAGATCGACCTCGGCCCGTAGCTGTTTAAACTGCTCCTTCTGTCTGACGCCGAAACGGTGCTCCTCATCGATAATCACTAGCCCTAAGTTGTGATACTCAATCCCCTTTTGGAGTAATTTATGGGTGCCGATAACGATATCGAGCTGACCAGAGGCTAGCTCTGCCACCACCTGGCGGCTCTCTTTGCCCGAACGAAAACGGGAGAGGGCGGCGATATTGACTGGCCAGTTGGCAAAGCGATCCCGAAAATTTTGCAGATGCTGCTCCGACAGCAGTGTAGTCGGAACCAGCACCGCTACCTGTCGTCCCGCCTGAACCGCGATAAAGGCGGCTCGCATCGCCACTTCGGTTTTGCCGAAGCCGACATCGCCACAGATCACTCTATCCATCGGTCGGGGAAGAGCCATATCGCTGATGACCGCCTCGATCGCGTCGAGCTGATCGGGGGTCTCCTCAAACGGAAACTCAGCGGCAAATTTGTGGTACTCCTGCTCGGCCGGTTGATAGATAAATCCCTGTTGTGCCGCCCGTTTAGCATAGATGGCTAGCAGCTCGGCGGCCACATCGCGCACCCTCTCTTTCGCCTTTCGTTTAGCCCGTTCCCAAAGACCGCTGCCGAGCTTGTGCAGCGGGGCGGTCTCGGCTGAGGCGCCGCTGTAGCGGTGAATCAGATCCAGCGCCGTTACCGGTACGTAGAGCGTATCGCCGCCAGCATACTCAAGCTGTAAAAACTCCTGCAGGGTGCCTCCGAGCTCCATGCTCTTTAGGCCTCGATAGCGCCCCACACCGTGATCTTCATGCACCACGGCCGAACCGAGCTGTAGTTCGGCGAGATTGCGAATCACACTCTCTTGATGACGATGGGTCTGGCGTCGGCGTCGGCGCTGCATCACCTGCTGGCCGTAGAGCTGGCTTTCGGTAATGAACGCAAACTGGTTATGGGTATCGATAAACCCCTCATCGAGGGCGGCGACCGTTAGGCAGTGGCGACTGGTGTGGTTTAAAAACGCCTGCCACCCCTCGACGGGAGTGGGGGTGAGCCCCGCTTGCTGTAACATCTGCTGTAAGATCTCACGCCGACCGGTCGATTCGGCACTAAAGAGAGTGCGCCCCTGAAAGTCGTGGCAAAACTGCTGTAGTGGCGCAGAGGGGGTCGCTAACTGCGGATTGAGCATTAGCGGGGGTAGCGGGCGGGTAGCGAAGTTATCACCGTGGCGCTCTGGCGGGACGGCAAAGGTGCCGACATCGATACGACGCAGCGACTTAAAGGCCGCAAAGAGTTGATCTGGCAGCATAAAGAGCTGTTCGGGGGGGAGGGGCCGGCGCTCTGGTTCATAGTGGGCTAACTGGTAGCGATCTCGATATTCACGGGCAAATAGCGCTGCGGCCTGCTCGATATCGCCGTGGAGGCAGAGGGTGGTCTCTGAGGGGAGATAGTCAAAGAGAGTGGCGCTCTGGTCAAAAAAGAGTGGCAGATAGTACTCAATTCCGGTCGGCATATTGCCGCAGCTTACCTCACGATAGATGAGGCTCTGCTGTGGATCGCCTTCAAACTGCTGCCGAAAATTGTGGCGAAAAGTGGCCACCCCCGCCTCATCGATCGGAAACTCCCGCGCCGGGAGGAGTCGAATCGTCTCTGTCTGGTTAAGTGATCGCTGCGTATCGGGATCGAAAGTACGCATGGTATCGACCTCATCATCAAACAGCTCGATACGGTAGGGGAGCTGACTGCCGCTAGGGAAGAGATCGAGCAGGCTACCCCGAACGGTAAACTCGCCATGCTCCATCACCTGGTTGACATAGCGGTAGCCGTGCTGCTCTAGTTCTCGTCGCATGGTCTCAAGCGCTACCCTCTCTCCTCGCTGTAGCAGCAGGGTATGGCTCGCGACGAAGCTGGGGGGCGGCAGGCGGGTCATTAGCGTTGAGACCGGAATAATGACCACGCCGTGCTGAATTTGGGGCAGACGGTAGAGCGTTTCGAGTCGGGCAGAGATAATATCTTGATGGGGTGAGAAGCGATCATAGGGGAGAGTCTCCCAACTCGGAAAGGGGAGCAGCGGCACGCTAGCGTCACTATCGCGGTTAAAGAAGCTCAGCTCCCGCTCTAAGCGTAGCGCCGAGCTGGAGTCGGCGGTAACTAGCAGCAGCAGACTCTGTTGGCTTTGGGCTAGGCGCTGTAGAGTGAGGGCGATGGCGCTGCCGTAGAGCTCGCCCCAAGCAAATCGCTGCCCAGTGGCTATCTTAACCGTCGGGGAGAGGAGATCGATCATAGCGTTGCGATAAGCTGTTGATGAATCTCCACAACCTGGGTTCTGAGAGCGCTCTCATTGTGACTGTTGTCGATAATATAGTCGGCGGCGGCTAGCCGCTCCGAGCGCGACAGTTGGGAGGCGATGGCGATTTGCGCCTGCTCTTCGGTAAGCTGATCGCGCTGACAGAGGCGGGAGAGCTGTTGCGAGCTGGGGGTATCGACCACGATGATCGCTTGGGTATAGCACTGCCATCCTGCCTCTAGCAGCAGCGGCACCTCCCAAATCAGGTAGCCGTGGGGGGGAGGAGGGGTGTAGCGGGAGCTGCTCTGCTGTAGCTGTTCGAGAATGAGTGGCTGTAGCAGCGACTCTAGCCAGAGTCGATCATTCGGATGGGTAAAGAGGTGGTGGCGCAGCTTTCGGCGGTTAATTGTGCCATCGACCTCCACAATCGTCTCACCATAGTGGCCGACTATCGCTTGAAAAGCCGGTTTGGGGGGATCGAGCAGAGTGCGACCGATATGATCAGCATTAAAGACGGTAATCCCGAGCTGGCTAAAGAGGCGACTCACGCTGCTCTTACCCGCGGCGATCCCTCCGGTCAGCCCGATAATGGGGTGAGTTAACTTAGCCACTGTAGATAGTGGTGGATAGTGGTCTCGCCCCAGAGTAGCGCTATCCAGCCTGCTAGAGCGAGGTAGGGGCCAAAGGGAATCGGCTGGGCGCGTTGGTGGTTTTTAAACAGCATGAGATAGAGGCCGATCACCGTACCGCAGAGGGCGGAGAGGATAATCACCAGCGGGAGCTGCTGCCAGCCGAGCCAAGCGCCGAGCGCCGCGAGCAGCTTAAAGTCACCAAATCCCATCCCCTCTTTACCGGTTAGCAGTTTAAACAGCCAATAGACCGACCAGAGTGAGAGATAGCCGATCATGGCCCCGATAAGGCTCTGCTCTAGTGTCACTGTGGTAAGCCCTAAGAGGGCTAGGAGAATGCCGGCCCACATCAGCGGCAGAGTTAACTGATCGGGCAGTAGCTGCTGATCGAGATCGATAAAAGTGAGGGCGATTAGCGTCCAGCTAAAGAGTAGCGCCGCCGGTAGCATGGCGCTATACCCTAGCTGCCATGCGACTACCACCGATAGCAGGGCCGTGAATAGCTCGACTAACGGATAGCGCAGCGAGATAGGGGTGTGACAGTGGCGACAACGACCCCGCTGCCACAGATAGCTAAACAGGGGGATATTCTCTAGCACCCCGATAGGGTGGCGACACTCGGGGCAGTGGGAGGAGGGGTGAATGAGGTTGAGCGGTGGCTCGGTTGGAGGAGTCTGATCGGCGTGGAGTAGCTCATGGCACTGGGTGCGCCAGTCGGCGAAGAGCATTAGCGGCAGACGGTGGATAACCACATTGAGAAAGCTGCCGATGAGCAGCGACAATAGGGCGACGACGCTCAGTAGTAGCGGCGGCGACTGTTCAAGTAGTTGTAGTAGCTCCATCGGTAGGGTTAGACGGCGGCACCCATGGCAAAGATAGGCAGATACATGGCAATAATAATTGTCCCGACCAAGCCACCGAGAACGACCATAATCACCGGCTCCATCAGGCTGCTCAGTGCATCGACCATATTATCGACCTGCTCCTCATAGAAATCGGCCACTTTACTGAGCATCTTATCTAACGCTCCCGACTCCTCGCCGATATTGGTCATCTGCACTACCATGGCGGGAAAGATTTTCACAAAGTTCATCATCTCTGTAATAGAGGTTCCCGACTCGACCCCATCGCGCATCTCTAGTACCGCCTTTTTGTACTTTCTAAGGCCCACGGCACCGGCGACCGACTCCATCGCCTCGACCAGTGGCGTTCCTGCGGCAAACATGGTCGAGAGGGTACGGGCAAAGCGGGCGATCGCCGATTTGGTTAAAATCTCGCCGACTACCGGTATTTTTAACACAAATAGCTCAAAGTTATCGGCAAAGGTATCGGAGCGCTTATTGAGCTCTTTAATGGTCAATACCAGCGCCACGATACCGCCGAGGACGACCCACCAGTAGGCCTGCATGATCTCAGAGGCCTGAATGACCATCAGGGTCAATCCGGGTAGTTCGGCACCAAAGCCCTCAAATATCTCCTGAAACTGGGGGATAACAAAAATCAACAGACCGGCGGTGACCCCCAGTGCTACCACCAGCACTGCAATAGGATAGGTCATCGCCTTTTTAACCTTGCCTTTAATCGCTTCGGTCTTTTCACGGTAGGTAGCGACCTTATCGAGCATACTCTCTAAGATACCGGCCTGCTCGCCGGCATTAATCAGGTTGCAGGAGAGTTCATCAAAATATTTGGGGTGTTTAGCGAGCGCCTCGGCGATGGTGCCCCCCCCCTCGATATCGCCCTTAATGGTTAGGATGAGCGCCTTCATCGCCGGATTTTCGGAGCCGTTGCCGACTAACTCAAACGCTTGTACTACCGGCACACCGGAGGACATCATCGTCGCTAACTGGCGAAAAAAGACGCCAATATCTTGCGTGGTAATTTTGGCCGATTTAGCGCCGGCACTGCCAAAGAGTGGTTTAGGCTTCTTCTTTACCGCCCCTGGGGTGATTCCCATCTTTCGTAGTTCGGCCTTAACTAGCGTGACACTGGTGCCGGTCATCTCACCGTCACGGCTACGACCGGTACGATCTAGCCCCTTCCAGAGGAAGGTATCGACCCTCTTTTTGGCTCCACCTCGCTGTTTTTGCGCCATGCTGCTCTACCGTCCTCTGTCTGTCTGTGTTTGCTACGCTATTCGTTGGTCACGCGATTAATTTCGGCTAGGCTAGTGACGCCCTGTAACACTTTTTTAAGCGCCGATTGTCGTAGATCGGGAATCCCCTCTTTTTTAGATTGTTCCGCTAGCGCAATGGCATTGCCACCGGCCATGATAATTTTGCCCATCTCATCGGAGATCGGCATCACTTGATAGATACCGACCCGTCCCTTAAAGCCTTCGTTGCATTGAGAGCAGCCGACTGCGCGATAGATTTTAGTCCTGCCAGAGAGGATCTCCTCTACCTGTTCCGGTTCAAATCCCTCATCCTCCAGCGCCTTTTGGGGGATATCTTCTGGCGTTTTGCAATTTTTGCACAGCCGTCGTCCGAGTCGTTGGGCGATAATGAGGTTGACTGCCGAGGCGATATTATAGGGGGCGACGCCGATATTCATCAGTCGTGCTAGCGTCTGTGGAGCGTCATTGGTGTGGAGGGTGGACATCACCATATGGCCCGTTTGCGCCGCCTTAATTGCGATTTCGGCGGTGGTGATGTCGCGAATCTCCCCCACCATGATGATATCGGGGTCTTGACGCAAAAAGGCTTTGAGGGCAGCGGAGAAGGTGAGGCCGACCTTATCGTTGACATTAACTTGGTTAATCCCCTCAAGGTTAATCTCTGCCGGATCTTCTGCGGTCGAGATGTTGCGCTCTTCGGTGTTTAAGATATTGAGACCGGTGTAGAGCGAGACCGTTTTACCCGAACCGGTCGGGCCGGTCACTAAGATCATGCCGTGGGGTTTGGCGAGGTTATCGAGGTAGAGCTGCTTCTGCTCCGGTTCATAGCCGAGCATATCGATACCGAGTTTAGCGCTACTCGGGTCGAGAATACGCATCACGGTCTTCTCGCCAAATAGGGTCGGACAGGTGCTGACACGAAAGTCGATCGCCTTGTTTTTAGAGAGCTTGAGTTTAATACGGCCATCTTGTGGTATTCGCCGCTCAGAGATATCGAGCCGCGACATGACTTTAATTCGCGCCGCGAGCTTGCCTGCGAGCTGTATCGGTGGCGAGGCGACCTCTTTGAGGATGCCATCGACCCGCAGACGGATACGGTAGCGCTTTTCGTAAGGCTCAAAGTGGATATCGGAGGCACCTTTATTGATGGCATCAAGCAGAATTTTGTTAATAAACCGCACTACCGGTGCATCATCAGCATCTGACTCGGTGACACCATCATCGCTGCGCTCATCGCTACTAATATCGAGTTCATCGAGATCGCTGTCGCTCAGATCGCCCATTGAGCTTGCGCCAGCATCGAGTATTTTGGTGATGAGCGCCGCTAGTTTATCCTCTTCAACTAAAATCGCTTCGGCAATCACCCCAGCATGAAATTTGAACTCGTCGAGCGCTGTCATGTTGGTCGGATCGGAGATGGCGACATAGAGGCGGTTGCCGCGCTTGAAGATCGGCAGGGCGTGGTGGGTGCCGATTAACTTCTCATCGACCGATTTGAAGATGGTCTCTTCAGCATCGAGGACGGAGAGATCGAAAAAGGGGAGACCGAAGGTCTCTGCCGCTTGGGTGGCAATCGCGTGGGCGGAGGCAAGTTTTTGACTTACCAGATGGCTGATAAAGGGGACTCCCTCCTTTTTGCAGCTCTCTAGCGCTTCAGCGGCAGCTTCGGCTTCAATTAAGTTGTGTTGAACTAGGTGGCGCGCCAGCCCAGTTAGGTTAGTTGTCGCGGTGGTCATTGCGCTTAGCGTTCCTCATATCAGCAGCAGAATCTGTTGGCTATGGCTGCGAAAATACACCGTTATGGCGCAATAATCTAGTCTCGGGAGAGAATTACATCTCAAAACCGGCTTGTTGATAGTAGGCTTTCGCCTTCGCCTCATCGATGGGCACCCCTTTGCCCTCTTGGTAGATCATCCCTAAGGTGGTGAGTGAGCCGGTTAATCCTTGTGTGGCCGCCTTTTCAAACCACTCAATCGCTTGGGTTATATCTTGCCTTACCCCTTCGCCTTCCATGTACATAAAGCCGATACCGTGTTGTGCGAGAGGGTGGTTCTGATCGGCCGCCCTTTGCATCATTGTGGCTGCCCGTTGTAGATCGGCACTGCCGATAAGGCCGTTTTGGTGCATGATGGCGACGCGGTACTGCGCTTCGGCGTTACCCTGTTCCGCTAGCGGGGAGAGTAGTTGCATGGCGGTGGCAAACTGTTTTGATTCGAAGGCGTTAACTCCGCTACGAAGGGTCATCTCATCTGCGGCTGACATAGTTATGGGCTCCTAAAAATAGTCATTAAGTTGAGTCAAAAGGGATAGACTCCCTACCATGCTGGCGCTACGGTCTAAATTCAATTGTCAGCGCCGCTAGAGCGCTAGCCGACTCGATAGGCCGATCTGTTCAGCCGCGTGGATGAGAGCAGAGGAGGGCTCTTTCCAGCTCACTTCAATGTTGAGCCGCTCTGCTTTAAGCCAAAAGGCGAGTAGTAGCTGTAGCGCTGCCCCATCGACCCGTTCGACCGCGGCACCATTAAGCGTTATCGAGTTAGCACCGGCTAGCTGCTCAGTGAGCTGCGTCTTTAGCAGCGCCGCTGAGGCCACATCGAGTCGGGGGTCGAGTATTAGTTCACCGACCGTGGTCGCGCTCGTGGTTACAGGAGCGGCCGCGGGGGGGGGAGGGGGCGGGCTGCTCTCTGGTTGGTTCATCCACGCGAGGGGATCGAAACCGATATCATCCATCTCGTTACTACTCATGATTCATGACTCTCTTGTTAACTAGATCGGTGGCTAAATCGCTATAGTCGCTAGCGCCATAACTGTTGGGACGATAGTCGAAGATACTTTGGTGAAAACCGGGGCTCTCTGCCAGCTCAACCGACTCCCGAATCGGGGTAGCTAGCACTCTGCCGGGAAAGTATTGCAGCAGTTTTTGCCGAATGCCGCGAGTTAGTTTGCGCCTGCCTTGGTAGCGGGTCATCACAAACCAGAGCGGCAGATGGTGGTTAAGGCTCTTTTCGATATGGCGGAAGATGCCGATGAGACGGGAGAGACCGAGCAGGGCGAGATAGTCTCCAGTAACCGGTACGAGCACCTCACTGCTAGCTAACATGGCGTTAATCACCAAGAGCCCAGAGGAGGGGGGGCAGTCGATGAGGACAAAGTCGTAGCCCTCGGTGTCGTTAAGGGCGTTACGGAGGCGGTAGGCGAGTGCCGCCGAGCCCGACTGCTGCTCATACTCAGCCAGTTTAGGGCCGGCAGGCAGCAAAGCGAGGTTATCTCGCAGGGGTTTAATGATCGAGGCGACCGTCTGCTGCTGTGTCAGTAGCCCATCTAGCCCGGGATCGCGGTTACTCGCAAAGCCGCTGCTAATGGTGAGGTGGCCCTGCGGATCCATATCTAACATCAAGACTCGATGCCCCATCGCCATGAGGGCATGGCTGAGATTGAGGGTGGTGGTGGTTTTGCCAACTCCACCCTTATGGTTCATCACAGCAAGGGTACGCATCGATTAGAACTAACTCCGGTGAACAGGTCTAACGGGAACAGGATGGAGGAAGTGTAACCGAAAAGGGCGCTAGAGGACAAAAATTATCTCTCAATTCCGTTACCCGAACGCTTCGGTTATACTTGCTCTCCTCGAAACGGTATAGAGGGGCATTTAGCGTTTTCTCTCTGATGGTAATCCTGTTAAACTCAAAGGTAACCGTTCACTCTCCCTCCTTAATCTCCCTCTCCCGGCGGGAGAGGGTTGGGGTGAGGGGTAAAATTTAGCGGGGAGAGTGAACGGTTACACTCAAAGTTTTAAAGAACACGATAATTTTTTGACTCTCCAAGGAGAAGCTTATGGCAACGATTCTTGCGGTGGACGATTCGGCCTCTATGCGCCAGATGGTCTCGTTTACCCTTAAGGGGGCTGGACACAGTGTTGTGGAGGCAAACGATGGTCAGCAGGCGCTTGATAAGGCCAAGCAGGGTAAATTTGATCTGGTGTTAAGTGATGTCAATATGCCGGTGATGGATGGCATTACCCTCGTCAAGAATCTTCGCACCCTGCCCGACTATAAATTTACGCCCATCTTAATGCTAACGACCGAGTCGGCGGGTAACAAAAAGGCTGAGGGGAAGCAGGCCGGCGCGACCGGCTGGATCGTTAAACCGTTTAACCCAGAGCAGTTACTGAAGACGATAACCAAGGTGCTTGGGTAACGCTGCTTAAACTGAAACCATTGGGGAGAGCGTCATGAGCTTCGATATGTCGCAGTTCCTGCAGACCTTCTATGAAGAGAGCTTTGAGGGGCTGGAGGTGATGGAGAGTGGTCTGCTCGATCTGAATGTAGGGGCGGCGGATAATGAGCTAATTAACTCGATCTTTCGTGCGGCCCACTCGATTAAGGGGGGGAGCGCCACCTTTGGGCTTAGCGATGTCTCATCGTTTACCCATCTAATGGAGACGCTGCTCGATGAGCTGCGTGACGGTACCCGTGATGTGAGTCAAACGCTAGTTGATCTGCTGCTAAAATCGGTAGATATTCTGCGGGAGATGCTCGAAGGGAATCAGAGTGGGGAGGCGATTGACCAAGGGCGGGTCGCGGCGATGCAGCAGCAGCTACAGCAGATGCTTGACGGTGGCGCTGAGGCGATGAGCGCTAGCGCAGTGGCTGTAGCGAGTGAAGCGAGTGAGTCGGATTTGAGTGGGTGGGTGATCGATTTCACCCCCCACACCCATCTCTACCATACCGGTAACGATCCGGTGCGGATTTTGCGTGAGCTGCACGATTTTGGTGAGCCACGACTTGTGGTCCACTACGATAAACTGCCCGATTTTGATGAACTTAACCCTGAAGAGAGCTACCTAGGCTGGACGATCGAGCTGGAGGGGCAGATCGAGAAGAGCGATCTGGACGACATTTTTGTCTGGGTGGAAGATGATTGTGAGCTCACCATCGCGCCGTTAAGAGAGGTGAGTAGTCTCGACGAGCCGGATCCAACACCAATACCAATACCAATACCAACACCAACACCAACACCAACACCAATACCAACTCCCGCCTCTCCCTCTGCCGAGACAAACTCTAGCGCTGTTGCTCGCAAAGGTGGAGGGGATAGTAGCTCAATTCGGGTCAGCATAGAGAAGGTGGATGCGGTGATTAACCTAGTCGGCGAGCTGGTGATTACCCAGTCGATGTTAAGCACCTTGGGCGAAAATTTCGACATGAACCAGATTCAGAAGCTGCGTGATGGGCTAGCGCAGCTAGAGCAGAATACCCGCGAGCTACAGGATGATGTTATGCGGATGCGGATGATGCCGATTAGCTTCGTCTTTAACCGCTTTCCACGCATGGTGCGCGATTTAAGCCAGCAGCTTGGTAAAGATATTGAGCTAGTGATGTCGGGAGAGGGGACTGAGCTCGATAAGACCCTCATCGAAAATATTACCGACCCTCTAGTCCATCTAGTGCGAAACAGTGTCGATCACGGTATTGAGTCGGCCACAGAGCGGACGGCAGCCGGAAAGCCGGCGACCGGTCATGTCTATCTTAACGCCTTTCATCGTGGTGGCAATATCGTCATTGAGGTGAAAGATGATGGCCGCGGGCTCAATGCCGATAAGATCTACCAAAAGGCGTTAGAGCGCGGGGTGATCGCCCCCGATACCCAGCTACCGCAGGATCAGATCTACGCCCTCATCTTTCAGCCCGGCTTCTCAACGGCTGATCAGGTGAGTGATGTCTCTGGCCGTGGTGTCGGGATGGATGTCGTGCGGCGCAATATCCAAAAACTAGGTGGTACGGTCGATATAACCTCTGAGTGGGGCAGAGGCTCCACCATGACGGTACGGCTGCCGTTGACTCTAGCGATTCTCGATGGCCAGACGGTATCGGTCGGGGAGGAGACCTATATCGTCCCTCTCGTATCGATTGTCGAATCGCTTCAGATTAAACCGGGGATGGTTAACAAGATGGTTGGCCAAGGGGAGACTTTTGTGCTGCGCGGTGCCTATCTGCCGATTATTCGTCTCGGCGAGCTGTTTGGCATTGAGACGCAGGCGAAGAGCCTAGAGGAGGGGTTACTGGTTGTCGTTGAGGGGGAGGGGAAGGTCATCGGACTCTTTGTCGATGATCTACAAGGGCAGCAGCAGGTGGTGATTAAATCGCTAGAGTCGAACTATCAGCGTATTGAGGGTATCTCGGGGGCGACGATTCTGGGCGATGGCTCGGTGGCGCTCATTCTCGATATTCCTAGCCTGATTCGGATGTCAAATCGCCATAACAGAGTGCGTTCGGCGAAACCGGCAGAGCGGCTAGCCGCCGCCTTCTAGGTTTTCTACCATTGATTAGCAAGCAGTAAACAGCAGAGCAGGATGAGCAATATGACAACACAACCGATAGTGGCCGGAATCGATAGTAGCCTAGAGCAGCTACGGCAACGTGGCGATAATCAGCAGTTTCTGACCTTCACCTTAGGGGAGGAGAGCTACGCGGTCGATATTCTGCGGGTACAGGAGATCAAGGGGTGGAGTCCGGTGACCCATATTCCTAACACCCCCGACTATCTGCGTGGGGTGCTCAACCTGCGCGGCACCATTGTCCCGATTATCGATCTACGCATGCGCTTTCAGCTACAGCGTGTCGAATATACCCCTGTGACGGTGGTGATTGTACTCTCGGTAGCGTCGGGGGAGAAGCCTCGCACGCTCGGTATTGTCGTTGATGGGGTCTCAGATGTCTTAACGGTTGCGACCGATGATATCAAGCCGACCCCCGACTTTGGTGGTCCGATTAGTACCGAATATATTCACGGTCTAGTGAGCATCAACGAGCAGATGATTATGTTGCTAGATATCGATCTGCTGTTAAGTATTGCCGAACTCAGAGCTATCGACAACATTAAATCGTGATTTAAACATTAACTAGGTACTGTTAAGGAGCAAGCGGTGTCGCTACACAAAACTACGCTATTGACTGCTGTTCTATCGGCTGTGTTACTGCTACTGGCTGTGGCGCTGGTCAGCTATCTTAGTGCCGCGCAGGCGATGGTCGGGGTGGCGCTACTGACAGTAGCGGTACTAGGGCTGGGGTATCGCCTCGCCCGAGTGATCGATCATCAGCTACGACAGCTAGCTGGGCAGATAGCGGCGGCGGCGGCAGGCGAGGCCTCTAGTCAGCAGAGCCCCTATCGCGGGGCGCTTGGGGAGGTGTACCAAGCGGTGCAGCAGCTACAGGGGCGTATTGCTGCTCTGCAGCGGGAACTAGAGCAGTCGGGTGGCGCGGTGGGGCGTGCGGTGGGCTCAATGAACCACTTAGCTGGCGAGGTGGCGCAGCTTCTGGTTTCGACTACCGATCACATTACCACGACGCTACAGAGTGTGGAGGAGTTAACCGGTACGGTGAAGCAGACGGCCGATAACGCCCTGCAGGCGAATCAGTTAGTCAATGGGACGCGATCGCAGGCGGAGAACGGCGGCAGTGTTGTGAGTCGGGCGGTGGGGGCGATGGGTGAGATTAATCAGTCGAGTAACCGAATCGCCGATATTATTGGCGTCATTGACGAAATCGCCTTTCAGACCAATCTACTTGCACTCAATGCGGCGGTAGAGGCAGCTCGTGCCGGCGAGCAGGGGCGCGGTTTTGCCGTGGTAGCCGGTGAGGTGCGCAATCTGGCCCAGCGCAGCGCTGAGGCGGCCAAAGAGATCAAAAAGCTAATTGAAGATAGTGTCGAAAAGGTAAAACACGGCTCGGCGCTAGTCGATGAGTCGGGGGAGACGCTGCAGCAGATCGTGGTGAGCGTGAAGAAGGTGACCGATATCGTCTCTGACATTTCGGCGGCTAGCCAAGAGCAGTCACAAGGCATCGAGGAAATTAATCGGGCGCTCATCCAGATAGAGGGGACGCTACAGCGCAGCCATAGCGCTGCTAGCTCAATGGTCTCGACGGCAACAGAGACCGAACGGGCGCTTGAACAGTTGAACCACTCAATGCAGTGGCGGCCCCATCGAAGCGAGAGTGTAAACACAGCGCTCAGTGAGACCAGAGCGGTGGCAAAGCCGCAATCGCGTCCGCGTCCTGCCGTATCAGCGCCATCGGCTACCCGTAGCAGCCCAGCGACGACAGCCGCTCGAGCTGCCCCGCCAGTGCCGGCAAAGGGGGAGCCTCCTGCTAAACCAAAACCGGTGGCGGCGACCTCGCATGTTAGCCATGAGGATGACGATGAGTGGGAAGAGTTTTAAATTAAGTAACGCTAATGAGTCATCGAGAGTTCGAGTTTTCAGATCGCCACTTTGAGATCATAAAAAACTTTATCGCCGACCATGCGGGTATTGCCCTGACCGAAGCGAAGCGTGATATGGTCTATGGCCGCCTGGTCAGGCGTCTGCGGGCGACCCGTATGGCCGATTTTGATAGCTATTTAGTCCATCTGAACGATGCTAACAACCCCGAAGTGGTCAACTTTGTCAATGCGTTAACGACCAATCTCACCTCCTTTTTTCGCGAGAACCACCACTTCGAGTTTCTGCGTACCCAAGCGTTACCCGAGTTAGAGCGGGCGCGTAGCGGTTCACGCAAGCTGCGTCTCTGGTCTGCCGGCTGCTCAACCGGGGAGGAGCCCTACTCGTTAGCGATGACAGTGTTGGAATACTTTGATAACAAACCGGGCTGGGATATTTCGATTATGGCGACCGATCTCGATACCAATGTGGTCAATACCGCCAGAGCGGGCATCTATACGATGGATCGGGTTAAAGATCTCTCCCGTGACCGACTTAAACGCTGGTTCTTAAAGGGTAAAGGGAGCAATCAGACTAAGGTAAAGGTGAAAGCGGCGCTGAAGCAGCCGCTCCACTTTATGCCGCTAAATCTGCTCCAAAATTGGCCGTTTCAGGAGCCGTTTGATATTATCTTCTGCCGTAACGTAGTGATCTATTTTAACAAAGAGACCCAAAAGGGGCTGTTTGAGCGCTTTGCCGAGCAGTGTGCTGAGGATGGCTATCTGCTGATAGGTCACTCCGAATCGTTACACCGAGTCAGTGATCGTTTTAAGCTGTTAGGTCAGACCATTCACTCCAAAATCTATTAGAGGCGATAATCGTCGAGATGTTTTCTACTTCGCGCCACCACTCCCCTGACGGAGAGCCGCTGCCACCTGCGCTGGAGGGGTTCGAGTCGATCAATCGTTACTGGGATCGAGCCAATCGCTGCTTCGCCGCCAAAATCCTACCGGGCGAGTTCTATGTGACCCGTGAGGATGAGATGATTACTACCGTGCTCGGCTCCTGTGTCGCCGCCTGCATTCGCGATAAGCTGTTCGGCATCGGTGGCATGAACCACTTTATGTTGCCGCTCGATGATGGGGGAGGGAGTTGGAACGGGATGAGTGAACTGGCTCGCTCTACCCGCTATGGCAACTACGCCATGGAGCACATGATTAATGAGATCCTAAAGCACGGTGGCCGCCGTAATAATTTGGAAGCTAAAGTCTTTGGCGGTGGTCAGGTGTTGACCGAAGGGTCTGATATTGGGCGTAAAAATATCGAGTTCGTTCACAAATTCCTAGCCGATGAGGGGATTGAGCTAGCGGGTGAGAATGTGGGTGATATCTACCCACGCAAGGTGAACTACTACCCTAGAACAGGATTGGCAAGAATGAAAAAGCTAAAACAGGCCCACAACCAGACAATTATTAGCCGCGAGCGCAGCTATATGTCGGAGCTTCGGCAGGAGGAGGTTAGCGGTGATATTGAGCTGTTCGATTAACCCTCTCTACGCTAAACAGAATCAGATAACAGGAACCCCTATTTATGGCGATTAAAGTACTCATAGTAGATGACTCGGCGATGATTCGCCAACTCATGACTGAATTACTCGGTAGCGCTCCGGGGATAGAGGTTGTCGGTGCCGCTGCCGATCCCTACATTGCCCGCGAGATGATTAAGCAGCTTAACCCCGATGTGTTAACGCTCGATGTTGAGATGCCGAGAATGGATGGCTTAACCTTTTTGCGTAACCTAATGCGCCTGCGGCCGATGCCGGTAGTCATGATCTCCTCGTTAACCGAAAAGGGGGCCGATGTCACGCTACAGGCGCTGGAGATAGGGGCGATCGATTTTATTACCAAACCGAAAATTGATCTCCAGGCGGGGCTGAACGACTATCGTGATCTGATTGTCGAAAAGGTCAAAATGGCCGCTAAGGTGCAGGTCAACCGGCTGGTGGCAGCGCCACGAACTCCTGCCTCAACCGGAGAGATTGCCCCTAAATTGAGCGCTGATGCGGTGATCGCCTCTAGCAGACGCAGCAGCCAACACTTTCAGACCACCGATAAGATTATCGCCATCGGTGCCTCTACCGGAGGGACTGAGGCGCTACGCTGCATTATGGCTGAACTGCCGCCTACCATGCCGGGAATGGTGATTTCGCAACATATTCCTCCCGCCTTTAGCACCACCTTTGCGGCCCGACTCAATCGCGAATCGGCGCTGAGCGTCTGCGAAGCGACCGATGGCCAGCAGATTCTACCCGGCCATGTCTATGTCGCCCCCGGTGCCTACCATCTACTCGTTGAGCGCAGTGGCGCACGCTATATCTGCCGTATTAACGATGGCCCCCGAGTCAATCGACACAAACCGTCGGTGGATGTGATGTTTCGCTCTGTCGCGCAAAATGTCGGCCCCAATGCCGTCGGGGTCATCCTGACCGGTATGGGCGATGATGGTGCTAGAGGGCTACTAGAGATGCGCCAGGCCGGGGCCGAGACCTTCGCCCAAGACGAGGCGACTAGCGTGGTGTGGGGGATGCCGGGCGAGGCGGTTAAATTAGAGGCGGCGACGGCGCAACTCCCCTTACCGATGATCGCAACGCGACTAATGCAACTACAGTAGTTCCACCGATAACCTATGTCTATCTCATCTCTCCTCCCCCTTTTGACACTAATGATTAGCGCCGCTGCGCTGCTCGACGGGCACTGGTCATTGCTAGTACTGCTAGCGTTAGCGCAGCTTGGAGTCTGGTTTTGGCAGCGACGGCAGCAGCAACAGCAGCAACAGCAACTACAGCAGGAGCTCGTCGTGCGCGAGCAAGATAGCGAGCAGCTCCAGCGGCTATTGCAACACAATCTTGATGCCTTTGTGCTAGAGACAACCTTAATAAAACAGGAGCTAGAGCAGGTTAAGGGGGTGATTGCCGATGCCGTCGCGCAGCTAAACCAGAGCTTCTGTGCGTTGCAGGAGGATGCGACAAGGCAACATACCGCAGCCCACCACCTAATTACTGTCATGCAGGGGGATAGTCAACAGGGGGAGCACTCAGCCAACATTAAAGAGTTTGTCGAGCTGACGGGCGAGACGCTGCAGTTTTTTATCGACCTTGTCATCTCCACCTCTCGCCAGAGTGTGCAGACGGTACACCACATTGATGATATTGCCGAACAGATGGCGGAGATTGTCACCCGCCAGTCTAATATTCGTAAAATTGCCGATCAGACCAATCTGCTCGCCCTCAATGCGGCGATTGAAGCGGCTAGAGCAGGGGAGTCGGGACGAGGCTTTGCCGTGGTCGCCGATGAGGTGCGGCGACTGTCGGTCGTCTCCAACGAATTTAGTGACGATGTCGCCACGCAGACCAAGCGGACGATGGAGGCGGTGAATGTCGCCAAAGGTACCATCGGCAAAATGGCGAGCCAAGATATGAATGTTGCCCTGAAAGCGAAAGGGCAGGTCGATAAAATTATGCGAGATATCAACCAGCTCGATACGACGATTAATGAGACGATCAGTGAATTTTCAGCGATCTCGGAGCGGATAAATGAGGGGGTGGGTGTGGCGATTAGGGCGCTACAATTTGAAGATATCGGTCGGCAGCTACTAGATCATATCAATGGCCGCATCTGCCACTCAGAGGAGCTACTGCACCACTTTCATCGCCAGAGCCGCGAGTTAGCACAGGCTGTCACTCATAAGCAGAAGCAGGCGGTGATGGCTCAGATGGAGTCATCGCTGGTTAACTTCAAACAGAGTATGGATCGAGAGGTCTATAAGGTAGCCCACCAATCCTCAATGGACGAGGGGGAGATTGATCTCTTTTAGCGCTATCATAACCGGCCATCGATGTGGCTGTCGATTAAACATAACCCTTTTATCCAGATAGAGGAGTGGAACATGACAATTCAGAGTCAACTCGATACTTCGAATAAGCAGCTGACGATTCATGTCGGTCAACGATTCGACTTTAGAGTCCATCGAGAGTTTCGGGACTGCTATACCTCGACAGACGGGGCTAATAGCACCTATGTGATTAACCTAGAGAATACCACCTACATGGATAGCTCGGCGTTAGGTATGTTACTGCTGCTAAGGGAGCATAGTGGCGGCGAGACTAGTCGGCTGATTTTGCGTAAAGTTAAACCGGAGCTAATGAAGATTTTGCGTATCTCCAATTTTGATCAGCTCTTTACGATTGAAAATGGATAGTTCGGCACAGCCGCTGCCTCTACCTCTAGGCCGAGTGCTCATTGTCGATGATGAACGGGCTAATCGGTTACTGTTAGCCACGATGCTGCGGGATGAGGGGTATGAGGTACTACAGGCAGAAAATGGGCTACAGGGGGTTGAGTGTTATCAGCAGCACCACCCCGATGTCGTGCTCATGGATCTCTTCATGCCGGTGATGAGTGGGTTTGAGGCGGCGCGACAGATTAAATCGCACTCTAGTCGTCACTATATTCCGATTCTATTTATCACCACCCACACCTCAGAGAGCGACATGATTGAGGCGATCGAGAGCGGCGGTGACGATTTTCTCTCCAAACCGATCCACTTTACCGTCCTGAAGGCCAAAATTCGTGCGGCGATGCGTACTCGTCAGCTCTACCGCGACCTACAGGCGGAGAAGGAGAAGCTAGATCAGTTTCACGCCCTGCTACAGCAGGAGCATCAGACTACCGAAAAGATTTTGCGCCAGCTTCTGATACAACAGGAGCTACAGATTGATCAAATTCGCTCCTATCTCTCTCCGGTTGCGCTCAGTAGTGGCGACTTTATTTTGGTACGAGCGAAGAGTGAGCAGTGCTATCAGGTGATGCTAGGGGACTTTACTGGCCATGGCCTAGCCGCAGCGATCGGCACTTTGCCGATGATGCAGATATTTGGGGAGCTAGTCGCGCAGCAGCTAACTCTGGAGGCGATTGCCGCCGAGGTCAATAACCGCTTGCTGCGGATTTTGCCGACACAGATCTTTTGTGCGGCGGTTTTTGTCGAATTTAACCTAAACGATAGTTCGTTGCAGGTGATTAACGCCGGTCTGCCGGCGCTCTACTATCTTGGTGACGACAATCGGATGAAAGGTGAGCTGGCGTCAACCCAGTTGATGTTAGGGATTGTCGCCATGGAGGCGGCGAACTATCGCACCCAAACGCTACAACTCGCCGCTGGGGAGGCGCTCTACGCCTTTACCGATGGCTTGACTGAGGCCGGTATCGGCGCCGAGAGCGGGGAGATGTTTGGTGAGAACCGGCTACAGCAGGTACTGCAGCGCTACCCGCTAGCCGAGCGCTTTGATAGGGTGATTAAAGAGGTGGAGTGCTTTAGCCACGTCGGGGAGCGACAGGACGATATGACGCTGCTGGAGTTTAAACACTAGAAATATCTTTCTAATCCACCCTCTCGCACCGTATCGAGGGTAAAGCAGTGAAATCCACCGCTGACTAATTGGCGGTGACGGTGTTGCACAGGAATAGGGGTGAACTTATGCTGCTCCAATAGCTTAATTAACTCAGGATACAAAGAGTTGACAATCAACTTATCGCCATCAACGGAGAAAACATTGGCATCAATTAAGTTGCTGGATAAAACCAAATCATCCTTTTCATAGTTAGGAAAGTTTTTCATGCTCGGTTGTGGCACATAGATAATATCCCATTTTTGCAGCGCGGCAGGTAATTTTTTGACATCATCGGGAGAGCGCATCAAGAGTGTGCCGGGGCGTAGTGGAATGACCGTCGCCCAAGGGTGATGTGGCTACACTATTCCGGACACTAAATTTGAGATAAATTGGCTCAATATGAGGTGTTGAAAAATGAGTAATTCTGTAAAAATCTATCCTGATGAATTTAAGAAGCAGGCAAAGACACGATAGCACAGTTTGTTGGTTGCCATGAACAGCTGTGCCGCCTCTTCAACGGTAACGACATCAGGCAGTCGCACAGCCTTGGGTGGCTTAATCAGGTCAACATTGACCCAAGGTTTGTGCAGGACATGCTGATAGTAGAACTTGAGAAAGAATAATTGCATGGCTTCCGTGAATACGTTAACATAGAAATCATGATTGTTTCATTTGGTGATAAGGCGACTTCAGACCTCTTCCACGGCATCTCCAGCAGTAAAGTCAGGAAGCTGCCCAATCAGATTCATGAAGTGGCGCTGTATAAGCTGGACATTATTAATGCAGCTCAAAACCTGGACGACCTAAAATCTCCACCCGGAAATAAGTTGGAACCACTCAAAGGTGATCT
This sequence comes from Ectothiorhodospiraceae bacterium BW-2, assembly GCA_008375315.1. Lineage (NCBI taxonomy): Bacteria > Pseudomonadati > Pseudomonadota > Gammaproteobacteria > Chromatiales > Ectothiorhodospiraceae > Ectothiorhodospiraceae bacterium BW-2. The sequence continues at coordinate 676,638 of CP032507.1, read as the reverse complement.
CAAGGGGTTTCATAGCATCCGAATAAACAATCAATGGCGTATTGTTTTCCTCTGGAAAGCGAATTCGGCTCATGATGTAAAAATCATGGACTATCACTAATAGAAAGGTGATGTATGATTCCAACGAATAGAACTTCAACACATCCGGGTGTCATATTACTAAAAGAGTTTCTTGAGCCTCTTGAAATTACCCAAAAAGCATTAGCTTCTCATTTGGGTATACCGGTTCAACGTGTAAATGAAATTGTGCGTGGTAAACGTGGTATCACGCCAGACACTGCTTGGTTATTTTCCGAAGCTTTCAATACATCACCTGAGTTTTGGTTAAACCTACAATCGACCCACGACTTGTCGGCCCATAAGCCTGAACATCATGTTAAACCTCTCATAGCAGTGGGTATATAATTCAACAAAATGCCGGACAAATTCATCTGGGCGCGCTATGAATAGGCTGAGTTTGACTACCCGCGATAACCCCTTGATGCTCCAGGCTGTCGATGACAGGCCGAGTTACCATGTTGGGACTTTCCCGTTGGAGCGGTCGAGGGGGGAGTTATCGTACACTTCAGCGTTTTTTTCATAGCACGATTAATTGGCCGCAACTGAATTGGTCGCTGTTTCAGGGTCATCTTTTAGGAGAGGATCCAGAATGGGTGATGGCTGCGGATGATGTTGTGGTCACGAAATCGGGTAAAAAAACATATGGCTTGGGGCTCCCTTCAATCACCGGTTGACAGTTTCGCTGTAGCAAGCGTATTTGAGGCATAATTTCTTCCGAAACAGTTTGCAATCAAACGAGGAGGATAAGCCGATGAAATTTCACCGTCGTAGCGATCTGACGCCAGAGGTACGGATTCAGATTACCCTTGAAGCTATCCTGAGTGCAGGCATCTATGGAGCTCGCAGTCACTTAGCCTATCAGTATCAGATATCAAGGACGCTGCTTTACCACTGGATAGCTAGAACGATGCTGGTGCTACAGGAGCTCTTCTCGGCAGTAGATATTGTCCCCACAGACAACCGTCTCACAGAGAACGAAGTCATCCTGTTATTGCGGCTGGAAGGGCGCGCCTCTATTCAGAGCATCAGCGATATATTAATCGGGCTTGGATATGAGAAGAATAACTCAGTCGGTACAGTGAGTCAGCGCCTGACGGCAATCGGCAGGGCTGTGGCTAACGCTTTACAGCCAAAACAACAGCTCATGACATTCTGGTTATCCGATGAAATTTTTGCCAATGGTCATCCTATTCTGATTACGATAGACCCGGTGAGCACAGCTATTTTGCGCATTGATTTAGCGGATAATCGCCAAGCGGTGACTTGGGAAAACCATTTTCGTTTGATCGAAGCGAATCAGATAGGCTCGTTAGGCCTTTGCAGTGACCGTGCAAAGGGTATCACTGAGGGGTATTCGGCATTTAACCGCGATTTAAATTGGTGCTCCGATCACTTCCATGAATTTCGGCAGCTAGTCAATCTTCTGTTTCGTGCCGAACGGCAAGCCTATGCGGCTATTGAGGATGAATATAAAAGAGAACAGGTTTTTCTGAATAGACGCTCTGAGAAGGCCATGCAAAAACAGTCCCTGAAACTGGAACTGGCACACCAAGATTGTGAGGCTAAGATTAACCGCTACGATCAGCTGAATGATTGTCTATCACTACTATTTCCGTCACTCTATTTTTTTAACCTTAGCAATGGCGTGCCACGGTTTTCCTACACGGTCAAAGAGGAGTTGTCTGTGCTATTTGATTTGCTGGATGAAATCGAATGGCCCACTCTGAATCAGGAAGTGGCTAAGGTACGTGGCCATATCGATGATATTTGTATGTGCTATCAATGGCTGGAAGAGATATGGCCCGAATGGACTAAGCGGGTTCCCGAGACGACATTGTGCTATCTATCGTTGGCTTGGCAACACGCACACCAATCTCATCAGCATAAAGGGAAGGGGGCAGCTTTTCATCAGGCCGAGTCTCAATTTTGGCTGGAAGCTGCTGAAAATCTGCTCCCTGAAAAGGAAGCTCCGGCCTTAATTGAAGAGCTATTTGAGCAGTTCGATGGATTGGTCAGAAGTTCTTCATTAGTGGAAATGGTTAACTCATCGCTCCGTCTGACTCTAAATGCTTGTCGGGGCAATATCTCCCAAGAGCAGCTCAATCTGTTTATGTTTTACTTTAACCATCATCAATTTCATGACGGTAAACGAAAAGGACGCTCGCCTATCGGTATCTTAACCGGAACTGAACCCGAAGAACCATGGTATAAGTTGCTGGCGAAAGCGGCTGACACCTCCGTCAGCAGTTAATCCCAGCCTCAATCTTATTTGCCTTTGGCGGCGCCTGTTTGTGCTTCAGGCGCCGACAGCTTCGCTTGCGTCGTGTTTTGAACTGTCAACCACTTTAGGGGGATTTTGAAGGGAGCCCGCTTTTTTGCCAAATTTTGCGGCATCCGGATCAAGACTTTGTGCCAATCCTATCGCTTTCCTTTCCAAATGCGCCAAGCAACGAAGTCGCTTATAGTACTCACGATAGATGTGCCAGCCATCACTCATCAACCAGCCGTCAAACCGGTCGCTGAACAAAATGCGTTCAATCGCCGACCGTCCGCGCGTACCAATGGTATACCATGTAGCGCTCATGCCAACCACAACCCATAGCCAGAGCTTCTGAGCTGCCTGAGGCCATGAAGTTTCATCAATATGGAGCAGTTCTGATTTGACCACCGACTCGATAATCTCTTCCTCGACCGGTTCAAGGCAGCGGGCACCTTCAGTTATCGTCTGCTGAATGAGGCCAACAGAGAGCTTCAGGCCAAACCATGTCTGAAAAAACTCAACAACACGACGACGGGATAACCGCATCCGAACCGCCAGAAAAATGATCATCGATGCCAGAGTGGGACCGACTAGGTGTCGCTCTTTGATAGCCACCTGCCAAGTTTCATTTGCCTCTTCAACAAACGGGCGGTATTGACTGGTATGGCCACAACTGCACTGACTCTCATAGCACATATGCTTGGTTTGTTGGAGCGTTAATCCGGCTCTGCTATCAGTCTGAATCAGAATATCTATTTCATAATAGGCGGTATACGCCTGACTTGGGAACTCAGCCTCGTTCATCTTTTTGCCGCAACAGTGGCAGTGGCCCACAAAGTGATGTTCTATTTTGTCAGTCGGTAAAACTTGTTGACGGCCATAGCCTTGACTACCCGGTTGACGACCCGGATTTCTTGGGGGTGGCTCATCCTTTCCAGTGGGTTCCGTTGTTTTGTCTTCTGCATCAGAAGGTGTATCTTTGCTAGGGTCAGGATCATCGCTGTCATGTTGAGCTGACTCGCTCTCTTTCAGCATTGGCTCGTTGGCATCGGATGAATCTGATTCTTCTTCATTGGCTTCATCCTTATCTGTGTCGTTACTAAACCATGGAGGCATCGCTCCTGACGGACGGGAGCTGTTTTGTGGATTTTGACCGAGCTGTTCTCTGGCTTCTTTTAGATCAGTGAGCAATTTAGCCGATAACGAGCGTAGCGACTCTTCAGGAAGGCTGTCCAGCTTCTCCTTATCGAGTTGCTTTAGATCGTGATCGGTGAGTTGCATTCGTTGTCCGTGGGTCAGTGAGTTGCGTATGTGCTATTCAATCATATTACATTTGACTTGGCAACAGGGGGGGGACTGAACGGTTACATTAGAAGCTATCTGGCGTCAGGCCGCGGAAGCCATAAGCCACTGATGACGGCAATTGAGTCACTAAATCCCGATAAAATTATCTTTTTCTGCTCAAAAGATGATGAGGCGACGCCCGCTCAGACCGAATCAACCGATAACCCAAAGTCAGCCAGCCAATAATGAGCATGACACCCCCTATTGGGGTAACCATTCCCAGCATCGGCAGCTGCAGCAGCACCATCAGGTAAAGCGAGCCGCTGAACAACAGAATACCGGCGATGAACAGAAGTCCAGCTATCCGGCCAAACAGCTTGCCCTGCTCAACCAAGTAACCACAGAACAGAATTGCCGGAATGTGGTAGAACTGATAATCAACAGCAGTGCGCCAAATGGCTAACTGATCAGGCGTGAGCGCGTTTTTTAACGCATGAGCGCCGAAGGCTCCCAAAGCAACAGCAAAAGCTCCGAGGATTGCGGCGGCCAGATAGAGGGTATTTGATTTCATAGGATGAGGGTAATTAAAGGCCTAGAAATACCTTTCTAATCCACCCTCTCGCACCGTATCGAGGGTAAAGCAGTGAAATCCACCGCTGACTAATTGGCGGTGACGGTGTTGCACAGGAATAGGGGTGAACTTATGCTGCTCCAATAGCTTAATTAACTCAGGATACAAAGAGTTGACAATCAACTTATCGCCATCAACGGAGAAAACATTGGCATCAATTAAGTTACTGGATAAAACCAAATCATCCTTTTCATAGTTAGGAAAGTTTTTCATGCTCGGTTGTGGCACATAGATAATATCCCATTTTTGCAGCGCGGCAGGTAATTTTTTGACATCATTGGGAGAGCGCATCAAGAGTGTGCCGGGGCGTAGTGGAATGACCGTCGTATCAATATGATTATCGGTAATTTTATCCAGTTTATGCACTCTGATTTTGCCTTCAAAATGTCGTTGTAACCATTGAAAGCCCAATTCATGATTTTGATTAGAGACATCAACGATCCAATCTTCACCAAAACGCATACACTGTGCGCCGTCAAATAACATCTCATACCCAATGTCATAAGGGGAGGAGGGTTGCGGGTAGTCGCGTGGGATATTATCCGCATTGTAGGCGTTTTTAATGTACTCCTCGGGATGCTCAACATAGGATAGATCAAACGATTTTTCTAACATCATCGGTTTAGGCATTAGCGTCCACATTGAACCCGCTTTGAAGTAGTCATAAAAAATAGGCTTGAGTAGATCGTTTTCAAAATATCTAGCGCGTAACATCGGTGCGGTTTCAATGATTTCATTACCGGCAATAATCGCTTGATCTCGCACATTGAGGGCGGCTAGCGCGGTAGATTCCCAATAGGGGGTGCGGATAGTGCAGGCCTCGGGTAACTGCGTTGGCCGGTGTACTTTAACGCCTAGCTGCTCAAATGTGGCGACTAAACCTGTGATATCCTCCTCTAGCTCTTCGATATATTGTTGTTTAATAACCCGCCGAGTTTCAAGAGGGTAGTTAGGATGAATTAAGTCGTGATAGAACAGTTTGAAGGATTGGTCTATCGGCGGTAAGGTATAATTGTAGGCGGAACCTACAATGACCTCTTTTAAGGGCGACCACTCATTATAACTATTGACTGCTACACTCATTTGTATTCCTCATTTTATGGGATAGGGATAAAATTAACCTTGTGCGTTGCGCAGAGCGGTTTCAAATTTTTCTAGGGTTTCGGCAATGTCGGCGTCGCTGTGAGAGTCGCTGATATACCAAGTTTGTTGTGGATCAGAATCGGTCATGATGCCGCCTTTCACCAATTCAATCAGCAGTTTTTCAGACAGTTCCAAATCGCTATCCACCACTTGTCGCCAGTCTGTGGGAGGGTGCTCTGATAAGGTCAGACCAAATAGACTGGGCACACCATGGATATGGTGGGGGATACTGTGACGAGCAAGAATTTCATCTAAACCCTCCATGAGTTGTTGCCCGAGGTGATTAAGGTGTCCGAAAACATCGTTGGTTTGCATATATTCAAGCGTGGCATCAGCCGCTGCGGTCGCCACAATATTACCAACATAAGTCCCTGCATGTACGACTTTGCCAGGGGCGAGCGTCATCATAATGTCGCGTTTTCCTCCCACCGCAGAGATAGGATAGCCATTGCCCATGGCTTTGGCGTAGGCGACTAAATCAGGGGTGACGCCAAAATAGTCAGCGGCTCCCCCCTTGGCAATACGAAAACCTGTTTTGACTTCGTCAAAAATCAGCACAATACCGTAGCGATCACACTGTGCGCGTAAAAACTCTAAAAAGCCGGGTTCTGGCATTAAACCGCCGGCATTAGCAAGAATAGGCTCAACGATAATGGCCGCAATGGCGTCGCCCTTCTCCGCTAAGAGGGTGGTCATGGTGTCACGATCATTCCATACAGCAGTGAGCAGTAGTTGTGAAACCAAGTCGGGTACGCCCATGCTGGTTTTATGTGCAACCGGATGGCGACGATGACCGACCTGGCTTTTAAAGCTATCGGGCGTTGTCCATAACATATAGTCATAGTCGCCGTGGTAGGCCCCTTCAAATTTCATAATAAGGTCGCGTCCCGTATAACCACGCGCTAGACGCAAAGCGTGCCGAGTGGCATCTGAGCCTGTATTGTCTAAGCGCACCATTTCGACATGGGGGCACATGGCGATTATCCGTTCTGCAACACTGACCTCAAAGGGCTGCGTGGCGGAAAATGTCACACCGTGTTGAATCGCCTCTGTGACGCGCTGGTTTACATACGGGTGTGCATGACCGAGGATAACAGGGCCAAAACCAAGCCGATAATCGATGTAGCGCTGCCCGTCAAAATCATAGACATAGGCTCCCTTACCGCGCTCTAATACGGGAGTGTTGTCGCCCCAGTAGCGGTGGCTGGAATTGACACCATAAGGGATAACTTTTTGTGCGCGTTGAAAAAAAGCGCGGGATTTAGGCGAATGGTTCAGCATGTACACTCCATCATCTGAGCTCGTTAGGGCGGGTTAAAAAACCGCAGGTTACAAAGTAATCGAGATAAGTGGCTAGCAGCTCCACCGTTATCTCAGGGCAGCTAATACGACTGTGCTGTAGGCCACGACGGGTATTATCGTCACGCAAAGCAAGGCTCAAAGAGGAGAGTTCCAGATAGCTCTTGCCCGCGATATCGTCAGTAAAAATAGGGAGCATCGCCCCTAAGGCATTGTCTTTAGAGTCGATAGCCAAGGTGCGCAGTTGATTGAGCCAGTGTGAGTAATGGATACTCTGTACCGGATAGCCTAGGCTATTGAAAGCCTCAGTGAGTTGGTTAAAAGATAGTGATTTTTGATTAATGATATGAAAACATTGTGAACCGACGCGCTGAGATTGAGATAAATAGACAATCGCCTGACTGGCGTAATCAACAGGGGTCATATCAAGTGGCGTTGATAATGCGGGGATAGATTGTTGAAGTACAAATAGTTTAAGTAATTTGCACATCATATCATCGGTATTGGCTACGCCTGTGCGGCTATCTCCTGTCAACATACCTAGACGATAGATGGTGACCGGCAATCCTTGCGCTTGCGCTTGTTGCAGCATCTTTTCTGCGACCCATTTACTCTGTGCATAGCCGCCGTAAACAGATTCACAGTGTTGTAAATCTATATCCTCTGCAATAGCGGATGATGGCTTAAAAAAGCCCTGAGACTCAAAAATAGCCGTACTAGAAATATAGTGAATGGGTTTGACGCGACTCTGTACCGCGAAGTGGATTATCTCTTGTGTGCCTTTAACATTAATCGGGTGCAATACCGAGTAGGGGTAGAGCATATTGATATTAGCTGCTGCATGATAAACGCAGTCGATCAGTTCCGTCAGCTCCTCCCAACGCATTTCAGTTAACCCAAAATAGGGGCGTGCCAAATCACCGCAGAGCGGATGTAAACGCTGCTCTAGCTCGGTACTGATCACTAAGCCGTAGCGTCGTTGTGTGGTTAGCAGGCGTTGCTGTGCCTCTGTTCTATTCTCGCTGCGCACTAAGCAGTAGATATCTGCCTCGGTTTGATGCAGGAGTTCATGGAGTAAAAAGGCACCTAAAAAACCGGTGGCTCCGGTTAATAAAATAGTTTGTGGCCTAACTAAATGGGAAGCTGCGGCAGCGACAACAGGTGTTTGTAACGGGCAGACTGCTTGCGCTTGTAGTTCTGTCACAGAGAGCGCCATGGTATTCGTCGTTGGGGTTCTCTCTTCTAGGGTTTTTGCTAACTCTGCAATGTTCAGTTTTTGCAACAAATTGGCAAGTGGAACATTAATTGATAACTGTTTTTTTAGCTCACTAAACAGCTTAATTAAGAGTAGCGAATCCCCCCCTAAAGCGAAAAAATCGTCATAAATGTCGATGGGTTCAATATGGAGGAGCTTTTGCCAAATATCGGCTAGCTGCTGCTCTAAAGGAGTCCGCGCTAGCTGCACTTGCCGCGCTAATATCGCAGGAAGCGGTTGCTTTGCAGCAGCCGGCAGAGCCGCACGATCTACTTTACCGCTAGGGCTCATCGGCATCTCATCTAGTGTTATAAATCGCGCAGGAACCATATAGGCCGGCAATGTCTGCGCAAGATAGGTTTGCAGTTGTTGCTGAGAGAGGGGGCGGGAAGTATGCAGAACCAGATAGGCTAATAGGCGTTTGTGCTGCTCCTCATCTTCGTGGACGATGACCGCCGCCTGGCTAATATCTTCATGCTGTAGTAAAGCGGCCTCGACTTCACCTAATTCCACTCGAAAACCGCGAATTTTTACCGCTTGATCGCGTCGCCCTAGCAGCTCTATGTGACCGTCAGGCTGCTCTCTTGCCATATCGCAGGTTTTATACAAGCGCCCTTTCGTGGGGTGAATAATAAATTTTTCCGCGTTTAGCTCTGCGCGGTTTAAGTAGCCCCGTGCCAATCCTACGCCACCAATATACAACTCACCGATGTCACCTGCGGCAACTGGCGCTAAATTGTCATCTAAAATGTGTGTCTGTATATTATCAATAGCGCAACCGATACTCGGTAGCGTAGGCCACAGTTGTGGATCGCCGCTTAAATCTAAGGCGGTCACATCCTGACACTCTGTGGCACCATAGTGGTGGTGGAGGCTGGCCCCGCTACGCAAAAATAGGTCACGGATGGCTGGGGTAATTTGTAGCTGTTCGCCTGCGGTAATGACCTCTCGTAACTGTGTTGGGTATTGTCCCGTATCTTGGGCGACAATAGCGAGTTGTTGCAGTGGTGTGAAGGGGAAATAGAGCTTTTCAATCCCCTGTGCGCAAATGAAATCTAACAGTGCTAAAGGGTTGCGTCGCGTATGCTCATCTATTAAAAATAGACTACCGCCAGAACACCAAGTCGCAAAAATTTCCTGAAAGGAGATATCAAAGCTCAGCGGGGCAAATTGTAGCTGTCGGGCAGGGGTGATACGGTGTGTTAAGTGCCAATGAATCAAGTTGTTCAATGAGTCATGCGCCATTAATACCGCTTTAGGTACCCCTGTTGAGCCAGAGGTATAGAGACAGTAGGCGAGCTGGTCTGGCGTAGGCGAAGTCGCCAATGGCTGCGTCGTCTGTGTGGCGATCAGATCCCAATCACGCTCTAAGTTAATCGGCTGTGGTTGTGGCTCTTCGGCTACTAAGGCAGCGACTAGGCTCTCGGTCGCTTCGGTCAATAACAGATAGTCAAGCTGGCTATCTTGTAACATATACGCTAGGCGTTTGCGTGGATAACTGGGATCTAATGGTACATAGACGGCTCCCGCCTTTAGGATGCCTAATACCCCTACCAGCAGCGAGATGCAACGCGGGGCACACAGACCAATTCGTTGCTCTTTTTGTATGCCCAACATCAATAGGTGGCGTGCTAGTTGATTAGATTGTTGCTCAAGTTCATCATAGCGTAGCCGCGCTTGGTGATGATATATCGCGATGGCGGCCGGGTGCGCGAGCGCCTGCTCTTTAATCCTTTGTATTATAGGTTTTTTTACTATGGTTTTAGGGTTCATAAAAACGCTTAGGCGCGGTTTAGTAGCTGGAGCCTTTTGTATCCTTACCAGAGTGAAATTGATGCGTCTCACTCCCTTGTAATGCGGGTAGAAAAACACAAACTAGGCGCAAGGTCTTCGTTGCACGAAGATAGTGGACATCATGCGCATTAGGCGCATACATTGTGCCTGGTTTTAGTGGGAAAACTTCTCCCTCTACCTCGATCTCTCCCTGACCCTCAATGCAATAGCAGGCCTCCAGATGGTGGCGATATTGAATCAGTGACTCCGTTCCTGCCAATACGGTCGTTTCGGTCAAGGTAAAGCCCATGTTATCTTCGGCAATTAAAAAACGCCGACTCTGCCCGTTACCCCAGGCAACATCTCTTTCGGTATTCTCTATATCGGATAGACTACGAATAATCAATGAACAGACCTCAATATGTTAGTGGGTAGGCTATGATGGTGGAGTAAGGCCAACTGGCTCGGCGCGGACTATGATGGATGGGCAACGCTTTGTCAAGAGAGGCCACTCTCTTTGAAAAGGGGCGCGTTGACTTTTCCCTAGGAATCGGGGAGTATTACCCCCTCTTTATGACCTCTAACTTTTGGAACTCTCTGTAATTTCGTGACTAAATGGCTACCCGCTCCTCTTTTCCTCCTAACGCTCTACCTGTTCTGCTGGAGTGCGCTGGTTCAGTCTGAGGTAGCGATCACGCTACTACCGCTGGAGTTGACCGACGAAGAGCGTCGCTGGTTAGAGCGTCAGTCGCAGATTGTGCTCGGTATTTCCGATCAGTTTTTACCGGATGTTCTTGTCCACCCCGACGGCAGCCAAAGCGGGCTGGTGGTTGACTATTTTGCCCTACTCAATCGGCAGCTCGGCGGGCGGCTCCAGCTCTATGTCGATCACGATTGGCAGGCGATTACGGAGAAGGCTATGCGCGGTGAGATTGATGGGTTAGCCTCCTCTGCGCCTAATGCCCGCTGGGATCAATATTTTCTCTACAGCGAGCCTTACTACTACGGCTATCTGCATATCTATGTGCGTAGCGACTCCCCCCCTGCGAGAAACATGGCCGATCTCATCGGTAAGCGGGTCGGCTACCTCTCTGGCATGAAGCTGGTTGAGCAGATCAACCCGATGTGCGCCTAGTAGCTCTGGGGAGTCAGGAGCAGATGGCTAAGGCGCTGCTAGAGGGCGAAGTCGATGCGCTCATTGGCATTGTCGATCTGGAGTGGTGGCGCCGTAGTAACAGCATGTTGGGCTTTCGTGTCTCTGGACTGCTGGAGGGGAGTCGCCATTCGGTGGTGATGTCGATTCGTAACGACTGGCCGCTACTGCCGGGTATTCTCAATAAGGCGCTGGCGACTATTCCGCTAACCGAGCGTCATCGCATCAATCAGCGCTGGCTCTCCGCTGAGATGCAGGGGCTACAACCGCTCTACCTCTCCGGCTCGGAGCACGCCTATCTACAGAGCAAACGATTTCGTCGCATCGCTACCGGCGGCTATCCGCCATTTAGCTTTATCGATCGCGATGGTAACTTGAGCGGGATCGCCGAAGATTACTGGGCGTTAATTCGCACTAAGCTACAGCTTAAAGTCGAAGAGTTAGCACCGGAATCTTTCGCCACAGTCCTCAATGCGTTAGAGCGGCAGGAGGCCGATCTCTTTGTGAGCACCACCGCCACCCCTGATCGAGAGGCTTACGCCCTCTTTAGCGACAGCTATGAGCAGTTCCCCATCGCTCTAGCCACGCTACGAGGGCAGGGATTTATTACCGATGCGGCGAGTCTGGAGGGGCAAGTGGTAGCAGTGGGGGAGAGTTACAGCGCCTACCATCTGCTGCGAGAGCGCTATCCGGCAATTATATTTTTGCAGGTGACCAATACAGCCGCAGCGCTTGATGCCGTGGTTGAGGGGAGGGCGGTGGCCGCCGCTGATACTCTGCCAGTGCTACAGCACCTAATGGCCGCTCGCGGCGATGATTCGCTCCATCTCGGTGGTGTCACCGATGCGGTCTATAAGCTGCAAATCATGGTCAACAAAGCGCACCAGCCGCTATTGCCACTGCTCAATCGGGCCATTGCCACCCTTACCGAGCAGGAGCGGATAACGATTCAGAAGCGGTGGATGTGGCGCGCCGTTACCACCGAAAAGAGGGTCGATTATACCCTGCTAGGGCAGATCTTACTGGGAGCTCTGCTGCTGATTGCGGCGATTTTGGTCTGGAACCGCCGCCTCTCGCAGCAGATTAGACGCCGTATTGAGGCCGAGCGGCCACTACAGGAGGCCGCTATGCTGTTTCAGGTGAGTAATAATGGGGTGGTATTGACCGATGAGAAAAACACCATTTTGCGTATTAATCCCGCCTTTAGCGAAATCACCGGCTATAGCGCCGAGGAGGTGGTAGGGCAGACGCCGAGCTTGCTTAAATCGGGCCACCATCCACAGGCGTTTTATCACCAGTTATGGCAGATGCTGTTGAGTCAGGGCTACTGGGAGGGCGAGATCTGGAACCGCCATAAGAGCGGTAAAATCTTTCCGCTATGGGAGCGGATTGTCGTCATGCGTGACAAACGGGGAGGGGTGAGCGGCTACCTCTCACAATTTAGCGATATCGCCCGCCGCAAACTGACCGAAGAGGAGATTCGGCAGCGGGGTAACTACGACGCCCTGACCGGTCTGGCCAATCGTAGTTTACTGTTAGAGCGGCTTGAGCTGGCGGTTAAGTCGCACCAACAGCACGGTCATAAACTGGCGCTATTGATGATTGGTCTGGATAAGTTTAGCCAGGTTAACGAAACGATGGGTTATCCCTCCGGCGATGAGCTGTTAAAACAGGCGGCCTTGCGTCTGCAGGCTGAGATTGGCGAGCTCGACACGGCGGCACGGGTGGGGGGGGATGAGTTTTTACTGTTACTGTCGGAGCGAGACGATCAGATCGCGGTTGAGGAGTCTGTGCGGCGTCTTAGCACCCGTTTGGAGAGCGTTTATACCCTACCGGCGGGCACGACTGAGGTGAGTGCGAGTATCGGCATTAGCCTCTTCCCCGATGATGCCGATAGCGCCGAGGAGCTGTTGCGTAACGCCAATCTTGCCCTAGCGCGGGCGAAGGGGGTGGGGGGCGTTCACCACTACTTTACTGAATCGATGGGGCAGGAGCTGCGAGAGCGCTACCGTTTGGAGAGCGATCTACGCCTAGCGGTGGCCGAGGGTGAGTTGGGGATTCACTACCAGCCTATTATCGATCTGGCTAGCGGTCGGGTCTGCGGGGTCGAGTCGCTGCTGCGCTGGCAGCATAAAGAGCTCGGTGGGATCAGTCCGGGCAAATTTATCCCTATTGCCGAGAGTTCTGGCCTCATTCAGCCTCTCGGTAGCTGGGTTATCGAGAGTGTATGCCGACAGTTACAGAGTTGGCACGCAGCCGACTTGAGGCTCTATGCCGCCGTTAATGTGTCGCCGCGTCAGATCCCCGATGGAGTATCGCCGAGCTATCTACAGCAGCTCATGGTGGCGTTTGGATTGACGCCCGATATGTTGGTGCTGGAGATTACCGAGAGCACGCTCGCCGAGGATCTCGATAAGGTGGCAAACTGGCTGCGTGAGGTGCGTGCCCAAGGGTTTCGGGTCTATTTGGATGATTTCGGGACAGGCTACTCTTCGCTCTCCTATCTGAAAAACTTTCCTGTCGATGCGGTCAAGATCGATCAGTCGTTTGTGCGCGATATGGTGAAAGATCAGCGAGACTACGCCCTAGTCGAGACCATTGTGGCGCTGAGTAAGACGCTAAAGCTACAGGTAGTTGCCGAGGGGATCGAGACCGAAGGGCAGCGGCAACGGCTGTGTGAGATGAGCTGTAGTTACGGTCAGGGCTACCTCTTCTCGCGCCCGCAGCCCCCTGAGCAACTCGATAGTTGGCTGCACGCCCACTAAGGGGCTACCTATTGACGCTCCGCCACGAACGGCGATGGATCGGGGATGGCCCTAACTGTTGTAGCTGCTGACGATGAAATTGCGTCGGATAGCCCTTATGTCGCGCCAGCCCATACCCCGGATAGCGCTCATCTAGGCGCACCATCTCCGCATCGCGTGCCACTTTGGCAATAATCGAAGCGGCGCTAATGGCGGCCAAGCGTTGATCCCCCTTGACCAGCGCCACAGCGGGTGCGGATAACTTTTTCGGGAGACGATTGCCATCAATCGCAATATAGTCCGGCGATAGTGGTAATGCCTCAAGGGCTCGCTGCATCGCTAGCAGGGTCGCTTGCAGAATATTGAGCTGCTCGATCTCCTCTACCTCAGCTCGCCCTAGCGCCCAAGCCAGCGCTTGGTGCTTAATCTGCCGACTCAACCGCTCGCGTGTCGCAGCCGAGAGCTGTTTGGAGTCGGCCACACCGCTAATCGGCCGCTGCGGATCAAGAATCACCGCTGCTGTCACCACCGGCCCGGCTAGCGGGCCGCGGCCGACCTCATCGACTCCGGCAAGGCGGGTGACCCACTCAGGGGGAGACCACGGCTGCTGGGGCGACATCGGGGTCACGGCATAGGTAGCGATGTGGAACTACTCTGCCTCTAAGAGCGCCAATAACCGCTTCGGCGGCAGATAGCCAGGAACCAGCTTGCCCGACTCCAATACAATGGCCGGTGTACCGGTGACGCCAAAGTCTCGTACCAGCGCGATATGCTCTTGTACCGGGTTTTCGCACTGCTTAGACTCGACCTCAATACCGCCTTTGGCCCTATCCATCGCTAGATTGCGATCTGTGGCACACCAGACACTGACCGCCTTCTTATAGGAGTCTGATCCCACTCCGGCACGGGGGAAGAGCAGATAGTGCACAGTCACCCCCATTTCATTCATCTCTGCCATGTGGTCGTGCAGCTTACGGCAGTAGGGGCAGTCGATATCGGTAAAGATGGAGACAACATACTTCTCCTCTTTCGCCGGATAGGTAAGCAGTCTGTCTGCATCTAAGCCCGCTAGCAGCTCTTTACGCAGCGACTGGCCCGCCGCTTCGGTCAAATTGACCCCATTGGCTAGATCATACAGCTCGCCATCGAATAGATAGCGTCCATCCTCAGAGGCGTAGAAGAGGCGGGTACCGAAACGAACCTCATAGAGCCCCGGCATCTCGGTGGCGCTAATCGCATCCGGTTTGCCCGGTATCATTCGCGCTAGCTGCTGGGTAATCTTCTCATTGGCGCTCGCTGCGGCGGCCGGATCGGGCTCGGCTGACGCACTAGCCAGCGCCACCACGGCGGTGATAGCCACAGCCACGACGGCTAGACCACTGAATAGACGATATTTCATACAAAACTCCACTAAAAAATTAATCTCGAAAGTTATTAAATTGCAGCGGTTGCTCCTGCTTCGACTCCTTGAGTAGCGCAATCACCTGCTGCAGATCATCCCGCTTTTTACCGCTCACCCGTACCTGCTCTCCCTGAATGGCCGCTTGAACTTTAAGTTTGCTCTCCTTAATCTGTTTGACCAGCTTTTTGCCCAATTCAGTGGCAATTCCCTGCTTTACTACCACTGTCTGCCTAGCTCTGCCGCCCCCCTCTTGTACACTCTGTAGCTCAAAGGCGCGAATATCTATCCCCCGTTTACTCAACTTCTGGTAGAGAATATCGACCATCTGGCTTAACTGAAACTCGCTCTGCGCCTCCAGCGCCAGTGCCCCTTCCCCCTGCTCGATGTTGGCCTGACTCCCCTTAAAGTCAAATCGGTTACCGACTTCACGGTTGGTCTGATCCACGGCATTGGTCAGTTCATGGGCATCAACTTCAGAGACAATATCAAACGAGGGCATAGAGGTAACCTTAATATCCGTTCCAAGTAACACAAAAGCGGGCAATTGGGCTATATTATGACCCATGCCACACCAGTTTGTCATTACCATTCCGGTCGCCGACCGGCCACTACAGCTACGGCGCTGCCTACAGAGCTTGGTGACGCTGTGCGATAACTTTCCGCCACAGAGTGCGCCGCAGCTACTGCTAGCCGACGATTCAGCCCCTGAAGGTCGCGCCGCTATCGCCGCTATCGCCGCTGAATTTAATCGTCCCGAGCTCATTGTTGAGTACTTCGGACCGCAGCAGCAACTTGAGCTGCTGCAACAGCTCCAGCCGAATACGGCACAACAGCTCCACTCTCTGCTCGGCACGGCGGTTGCGATTGAGGCCGGACACAAAGGAGCCTCCCTCACCCGTAACCTACTCTATCTTAGGCTGTGGCAGTTACAAGCGACACTCCTTGAGCCGCTGTTTCTTTTTATCGATAGCGATGAGAGTTTTCACGCCGATATCGACTACTTTGGCCACTATGAGCGGCTCTTCACTCAGACCGATAGCGTGGTTGCTACCGGAAAAGTCGATGGCGATCCCCCCGTCTCTCCGGCCGTGATGGCCCGCTCGCTGCTTACCGATTTAACGGCGATTTTGACCGGTATGAGTCAGCTCTCGGCCACTGATGGATGCCAATTTCATACCGAGGCTACCTATCACGGTGATGATGGCGGCTACCACGATATGGCCTCCCTGTTTGGCTTGACGCCAAAGCGATTTGAGCGGGGCGATTTTCACTGTCGCCTACAGGGTGAGCATAGCCATTTTGAGGCGCTATTGGCGCTTTGTCAGCCGCTTAACCACTTTTTTGATGGCGAACACCCGACCCGTATCACGCCTCGCTCTAGGCTGGCAGTAGATAAGAGTATTCAGCCGGCGCGAACTGTCTATACCGGCAACTACATTGTTAACCGCCAAGGGCTGCGGCACGCTATCCCCTTTGCCGCCCTGAAGCTGAGAATGGCCGGCCCGACGCTTGGGCGACTGCTAAAGGCTGAGCTAGGTCACCGCTTTGTCACTCTCAATCTGCCACTGCACCACCATCGCACCACAGCTAAGCTAGCTCGGGCAGAGTTTCGGCCCGGCATTGAGCATCGTTCGCACCATATCGATATTAGTGGCGAGTTTGAGCGCCAATTTTGGGGCGATGTGATGCTCTTTAGCGTTGAGGCACTGAGCCGCCTCGCCCCCGCTCTCAGAGGGCTATCTGGTAAAACGATTGAGTCGGTCGTGACCTCAACTCAGCAGCAGTTTGAACACCACTACCAAACGAACCTAACGGCCATTGAGCAGCAGAGCCGCGCCCTGCGTCAGCAGTTAACTCAACCCCACGCTTGGTGGCACCACGCCGACCACAATGCTATTGTGCCCCTAATGGCGCAGTTTTTAGATCATATTGAGTACAATTTTGGGGATAGGTCACAAAATAGCGCCCTAATTAGCAACGCCAGCCACTCAGCGAGGCTAGCAGAGCTTATCGATGCCATCGAACGCTACCCCACGGAGCAGCTATTATGGCAACAGGCGCTATCTGAGCTATGAATATCTTTATCCTCAATAGCGGTCGCTGCGGCTCCTCCACCTTTATTGCCGCCTGTCGCCATATCGATAACTATAGCTGTGGCCACGAAAGCCGTGCCACCGCTCTAGGATCGGCGCGGTTCGACTATCCAGATAACCATATTGAGGCCGATAATCGCCTCAGTTGGCTACTAGGGCGGCTAGATCGGCACTATGGCCAACAGCCATTTTATATCCATCTACAGCGCAATCGAGAGGCGAGTGCCGCTAGCTTCGCCAAGCGTGAACAGCTACCGTTAGGGATTATCCCCGCTTACCGAAACGGCATTTTGATGGGGGCCTCCCCCGCTGCCACCGCGCTTGCGATTAGCGACGACTATCTCGATACGGTTGAGAGTAATATCAAACTGTTCCTAAAAGATAAGCCCAAACAGATGCCTTTTTGGCTAGAACGAGCCGCAGACGACTTTAAGCGCTTCTGGCACGCCATCGGTGCAGAGGGTGATTTTGAAGCGGCGGTCGCTGAGTGGCAGATTCGGCACAATGCTAGCTAGGTTACCCGATTTGCGGTTGTTCACATTACGGCTGCCCACATTTATGCTCGGGCGGTATCAGGGCAGGCACTGCATCATATCGTGGTAATTCATCTCAATTTGTCCGATTGGTAGGGGCACCCCCCTGTGGGTACTTCCGGTAATCCACGCCGTGTAGGGGTGGGTTTGTACCGGTGTATTGCTCATGGGATTGCCTCCGTCAATGTGCCTTAATTTACAACCTGGGGTGGTATCTCATGTCTATTGACACAGAGAGCTATCTACAGTAGGTTGGAGTCGGGCAGTGTTATCCGATAGTAAAACAACCTTAAGGATCATCAATGGTAAAGATTCCGTATGGCTTGGGTAACTTTAAAACCCTCAGAGAGGAGAATGGACTCTATTTTGACCGCACCAAGCTACTGCATGAACTAGAGGCCGCAGGACGGCAGCTCCTGTTTCTGCGCCCGCGCCGCTTTGGTAAAACCCTGTGGCTAACGCTGCTAGAGAACTACTACGATATCGCTGCCGCCTCTCAATTTGAGACCCTGTTTGGCGATTTAGCGATAGGGCCAAACCCGACCCCGAACCGTAACCGCTACTTTATGTTGAAATGGAACTTGTCGGTCATCGATCCGCACGGCAGCCATAACGACATTGCACAACGGGTGCACGATCACATTAACGACTCGATAAACGACTTTACTATTCGCTACCAAAATCTATTGACGCTACCGATTGCGATTCAATCTGATAATGCACTGAGCTCCTTGAGCCGCCTGCTAGCGGCAATTCGCCCGCTTAACACGCCCCTCTACCTGTTGATTGATGAGTATGATAACTTTGCTAATGAGGTGCTAACCAGTCGCGAGCAGGGTCGGCAGCGCTATAACGAGCTAGTTGAGAGCGAGGGGGTGATTAAAACCGTCTTTAAAGCGGTCAAAGCGGCGAGCGATGGTTTAGGCTTAGAGCGAGTCTTTATCACCGGCGTCTCACCGGTGGTGATGAGCGATATCACCAGCGGCTACAATGTGGCCGAAAATATCAGCCACTGGCCCGAATTTCATGCATTGTGTGGCTTAACCGCTGAGGAGCTGCAACCGGTTTGTCACCAAATAGCGCAACATTGCCAGCTACCTGAGAGCGCCGCAGACGAGGCACTGGCGATGATGCGAAACTTCTATAACGGCTACCGCTTCTGTCGCGAAGAGGCGCAGCGGCTCTATAACCCGACCCTCACCCTCTACTTTTTGAAACATTGGCAGCGGCGCTGCAGCTATCCTGCTGAGCTGTTAGATGACAATTTAGCGATGGACAAAAACCGGCTGCGCTATATCGCCTCGTTACCGCATGGCACAGAGGTGATTGAGGCGGCACTCAATCCGCAGCAGCCACTACAGGTAGAAAAATTGGTACAGGATTTTGGCGTAGCGGCGATGCTCAAAGATCCGTCCGATGCCAGTTTTATCATCTCACTGCTGGTCTATTTTGGGGTATTAACGATTGACTCGGTGACTCTGTTAGGGGAGTTAACGGTGACGATTCCGAATCAGGTGGTGCGCTCGCTCTATATTGACCGCATTCAACAGCAGCTACTCAATGGCTATGAGGATAATAATCGCCAGCAGGCGGTAGCGAAACAGCTCTATACCGAGGCTGACTTTGAGCCCCTAGCTAACTTTATCGAACAGCGTTTTTATAGCGTGCTTGATAATCGTGATATGCGCTGGAGCAATGAGTTGACGCTCAAAACCACGCTACTACTGCTGCTGACCAACGATCTCTACTACCTGCCGCGCTCAGAGCTCTCACTTGGCGGCGGCTATAGCGATCTCTTATTTGAGATTCGCCCCGATAAGCGCCAAGCACCGCTGTATGATCTGCTATTTGAACTGAAATATCTGTCACTGAAAGATCTCAAATTAAGCGCAGAACAGCTATCTGATATGAGTCGGGAGCAGCTAGCTGAGTTGGCACCGGTGAAAAAGCTGTTAGATGAGGCAGAGGTGCAGTTAGCCTCGTATCAACCGAAACTACAGCAGCTCTTTCCGGCGGTAGAGTGGCAGTTAAAATCGTTTGCGGTGGTGAGTCTTGGAATACGGCGACTGGTGTGGCGTGATGGGTGTCGGGTTAGCGCAGCGAGACCCAACAGCGAAACGATAGGGGCTCGATAATGGTAAAGATTCCGTATGGTCAAGGTGATTTTAAGCGGTTAAGAACCGATGGCCAGCTCTACTTTGACCGCACTAAACTACTGCACGACTTAGAGGCCGCAGGACGGCAGCTCCTGTTTCTGCGCCCGCGCCGCTTTGGTAAAACCCTGTGGCTAACGCTGCTAGAGAACTACTACGATATCGGTGCCGCCTCTCAATTTGAGACCCTGTTTGGCGACTTAGCGATAGGGCCAAACCCGACCCCAAACCGTAACCGCTACTTTATTTTGAAGTGGAACTTTTCGGTGGTTGATCCTAATGGCGATTTAACACACATTACCCGCTCGCTACACAGCCATATTAATGGGGAGATCGAGTTTTTTGCAGCACGCTATCGTGCTTGGTTACCCGATGCCATCAAAATAGATGAACGCGATGCACTACGCTCATTTAAAAATCTGTTAACGGCACTAAAAATAGTGGAACGGCCACTCTATCTGCTCATTGATGAGTATGACAACTTTGCCAACGAGGTATTAACCAGTCGCGAGCAGGGTAAAAAGCGCTACGACGAACTAGTTGCAGGGGAAGGGGTGATAAAAACCGTCTTTAAAGCGGTCAAAGCAGCGAGCGATGGTTTAGGCTTAGAGCGAGTCTTTATCACCGGCGTCTCACCGGTGGTGATGAGCGATATCACCAGCGGCTACAATGTGGCCGAAAATATCAGCCACTGGCCCGAATTTCATGCATTGTGTGGCTTAACCGCTGAGGAGCTGCAACCGGTTTGTCACCAAATAGCGCAACATTGTCAGCTACCTGAGAGCGCCGCAGACGAGGCGCTGGCGATGATGCGAAACTTCTATAACGGCTACCGCTTCTGTCGCGAAGAGGCGCAGCGACTCTATAACCCGACCCTCACCCTCTACTTCTTGAAACATTGGCAGCGGCGCTGCAGCTATCCTGCTGAGCTGTTAGATGACAATTTAGCGATGGACAAAAACCGGCTGCGCTATATCGCCTCACTACCGCATGGGGCTGAGGTGATCGAATCGGCACTCAATCCGCAGCAGCCACTACAGGTAGAAAAATTGGTACAGGATTTTGGGGTAGCGGCGATGCTCAAAGATCCGTCCGATGCCAGTTTTATCATCTCACTGCTGGTCTATTTTGGGGTATTGACGATTCAGGATGTCTCGCCACTAGGGAAGCTGAAGGTAGCCATTCCTAATCAGGTCGTGCGCTCGCTCTATATCGACCGCATTCAACAGCAGCTACTCAATGGCTATGAAGATAATAACCGCCAACAGGCAGTGGCGGAGCAGCTCTATACCGAGGCCGACTTTGAGCCCCTAGCCGACTTTATCGAACAGCGTTTTTATAGCGTGCTTGATAATCGTGATATGCGCTGGAGCAATGAGTTAACGCTCAAAACCACGCTACTACTGCTGCTGACCAACGATCTCTACTACCTGCCGCGCTCAGAGCTATCTTTAGGCGGTGGCTATAGTGATCTCTTATTTGAGATTCGCCCCGATAAGCGCCAAGCACCGCTGTATGATCTGCTATTTGAACTGAAATATCTGTCACTGAAAGATCTCAAATTAAGCGCAGAACAGCTATCTGATATGAGTCGGGAGCAGCTAGCTGAGTTGGCACCGGTGAAAACGCTGTTAGATGAGGCAGAGGTGCAGTTAGCCTCGTATCAACCGAAACTACAGCAGCTCTTTCCAGCTATAGAGTGGCAGTTAAAATCGTTTGCGGTGGTGAGTCTTGGAATACGGCGACTGGTGTGGCGTGATGGGTGTCGGGTTAGCGCAGCGAGACCCAACAGCGAAACGATAGGGGCTCGATAATGGTAAAGATTCCGTATGGTCAAGGTGATTTTAAGCGGTTAAGAACCGATGGCCAGCTCTACTTTGACCGCACTAAACTACTGCACGACTTAGAGGCCGCAGGACGGCAGCTCCTGTTTCTGCGCCCGCGCCGCTTTGGTAAAACCCTGTGGCTAACGCTGCTAGAGAACTACTACGATATCGGTGCCGCCTCTCAATTTGAGACCCTGTTTGGCGACTTAGCGATAGGGCCAAACCCGACCCCAAACCGTAACCGCTACTTTATTTTGAAGTGGAACTTTTCGGTGGTTGATCCTAATGGCGATTTAACACACATTACCCGCTCGCTACACAGCCATATTAATGGGGAGATCGAGTTTTTTGCAGCACGCTATCGTGCTTGGTTACCCGATGCCATCAAAATAGATGAACGCGATGCACTACGCTCATTTAAAAATCTGTTAACGGCACTAAAAATAGTGGAACGGCCACTCTATCTGCTCATTGATGAGTATGACAACTTTGCCAACGAGGTATTAACCAGTCGCGAGCAGGGTAAAAAGCGCTACGACGAACTAGTTGCAGGGGAAGGGGTGATAAAAACCGTCTTTAAAGCGGTCAAAGCAGCGAGCGATGGTTCAGGCTTAGAGCGAGTCTTTATCACCGGCGTCTCACCGGTGGTGATGAGCGATATCACCAGCGGCTACAATGTGGCCGAGAATATTAGCCACTGGCCCGAATTTCATGCCCTGTGCGGCTTAACTGTTGAGGAGCTGCAACCGGTGTGTCACCAAATAGCGCAACATTGCCAGCTACCTGAGAGCGCCGCAGACGAGGCACTGGCGATGATGCGAAACTTCTATAACGGCTACCGCTTCTGTCGCGAAGAGGCGCAGCGGCTCTATAACCCGACCCTCACCCTCTACTTTTTGAAACATTGGCAGCGGCGCTGCAGCTATCCTGCTGAGCTGTTAGATGACAATTTAGCGATGGACAAAAACCGGCTGCGCTATATCGCCTCGTTACCGCATGGCACAGAGGTGATTGAGGCGGCGCTCAATCCGCAGCAGCCACTACAGGTAGAAAAATTGGTACAGGATTTTGGGGTAGCGGCGATGCTCAAAGATCCGTCCGATGCCAGTTTTATCATCTCACTGCTGGTCTATTTTGGGGTATTGACGATTCAGGATGTCTCGCCACTAGGGAAGCTGAAGGTAGCCATTCCTAATCAGGTCGTGCGCTCGCTCTATATCGACCGCATTCAACAGCAGCTATTAAATGGCTATGAGGATAATAACCGCCAACAGGCAGTGGCGGAGCAGCTCTATACCGAGGCTGACTTTGAGCCCCTAGCCGACTTTATCGAACAGCGTTTTTATAGCGTGCTTGATAATCGTGATATGCGTTGGAGCAATGAGTTAACGCTCAAAACCACGCTACTACTGCTGCTGACCAACGATCTCTACTACCTGCCGCGCTCAGAACTCTCACTCGGCGGCGGCTATAGTGATCTCTTATTTGAGATTCGCCCCGATAAGCGCCAAGCACCGCTGTATGATCTGCTATTTGAACTCAAATATCTGTCACTGAAAGATCTCAAATTAAGCGCAGAACAGCTATCTGATATGAGTCGGGAGCAGCTAGCTGAGTTGGCACCGGTGAAAACGCTGTTAGATGAGGCAGAGGTGCAGTTAGCCTCGTATCAACCGAAACTACAGCAGCTCTTTCCAGCTATAGAGTGGCAGTTAAAATCGTTTGCGGTGGTGAGTCTTGGAATACGGCGACTGGTGTGGCGTGATGGGTGTCGGGTTAGCGCAGCGAGACCCAACAGCGAAACGATAGGGGCTCGATAATGGTAAAGATTCCGTATGGTCAAGGTGATTTTAAGCGGTTAAGAACCGATGGCCAGCTCTACTTTGACCGCACTAAACTACTGCACGACTTAGAGGCCGCAGGACGGCAGCTCCTCTTTCTGCGCCCGCGCCGCTTTGGTAAAACCCTGTGGCTAACGCTGCTAGAGAACTACTACGATATCGGTGCCACCTCTCAATTTGAGACCCTGTTTGGCGACTTAGCGATAGGCCAAAATCCGACTCCGAACCGTAACCGCTACTTTATGTTGAAGTGGAACTTTTCGGTCATCG
This sequence comes from Ectothiorhodospiraceae bacterium BW-2, assembly GCA_008375315.1. Lineage (NCBI taxonomy): Bacteria > Pseudomonadati > Pseudomonadota > Gammaproteobacteria > Chromatiales > Ectothiorhodospiraceae > Ectothiorhodospiraceae bacterium BW-2. Next base: position 652,918 of record CP032507.1, on the reverse strand, counting down.
ATCCAAGTGGTGAGTTAGCCCATATTAGCCGCTCTTTGCATAACCATCTGAACAGCTCAATTGAGCGCTTTTGCAACAGATATCGTCAATGGCTGAAGCGGCCGGTTCAAATAGATTCGCAAGATGGGATACACAGTTTTGAGAATCTATTAGGTGAGTTAGCGGCGTATGATACTCCGCTCTACCTGCTGATTGATGAGTATGACAACTTTGCCAATGAAGTGCTCACCCGCCGTGAACAGGGGCGGCAGAGCTACCATGAGCTAGTCGGTGGCGAGGGGGTGATTAAAACCGTCTTTAAAGCGGTCAAAGCAGCGAGCGATGGTTTAGGCTTAGAGCGAGTCTTTATCACCGGCGTCTCACCGGTGGTGATGAGCGATATCACCAGCGGTTACAATGTGGCCGAAAATATCAGCCACTGGCCCGAATTTCATGCCCTGTGCGGCTTAACTGTTGAGGAGCTGCAACCGGTGTGTCACCAAATAGCGCAACATTGCCAGCTACCTGAGAGCGCCGCAGACGAGGCACTGGCGATGATGCGAAACTTCTATAACGGCTACCGTTTCTGTCGCGAAGAGGCGCAGCGGCTCTATAACCCGACCCTCACCCTCTACTTTTTGAAACATTGGCAGCGGCGCTGCAGCTATCCTGCTGAGCTGTTAGATGACAATTTAGCGATGGACAAAAACCGGCTGCGCTATATCGCCTCGTTACCGCATGGCACAGAGGTGATTGAGGCGGCACTCAATCCGCAGCAGCCACTACAGGTAGAAAAATTGGTACAGGATTTTGGCGTAGCGGCGATGCTCAAAGATCCGTCCGATGCCAGTTTTATCATCTCACTGCTGGTCTATTTTGGGGTATTAACGATTGACTCGGTGACTCTGTTAGGGGAGTTAACGGTGACGATTCCGAATCAGGTGGTGCGCTCGCTCTATATTGACCGCATTCAACAGCAGCTACTCAATGGCTATGAAGATAATAACCGCCAGCAGGCGGTGGCAAAACAGCTCTATACCGAGGCCGACTTTGAGCCCCTAGCCGACTTTATCGAACAGCGTTTTTATAGCGTGCTTGATAATCGTGATAGGCGTTGGAGCAATGAGTTAACGCTCAAAACCACGCTACTACTGCTGCTGACCAACGATCTCTACTACCTGCCGCGCTCAGAGCTATCTTTAGGCGGCGGCTATAGCGATCTCTTATTTGAGATTCGCCCCGATAAGCGCCAAGCACCGCTGTATGACCTGCTATTTGAACTGAAATATCTGTCACTGAAAGATCTCAAATTAAGCGCAGAACAGCTATCTGATATGAGTCGGGAGCAGCTAGCTGAGTTGGCACCGGTGAAAAAGCTGTTAGATGAGGCAGAGGTGCAGTTAGCCTCGTATCAACCGAAACTACAGCAGCTCTTTCCGGCGGTGGTGTGGCAGTTAAAGTCGTTTGCGGTGGTGAGCCTTGGTACACGACGGTTGGTGTGGCGGTAGGTTGTCGGGTTGCGTTGTGCCGCTCCGACCTACACCATGCCCGCCGTCGTGCTCTAAAAGAGGTGACTCACCACTCCCCTCTGGCAGCACCCCGCTTTAACGGCAGATAGCTAAAGACAATCTCGTTAAACTCACGCTCCCAGCGCTCGACAATCTGCCGCTCCTCTTGACGAGCGGCATCATCCAGAAACAGTACGCCGCTCTGAGCTAAAAAGGGTCTTAGCTGCCCTAGCGCCGGATAGCGGCTGAGCGGTTGCAACCGCCCTGGTGGGCCATCGACCACCACCATCTCAACCTCGGCAACAAAAGGCTCTGGTAGCGAGTACCACTGCCACTGCCCGTTCGACCGCAGCGGCGCATCGATAACCGTGGCCCACGCTGACAACCCCAAACGCGCTAGCTCCTGTCGAGTCTTATCGGCATAGGTGACATCGTGTTCGAGGCTGTAGATATGGCCGCTGCCGTTAAGTTGACAGCCACGGGCTAAGACCACCGTCGAGGTGCCGCTACTGCACTCAACAACTCTCTGTGGCTGTCGCTGCTGTAGTGTCTCGACGATGAGCTGTAGAAAATCGGGCGCTGCCGACCAAAAGGGGTTGTGGGCCGTATCTAACGGTAGCTGTAGTTTCGCACACAAGCGCCGAAAGGCAGGACTACGCATCGTTTAACTGCACCATCACATCATCAGAGAAATCGGCATTACTATAGACACTCTGTACATCATCGAGATCTTCGAGCATATCGACCAGCCGTAGCACCTTCTGCGCCTCCTCTAGCTGCTCTAATTCGACCGAAGTTGAGGGGGTCATAGTCACCTCTGCCATGACAGCCGATAACCCTGCCGCCTCTAACGCCTCTTTCACATCGGTAAACCCCTCTGGAGTCGTGGTCACCTCAAAGGTACCATCGCCATTAGTGACAATATCCTCTGCTCCCGCCTCTAGCGCTAGCTCCATGAGCTGATCTTCATCCGTCCCTGAGGCGAAGGTTAAGATGCCAATTTTGCTAAACAGATAGGCCACCGAGCCATCCGTGCCCAAATTGCCACCCGATTTGGAGAAGGCGTGGCGCACCTCGGCGACGGTACGATTGCGGTTATCGGTCAGGCACTCTACCATCACCGCCACCCCGCTAGGGCCGTAGCCCTCGTAGCGCACCTCTTCATAGTTCTCGCTATCGCCGTCACCGCTGCCGCGCTTAATCGCTCGATCGATCGTATCTCGGGTCATATTGGCGCTTAGGGCTTTACTGACCGCATCTCGCAGACGGGGATTGGTCGAAGCGTCCCCCCCGCCTGTCTTAGCTGAGACGGTAATTTCACGAATCAGTTTGGTAAACATTTTACCCCGCTTGGCATCCTGAGCGGCTTTACGATGCTTGATATTGGCCCATTTACTGTGCCCTGCCATAGACGACTCTCCTGTTAAATAAAGATTAAAGCTAATTTAACCGCCATTTTAACACGACTGCTTCACCACTAGGCACTATCCCGTTTCGCTGGAGTATTGTAGAATATCGCCAATCACTAATGCGGGATGGGTTCCCCCCCCGCGATAGGCCAAATAGGTTAATAATGGAACTCCGAAAAGCATGAAACACGATCCACTGATTCTGATTATCGATTCAAAACGAGTTTTTGAGCAGATGGCACCGGTCATTAGCCGTGAGCTCAATACTACCCACATCTGGCACCGCGAAACGCTGGCCGAAGCGATGGAGATTATTGATGGCGATGCGTGGCTTGATCTCATTTTCGCCGACTGGGGACGGACGGGCACGAAGCTGGTCGATGCGATTCGTAGCGATGCTGAGAACCACCACACCCCGCTGGTGGTGATGACCAGTATCGATTCGACCGATAAGATCAAAACCGCCGTCAAACATGGTGCGACCGCTATCCTCTCTAAGCCGTTCCTAAATAAGGGGCTAAGCAATGTCATTCACCAAATTGTCGCCAGCCAGGAGCGTCGTCACGGTCGCCGTCTCCATCCGGATCAGCAAGTCACTCTCGATGTGGTGCAGGGTAACGGTTCGAAACTCACGATGCAGCTACACGATATCTCCCTCACTGGCATTCAGTTTATTAACCAGCTTAAGCTGACCGGCAGCCAATGTCTTGATGAGACGGCGATTCATAACCGCCTCTGCATTGGTGAAAAGGTGGTCGTGAAGGTGGCGATTGCCGCTTACCAGATCGATATGGACGCTATTTTGGTACGCATGGAGCTAGATCGCTTTACCCAACTCGATGCCCAGCTACTCGTGACCTACCGCTTTACCGCCGATCATGATGAACGGGTCGATAAACTCGAACGACTCTTGGACGAGTACGCTGCCCGCTGGTAGCCCCCGGCCAGGGCTCATTCTTGGCTGCGGTAACCCCTCCCGAGGTGATGACGCACTTGCGCCAGCGCTACTAGCGCAGTTGGCGCTGACGATGCCGCCGGCGTTAGCGATCTGGTTTGATCTACTTGAGGATTTTCAGCTCCAAATCGAACACACTGTCGATATGGAGCGGCGGCAGCTAGTGCTCTTTATCGATGCCTCTCTCGATGCGCCCGCTCCGTTTGAACTACAACCACTCTCGCACAGCCGCCCTTGCGGCTATACCACCCACGCCATGACGCCGGCGCAGCTATGGGGGCTGTTTCAGCAGCTCCATCCGCAACAGCAGCCGCAGCTATGGCAGCTAGCGCTACGGGGCTACCAGTTTGAGTTAGGTGCCCCGCTCTCTCAAGCGGCTCAACAGAACTTGCAGCAGAGTTTAGACTACCTGCTGCAGTGGCTCGGCCAGTACGCTAGCGGTTGGCAGCAGCGCTCGACTGACTAAGCGATAGGGGAGAGGGGTGATCGTCGGGAGTGTGATGGCGATGCGGTAGTCGGCGGTTGGCCTGAGTAGCCAGTAGCGCCAATTTGAGGCAAAGTCTCGCTCGTTATCGTCTAGCGTGATCTGCTCCTCTTCGCCGTTACGCGATAGTAACCGAAAGGTAAATTGATTGAGCGGCTGTGCCAGTCCTAGCCCTAACGCTTTGATATAGGACTCTTTTAGCGTCCAGAGATCGAAAAAACGCTGTCGTTGCGCCTCTGGCGGCAAAGCTCGCAGCTCGGCGGCCTCTGTCGGGGCGAAGAAGCGCTCGGCTAGGGCGCTGATACTGCACTGGCGGCGGGTTAGCTCACAATCGACCCCGACACTATGGCGCTGTACCACCGCCGCCACCACTAAATTGTCGCAGTGGCTTAAGTTAAAGCGCAACGGCAGGGGAGGGGCGATGATCTCGGGTCGGCCATGCGCTCCGGTTTCAAACCGCCACTGCGCAGGGGCCACGGCGGCATAGTGGCTAAGTAGCTGGCGGATAAAGAGGCGAACCACCGCTGCGCTATGGCGATCGTGCTCAAAATGGAACCGCGCTACCCGTGCTAACTCCGCTGTGGTGAGCTGCGAGCGCCGCGCTAGCACGCTCTCCTCTGACCACCACGCCGGCCGAGTCCACCAAAGGTGGAGCTCCTCTTCGCCTAGTTCGAGACAACCCTGCTGCACCCGACTAGGGCGAGGGTAACGGCTTTTGCAGTACAAACTGATCGACCACCTCGCCATCGATGCCAATATAGTGGCCGGTGAGCTGCTGATAGTCGGCATCGACCACCAGCGAGCCTCGCTCACGGGTCGCTACCGCCATCGCCGGATGATCGAGCGGGCCGTTAGCCAAATCGTAACTCGCCCCCACCACGAGATAGAGGCTACCGCGCTGATCGGCGGCCTTCACATAGGGCGAGCGGCTATCGAGCCAGTGCGTTGCCGGCTCAAAAGTGTGGCTGCTGCCGTAGTGCCCCGCCATTAAGTGGCTGCGCTCATAGAGATGGCTATGGCCACTTAGTACCAAATCGACCCCGTGGCGCTCTAAAATAGGCACAATCTGCTGCCGCGCTCGTACCATTCGCCCCCGACTATCGGTGACACTATCGGAGTCGTGGCTACCACGGGTATAGGGGGGGTGGTGAAACAGCACTACCGTCCAGCGCTGGCGGTTAGCGGCGAGATCACGATCTAACCACCCCTGTAGCCCCATCGTCACGCTAAAGAGGAGCGAGTGGGAGTCGAGCATCACCCAGTGGACCATGCCATAGTCAAAACTGTAGTAGTGTTCGCTAGCCGAGGGCACGCCGCCTAGCTCAGCTTGATCGGGAAAGTCGAATAGTCGATAGAAGCTGAAACGGCGCGCATCGTGGTTACCGTAGGTTGGCCAGTAGCCGACCGTCGGCAGCAGTTCGGTATAGGGCTCAAATAGATGGCGCTGAAAATCGAGCTGTTTTCCCGATGGGTAGGCGTTATCGCCGGTGGTGAACCAGAGATCAAAGAGCGATTGGCTCTGCCGCTGCGGTAGCGGTTGTTGTGCCATCCAGTGCCATGCGGCCCGATTGACGGCGGCAGTTTCAGCCACATATCGGCCCGGATCGCCTTGAATCCAGAAGCGCAGCGGCTGTCTGTCTGTCGGCAAAGGGGCGGTGGTAAAGCTGTAGCGGGGGCCTGCATCAATTTGGTAGTCGTAGCGAGTTGCCGGCTCCAGACAGGTGAGTTGGAGCCGATGTTCGGTCACGGCGCTCTCCTCTCGCTGTTGTCGCTGTAGGGGGGTTGAGGCTAAGCCATAGCGCACTACACTCTGCTGCGGCTCACGACTCTGCCAGTGTAGCTGGACTGAATAGGGGCCGATTAGCTGTAGCCACGGCTCGCGATCTCCCCGATAGTGGCTCTGCCACACTAGCTGTACCGGCCGACCGATAGCATAGAGCACCACCACTATCGCCACTATCCACCATAGCCACCGCAGCGCCAGCGCCGATAACGCCCTCACTCTCATCGCCCCTCTCCCTCTCTCGGTTCTGCTCCTAAAAACCTAAGCAAAGTTGCTCATGGCGGTTTTTGGTAATTCGCTCTCCGTTGATAACACCCGTGCGGGCGAGCAACTGGAGTCCTGGTTGAGCAGTCCCAACCGGATGGCCGGTCAACACCGGCAACATGGGCAGTTTCAGCCATCGAAACCCAGCTTGCGCCATAAAAATTGCCTCGACGTTCATCCTGAACAGAGAACAACCTTGCGATTCGACTTCGACTCTAACCATGGCACGCAAAACCTTCGCGCTTGTAGATAACCTATCTACGGTGGAAAATTCTAATGACAAATAAATAAAAAATCAAGAACTGTTTTTTGCTCCTAGCCCCCTCTTAGCCGGCAGCGGCACTTTTAATAGCAGCCACCCCCCGATCGCAAACAGCGGTAGCAGGGTTAAAATTGATAGTCGCGGATCGCCGGTTAACCAACTGACTACCCCCATTAACAGCGGCCCGAGCAGCGCGGCAAATTTACCTAGCATATTGTAGAACCCAAAAAACTCAGCCGCCTTCGCCGGTGGAATGAGCTGCCCATAGAGGGAGCGACTTAGCGCCTGAATCCCCCCCTGAATCAACCCTATCGCCACCGCGAGCTGATAAAACTCCGCCTCGCTACTCATGCCATAGCCCCAAACCACGATCCCCATATAGCCGCCAATCGCCAGCAGAATCGCTCGCCGTGTTCCCCAACGCTGCCCTAGATAGCCAAACAGAATGGCAGCCGGAAAGCCGATAAATTGGGTTAACAGTAGCGCCTGAATTAGCACACTCGATTCGAAACCGAGCGCTAAGCCATAATCGACCGCCATGCGAATAATGGTATCCACTCCATCGATATAGCACCAGTAGGCGAGCAGAAAGAGCCATACCGGGCGATAGCTTCGTACCGAACTGAGGGTCTGCCCTAATTCAGTGAACGAGTCGCGCCACAACTGCCATAGCGACGGTGATGAGGTGGCCGCCTCGCGCCGAGGCTCCTTGACCCAAAACAGGAGCGGGAGCGAGAAGAGCAGCCACCATAGCGCCACTAGCAGAAACGAGAGTTTTACCGCAGCGGCGGCATCGGCTAGGCCGAATAGCTCCGGCTTTAAACTCATCGCCACGCAGAGGGCAAACAGCACTCCGCCCCCCAGATAGCCGAGGCCATACCCTAGCGCCGAGACGCGATCGTAACGACTCTGAGAGCTCACCGATAGCAGCAGTGCATCATAGAAGCTGATACTGCCGGAGAAGCCGATGGTCGCCAACATATAGAGTAGCACCGCCCAACCCCACTCTCCCGCCCCCACCAGCGGCAGTAGTGCGGTGGTGATCATCCCTAGTAGCGCAAAGCGAAACAGATAGCGTTTGCGCCCCCCACAACGATCGGCCATCGCCCCGAGCAGGGGGGCTAAGATCACTATCGCTAGCGAGGCACCAACATTGGCCAATCCTAACAAGAGGGTGCTCTCCCCCGGCTCACTCCCTGCACTCCAGTACTGCTTAAAAAAGAGCGGAAAAAAGCCGGCCATCACGGCGGTCGCATAGGCGGAGTTAGCCCAATCGTAGAGCGCCCAGCCCCAGATCGGCTTCTGTTGCGGGGTTAAAATCAATGCTCGCCCCAAGTCGCCGACATGACTCTATCGCCATAGATATAGTGAATCGTCTCGGCCACAATGCGGCTGCGCTGATCGGCGAGATGTTGCGTAGGGTAGCTCTGAGCGGAGGTTGTCGCCGCTTCAGAGATGAGTGTGCCGAGCTGCGTTAGGGTGGGGGTGGTGCTGTCTGCCTCAGTGCTCACCTCAAATTGGTAGAGGGCGGTCTGGCTCCAGTCGTACCAAGCCCAAGGCTGGGTGGCGTCGCTATAGGGGGAGGGTTGATCGTGTTGTTGAATTGGAATCGCCAACCGCCCGATTCGATGCTCACTGCTGTTATCACTTAACCAAGTGACGCCGTGGTGGTCAAAATTGGCCACACTCTCACTGCCGCGTTTACCGATAACAAGCTGGTCGATACGAGACATATTGTGCGGATCACGCACATCAAATAGCGATAGCTGCACCCCCTGATACCAAGCGCCACGAGTCGGCATGGCGCAGTCACCGCCGCAGCCGAAGCTCTCTAACTGCCCCTCATCGGCGATGGCGCTTTTACCGATACCGAGCAGATAGCCATCGCCAACCGGATGGAGATAGTCGGAGTAGCCCTCAATTTTCAGCTCACCGACGCGCTCCATGGTTAAATTAAGCGGATCATCGAGGGGGATGGCATAGAGTGGATCGGTGACCTTAAAGGTGACCAGATAGAGCATCGTGCCGACAAAACGGGAGGCGTAGAGCCGCTCCCCTTTTAGCCCCAAATGATCGAGTTTATCGTTCACGATGGTCAGGTTGCCGTTGTTGCTATCTTGCAAGATAGTTAAGCGGGTATTGGCGCTATTGTCCCAAGTCTCACCCTCTGAGGTGACGACTGCTAAATAGTCGCCAAATTGACCGAGCCGAAACGGTTTTTTACTCTCCTCCCAGCCTAAATGGCCCTGAACCTCACCACTAGCTGCATACTCAATCGCGGTGCCATCAAGGGTGAATTTGTGAATTTGGGTCGTCCAGTTAGGCGGGTAGTTGATGTCGCGCCCCTCCCCGCTGACGACAGAGTCATCGGTCGTGGCTGTGGCAAACCAAGCGGCGTTATTGGTCATATAGAGCGTCTCGCTACGGCCGATAAAGCAGCTATTTTGCCAATTTTCGGGCTGATTTAGGGGGATGGCGGTAAGCGAGATAATATCGGCCTGCGGCTGTTGATCGGTACCGAGCGGGGCGGCGTAGCAGTTGTCGGCCTGAGTGAGTGTTTGCGCTGGGGCGTCGTTAATAGTGATTTGTGGCAGTAGATCGGCTAAGGGGGTGGCCTCAATCGCGGCGGTATTGGCGCTTACCTCAGCGGTGGTCACAGGATAGGGGTAGAGGATCGGTGGGGTGGGGGAGAGGCGAGAGGCAAGGTAGAGCGTCTCACCGATACGGCGGCTACTGATGAGCTGCCCATCTAGCTCAAGGCTATTGTCAAGTGTCGGCGCTGTGGGTGTCGCTAACGAATAGAGTTCAATTCGGCTCTTGCGCCGCTGCCACTGCGTTGGATCGTACCAACCGCCCCAGATATCGAACGACTCGCCGTAGATAACCAGCAGCTTGTCATCGCTTAAATAGAGGCCGGTCGGCTGTGAGCGACTATCGGTTGTGGTTAGCTCAAGGGTGTTGATTAGCTCGTTGCTAGGCGCTTCGCCATTTAAGGCATCGTTGAGTTGATAAACCAGTAGTTTAGCTTTAGCCGAGGTTTGAGGCGTGCTACCGATAGGAGAGGGCTCTATCGGCATTATCATAAAATCGTTGTGATAGGCGTCGCCGCCGGGTTGGAGCAGGTAGAGTAGCTTGCCATCGGCAGAGATTTTGACGCGATCGATCTCATCAACCCCATCCACTTGCAGGTTGGTGGTCGATAACTGGCTCTCCTCGGCCCCTCCCGTTGCTGCCTCCGGTGTCGGAGCCGCATCGTTAGCCGTTGTCGCCATATCGATCATGGTTGGGGGCGACGACTGCGATGCTTTGGCCGTCTGTGATTGGACTAGGCCAGTTTTAAGTAGCTGTTCAAAACGGCCCTCCTCTTCAATGGCTACCATGGCCCCGTCGGTGCGACTGCTATCGAGCCAAGTGAGGCCGCTAGTTAGTCGATCGGGTGGTGTGGTGGCTTGATCCGATTCAGAGTGGCAGCCGCTGCCAAGCAGTGCCGGTAGGAGTAGGGCGAGAGGTAAGTGGCGATGGATGTTCATAGCAGAGCTCCGGTAGTTGATTGTAAAGGGGGGTTAGAGCGATAAACGCCGAAAGATACGGTCGGGAATCGACTTAATGATAGCCATAATACCCCACCAAAACCACGGTACATAGAACTCGCCGCCGGTACCCTCACACTTAGCAACGATCACTCTCGCCACCTGCTCCGGTGTTGCCCAAAGTGGCCCTTTGTTAAATTCAGCCGTCATGGGGGTATCGACAAAGCCCGGTTTAATCGTGATCACACTGACGCCGCTAGCGCTTAATCGCTGCCGTAGCCCCGATAGAAAAGTGGTCACCAGCGCTTTAGCGCTACCGTAAACATAGTTACTCTGACGCCCCCTATCACCGGCAACCGAGGTAATAACCGCAAGGGTGCCCCGCTGTTGGCGCTCAAAGTGGTTAGCAAACGGGGTGAGCAGGCGAATGACCGACAGAGCGTTGGTCTCTAGCTCCTGCATCGTTAACGCTATTGAGGCGCGACACGCCTGCTGATTTGGCAGGGTACCGTGGGCAATAAAGAGGATATCTATCTGTCCGAACTGCTGTTGAGCGGCGGCGAGTAGCCTCTCTGGTGTCTCAGGATCGGTCGCATCGAGCGCTAACGCGGTAGCGACGGCACCGCGTACCGTTAAATCATCGACAATCGTTTTAAGTTTTAGCTCGTTACGACCAACTAGCAGTAGCTGATCGCCCCGTTGTGCCCAAAGTTGGGCGCAGGCGGTGGCAATGGCTGAGGTGGCACCGACGATAACAATTTTCTTCATAAATCTAATCTACCTCTCCGTAACTCGCCGCCAAAAGGCGGAAGAAAAGTGGGGATCAAGCCACTGACTAAATAGCTGCCACTCTGGATACCCCTGTTGAAATAGTGCCGCTGGCATACGGCCATCTTTGGCCGGATAGAGCCGGCCGCCGTAGTGGCTGACGATAGTATCGAGGCGCTCAAACAGCCGCTCAAGCGCTGCGCCGCGGTTAGGAAAGTCGAGCGCTAGCGTCGCTCCCGCCAGAGGAAACGAGAGCAGACCGGCCGGGGCTATCTCGCCACACACCTTTAACACAGCCAGAAACGACCCCATCCCGCTGGCGCTAATCGTCTGTAGCAGTTCGCGAACAGCCTCGTAGCTACCCTGCATCGGGATAACGCACTGATATTGGTAGAACCCTTTGGGGCCGTAAAGGCGATTCCACTCCAATATGCCATCTAAGGGGTAGAAGAATGGCTCATAGTGTTGCACCATCGCAACCCGCTCAGACCACTGTTTATGGTAGTAGAGCTGGTTGAAGAGTGTTAGGGATAGCTGATTGACTAGCGAGAGGGGCGGCGTGAGCGGAAAGGTGGCGCTGCGGCTGCGATAGCAGGGGGGGGCTGCCGACTGGGCCGGGGCGTGGTTACCGCGCATAAATAGCCCGCGTCCGAGCCGTTTGCCTTGGCTAGCGCAGTCGATCCAAGCGACAGTGTACTCATAATCTCGATCTGATTCGGCAGCGAGCTCAAAAAAGTGGCCTAAATCGCTAAACCGTACCGTTTCGGCGGCTAGCCACGGGTTATGGACTGGTCGTAGTTGCAAGGTGGCGCGGGTGATGAGGCCGGTGAGCCCTAAGCCGCCAAGGGTGGCTCGAAATAGCGCTGCTTGGTGGGTCGGGGTGCATAGCGAGCGGCTATTATCGGAGCGTAGCAGCTCCAATTCAGTGACATGGTGGCCAAAACTGCCGACCTTGTGGTGATTTTTGCCGTGGACATCGTTCGCTATCGCGCCGCCGACAGTGACAAAGCGGGTGCCGGGGGTGACGCTCAAAAACCATCCTTGGGGGAGGGTAAGTTGTAGAATCGCATCGAGCAGCACCCCCGCCTCACAACTTAACAGCCCCGTTTGAGGGTTAAAATCGATAAAGTGGTTGAGTTGGCGGGTGGGGAGCGCATAGCCGTTGGGGTTAAGGCAGCTATCGCCATAGCTGCGGCCATTGCCGTAGGGGAGGGCGGTGGTGCTGCCATCCGCCCAATCCGTAGGGAGGCTATCGTGGCGACTATGGAGCCACAGCGGCTGCTGCATGCTATGGATAGCTCGTCCCCAAGAGCGGTAGCGTTGCGATTGAGCCATCAGGTAGCCACTCCAATCAGCGCCCCAGCGATAGCGACGGTGATTAGACTGACCCTATCTTTCAGGGCAAACACAATCGGATCGTCGTGCATTTCACCACGGTGGGTAATGAGCCAGATGCGGCTAATCCAGTAGAGCAGCACGACACAGAGCAGCCAGATCACCTCCGGTTGGCCATAGAGCTGTCGTACCTCTGGAGAGTTGATATAGAGCGCTAAGACCAGTACACAGAGGTAGCCGGCAGCGCTACCGAGGGCGTAGAGTAGCGGTAGATCATCGACATGGTAGCCACGACCGACAGCTTTTAATTTGCCAGCTCGCTGCTGCTGATCGAGCTCAGCGTAGCGTTTGACTAGCGCTAGGCTGAAGAAGAGAAATACCGAAAAGAGCAGCAGCCAGAAGGAGAGGGTAATCTCCCCAGCCGCCCCTCCGGCAATAATGCGGAGGGTAAATAGCGCCGCTAGCATGATGGTGTCGATAAGTACCACCTTTTTGAGCCCAAAGCTGTAGGCGATGGTCAATAGATAGTAGCCGAGCAGTACCGCCATAAACAGAGGCGGCAGCAGTAGCGCGAGGGCGACGGCTAACAGTAGTAGCAGTGGACATAGTAGCAGGCCGATGGCAAGAGGCAAGGTACCGGCGGCAAAGGGGCGACGACACTTGGTCGGGTGAGAGCGATCCGACTCCAGATCGAGCATATCGTTTAGGAGATAGACTGAGGAGGCGCAGAGACTGAAGGCAAAAAAGGCCAGCGCCGTATCAAGAAGCAGCGATAGCTCCAAAAGCTGGTGCGAGGTGATGAGGGGCAGAAATAGCAGTATATTTTTGACCCACTGGTGGGGGCGTAGAGCCTTGAGTAGGGGTTTGACTAGGCCGTGGCGGCGGGGAAAGGTGTGGCTGACAGGGGTGATCGCCCGTGCCTGTTCGGTGAGTGAGTCGGTGCCGTTAACGACGACCGCTGCGGCGCTATGGCGCCAAATCGCCATATCGACCGTCGCGTTGCCGCAGTAGATAAACTGCTGTGCCCCAAACTGTTCGATAAGTCTATCGGCTTTGTGCTTACCGGAGAGATTCTGCTGATCATCACTCGCGATGACGCCGTGAAAGAGCCCCAAATAGTCGGCAATCGGTTGTGCTAAGCTCTGGTGAGTGGCGGTCGCGAGCCAGCGCTCCCCCGGCTGCTCTTTGAGCCATGCGATGAGCGCTTGGTTATAGGGCAAGGTGGCAGGATTGAGGGTGATGCGGCGGGCAATTTCACCCTTTAACGCTGCCTTGCCGCGCAGTAGCCATAGTGGCAGTAGCAGAAGATAGAGTGGATTTTGCTTTAATAGCAGTAGTAGGCTCTCATAGAGTAGATCGCTATGGAGCAGAGTTCCGTCGAGATCGACGCAGATAGGCTGTGTTCCGCTCATTTTTTACCTAATGTGTCTCAGTGGTCGGTTTTGTTCGAGTCGTTAAGCATGAATCTCTGTTAGAGTGTCGTAACTGCCACACCGCCCCCCAACCGATAGCGACCGCCAGCCACAGGGTGACTAGCCGACAGACCAAGGTCAGTAACATCGCATCGGGCAGCGTATAGCCGTGGGCGACCAGTAGCGCCGCCATTACCGCTTCGGTGGAGCCTAGCCCGCCGGGGAGAAACGATAGCGCCCCCATAATAATCGCAACGGCATAGATCGCGGTGGCCGTTGCCCAGTCGATGGTGATAGTGGGAATCATCGCCCCGATAACCATTAACCCTACCCCCTCAGCCCCCCAAGCGATCACCCCCAATAATAGACCACCGAGTAACAGTTTAGGGGTCAGTAGCTGCTGAGCCCCCTTTAAGGTCTCTATTAGCGGTAGAGAAAGACGGCTAAAGAGCGATACCGAACGGCGGTCAAACCTCTCTTCCACTCGCTGCCAAGGGGTGACAATTAAAATCGCCACAAGAGCGGTTAAACCGCCTAGCGTCAGGCCGATAAGCCAGCCATAGTCGGTAGCAGTGGCGACCGCTAGTAGCACCAGCGTCACCATGGCTAGGAGATCGAGCAGTCGCTCCACAAAGAAGGCGGCGGCTGTGGTGGTATAGGCGACGCCGTGCTGATGGTAGTAGCGCCCTCTCACCATCTCACCGACCTTACCGGGGGAGAGGGTGAAGGCGAAGCCAGCCAGATAGGTCTTAACGACAAAGGCGGTGGCAAAGCGGTAACCGAGCTGGCGCAGATAGAGCTGCCAGCGCAGCGAACGAAGCAGGTAGTTAAATAGCGATAGTCCAATGGCGATAGCAACCGCCTCGGGGGCACTGAAGAGCTGTCGCCACTCTATTTGCAAAATATCGTCATAGAAGGCGATCACACACCAGATCAGAAAAAGCCCGATGAGGCCGTAACTGAGGAGATTTTTTAGAGACTGCCCCCCACTTCGCTCCATTTAAGCGCTCAGATACTTTTTGACAATGCCATTGACCACCTGCTGTAGTTTCTCCTGCTTGACCGGTTTTAACACATACCCCTTCGCACCGGCGGCAATGGCATCCATCACCATCTGCTCTTGACCGTGGGAGGTGACCATAATAATTAGCGCTTTAGGATCAATTTTTATAATCCGTTTGGTAGCCTCAATGCCATCCATATCGGGCATGGAGATATCCATACTGACGATATCGGGACGGACGGTAGCGTAGGCGGAGACCGCTTCGCGACCGGTACGGGCCTGATAGGTGACCTCGCAGTTGAGCTCTTGAAAGAGTAGCTCAATCTTTTTGAGGGTGATGAGGCTATCATCGACCGCCATGACGGTTAATTTTTTTGACACAATGTGCTCCTAGATAGTTAGTTCGGATAGTAAAAACTAAAATAGCGACTAAGGGATCAGGCCAGTCCAAAGGGTCATCTGGCCATAGTCGCTTATCGTTAGCTGCTGATAGCAATATTGCTCTGGTAGATCGGAATTCTCGAACCTCTCGGCACCGCTAAGCAGCGTTGGTAAAGAGAGCTGTAGCGCCTCCCCCTGCTGTGCTACATCGGCAGTCGCGTTACCGACTAGCTCGTTAATCATATCTTTGGCGGTCTCTTTAAGATAGAGCGCCACCTCGTGTGAATCGTAGGAGAGACCGGCTAAGTAGCGCTGCATAATCTCTTGCAGTAGCGGCGTATCGAAGCTATAGCCGATCCAGACGCCCCCATAGTGGGTATGTTTGAGGGTGAGGGCGACAAGATGGGTCTCGATTGGGGGGCAGTGCCCTTTAGGGCACGATCTCGGTGGGGCGGCGCTAGTGGCAAGCCTCAGATCATCGAGGTAGTGACAGGTTCGTTCAGTCAGGCAGTCGAGGAGCTGCTGCGGGTTGAGTGTAAACATAGTTTAGAGAGAGCAGATAGAGTCAGTTCGTAGTTAAGGCGATAGCGGTACTTTGAGGGTAAAGCGCGTGCCAAGACCTAGGCGGGAGTCGATAGCGATCTCCCCCCCTAGTGCATCGCATTCGGCCTTAACCGCCGCTAGCCCCTCACCGCGACCGGCGAGGCTGTCGGCCGCCTCACGGGTGGAGAAGCCGTCGTGAAAAATTAGCATTCCAATCGCTTCGTTATCGAGCCTCTCGGCTTGATCGTGGCTAACCACTCCCCGAGCCAGTGCGAGTTCGATAATACGCTCGGTATCGAGCCCTTTGCCATCATCACTCACCTCAAGCCATAACCTCTTATCGCGCTGCTGTAGGGTGCAGCGCAGCCGCCCAGCCTCCGCTTTACCTGCTTCTAGCCGCTCCTCTGGTGTCTCAATGCCGTGGGCGATAGCATTGCGAAACAGATGAATCGAGGCGCGTGCGAGCGGGGCGAAGCGCTGCCGGCTCACTTTGATCGTCTCACCTTCGATGGTAAATGGCTCAATCAGCTTCTCTTGCTGTAGTGCTAACTCCTCACAGTGGGCCGGAAAACCTTTGAGTAACGAAGCAAAATCGACTAGTTGGAGCTGTTCAATAGTGGTTAGAGCCTGCACTATGATCGGGTTATCTAAACTGATGTCGCCGCTGTGGAGCGCTTGCGAGAGCTGTTGTAGCTGCCGATACTCCTCTTGACTGAGGCTTAACTGCTGCTGGCTAGCAAAGAACTCATCACCAAGCGCCGCTCTAATGAGAGCGATATCGTGCTCTAGGGCCGGTAGGTAGTCGTAGCGCTGTAGCAGCGCGGCTAGGTCGGCTAGATCGACTGTGGCTTGATAGCGGCAGCGGCCGAGTTGATCTTCTAGCCGATGGAGCTGCTGTGGCAGTTTGAGAAAGTCGAGCTGATTGGTGAGCCCCTTGAAGGTGTGAATTTGGCGAAACAGGGTATCGAGAGTGAGTGCAGGTTCAGGTTGCGCCAGCTCAGTGAGCGCTTGGGGTAGAAAGTGGCGACACTCCTCAATGAGATCAAAAAACTCCTGTCGATTGAGGATAACGCTAACAATAAAGCGCAGTCGCTGCTGCTCAGTGGCAATCTGTTGTTGTAGCGCCTTTTCAGCCGAAATATCGCTAATGACCAGCATCATTTCGTTATTGTCGAGCCGCTGGTAGCGGATGCGGACGCTATAGTCGGTCAGTTCGAGCTCACGGGGGAGTAGCCCGAGTAGCATCTCCTGCTGAAACTCATCATCACTCTCAAAGATCATCGCTAGATTGCGGGCGGTCACTTCGGCGCGATGGCTATCTTCGGGGTAGAGTAGTTCGCTAATGGGGGCGTTATCGATATTTTTTCCAAACAGTAGCAGACACTCGCGACTATAGGCCCCTTTGACTTTAAGGGAGCTGTCGATGGAGAGAAACCCCTCCCCAGAGTGGTTTAGCAAGCGGGCGACCTGCTCTAAGGCCTGTTCGGTCTCAGCTTTGGCTCGTTGTAACTCGACATGGGCACGCGCTATCTTCTGGTTATACTTTTTTAGATCGCGATTATGAAACCAGAGTAACCCCATGACGATAAAGAGCCCGGCAACGATGCGTAACACCAGTCCTAGATCGATCCCTTCGGTATAGCTGACCATCTGCCAGCGGCTGACAATGCGCTCTAAATCGGACTCTGAGAGCGACTGTAGCGCTTTGGAGAAGGCGGAGAAGAGCAGCGGGCTCCTCTCTGGCACAATGAGCCGAAAGCCGATACGGTGGGGGAGCTGGTAGGCGACTTTTAGATCGATAATCTGCTGTTTGTGAATCTGCTGTCCTATCACGGCTAGCTGTTCGACGATTCCGGTTAGCTCACCTCTGCGTAGCTGCTCTAACCCCTGCTCAATTGAGGTGACTGGCTGCCAGTCGATAGTGGGGTAGCGGGTGGTGAGTAGGGCGGTGGCGCTATGGTCTTGCAGTAGCCCTATCGACTCTCCCGAGAGGCGGTTTAGCTGATCGAGTGCTAAAAAGTCGTTACGGGTCACTAGCACTAGCGGATAGCTGAAATAGGGCTCGCTCATGAGCCACCCCTCCCCCTCAATCTGTTCGTAGGGGGTTGCTGGGAGTAGATCGCAGCGGTTGTCTCTCATCGCCTTCAGACTATCGCTGAGTGATGTGGTAATGACCGCTTCGGTGGTCAGATTGAGTCTTGCTCCTAGTTCGGTCATCAGTTCGTTGATCACCCCCTGCTGCAGCTTAGCATCAATAATAATCTCAAATGGGAGGCTCTCAGGATCGACACAGTAGCGTAGCTGCGGGTGCTGCTTTAGATAGTGGCTCTCCTCATAGCTGAGTTTGAGGGAGAGGGCGGAGGGGCTCTTAACGCCGCTACCGAGCCAGCGATCTTGCAGCGGTAGTAGCTCGCTCTGAGAGACCGAGGCTATCGCTTTATTTAAAATCGATACCATGAGCGGCCAGTCGTTGCGTACTCCGATATGGAGATTATTTTGGCTCTCATCGCCCATATCGGCCTCGGCCACCATGGTGAGTCCGGTCAACATTTGGGTGCGAATTTGGTGGTTAATCGCCGCGAGTGACCCGACGGCGGCATCGGCTTGACCTAGGAGTACCGCCTTTAATGAGGCGAAGGTATCTTTGACCAATACCTGTTTAATCGCCGGAAAGCGTTCGGCGATGAGCTCTGAGAAGAAGAAGCCTTGAGGGGAGGCGACTTTTCTGCCCGCTAGCGCGTTGAGATCGGGGTAGTACTCCCCCTCGCGCACAATAATCACTTTCGGATTGCGGCTATAGGGTTCGGTAAAGCCGATATAGCGGCTCCGTTCAGCCGTTTTGGCGATATTGAGCATTAGATCAAGCTCTTTGCGCTCGATTTGGCCTAAAAACTCGGCCCAGCTATAGCCGCTAACATACTCTACCTCTACATTGAGTTTTGCCGCCAGTAGGTTGAAGTAGTCGATGGAGAAGCCTTGCGGTTGGCCGTTGATATGTGAGTTGTAGGGGGGCCAGTCCATCTCATTATGGACTCGTAGCACGCGGTGTTGCTCTAAAAAGGCGCTCTCTTCGGCGCTGAGTTCGAGTGCTAGAAGTGGTGGCGCTGGTAGCAGCAGCAACAGCAGCGGCAGTAGATGTCGCGTTATGAATAGGAGATAAGATGGCATTCTCAGGTGTCGGTGGTTGAAGTGGATGACGGGGTTAGACTTTAAATCGGGTCAATATTTCCGAGAGCTGCTGCGCCTGTCCGGCCATATCGGTGGAGTTTTGTGCTAGTTGTGTCGATTGGTGGGTCGCCTCGACGGCGATAGCGCTAATATTGCTGATGTCACTGTTGACTAGTTGGACACTGGCCGAGAGTGAGTCGGTGCGTTTGGCAATCTGTTCGACATTATTGAGTAGGTTGCTGACATGGGTGACAATTTGGTTGAGTGAGGTGCCAGCTTCGGTCGCAAGATTGAGCCCCCGCTCCAGTTTGCTTAGGCTCTCGCTCAGGGAGTGGTTGGCTTTGTCGCTTTCGGTCTGAATTGCTTTAATGGTATCGTTAATCTGTCCGGTGGCGTTGGTGGTCTTTTCGGCTAACATCCGTACTTCGCTGGCCACGACGGCAAAACCGCGACCGTGCTCACCGGCGCGAGCCGCTTCAATGGCGGCATTGAGGGCGAGTAGGTTGGTCTGCTCGGCAATATCGTAGATGATGTTGGTAATTTGACCAATCTGCTGCGAATTGTGGCTAAGGGCCTGCATGATGTCGGAGAAGCGGGAGAAGGTCTCAAAGCTCGCTTTCACCTCATGCTGGGTCTGGTTGACCACTCGATTACCGCCATTGGCGATCTCGACGCTCTCTTTAGCGAGGTTGGCGATGTCGGTGGTGTTATCGGCAATCTCACCGCTGGTGGCGGCCATCTGCTCAGAGGCTGAGGCTATTTTGGCTGAGCGGTCGGCCTGTACCGAGACCCCCTGGTCCATTAACCGTGCCTGCTCGTGGAGCTGGCCGCTGGCGGCGGTAATCGCCCGCGATGACTGCTCTATTTGAGCCAGTACCCGTTTGAAATCGTCGAGAAAGGCGTTAACCCAGTGGCCGAGTTCGCCTAGTTCATCGGTCGATTGTAGTTCGACCTGTTGACGAAGATCGCCTTCAGCGATATGGCGCATGGTGGCGATGATATCGCGAATCGGGGTCTGAATGGCGCGGCGAATCACCCACTGTACCAGAAGGAAGGAGAGCAGCATGGCGGTGACCATGATGATAATTTGGCGTAAAAGATCGCGTTTTGAGGATTGAATCATGCCATCAAGATACTCCTCTAACCCTTCGGCGGTGCCATCGTAGAGCGCTTTAAGTTCACTCTTAACCTGCTGCCCTTGGGTATTGAGGCGGGAGAGTTCGGTTTTATTGTGTTCGTTACCGCTAGCGAGCACACCATAGATGGTGTTGGCGGAGTGGGTAAACTGGCGGTGCTGTTCGAGTAGCCGGTCGGTTTTCTGACGCGCCGGTTGCGGCAGCTGCGGGATGGCGACCATCCGCTCTAGTAGCTGCTGGAGCGATGTGCCGATGCTGGAGGCTCGATTAAGAGCCTCCTCATCGCCGAGCATGACCGCCTCTTCATAGCTTTTTAGCTGGGCATTAAAGAGACTCGAAGATTCCAAAGTTAACTGGGTAAAGGGGAAGTGGGTATCGGTAATCGCCGTTAACCCCTTCTCGATGCGCTGATCTAGCATTACCAGTAGCGAGAGCGAGATGAGGTAGCCTGTGACCAGTAGCGCATAGCCGAGCCAGATTTTATTGGAGATCTTCAGAGTATTTAGCATGCCAGGGTAACCTAGTTAATGGTAAGAACCTTAACGCCATCGTGCGGTAACGAGTTATCGATGTAGCTGATAGCGCCGGGGGTAGAGCGGACAAAATCGAGCAGCGCGGTGGCATCATCAAACTTTTTTGGTTCAGCGCCGGTGCCGGTAAAGACCGCCTTTCGCCAGTGTAGCGTAAACTGATTAGCGTTTCGTTGCAGGTAGTTTTTTAAGAAATCTTCATGAAACGGAAGATTAGTGTCGGCAATGGCGAACTGAATCGACTCATTGTTAGACCAGCGGCTCTTTTTGCCAAGGAAGATGTTTTTAACATCTTGCCCCGAGAGGGCACTATCGGCAACGCCGCTATGGGCGATCACTACCGGTTCGGCCTGAGGGGTCAACGGCAGCAGTAGAGTCAGCAGTAGCGGGGGGATTGTACGGGGAAATCTCATAGTCTCTCTCCAAAATTCAGAGTATCAAAAGGGGCTGGGCTAGAAGCTAACCGAGGTTTTGAGCAGGTAGAGCTGCCAATTTTCGGCAATATCGACCTCACCTTGGGTGTTACGATTGTCGTTATGGAACAGATAGGAGCCACCGTTGATGCGGTGGGCTTCGGCCTTAATACTCCAGTAGGGGGTGATGTCGTAACGGGTGCTAAGCGCGATATCGCGACTCCAGCCGAAGTAGTCGGGCTCTCCATCGGCGACAAATTCACTGCCCGATTTATCGCGACGGTCGAAGTAGTGCATAGAGTAGTAGCTGCCGATTTCGATGCTATCGTTAAGTCGGTAACTCGCCTGTAGGTAGTAACCGGCCGAGTCGCGGCCTGGGCTGGAGAGATGGATGGGGGGGCTTTGTAGCATCTCCGGCAGGTTTAGGGTGCTGTTATTGGGCTCTTCATCGCGCTGGCGGCCATACTCTGCGGTGAGGGTGAGATCGTTATAGTTATACTGTAGCGATAGAACCGAGATGAGTAGTTGCGGCAGTTTGACCTCAATATGGGTTGGCGGCAGGGCGGCAGCTGCGGGATCACCGGTAACGGCGGCGCTGCTCATCTCGCCATCAAAGGTCAGATCGACCCGCATTCCGCTCAGGCCGACTAGCAGTCCAGCTAGGGGGGTGTTCCACTTTAGGCTCGCGCCATAGATACCATTGACGGTGGCCTCTTTTAGGGTAATACCGTCGTTATCGAGCAACATTTTGGCGATACCGCCATCCTCTTCAATACGGGTGATGCCGCCGAAGAGCTGGTAGTCGATATCCCCCCCTTGGCCGCTATCGCCGAGGGTGATATTACCGTAGAGTGCGCCGCCATCGATAGCGACCATACTCTCCCGCCAAGTTAGGTTATAGACGCTCTGCGGCAGTAGGATCGAGCTGCGAAGCAGATCGTAGTCCTGAATCTCGTTATAGAGTCCGAGTGGGCTCTTAAGGCGGCCTAGACGCACCCCTAACTGCTGCCTAAAGCTGTAGTCGAAGTAGGCCCAGTCGAGATTGATATCGTTATTCCCGATCTCGCCTAAATCGCGAGAGAAGAGCTGCATTCCGATACGCCCCTGATCGCCGATAGCGGTGGAGAGATTTATCCCTAACTCGTTAAAGGCGGCATCCCCCTCTTCACTCTCAACTAGATAGTTGTTGTCAGAGGATTTGATATAGCCTTGGGAGGCAAAACCGTGGATTTGGAAAGAGCCGAGCGAGTAGGCGTGAACAGTGTGGGGAAGGGTGAAGCCGATGGCGATAGCAAGAGCCGTCTTTAAGCGAGTTAATCTCATCAGGGTAAGCCTCTTAGAGTAGGGTGGAAGATCTATATCGGTCAAAATCAACTAGAATCATAAGTGAGCTTTAAGTGTTGATTCAAGCCTTTTCTGGTAGAGAAGAGGTTCGGATTGCTTATAGCTTGCAACTTGTCGCTTGCAGCTTACAATGGGGTTCTGTTTCGGACTAGCGGGAGCTGTTGCGGTTAAGTGTTGCGTCAATTTGCTGGATTTTTTAATTTTTTCAAATGGTTAGCCTATAATTATCCCTATAGGCTGCTGCTGTCACTGCTGTTGCTTGGGGGGGTATTGTGGCATGGCGGATGGCAGAATGACCTTGAACTGCGGGATAATCGCGGTCGAACGGCGCTTATTATTGCCGCAGAGGCGGGTGATCTAGCGCAGGTTGAGGCGCTTTTAGCCCAAGGCGCGGAGGTTAACGCCTGTGACGATTGTCGCTGGACGGCGCTCTTAATTGCCAGCCAAAAGGGCCATCTGGAGGTGGTGCGGCGGTTACTGCAACACGGCGCCGATCTGCAGGCTCAGGATAGGGCTGGCTATAGTGCGGTGATGGTCGCGGCGATGGAGAACCGCCATCAGGTGCTCGCCTATCTGTTGCAACAGGGGGCGGAGCCGAACCACTACGATAGCTCCATGGGGTGGAGTGGGTTAATTTGGGCGGCGAAATCGGGCCATTTAGAGAGCGCCGAGCAGCTACGACTGCATGGGGCTCAACTATCGTGGCGTGACTTTAGTGGTCGTTCGGCACTCGATTGGGCGAAGGAGGCGCAGCAGTGGCAGATGGTTGCCCTGCTCAAAGCGTGGGGAGAGAGTGAGGAGGGGGTAGCCGAATAACTGATGTCAAGCCACCAGCCTGAACTCTCCTCGCGCCGTATCTATCTTCTGTTCGGCATTAATGTGGCCGGATTTTTGCTGCTCATCGGACTCGATCTGTTTGTGACGGCATTAACTGATGAGCTCAATCGCCAGCTCGACAATGAGCGCTCCTATGTACTCATTGGCGAGCTGCTATCGAACGATCTGTCGCGACTAGAGGCGCGTACCTTTCAGTTAGCCTCCACTCGGGGCAGAGAGGGGCGGCAGTGGGTATTTAAAGAGATTGAGCAGGTGCTGATGCTGCTCGATGAGAGTCTGCAAGTGCTGCGTGAGGGGGGGGTGATCCACCGAGCCACGCGGCTGACTATCGAAAGCCATGCAGAGATGATACGAACCTTCCACTATCAGCCGGTCGATGGGAGAGACCATGTGCTGGAGGCTATCGATCTGACACCTAAACTGATCCAAATTCGTCACTATCTCCTAGAGCTGCTACAGCTATTAGATCAAAACGAGGAGAGTGAGATAGGCACGGGAGGGGGCGAGCTGCAGATTCGAGCCACGCTACAGCTATTTCCCCCTCTCTTTACCCGTATGCGCGACAATAGCAATCGCCTCTTTTATGAGAGTCAGCGCGAACTGAACCGCATCGCGCAACGCATCGATACCCAAGAGCAGCTCTACAGACGGGCGCAGCTGGTGGTGTCGCTGCTGATTGTGGTGGCGGTATTGACCATCGGTTTCCGTACCCTGCACCAGATTCAACAGGCCAACAGCTCACTGCGGCGTATGACCCGCGATCTAGAATTGCAGACATTTGCTATGGATCAGCACGCCATCGTCACTATCACCGACGATCAGGGGGTGATTACCTACGCTAACCACAACTTTTGTGACATTAACGCCGTTAAGGCAGACGAGATTATCGGCAAACGGCATGAGATAGTCAGATCGGGCGAGCATCCGCCTAGCTTCTATCGCCACCTGTGGCAGACGATTCGAAGTGGCAAGGTGTGGCGTGGCGAGGTCTGTAACCGCGCTATCAATGGGCGATACTATTGGCTTGACGGCGTGATTGTGCCGTTTTTAGACGATAACGGTCGGCCATTTCAATATGTAGCGATTAAGACCGATATCACCGCTCGCAAGAAGATGGCGCAGGAGATATTGGAGCGAGAGCGCTTTTTAAACAGCCTCACCGATGCGATGGGGGAGGGGGTCTATGCCCAGTTTTCCGATGGTCGCTGTCGTTTTATGAATCCAGAAGCGGAGCGGCTGCTCGGCTGGAGCGAGGCGGAGCTGCATCGGCTGGGCATTCACGATACTATCCACCATCAGTTCGATGAGCTTGGGCGGATGGTGCCGGTCAGTGAGTGCAATATTCTTCGCGCTACCGCGCAAGGGGAGACCTTTCGCAGCGATGATGAGATGTTCCGGCGTCGCGATGGCACTCTGTTTCCGGTCTCATTAGTCTCGGTGCCGCTGTTTCATGAGGGCGAGCTCTCCGGTTCGGTGACGGTCTTCAGTGACGCGACAATTCGCAAAGAGACCGAGCGGCTGCTGCATGAGGCTAGAGAGAGTGCCGAGCGGGCTAACAGGCTGAAAAGCGACTTTTTGGCCAATATGAGCCACGAAATTCGCACCCCGATGAACGCGATTATCGGTTTAAGTCAGCTAACTCTTGAGACTGAGCTCGATAGTCGGCAGCGGGACTACATCGATAAAGTCAACACCTCAGCTAACGCTCTGCTGGGCATTTTGAATGACATTCTCGACTTTAGCAAAATTGAGGCGGGTAAGCTCGATATTGAGCAGATTGAGTTTAATTTAGATGATCTGTTAGCGCAGCTCTACGCCCAAATTGCCATTTTGGCCGAAAAGCGGAACCTGCGCTTCATCTTAAGCCGTCAGCCCGAACTGCCGCTGGTACTCTTTGGCGATCCGATGAGAATCTCACAAATATTGATCAATTTAGCCAATAATGCGGTCAAGTTTACCGAAGAGGGCGAGGTAGTGGTTAAGGTGAGGGGTAAGCGACTAGATCACGACTCGGTCGAGCTGCGAATCGCGATTCGCGATAGCGGTATCGGTATCTCCGCCGAGCAGCAGCGGCGGCTCTTTAACTCCTTTTCGCAAGCCGATAGCTCTACCACCCGTAAATATGGCGGTACGGGTCTAGGGCTGACCATTAGCAAAAAGCTGGTGGAGATGATGGGGGGCGAGATCGGACTGCATAGCGTGGTTGGCGAGGGGACAACCTTCCACATTACCCTGCCGTGCCGCAGTGCCGAGCGCTCCCCCAATCCACCCCTGCCGCTCTACCAAGGCGAAGGGCAGCTAGTGGCACTGTGGGTTAGTGATAGCGAGCTACGGGACGAACTCAACCGACAGCTATGCCATCTGGGTATGCAGGTGGAGATCGTAACCGAACAGGCCGCTTGGGTGGCCAAACCCTATCCGCTCTGGTGTCTCGATAGTCTCAGTAGTGAACAGTTGAACGCAGAGACCCTAGCGACATGGCAGCGGCTCCCCGGTAAACGGCTGCTATTGACCCACCGCACCGAGCCGCAGCAATGGCAACAATCCTTTGCCGTCGAGGCTACCTGCGGGCTATTGCTGACCCCTACCGCACTGCGAAAAGCTCTGCAGCCACTGTTTGTCGCTGACGAGCCGTCCGAACCGCCGCAGCGCCACAGCGGTTTTGAGTTGCTACCGCTAGCCGATAGGCGGGTGTTACTGGTTGAAGATAATCACATTAATCAACTGGTGGCGACAGAACAGCTCAAAAAGATGGGGGTGATTGAGTTACAACTGGCCAACAATGGTCAGGAGGCGGTTGAGCGGCTTAAAGAGCAGCGATTCGATCTAGTGCTGATGGATATTCAGATGCCGATCATGGATGGCTATGAGGCGACTCGTATCATTCGCCAGCTACTAAAGTTAACCGATCTCCCCATTGTCGCGATGACCGCTAATGCGATGACGCAGGATTTTAAGTTAACCGCAGCGGCGGGGATGAACGACCACATCACCAAACCGCTCGATAGCGGGCACCTCTATGCGGTGCTAAAACGCTATCTACTGGATTAGGCTATCGACTGGTCACTCTTCTTGAGTGGGTTGCTCTCGGCAACCCTGCTCCCCGGTAGCTCCGAGCTACTGCTGCTCTATCGACTGCAAAGTGGTGCGCCACCTTGGTCGCTGCTACTGAGCGTGACGGCCGGTAATGTCATCGGCAGTGTGATCACCTACGGCATGGGGCGAGGGGGCTATCAACTGCTACAGCGGCGAGTTGCTGAACTCCAGCGAGCAGAGCGGTGGTTTCAGCGCTGGGGCAGTGGCGTAGTGCTCTTGGCCTGGCTACCGGTGGTGGGTGATCCGATCTGTCTGGTGGCTGGTCTGTTACGACTGCCATTGGTGACCTTTTTACTCTGGGTTACCTTGGGGAAGATGGGACGCTATGCGGCGCTAATCGTCGCCGAACAGTGGCTGACGATGAGCTAAAAATGATCTCTTTTTCTCTTGAAAAAGGGGGCGGCCTGTTCTATATAGTTGGGTGTGAGATGCTCAGGTGAGGCTCACACAATCTGTTCTAAACCTATTGCTCAACAGGAGGATATAACCATGAACAGCTTCGATTTAACACCGCTGTTTCGTACCGCTATCGGCTTTGACCACCTCGCTTCGATGCTCGAAAGTGCCAATCGTCGTGAGAGTGGCGGCTACCCCCCCTACAACATCGAACTGGTGGATGAGGATCAATATCGCATCACCATGGCGGTTGCAGGGTTTGCCGAACATGAGCTGGAGCTAGAGGTCGAAGGCAATGCGCTAAAGGTGAGTGGCAAAAAGGGGATAGATGAGGGCAAAGAGAAGCGCTATCTACACCACGGTATCGCCTTTCGCAACTTTGAGCGCCAGTTCCAGCTCGCTGATCATGTTGAGGTCGTTGCCGCCTCAATGGAGGCTGGCCTGCTCAATATCGATCTAAAGCGGGTTGTGCCCGAGGCGCTTAAGCCGAGAAAAATTGCCATTGAGGCAAGCCGTAGCGACGATTCTCGCCTAATTGAGGGGCTGAAAGAGGCCGCCTAAACGGCTGTTGTCGTTACCGGTTCGGGATTGAGGGGGGCATTGCCCCCCTCTTTCGGTAGCATTCAATCCAAATGGGTCTATAATAGAGGCTATACGGTGCAAGCGCCGATTTTTTAACTGTTGCAATGTTAGTTTTGAGGTAAAGCGTCATGGAAATTAATCGTTCCTCCCTAGCGAGTGTGCAGACTCTGCCGATCGCTCCTCTCTCCGCCCCTTCCGGGGTCGATGCGGTTACCATTGCGCCTAATAGCAGCAGTCGTTCCAATCAGCCACAAAATCTGAACCGTCCGGCAGATATCGATCCTAATCTGCTCGACTACGGTGCCGCACTTCAGATTGCCCGATCAACGATGACTAGCGCTCTGCAGCCGCCGCCCACACAGGGAGGAGCCGATGGTACCGATTTTAGCTCTCGTCCTCCACCCCCGCCCACTGCGACCGGAGTTGATAGGGGCTCTCAAGGACAAA
This sequence comes from Ectothiorhodospiraceae bacterium BW-2, assembly GCA_008375315.1. Lineage (NCBI taxonomy): Bacteria > Pseudomonadati > Pseudomonadota > Gammaproteobacteria > Chromatiales > Ectothiorhodospiraceae > Ectothiorhodospiraceae bacterium BW-2. Next base: position 625,353 of record CP032507.1, on the reverse strand, counting down.
ATTCACAAACGGTAGCGATTCAGACCTACCAAGCCAATCAGGAGCAGTTTTCAGCGGCTGCACTCCTTTCAGGACAGCAGCTACAACCGCGCATAGATGCAGTGGTTTAGCGGTAACGCTGGTGTCAAGTAAAGCTAGGGCAGCGCGGCTTCTGTTTTGTGCCCCGTAACGAGGGCGGTAGCGTGGTGCTCACCACCTATGGCCGCAGTAGCGGTTTCTGTATCGATCCGATTGAAAAAAACCGCTCAACCACTTTCTGCCCGGAACGGCGACTCTTAGCTTCGGTACGGCCTCAAGCGCGAACTGTGGCTAAACAGAGTGGCCTCTCCTCGGTACAGATTGGGGAGTGAGGTTTAAGGGTCTATGTACTTAACTATCGACCTACACAGCCACAGTAGCGCCTCCGACGGTAGCCTCTCACCGACGGAGTTGGTGACGCTGGCGCACCGTTTAGGAGTGAGAACACTGGCGCTAACCGATCACGATGAGCTAAACGGCTTGGCAGAGGCGGCTGGGGCGGCTCGGTTGGTTGGGATGGAGCTGGTCTCGGGGGTGGAGATATCGGTTAGTTGGGAGCGGCAGACGATCCATATTGTCGGTTTGGGAATCGATCCGGAGAGTGAGGCGTTGCAGCAGGGGTTGGTGAGGTTGCGTCAGTTTCGCCACTGGCGTGCCGAGGAGATGGGGCGACGCCTAGATAAACAGCAGATTGGCGGTATCTATGAGCGGGCGGCACGACTGGCGCAGGGGCGGATTATTAGCCGCACCCACTTTGCGATGGCGCTAGTCGAGAGGGGGTATGCAAAACAGGTCGGCGAGGTCTTTCGCCACTTTTTGCGTGCCGGTAAGCCGGGCCATGTCGCGGGCGAGTGGGCCGAACTGAGCGAGGCGGTGGGCTGGATTCGGGCCGCCGGAGGGGTTGCGGTCGTGGCCCATCCGGCCCGTTATTCGCTAAGTCGGGCTAAACTTTGTCGTCTGTTTGAGGCCTTTATTGACGCCGGAGGGGAGGCGATAGAGGTGGTTTCTGGTAGTCAAAGTGCAGAAGATGCTGCACGCTTAGCCCCATTAGCGTTAAAATACCGTCTTTACGCCTCGGCCGGTTCCGATTTTCATAGTGAAGATCGTCCTTGGCATCTGTTGGGTCGGTTACCACCTCTGCCCAACACCCTGCAACCGGTATGGCAACTGTTGGAGCTCGACTCTGCATCCGCAGGATAACAGAGCAGCGCCTTGACTCTTCACCCTCTGCATTCGGAACCTACCCCTGTGAGCCAATTTTTTCAGATCCATTGTGATAACCCCCAACCCCGCCTGATTCGGCAGGCCGCCGCTGTGGTGGTGGAGGGGGGGGTTATCGTCTATCCTACCGATTCGGGGTATGCGCTCGGCTGCCGCTTAGGAGATAAGGGGGCGTTAGAGCGGATTCGGACTATTCGTCGCGTCGATGATAAACACCATTTTACCCTAGTTTGCCGTGATCTCTCCGAAATCGGCACCTATGCTCGCGTGGAGAATAGCATCTATCGGCTGTTAAAGGCGGTGACCCCCGGCCCCTACACCTTCATTCTACAGGCGACTCGCGAAGTGCCGCGCCGAATGATGCACCCGAAGCGAAAGACGGTCGGGCTGCGAGTGCCCTCTAACCCGATTGCGCTGGGGTTACTACAGGAGCTCGGTGAACCGCTGTTAAGCTCGACTCTCATCCTGCCGGGGCAGAGTGTGCCTGAGTCTGATCCCTACGAGATTCGGGCGACGCTGGAGCATCAGGTCGATCTGATTATCGATGGGGGGTATGGCTCACTAGAGCCCTCAACGGTGGTCGATCTAACTGAAGAGGTGCCACAGATTATGCGCGTTGGTCTGGGCGCTACCGAACCGTTTGAGGTGGAGTGATGGAGGAGCTATCGCTGCTGCAACGAGTCGCTGTCTGGGTGGTGCCGGTGGTGCTGGCGATTACGGTGCATGAGGTGGCTCATGGCTGGGTAGCTAAGCTGTTGGGGGATAAGACGGCTATGATGCTGGGGCGGTTAACTCTCAATCCGGTTAAACATATCGATCCGTTAGGAACCGTTGTGGTGCCAGGCGTGCTGCTAATGTTGGGCGGATTTATCTTCGGCTGGGCTAAACCGGTGCCGGTCACCTGGGAGAATTTGCGCCGTCCTAATCGCGATATGGCGCTGGTGGCACTCGCGGGGCCGATGGCCAATCTGCTGATGGCGCTCGGATGGGCGCTGCTCATTCTGCTTACGGCGCTATGGAGCCGCTCCATTAATGGGGTGACACTGTTTCTGTTCTATCTTGGGGTAGCGGGAATTTTAATTAATGCGGTGCTGCTGGTGCTGAATATGTTACCGCTGCCGCCGCTGGATGGCGGGCGGGTTCTTACCGCCATATTGCCAGGCCCGTTGGCCTATCGCCTGTCGTTGATTGAGCCTTATGGCTTTGTGATTCTGTTAGGGCTGCTGATTACCGGCCTTTTAGGGCAGATTCTCAATCCGGCGGTACAGGGGGTGATCTCGTTGCTCGTTTTAGCGACTGGGATTTCGGTCGAATCGTTTCAGCTGCTACTCTATACCCTGCTCTAGTTGGGGCGAGGGTCAATCCACTATTTAACGAAATTAACGGGGAGAAGTGTGTCTAATCAAAGAGTGTTATCGGGTATGCGCCCTACCGGAAGTCTCCATTTAGGACACTATCACGGTGTGTTACAGAACTGGATTAAGTTACAGCATGAGTATGAGTGCTTCTTCTTTGTCGCCGATTGGCACGCTCTAACGACCCACTATGAGGAGAGCGCTACGATTGAGCAGCATGTGTGGCAGATGGTGATCGACTGGCTGGCGGCGGGGATCAACCCCGGTTCGGCTAAGCTATTTGTGCAATCCCATATACCCGAACACGCGGAGCTGCATCTGCTGCTGTCGATGTCCACTCCACTCAGTTGGCTAGAGCGGGTGCCGAGCTACAAAGATCAGCAGGAGCGGTTAAAAGAGCGCGATCTAGCTACCTACGGCTTTTTAGGCTATCCACTGCTACAGAGCGCCGATATTTTGATCTACCGCGCCCACTGGGTGCCGGTTGGTGAAGATCAGGTGGCTCATGTCGAATTGACGCGAGAGGTGGCGCGGCGCTTTAATAATCTCTATGGCCGAGAACCCGACTTTGAGGCGTTCGCTGAGGCGGCAATTAAGCGCATGGGCAAAAAGAGTGCTAAGCTCTATGTGTCACTGCGGCGAGCTTGGAACGAGCAGGGCGATGGCGAAGCGCTAGAGAAGGCTAAGGCGCTGCTCGATGATCAGGGGCACATTACCTTAGGAGACAGAGAGCGGCTATTCGGCTATCTGGAGGGATCGGGCAAGATCATTTTGCCTGAACCGGAGCCTCTCTTGACCGAAGCGCCAAAAATGCCGGGGCTAGATGGACAGAAGATGTCTAAATCTTATGGTAATACGATTTCGCTGCGAGAGTCGGCGGCGGCGATTGAGGCTAAAGTGCGCAAAATGCCGACCGATACCCAGCGAGTGCGCCGCTTAGATCCGGGGGAGCCGCAGCGCTGTCCGGTCTGGCAGCTACACCAGATCTACTCTGATACTAGCCGTTGTGACTGGGTATTGAATGGCTGCCGCTTAGCCGAGATCGGCTGTCTCGACTGCAAACAGCCGCTGATTGAGGCGATTGAGGGGGAGCTGCGTCCGATTCGCGAACGGGCGCGGGAGTTAGAGGAGTCGCCGCAGATAATTCGCAATGTCATTATGGAGGGGAGCGAAGCGGCTCGCAGCGTTGCCCAAGCGACTCTGAAAGAGGTTAAGCAGGCGATGCGGCTCAACTACTAGCCCGACTCACCCTTGACGATGGGAGATGAGAACGAACTGACCAAAGAGATTCGAGTCAGGGGGGAGCCGTTAAAGGAGCTCCCCGCCGATCTCTTTATTCCACCCGATGCGCTGCGGGTCTTTTTGGCGGCGTTTGAGGGGCCGCTCGATCTGCTGCTCTACCTTATTCGCAAACAGAATATCGATATTCTCGATATTCCACTTGCGGCAATTACCGAGCAGTATATGCACTATGTCGAGCTGATGCAGGAGTTAAAGATTGAGCTAGCGGGCGACTATCTGGTGATGGCGGCGCTACTAGCTGAGATCAAATCGAGAATGCTGCTCCCTAAGCCGGTGACTCTCTCGGAAGAGGAGGAGGCCGATCCGCGCCTAGAGCTAATACGGCGGCTCCAACAGTATGAGCAGTGTAAACAGGCGGCTGAGGCGCTAGATGAGCTGCCTCGGCAGGAGCGCGACTGTTGGCAGGTTGATATCGCCGTTACGGCGCTGCGGCAACACCGTCCTCAGCCGCAGGTCGAACTCGCGGAGCTGTTAGCGGCGATGCAGGGGCTGCTGCTGCGATCAGAGCTCTTTAGCAGCCATCAGGTGCAACGAGAGCCGCTCTCGATACGGGAGCGGATGGGTCAAATTCTAGACCGAATCGGTCGCGAACAGTTTACCCCTTTTGGCGAACTCTTTACCCTCGCAGAGGGGCGGCGCGGTGTGGTGGTCACCTTTATGGCGCTACTAGAGCTGCTAAAACAGGGGCTTATTGAGCTGATTCAGGCCGACACTTTTGCCACCCTATTTGTCCGCAGCCGATGATCCCCACGACGGAACAGATTGTTGAAGCGGCGCTCTTTGCGGCCGATAGAGCGCTCTCACTTTCCGAGCTGCAACGGATATTTAACGATCCGATCCCATCACAAGAGGAGCTGCGCCAGCTACTGGCCCGACTACAGCACCACTACGATGGGCGGGGGATCGAGCTGGTGGAGGTGGGGAGCGGTTTTCGCTTTCAGACCCGCAGCGAACTCTCCCCCTGGGTAAGTCGGCTGTGGGAGGAGCGACCGCCGCGTTATAGTCGGGCGCTGTTAGAGACATTGGTGCTTATCGCCTATCGCCAACCGATAACTCGGGGGGAGATCGAAGAGATTCGGGGGGTAGCGGTGAGCAGCCAAATCATTAAAACCCTACAAGAGCGTGAGTGGGTGCGGGTGATAGGGCACCGCGAAGTTCCGGGACGGCCGGCGCTATTGGCAACAACAAGGCAGTTTCTGGACTACTTTAACCTTAAATCACTAGAACAGTTACCGCCGTTACAAGAGCTGCGTTCGCTAGAGGAGATCGAGCGCCATCTTGATAGAGTACTCGTCGAAGAGCAGCAGGAGCAGAGAGAGCATGAGTGAAAAACTACATAAAGTGATGGCCAACTACGGCCTAGGATCGCGACGGCAGATGGAGGCGTGGATCTGTGACAATCGGGTAGCGGTCAATGGCCGACCCGCCTCGCTAGGGGATCGGGTGGAGCCGAGTGATCGCATTGCCGTCGATGGTAAGGTGATTAATCCGAAACGGGACGATGATCGCCAAGCCCCACCGACACGGGTACTTATCTACCATAAACCGGTAGGCGAGGTGACCACCCGTAGCGATCCAGAGGGGCGAGCGACCATCTTTGTCAATCTGCCGCCGATTAAGCGGGGGCGCTGGATTACCGTCGGCAGGCTCGATATCAATACCGCTGGGCTACTGCTCGTTACCAATAGTGGTGAGTTAGCCCATCGGCTAATGCACCCCTCTTGGCAGATTGAGCGCACCTATGCGGTGCGAGTCTTAGGGCAGGTTGATAACGAGATGTTACAGCGGCTACAGCAAGGGGTAGAGCTTGAGGATGGTCAGGCCGCGTTTGCCTCGATTAAATCGCAACCGATTGAGACTGAGAGTGCGAATCAGTGGTTTCATGTCACGCTAAATGAGGGGCGTCGGCGTGAAGTCCGGCGGCTGTGGGAGAGTCAGGGGGTGCAGGTGAATCGGTTAATTCGTATCGCCTATGCCGGCGTAACTCTGCCGCGCTGGCTACGACCTAGCAAGTGGCATGAGCTTAATCAAAAAGAGTTGGCGGCGCTCTCTCAGCGGGTGGAGCTTAGCTATGAGTCAGCGCTAACGACGGAGGCGGGGGGGCGCGGTGCCCCCCCCGCCATCGAAAAAAATCGGCACCGACTCGGCGCAAAAGGGGTACAATCGCAAAATAGATTGCGGCTTGGATCGGTTTTAATTTGACTACAGGATTTGCACAATGTACAAAAACAAAAAATTTGGTCTCTCACAAAACCAAATTATCAGTATCTTGCGTCGCATTCCCCTGTTTGAAGGGTTGAGTGATCGTGAGTATGTCATCTTGACCGATTTTTGTCATGTGACGGCTGTCAATGAGGGAAACTACCTGTTCCATGAAGGGGAGTTTGGCTATGAGCTCTATGTGCTACTCGCCGGTGAGATGAGTATCTATAATAAAGCGCGGGGGAAACTCGGTTCGATGAAACCGGGGGATGTCTTAGGCGAGATGGCGGTCGTGCGCAAATCGAGTCGCAGCGCCGACGCGGTTGCCGAGCGCGACTCGTTACTGTTGCGAATTAAACGCATTGAGCTCGATCAACTAGTGGGTAAAGCGCCGCGTATTAGCTATATTATCGTTCTTAATATCGCCCGCTTAGTCTCGGAGCGACTTTTGGTGGCTAATAACATTAACGAAGATCCAGAGCAGGAGGAGCACTGGGACTATGAGCCGATTTCGGTGCGCTAGCGGGGGTGGGTGACGGCCGGTTTAGAGGTTAATAAGAGGCCCCTGTTACGGGTGGCGCAGCTAGCGCTGCTCCACCTCACTAGGATCGAACTACAGCTCATGCCGGGGCAGATCACCTTCTTAACTGGCGCGTCGGGGAGCGGCAAGTCGCTACTCCTAAGAGCGCTGGTTGATCTACAGCCGTTTAGGGGTGATATCTGGCTGCAAGGAGAGGCGGTTAACAGTATGAGCCCGATGGCTTGGCGACGACAGGTCGGGCTACTACCGGCTGAATCGCACTGGTGGTTCGATTCGGTGGGGGCGCACTTTCAAACTTGGCCTACTGAGGCGCTAAAGCAGCTCGGTTTAGACTATCTTACCCCAGAACATAGTGTTGCCGACTGCTCTACCGGAGAGCGGCAGCGGCTGGCGCTGCTGCGGCTGCTGCAAAACTCGCCGCAAGTGGTGCTGCTCGATGAGCCGACCGCCGCCCTCGATCTGCAATCGACTCTGGCCGTTGAGAGCCGGTTAAGCGACTACTGTCGCGAGCAGCAGGCGGCACTGCTATGGGTCTCCCACACGCAGGAGCAGCTCGAACGGCTGGCCGATCACCACTACCATCTGCAAGATGGTCAGCTGGAGTGGCGCTTTTGAGTCCGGTGGTGCTTAGCTACTTTGATCTATTACTGGCTTCACTACTGGTCTTGGGGCTTGGAATCAGCTCATGGTTGATGCAGTTATCGCTGGAGCGGCAGCTCTTTTGGGCGGCGCTGCGTACTACTGTACAGCTTATCCTGATAGGCTATCTGTTAAAACTGCTCTTTGCCCAGCAGTCGCTGCTCTGGGTCGGTTTGATGGCGTTAGTGATGCTGCTGGTTGCCGGACGGGAGGTGTGGCGGCGACAGAGTTACCCCTTTCGCGGTTGGTATGGCTACGCGCTCGGCACGGTGGCGATGTTTCTCTCCTCGTTCTGCATTGCGCTATTGGCGCTACAGTGGATTATTCAGCCTGAGCCGTGGTATCTGCCACACTATGCGATTCCGCTCTTAGGGATGCTGCTTGGCAATACCATGAATGGTATTTCGCTGGCGCTTGATAGGCTCACCTCACGGGTGCGGGAGCAGCGACGAGTGGTGGAGGCGCGGCTGATGCTAGGCCAAAGTGGCATTGAGGCGATTGGCGATATTCGGCTAGAGGCGACTCGGGTTGGGATGATTCCGATGATTAATGCGATGGCAGCGGCTGGGATAGTTAGCCTACCGGGGATGATGACCGGGCAGATCCTGGCGGGAGTGGCACCGATGGAGGCGGTGAACTACCAAATTTTGATGATGTTTCTAATCACCGCCGGCAGTGGTTTTGGAACCCTGCTAGTGGTACGGTTGGCATCGCGACGGCTGTTCGATTCGCGCCAGCGGCTACGCCTAGATAGATTAAGGCAGCAACGCTGACATTAAAACCGATACTGTTGCAGCAACTCTTTTAACTGGCTCGCCTCTTTGAGCAAATTGTCGCTGTTTTGAGCCGATTGTAGGGCACCATCGGCCGTGCTAGCGGCAATTTGCTGAATATCGGCAATATTGTGGTTAATCTCAGTGGCGATAGCGGTCTGCTGCTCGGCAGCCGTGGCAACCTGATTATTCATATCCTTAATGGTGGCGATGGTGTGGGCGATCTCTTGCAGCGATTCGGCGGCATGATCGACCGAGTCGCGGCTGTCGTTAGCCTTCTCTTTTGAGACCGCCATCAGATTGACAACATCGCGTGCCCCCTGTTGTAACTGCTCAATCATGGTGCGAATCTCTTCGGCAGATTGGTGCGATTTGGAGGCGAGGGTACGCACCTCATCCGCCACCACAGCGAAGCCGCGGCCCTGTTCGCCGGCCCGTGCCGCCTCAATAGCGGCATTGAGCGCGAGTAGATTCGTCTGCTCAGATATCCCCTGTATGACCCCGAGCACACTACTAATGGCATCGACCTCCTGATCTAGCCTCTGCATCGCTTCGGCAGCCTGATTGACATCGTTACTCATTATCTGAATGCTGTGCAGCGCTTCGGAAGAGACTTGGGCTCCTCGCTGCGCTTCACTATTAGCCTGTTCTGAGGCGGTGGCGGTGTTTAAGGCGTTACTGGCGACCTCTTGCGCCGTATTGGACATCTCGTTGATCGATTGGGCGATTGTGTCGATATTTTGCTGCTGCTGCTGTACCCCGTGGGAGGTGTTCTCGGCGACACTGGCCGAATTTTGAGCCAGATTATGCAGCTCGGTGGTAGTATGGGCAATCGAGCTAAAAGTGTTGGCAATTTTCTGCATCATCTGGTTAAAGGTGGCGGCTAGCTGCCCTACCTCGTCACTACTGTTCTGTGACTGATAGTTTTGGCTTAAATCGTTGTCCTGTTCGACATGGAAGATAAACCGCTGTAGTTGGTGCAAGCGATTGACCACAAAGTGGCGCAGCAGATAGACCATGATGGCAAAGCCGATGGCAAAGATCGCTAGCAGAAAACCGGAGGTAGCGAGCAGGTTGTTAAACACTCGGTTATCGAGCTCATGCAATGAGTAGCTAACCCGAACCGCGCCGAGAATCGTCCCTTCAGCCACCGGATGGCAGGTGAGGCAGTTCGTGCCCCGATAGTCGCTCTCGGCTAAAACCGGATTGACCACGGTAATCACCCGTTCACCTTTAACCGTATGAATCTCATGCACCCGCTCCCCCTGTAGCGCACGATGCTCGAACTCATCTTGGGCGGTTTCGTGCGGCAGCCCGGGGCCATACATGGCGTTAATCGCTTCGGTACGAATAATCCGTGCCTCGACCACGCCGGGCCGTCCTAGGGCCTTGCTGCGAATCATCTCCCGATTGGCCATCGCGCCCGAGAGCATTAGGACATTAATGGCATCAAAATAGGCATCGGCGGTGTCAACCGTCTGCTGGGTGACGACATCCTCTATCAGTTGGTTTTGGCTGTGGGAGGAGTAAGTGATAGTGGTCAGTAGCACTAGCGCAAAAATAGCCGATAAGGCCGATACAATTTTGGCTTGGATAGAAAATTTTAATGAGTCTTGCTGGGGCATTATTATTCACCAAACTGGGGCTGTTAAGTCGGTAAAATAGTGGTCGAGGCAGAAGGTTACCAAATTTTACCCCTACTGTCCTATCTTCTTAGCGACAATCGTGACAAAAAAATTAAAATTTATCATCCGCTAGGCGGTTGTAAAATATTCGGATTGGTTCCGTTTTCGGGTAGAATGGCGCGGTTCGTGTTACAACTACGGAGAAGTTATGGCTCAATACATCTATACCATGAATCGGGTGGGTAAAATTGTTCCGCCTAAGCGGGAGATTTTAAAAGATATTTCACTCTCATTCTTTCCCGGTGCCAAAATCGGCATTTTAGGGCTCAACGGCGCCGGTAAATCGACCCTGTTGCGAATTATGGCGGGCGTCGATAGCGACATTGAGGGTGAAGCGAGGCCGCAAAAAGGGATTCAGGTTGGCTATCTACCGCAGGAGCCGCAGCTTGACCCCGATAAGGATGTGCGCGGTAATGTTGAGGAGGCGCTAGGGGAGGTGACCGAAGCGATGAAACGCCTCGATGAGATCTATGCCGCCTATGCCGAACCCGAGGCCGATTTTGATGCCCTAGCGGCAGAGCAGGCTAAACTAGAGAATCTTATTCAGGCGACCGATGGCCACAACATTGAAAGAACACTAGAGATTGCCGCCGATGCGCTGCGACTGCCGCCGTGGGAGGCCGATGTGACTAAGCTCTCTGGAGGGGAGCGGCGGCGAGTGGCGCTGTGCAAGCTGCTGCTCTCTAAACCGGATATGTTGCTGCTTGATGAGCCGACCAACCACCTCGATGCCGAATCGGTCGCTTGGCTAGAGCGTTTTTTGCACGACTATAACGGCACGGTGGTAGCGATTACCCACGATCGCTACTTCCTCGATAATGTCGCCGGCTGGATTTTAGAGCTCGATAGAGGGCGCGGTATTCCGTGGGAGGGGAACTACTCCTCTTGGCTAGCGCAGAAGGAGGCACGGTTAGAGCAGGAGCAGCGGCAGGAGCAGGCGCGTATTCGTACCATGAAGCAGGAGCTAGAGTGGGTGCGCTCTAACCCTAAAGGGCGTCACGCTAAATCGAAGGCGCGGCTCGCTCGCTACGAAGAGATAGCCTCTAGCGACTACCAAAAGCGTAACGAAACCAATGAGCTCTATATCCCCCCCGGTGAGCGGCTAGGGGAGCTGGTGATCGAGGCAAATGCGATTCGTAAATCGTTTGGTGATCGACTACTGATCGATAACTTGAGTTTTACTCTGCCCCGTGGCGGTATTGTCGGCGTGATTGGGCCTAATGGTGCTGGCAAATCGACCCTATTTAAAATGTTAGCGGGAGTAGAGCAGCCCGATAGCGGTGAGCTGCGCATGGGGGAGACGGTTCAACTGGCCTATGTCGATCAGTCTCGGGACGATCTGGATGCCAAAAAAACGGTGTGGGAGGAGCTCTCCGATGGCCTCGATCTAGTCACTGTCGGCAACTACACCCTCAACTCCCGCGCCTATATCAGCCGCTTTAACTTTAAGGGCAATGATCAACAGAAACGGGTCGGCGATCTCTCTGGGGGCGAGCGCAATCGGCTCCATCTAGCCAAGCTGTTAAAGCAGGGTGGCAATCTACTGCTACTCGATGAGCCAACCAACGATCTCGACATCGAGACACTGCGGGCGCTGGAGGATGCCATCTTAGCCTTCCCCGGCTGTGTGGTCGTTATTTCGCATGATCGCTGGTTTTTAGATCGAATCGCCACCCACATCCTCGCCTTTGAGGGCGACTCACAGGTGGTCTGGTTTGAAGGGAACTATGCCGACTACGAAGAGGATCGCAAACGCAGGCTAGGGGATGCCGCCGACACACCCCACCGCATTAAATATAAACCGCTGGCCTAAGAATGGCAGTGACCGATACAGTCGCTGCACTAGCGCTATTGCCAGAGCAGCTCGCCCGCCATTGCAACGCGGCTAAACTGCCGTTTAAAAACTCCGACGAGCTGGAGGAGTTAATCGAGGTAGTCGGGCAGCGGCGGGCGATGGGGGCGATAGAGTTTGGCGTCGGGATGAAACACAAAGGGTTTAATCTCTACCTGATGGGGCCGACCGGTATGGGTAAACACTCAGTGATTCGCCGCTACCTCTCCCAAGTCGCCCCCAAACAGTCCAAGCCCACCGACTGGTGCTATGTCTATAACTTTGAGCAGATTCACAAACCCAAAGCACTGCGGCTGCGCCACGGCATGGGGGCGACATTTGCCGCTGACATGGCCCAATTTGCCACCGATTTAGGGAGCTCTCTGCCGGCACTGTTTGAGAGCAGCGGCTACCGAGAGCAGCTAGAGCAGTTAGAAGGTGAACTACAAAAGGAGCAGGAGCGTGCCTTTGATGCCATTTCGGCCCAAGCCGATGCTGAGGGAGTGCGGCTGTTTCGCACCCCTAGCGGCTTCGCCTTTGCGCCGGTGAAAGAGGATGAAGTCCTCACCCCCGAACGGTTTGCCGAACTGCCCCAAAAGCAGCAGCAGCGGGTCGAACGCACCATCGATACGCTACAAAACGATCTGCAGGGGGTACTACAACAGCTACCGGAGTGGCAGCGGGAGGCACGCGAGCGGATAGTGGCGCTCAATCGACAGATGGCAGAGCAGACCATCGCTCGACTGCTACAGCGGCTCCACAAGCGCTATAGGCGATGGCCCGATATTTTGCGCCATCTTGACGCAGTGCAGGCGGATGTTTTAGAGCGAATCGGTGAGTTTATTAGCGAAGAGGGGGGAGACGAAGAGTCGCCTGAGGCGCGGCGTAAGCGGCTGTTAAACCGCTATAAAGTCAATAATCTGCTCCACCATACTGACCTAGATGGCGCACCGGTTATCTACCTTGATAACCCGACCTTTACCAATTTAGTCGGCAAGATAGAGTATCAGGCACAGATGGGCAATCTTTTAACCGACTTTACCCTGCTCAAACCGGGGGCGCTGCACCAAGCGAATGGAGGGTATCTACTCATTGATGCCCATAAGCTACTCTCCAACCCCTACGCTTGGGAGGGGCTCAAACGGGCGCTCAATAGCAATCAGATTAAAATTGAGTCCCCCGATCAGATGCTAAGCGTCAATACCACCGTCTCGCTCGATCCGGAGGCGATTGAGCTACAACTGAAGGTGATTTTGCTAGGGGATCGCCAGCTCTACTACCAGCTCTTTAACTACGATCCCGAATTTGAGGAGCTGTTTCGAGTACAGGTCGATTTTGAAGAGGATCTACCCCGCAATGGCGATAATGTGATGCTGTTAGCGCGGCTGATCGCCTCAGTCGTGCGCAAGGAGGAGTTATTGACCATCGATGCTAGCGGCATTGCCGAACTAGTCGATTACGCCTCGCGCATGGTGGAAGATAGCCAAAAAATATCGATTCACATGCGCAATATTGCCGATCTGCTGCGCGAGGCCGACTACTCGGCTAGACGGCAGCGCAAAAAGCGGATTCGCCGTGAGACGGTACGGGAGGCGATAGCCCAGCGCTACTACCGTGCGGCCCGAGTGCAGGAGCATCTCGATGAGTCGATTTTACGCGGTGATACCCTCATTCATACCGAAGGGGAGGCGGTCGGGCAGGTGAACGCCTTAACGGTCTTAACCACCGGTGAGTATAGCTTTGGTCAGCCGGCACGAATTACGGCGACAGTTCACATGGGGGAAGGGAATGTGCTCGATATTGAGCGCGAGACCGAGCTAGCCGGATCGATTCACACCAAAGGGGTGATGATCGTAAGCTCCTTTTTAACCGCCCGTTTTGCGGCCGAAGGGCCGATACCGATCTCGGGGAGTCTAGTCGTTGAACAGTCCTATGGCGAGCTCGATGGCGATAGCGCCTCGGTAGCGGAGCTGTGTGCGCTAATTTCAGCGATTAGCGGTTACCCTATTAAGCAGTCGTTAGCGATGACCGGCTCGATGAACCAGTTTGGCCAAGTGCAGCCAGTTGGAGGGGTGAATGAGAAGATTGAGGGCTTTTTTCGGCTCTGCCAGCAGCGAGGTTTCACAGCCAGTCATGGCGTCATTATTCCTAAGACTAATGTGAAAAATCTAATGCTAGCTAGCGAAGTGATTGAGGCAGTTCGAGCGGGGCAGTTTGCGATCTATGCGATTAGCCATGTCGATGAGGCGCTAGAGCTACTGACCGGCGTCGTTGCCGGCAAGGCGGATCGTAACGGCCACTACAAGCGTAAATCGGTCAATGGGGCAGTGGTAGCACGGCTACAACGGTTGCAGCAGCTAAAGCAGTCGCTGCATGAGAGTGGGTAATGTTGAGGTAAGGCGATAGTATAGGTATGGGGCTTCTTCTCTCCTCACTGCTCTGGCCACTGAAGGGCCGAAATCTGCCGGTAGTGGTTCTGTTCGTAGTGATAGGCCTTATTGTCGATGAGCTAGCTTGGTCACTCCTTGCGGCTCTGCTACTGCTCTCGGGGTGGCACTATAAACAGCTACGGCTACTTATCGCTTGGTATCGCCACAGTCGGGCGAGCGAACCTCCCGATCTAGTGGGGGTATGGGATGAGCTAATGAGCTTTCTGCGCCGTAGTTATCGTAAGCAGCGACGGAGTATCAATCGGCTCCAAAAACAGACTCGCCGCTACCACCATATCTTTGAGGCGATTCCTAATGCGCTAGTGATTCTTAAAAACAACCATAACATCGTCTGGTTTAACGAGGCGGCGATGCGGCTACTAGGGATACGGCACAGCGATATCGGCCTACCGATTGAACACTTTCTGCGCTCTCCTGACTTTGTCGATTTTCTGGCCGATCCTAAAGAGCCAGTCATCCTTAAATCTCCAGTCGATAGCGCCTTTACCCTTAATATACAGCTATTTAAACTAAGTAAAAGACAGACCCTACTCATGGCGGAGGATATTAGCCACGCCCAGCGACTTGATCAGATGCGACGAGACTTTGTCGCCAATGTCTCGCACGAACTACGCACGCCGCTAACCGTGATTCACGGTTACCTAGAGGCGATGTCCGACTCGGCACCCGATGATGGCCAGAGACTCTACGCATGGCGCGAGGCGTTAATGTTAATGGGGCAGCAGAGTCAGCGCATGGGGCATATTATCGATGATCTGCTGCTATTATCTCAGCTAGATAACCACCAGTTAACCTACGACGAACATCTAGTTGACATACTACCCTTAGTTGAAAACCTCTACGACTCGCTGCTACCGCTCGCCGAGAGCAAAAATATCGAGCTGCGGCTCATTAAGGCGGTCACCAACTGCGACTGCCTCTATGGGAGTGAGCGGGAGCTATTTAGCGCGTTTTATAACCTAATTACCAATGCGATTCGCTATACTCCTGAAAATGGAGTGGTGATTCTCAACTGCCAACTCGACTACGAGACAGGACTTATCTTTTCGGTAGAGGATAACGGTATCGGCATTGAGGCGGATCATATTCCGCGTCTGACCGAACGCTTCTTTCGCGTCGATGTGGGCCGTTCGCGTGAGCTGGGGGGGACGGGGTTGGGGCTAGCGATTGTAAAGCATGTGTTAAATCGCCATAGCGCTGAGTTGAAAATTCGCAGCCAGCCGGGTAAAGGGAGCTGCTTTAGCTGCCACTTTTCTGCCGATAGATTGATTAATCTGTGTGAAGAGGATGGCTTAGAGGCGTTTCCATTGGCTGAACTTAACGACCCTTGATCTTGCGCGGAGTAACCTGCATTGATGGCACCTATTGCGACAGCGACTCGCTCTGACCTATTCGAACTCTTTCCTTGGGATAAAAATTTTGAGATTGGGATAGAGTCGATTGATCAACAGCACCAAGTGTTGGTCTCGATCTTAAACCAACTCGCCGCAGCGCTCATCGAATCGACCGAGGCGTTTGAGGTCGATTCGATACTGGACGAACTAGAGCGCTACGCCCTCTACCACTTTACTACCGAAGAGGCGATTTGGCAGCACCACTTCAATAGCGGTACCGAGCTGCTACAGCAGCACCTCCAGACCCATCAAAACTTTACCACCACCCTCATCGACCTGCGCAGGCAGCGGTGCCCCTCACTTGAGCGGATGCAACAGTTAGTTGAGTTTTTGACCAACTGGCTAGCGTTTCATATTCTCGATAGCGATAAACGGATGGTGCTGATGCTACAGCAGTTACAACAGGGGGAGGGACTAGAGGAGGCCATTCGCTTCACCAATCGCCAGATGGACGGAGCGATGCGGCAGCTCATTGAGGCGATCCTAAAGATGTATGCCACCCTCTCCTCGCGCACTATGGCGCTGCTACGGGAGAAACATCTGCGCCAAGGGGCTGAACAGCAGGCCTCCCGCTATCAGCATCAGCTATGGCGTGAGGGGGTCACCTCGACCCTGTTAAGGCTAGCGACTAGCTCAGATTCGCTAGAGCAGGTATTATCTCAGGCGCTGCAACAGATTTTATCTCTCGGCCACTACCAGCTAGAGCATAAGGGGGCTATCTTTCTACTTAATGCTGCGGGCAAGCTGGAGATGGTGGCGCAACACCAGCTTAGCGAAGAGCTGCAACAGCGCTGCCAAACGATCGAGATAGGGGAGTGTCTCTGCGGCCAGGCGGCTGAGGGACGGGTGGTATTTGCTAGCCATCTGAATGAACACCACCCGATTCGCCTAGAACAGATGAGCGACCATGGCCACTACTGTGCCCCCATCTCCTATCGTGATAGGGTGATAGGGGTGCTCAACCTCTATCTACCAGTAGGTCACCGGCAGAGCGTAGAGGAGGAGCGCTATATTGTTGCGATCACCGATACGCTCGGGTTTGTTATCAACTATCTACAGACCGACACTAGCCTAAAGAGCGCGTTAGAGCGCATGAGCTTGGCAACCGATGCGGCTCAAATCGGGATCTGGGAGACCCATCTGCAACAGCAACAACTGATCCTAGATGAGCGGATGAACCTTATCTACGACTACCAACCGCCCCGCCATCGACTCTCATTTCAGCAGTGGCTGCGCTCTGTGGTGGTGGAAGATCGCGATATTGTCCTTGAGGCGTTAACCGATGCGAGCCGTGGTAAAAGCCCACACGGATGCGTGTTTCGGATTCAGACCCAAAGCGGTAAACTGCGTTGGATAGAGGCCAACTTTATCGCCTTCTATAGCGAGCATGGCGAGCTGCAACGACTGGTCGGAACCAATGTCGATGTGACCGAAGTGAAGCAGGCTTACGCCTCACTGTCGCAGAGTGTCAGCCAGCTCAATGAGGCGCAACGGTTGACCAAAATCGGTAGCTGGATGCTGGAGCACCGTACTGGTCACCTGAGTTGGTCGGAGGAGATCTATCGCATTTTCGAGATCGAACCGACCGCCTTTACCGCCTCGTATGAGGCCTTTTTAGCGATGATTCACCCCGAGGATCGACAGCAGGTAGATCAAGCCTTTACCGCTTCGCTCGACCTCCACCGTCCGTATGAGATCGAACACCGGCTGCTCATGGCCGACGGGCGAGTGAAGTATGTTTATGAGCGGGGGATAACTCGCTATAACCACAATGAGCAGCCCGTGGTAACTAACGGTACGGTGCAAGATATTACCGAACGCAAGCAGCAGGAGATGGCGCTGCGCCAGAGTGAGCAGCGCTACCGGGCCTTTTTGGATATTGTGCCGACCTCGCTCATTACGGTGAATCAGCAGGGAAAGATTACCGAAATTAACCAGTATCATATCTCCCATATCGGCAACAACCTCCAATCGAAGGGGGCCTATTTGGGGCATCGCATCGATCAACACCCCTCCGTTGTTAGCGCCGGCCTAGCAAAGAGTTATCGTAGAGTACTGCAAGGGGAGCCGCTTGACCTACAAGATGTCAACTTTCCGCTAACTACCGGTGGCAAGTCGCGCATCTTTAACATCAAAGGGACGCCGCTCATTGTTAATGGGACGGTGGTCGGGGCGATCTTTGTGCACGAAGATGTCACCGAACGGGTTAACTATCAACAAAATCTACAGCGCGAGGTAGAGGCACGAACCGAAGAGTTACGGTTAGCCAAAGAGGAGGCTGAGGCGGCTAGTCGCGCTAAATCGGACTTTCTCGCCAGCATGAGCCACGAAATTCGCACCCCGATGACGGCGATCCTCGGCATGACCCGACTCGCACTCAAGAGCGGACTTCCCCCACGGCAAGCCAACTATATTCGTAAAACCTACAGTTCGGCCGAGAATCTACTCGGCATTATTAACGATATTCTCGACTTCTCCAAAATTGAGGCGGGCAAGCTGGAGCTAGAGCAGGTGAGCTTTCAACTCAATGAGGTGATTGGGAATACCCTCAATTTAGTTAAATTTAAGGCCGAAGAGCGTAGCATTATGTTGGCGATTAAGATCGAGCCGAGGATGTCGTTTCGATATGTCGGCGATCCGCTGCGGCTGACCCAAATTTTGACCAACCTAGTCTCGAATGCGGTGAAGTTCAGCCATGATGGCGATACCGTCACTATCCACATCGCCTCAGAGCAGCCGCCGCAGGATGAGCGAGTTTGGCTCCACTTTGCCATTGAGGATCACGGTATCGGTATTGAGGCCGAGCAGCTACAGCGGCTGTTTCAGTCATTCTCCCAAGCCGAGAGCTCCACTAGCCGTAAATATGGCGGTTCGGGGCTAGGGCTGACCATTGTACAGCGGCTGGCAGCGCTAATGCAGGGGCGGGTTTGGGTAGAGAGCGAACCCGATAAGGGCTCAACCTTTCATGTCGTAGTGGGGCTATTGGTACCAGATGAGTCGAAACCGGCACCGCTAAGTGGCGAGCAGGAGCGGGAGCAGCAGCTACACGAGGCGCTGCAACGCTTGCAAAACCGGGCCATTTTACTGGTAGAGGATAATGAGATGAACCGAGAGCTGGTGTACGATATCTTTGCCGATGAGGGGATCGCTATCGATAGCGCCACCAATGGTGCCGAGGCGCTGACCCAGCTGCAGCAGCGCAAGTACGATATTATCCTAATGGATTGCCAGATGCCGGTGATGGATGGCTACGAGGCGACGCGGCGGATTCGGCAGCAGCGGCAGTGGGACTCGGTGGTGGTGATCGCCTTGACAGCCAATGTTATGCAGCAGGAGATCGACCGAGTCCTAGCGGTGGGCATGAGTGACCATATCCCCAAACCGTTTGATCCAGAACAGATGTTTATTACCCTAGCTAAATGGGTAGAGAGAAAGTAGCAGCAGATCTGCTATCGCCGGTAAGAGTTTGGTAATATGCCGCCCCTTTACACCCACTGATTAGGATTGGCAATGAAATTTGTAGATGAGGCGACCATTAGCGTCACCGCCGGTAAAGGCGGCAATGGTTGTGTCAGTTTTAGACGGGAGAAGTATATCCCTTTTGGCGGCCCCGATGGCGGCGATGGCGGCGATGGCGGCTCTATCTATGTTGTCGGTGATAGTAATCTCAATACCCTAGTCGATTTTCGCTACCAAAAGCGGTTTCGGGCAGACAATGGTCAACCGGGGCGGGGGCGTAATCAGACCGGCAAGGGGGGAGATGACTTAACTATTCCGATGCCGATCGGCACTTTAGTCTATGATGAAGAGAGTGAAGAGCTACTAGCCGACCTTATCGACGAGGGGGTGGCGATTAAGATTGCCCAAGGGGGGTTTCACGGCCTCGGCAATACCCGCTACAAGAGCAGCACCAATCGCGCTCCAAGACAATCCTCCCCGGGGAGTGAGGGCGAAGTGCGCCAGCTGCGGCTAGAGCTTAAAGTGCTGGCCGATGTCGGGCTACTCGGGCTACCTAATGCGGGTAAATCGACCCTCATTCGGGCCGTCTCTGCCGCCCGCCCTAAAGTGGCCGACTATCCGTTTACCACCCTCTATCCCAATTTAGGCGTCATCTCCATTGAAGCGCACCGCAGCTTTGTGATGGCCGATATTCCCGGGCTTATCGATGGCGCTGCTGAGGGGGCCGGGCTTGGGATGCAGTTTCTGCGCCACCTATCGCGTACCGGACTGCTGCTCCATCTGGTCGATATGGCCCCTGTCGATGGTAGCTCTCCCCTCGCGGCCTTTCAGACGATTGAACGAGAGATAGAGCACTACAGCGATGAGCTGTTGCAAAAACCGCGCTGGCTAGTTCTAAATAAGATCGATCTCCTGTTACCAGAAGAGCGCCAGTCGGTGTGTGAACAGCTAGTAGATAGTCTCGGTTGGCAGGGGCCAGTCTGGCCACTATCGGCGCTCGCGCAAGAGGGAACAAGGGAGCTAATGGCCGCGATTATGCTCTATCTGGAGCAGCAGCGCGATCTTGAGGGGGCCGATGTTTAACCGTTCTCAACTCTCCCAGCAGCGGCGCTGGGTTATCAAGATAGGCAGCGCCCTCTTAACCAACGATGGTCAGGGATTAAATCAGGCGGGTATCGCCATCTGGGTCGAGCAGATAGTGGCGCTGCGACAACAGGGGCTTGAGGTAGTCCTGGTCTCCTCCGGTGCGGTCGCAGAGGGGATGCGCCGTCTAGGGCTGACTCAACGCCCTAAAGCGCTCCACCGTTTACAAGCGGCAGCGGCTGTGGGGCAGATGGGACTGGTGCAGTGCTATGAGAGTAATTTTCACCACTATGGCTACCACACTGCCCAAATATTGTTAACCCACGACGATCTCTCTAACCGAGAGCGCTATCTCAATGCTCGTTCGACCCTGCGTACCCTGATAGAGATGGGGGTGGTGCCGATTGTGAATGAAAACGACACGGTGGTGACCGATGAGATCCGTTTTGGCGATAACGATACCCTCGCGGCTCTAGTTGCTAACCTAATTGAGGCGGAGCTTTTAGTCATTTTGACCGATCAGGCGGGGATGTTTAGTGCCGATCCGCGCCAAAATCAAGAAGCAACACTGATAGAACAGACGCCGGTTAACGCCCCCGAACTAGAGATTATGGCTTCCGGTAGTGGCGGTGCGCTCGGACGGGGCGGTATGTTGACTAAGGTACGAGCGGCGCGACTCGCCTCCCGCTCCGGCAGTGCAACGGTGATTGCCGCAGGGAGAGAGGAGGATATCCTGCTCAAACTGCGTCGCGGCGAATCGACAGGGACGCTCTTTATCCCCGACACCGAACCGTTAGCGGCTCGCAAGCAGTGGTTACTAGGCCATCTGCGCGTTAAAGGGCAGGTACGGCTCGATCAGGGGGCTGAGCGGGTGTTACAACGAGAGGGGCGCAGCTTGCTCCCCGTTGGCGTTACCGCCGTAGAGGGGCGATTTGAGCGGGGGGATATCGTCGCTTGTCTCAATCTAGCAGGAGAGGAGATTGCTCGGGGGTTGATTAACTATAGCAGCGAAGAGACCGCCAAAATTGCCGGCCACTCTAGTGGTGACATTGGGTCGATTCTCGGTTATGTTGACGAACCAGAGTTAATTCATCGTGATCAGATGGTTCTAATTTGACGACAAACAACAGGAGAGCAGGGTGACCAAACAGCATCGAGTAGGTATTTTAACCGCCGGTGGCGACAGCCCGGGTCTGAATGCCGCCATTCGTGGGGTCGGCAAGAGCGCCTGTGGTAGCTATGGAATGGAGCTTATCGGCTTTCGTGACGGCTTTCGTGGCCTGATAGAGAACCGCACCCTAGCGCTGCAGAGCAGTAACTTATCGGGGATATTAACCCTTGGCGGCACTATTCTCGGCACCAGTCGCGACAAACCGCACCGAATGCAACTGGAGGGCAAAACGGTCGATATGACCGATACCATTGTCGAGGTCTATGAGCAGAATCGGCTCGACGCCTTAGTCTGTCTTGGCGGCGGGGGGACGCAAAAAAATGCGCTGCAGCTACATCACAAGGGGCTGCGAGTGCTGACCCTACCCAAAACCATCGATAATGATGTCGCCGGCACCGATACCACCTTCGGATTTGACACCGCCTTAGGGATTGTGACCGATGCGATTGATCGGCTCCACAGCACCGCCCATAGCCACCACCGTATTATTGTGGTCGAAGTGATGGGTAACCGTGCCGGTTGGTTAACGCTAGGTTCGGGCATCGCTGGGGGAGCCGATGTGATTCTCCTCCCCGAGATTCCCTACCACATTCAGAGCGTCGCCGATGCGATTTTAGATCGGGTCAAAAGCGGTAAAAACTTCAGTATCGTCGCGGTCGCCGAGGGGGCGATGTCGGTAGAGGAGCAGCATCGACTACAACAAGCAAAGGCGCAGAAGCAGGACGCGGCCACCAAACCGGAGCGAAAAAAGGCCAAGGCGTGGCTAGCCGCGCTCGAAGAGGGGATGGGCGAACACACTCTGCGGGTAGCGCAGCAGCTCGAATCGCTAACCGGCCTAGAGGCGCGAGTGACTATTTTAGGCCACTTGCAACGGGGAGGGACTCCCTCGGCGGCCGATCGACTCCTCTCCACCCGTTTAGGCACCGCCTGTAGCGACTATATTCACCAAGGGCTTGGGGGGGTGATGGTGGCGGCCCGTGGTGACCGAGCCGAAGCGGTCGCGCTAGAGGAGGTGGCCGGAGAGAAGAAGATTGTCCCGATAGACCACCCTTGGATTGAGAGTGCTCGTCGGGTTGGAACCTGTTTTGGTGACTAACTGAGGGAATACAACTGAGGCAATACAGAGAGCAGTAACATGGCTAAATCGATAGATAGTGATAGATTAGATAGAGTAGTGCTTGATGCTCGGCGTCAAGCGGAGGAGCGACAGAAGGGGTATCGTGAACAGGCGCTAAAAATGTATCCTTGGATCTGCGGTCGCTGTAGCCGTGAATTTGATCGCACCAACCTATCGCAGCTGACGGTACACCACCGCGATCATAACCACGACAACAATCCGCCCGACGGCAGTAACTGGGAGCTACTCTGCCTCTACTGCCACGATAACGAACACCAAAAACAGCTCGAAGCGGGGAGTGGTGGTGTGAGCCTCGCGGGGGAGGCGAGCGGCCCGGCAACCTTTAACCCCTTCGCCGATCTTAAATCGATGTTGGCGCAGAAAAAATAGCGCATTAAGACCAAATCCCTTTTGTGCCAGAGAGCTGAATCGATTAGAATAGTGCCCGTCATCACATCGTGCCCGTAGCTCAGTCGGATAGAGCAACGGCCTTCTAAGCCGTGGGTCAGGGGTTCGAATCCTCTCGGGCGCGCCAAATAAATCAATGCTTTAGTGAACCGGCACAATTAACCCAAAATTTCGGGCTAAGGCCGGGCTAAGGTTCAAATGCAATTTAGGGGAGTTTGAGGGAGTTTTCGGCGCAATAGCCCCCTTCTTTTCTCTCGGCAGCTACTCGTCAAAAAGGGAGCCGATGGCCTTTTTCGCCTCAGCGATGGCGTGATCCCAGCCGCCCGTCTCCTCGACCAGCTCGTCTATTGCTCTAATCACCTGTTTATAGTCATTCCATGTTGGCGACTCGTAATTTTCTATAAAATAATAGTCGCCGTCGGTTATTAATACTCTCTCGCCTCCTTCCAAATGCACCAGCACCTCGCTGTTGGTTAACTCAAAATAGCTCTCCACGCGAAAATGGTGCCCAGGCCTCATGCAGTCTTCGTGTAGAATATCAGCATTTACTAAAGCAATTATGCCGTTTCGGATTTCGTAATATAAAAAAACCCTTGTACCGCCTGCCTCGTTATCAATAAAGTTTGCAACGACCCGCGTCCCGCTTGCTGTGAATTCTCTGTCTGTCTTAATCATGTGTCTCCGATCCTGTCTGCCGTTTTGCTATCAATAAAGGCTCACACTTTGCCGCTTTGCTGCTGCCTCACGGCCTCCAGCCACTGCTCCTGTGTCTCAAATATTGGCGGGATTATAGCCACGCCTGTCGGCTGGTGATTGCCTTCGGTGTCAGTGTGGCACGATTTAGCCGGTGCATCTAGCCCGGTTAGCTTTGCCCGGCGCTCCATGATCTTTAGCACTCTGTCGATAGCCTTTAGATTCCCTTCTGCCGCTTCAATAAAAATCGCTACCTGTAACCGTTCCAGCCGCGCCAGCTCCAAAGTGACAAGTTCGCTAATCGTCTCCTGTTGCTGGTTTCGGTACTCTGCCAGCGTCTTTTTTATGTGCCGGTGTGCGGTTGTGGTCGATATACCAAGAATTTGCCCGATTTCGGCTAATGTTTTACCGGCCAGCCGTAATTTAAGAACGGCCGCCCGTGTTTCGGCTGTGGCGATCTGTTTGGCCGATGTGCTGATTTTAGCCACTTTTTACCCCTCTATTACTTTTCATAGATAACCCTGTAATTTCGTTCTCTGTAAACGGTCAGCCGCTTTTTAAGGCTCGATCCAGCAAAGCCACAATCGTCTGCCAAGTCCGCAATAAAACCTTTCTGCTTACCCTGTGCCGGTCGAATAACGCGCCCTATAGCCTGTAATAGCCGCCCTTTGCCGCTTAACGGTGTCGCCAATATCAAAGCCTGCCAGCCGCTAATATCCACGCCTTCACCCAACAGGCCAGTCGTGCCAATGGTCAATGGCGCTCTCTCTGCGGCCTGCATGGCATCGATGCGCTGCTGCTTGGGCAGTGTGCCGTGTAGCAGTAGCCCGCCGGTTAGCTCTGCCAATAGTTCAGCATGGCTCACTCTATCGGTTAGAATCAGGGTTTGCATCTTCTCTGCTGCGCCGGTAGCCAGCTCTGCAATTAATCTGTTTCTCTCGCTTGATCGGGTTATAGCGTCAATAAACTCTGCCCAGCTCTCAATCTGTCCGGGGTCAAATCCGGTTTTGAACACTTTAACCACTGCCGGAATGATGCCGCCTGCCGATTCCACTACGGCTTTTTCGATCTCTGCCAGCTTTGCGCCAATGTGGTTATAAACCATCTCCCTTAGTCCGTCCCGCCGCTCTGGTGTGGCCGATAGCCCATAGCGGTATTTTGCCGGTAGCCGGTCGATCACTTTGGCGAATGTGCCCGCCGCTATGTGGTGGCACTCGTCAACCAGTATCAGGCCAAAGGGCAGAGCCGTTAATCCGTCCAGCCGCTTTGATAGTGTCTGAATGGTGGCTACTGTCGCCACTTCCCCGATCTGCCACTTGCCGCCGCCAATGATGCCGATCTGTTCTGGTGCTAACCCTAAGCCATGCGCCAGCCGGTCACGCCATTGTGATAGCAGCTCTTTAGTGTGTACCAGAATTAGCGCTCTGTGGCCTCTGGTGGCGATTAACGCTATTCCTATGGTGGTTTTGCCTGCGCCGGTCGGGGCGACTATCACGCCGCTGTCATGGTCGCCAATCTGGTGCATAACCGCCACTTGGTAATCTCTCAGGCTGAAAGTCGGCTCTGGTATCGTTACAGGGTAACGCTGGCGCTGATCGTCAATCTCTGCTGGGGCAATCGGTAGGTGATGCAAACAGCCCCTCGGTAATATCACGCCATTGTCGGTTGTCGCGTAGTCCTCAATCTCTGGCTCGATGTGCCATGCCTGCCGTCCCTGCTCGATGGCCTGCTGATACTTTGGGTTTTTGTGGGTGTTGATTAGCCGCGCCAGCCGTTCAATCTCTGGTGGCGGGGTAATCAGCTCGATAGTGCCGGTTAATAGTGCCCTCATCTGTCAGCCTCCAAATCCAGCAGCCAAAGGTTAGCCGCTCTCCGGCTTGCGTTATCCTGCCTGAAGTCTATCGGCTCAAGCGCTGCGGCCTGTTCCCACTTCTGGCGGTACTGTTGCAGCAGCAGCTCTCGCCTCTGGCTATTAAGCCCCAATCGTTTGCACTGAGCATCAATGTAGCGCTTGTCATCTGCCAGTAGCGGCAAATCTGACAGCAACCGCTTAATCTGCTGTGGTATCGGCTCAAAAGGGACGATCTCTGCGGCAAAGGGGGCACCATCAGGGGTTAGGCTGTCTGGTGGTGTGTATTCAGCCCAATCATGCCAGCTCATATCGCCTCCATGCTCCAAAAGTCGCAACTGTCGCAAAAGTCGCAACGGTTAGCGCTTTTTGTTTTTCAGTCCATAACCCGTGCCGAATATTCAAAAATAAAATAAAATAAGTCTCAGAAAATGCCTTTATAGGGGAATTGCGACAGTTGCGACTTTTGCGACAGTTGCGACTGGGGAAAAATAAAATTGATAAGTCATTGAATAGTAAAGTTACCGCTTTCATTCTATTTCCCCCAAGAGTCGCGGAGCTGTTGCGACTCATTGCGACTTTTGGAGTCGTGCTTATAAACAGATTTATTTTCAAATAGTTGCGGGTTAAGCTCCAGCCACTTTTGTTTGCCGATTTTGAAAAGTCGCAAGTGCGACACCTCAGAATCAGCTAAAGTCGCCAGTGCAGCGTCGCGCGTCTTGGTGTTTCTGAGTGAATGAGGCCCGACCCATAAGATGTTTCTTAATGTCATCTTCCTATCAACCATGATCGGTTCGCCGTCCCTGCTTTTGTTGGGTGCTTCATTAACCAGCCATTGAGATAGCAGCTTTGCGTTGCGCTCGTCCTCTGGCTCAAAGCCTTTACCGAAAAAGACTAGCGCCTCGTTCAGATACCATCGGGCAATGACGCACCCGCGCTCCATATAGTCGGCGCTGATTTCGGTATCGTTGCCATAGTTGCCAGTTTCAAAAACCTGTAAGCAGGCAGCGATTCTTGCTGCGTTATCGGCAGACTTTGATGCAGCGTCTTTTAATAGTGCCAGCTCACCCATTGGTGCCAGCTCGCGCTCGATGTCGTTGTGGTACTTGCGCCACACTTGCCATGCTTCATGCGATAACCATGTGATCGGCAGATTCAGCTCGCCAGCCTCGTTAGTGTTCAGCGGTTGCTTTAGTATGTTCTCAATGCGGCTCTCAAACTGGCTCAACACACCAGAACGGCTAAAGCC
This sequence comes from Ectothiorhodospiraceae bacterium BW-2, assembly GCA_008375315.1. Classification (NCBI taxonomy): domain Bacteria; kingdom Pseudomonadati; phylum Pseudomonadota; class Gammaproteobacteria; order Chromatiales; family Ectothiorhodospiraceae; species Ectothiorhodospiraceae bacterium BW-2. The sequence goes on along the minus strand of CP032507.1, from coordinate 598,913 downwards.
AAGATCACCCGGTGCCAACGGTGGCCTGTCCTTGATAAACCGTGTTCCCATTGTCGATACCGGCTCTGTAATGAGTGCCCGCGCCAGCAAACCGATTTCACGACTACCGGCCTCCAGCAGCTTATCCATGATCAGCCGCTGAACCATAATTGAAGCGGTGAGCCTTATCCCTGAAACGGGGGGAGCGCTAACGGTCTTTCTTCGAGGTTTCCAAGAGCCACCATCCCAGAACACATTAAGCATCGCCATAAAGACAATCGCAGATTCAGCACTCATAGCCCGGCTGCCAATCAGCGTACCTCCCTCGGCAGTGCATACAGAGGCGCTTGGCCACCCCTCCCCAAGATGCGCCGCAATCGCCTCTGCTGTGCCTTCGGAGTAAAACAGATCGGGTAACGGGTCTATCTTGGGTTCGCTCACATCAAGAGCGGCTAACTCCTGCTGCATATCCTCTATCTTTTGCGCTGCGTCTGCATCGGCAGTCGCCGCCTTGCCTGCCAGCTTTTTAATATCGCTCTTAATGCCTGCGGTCTTTGCTTGCCATACTTCGTGCGCTGACTTTTGACGCTTATGGTCATCTATTCGGTTTTTGATTTCGGCCTTTTCCCAATTCTTAACCGCCTCATTAAAAGCGCTATCCGCTCTCGATTTACGCTCGCCTGATTCGGCAATGGTGAGAAAAAAAAGCGATACCGGCCCCGATAACCCTTTCTCTCTATCGCGCCCAACATCAGTTAGCCCCTGAACCGCTAAAGAAACGGTCGCTAATGCAGAGCTAACGATTAACGGTAGCGGTTGCCTGTTGTCCTTCTGGTGATCTAATACGGCCTGCTTAATGGTTTCAGGTAGCGCGTCAATAGGGAACTCGCCCCGATCCCATCGGCCACCAATCTCCCCCGGAGCAGGCCACTCATGAGCCTGTTGCTGCTTTATCTGGGTTATCTCTGCCGGTATCGGTGGCTGCTCGTCCGGTATGCCTGATAGCTCATCAAGCCAATGTGCGCCCTTTTCGGCGCTTCTGATTGCTGAGTTATCCATTGGTTAGCCTCCATGCCCTAAAGCCCGTAGAGCGCCGCTGATTCGGTTAAACGCTGGCTTTAGCCGCTGGCGCGATTCCATGCTTAACGCGCCGGTGTTGTGCAGTTCCAGAAGGGCTAGCTTAACCACAACCAGCTCGTTGACAATCGCCTGCAATACTTCGCTGGCAGGGAATTTTGCGCTCACTCTTGGGTGGTGGTACTGCGTCCAGTCTGGTTCAGGGAATAGATCGCTTAACTCCAGCCCTACCGCCCCGACAATCTCATCGGGGGAGCAGTCCGCAAAGCAGCGGATCAGAACCTTGCCGTTGGTTTCGGTTATCGCCAAGGAGGGGGATCTGTCATCGTGTGCAGGGCACTTTGCCAGCCATGAGTCCGGCTTGCTGCTGCGCCTTACGCCGTCCAGCCGGGAGAGTAGTTTTTCAGCGATCATAGCGTGCCACCCTCATCACTCAGCCGGTGAAACGCTACTGGCTTAGTACCGGGGGTTAACTGCTGGTATCGGGTAACAATGGGGTAGCCTTTGGCTTTAAGTACCGATACCACTTTACCCGGCGATAGCACAAATTTATGTTGTAGCTCTGCCGTGTTCAGCTCTCCATGCTGGCGCAATAGCTGTAACACTGTGAGCTGCTGAACCGAAAGCGGTGGCCGTTGCTGCTTTTTTGGCGCTGTATAAGTGATGGTTTCCATGATTCACCCCTCGATGATCTGCTGTACTTCGGCCAGTAGTTCATCAGCTAATAGCAGGCTCGATTCTATCGCTTCAGGGTTCGCGTCTTTAATGTCAGCCGCCATTAATAGTGCCAGCAATCCGCGCGATTGGTTAACACGCCGCTGTACGTGATCTCTGCTGTCGTCTCTGCTGTCGATAGTGTTACTCATCGCCGATCACCTCGCCATAATTGACACAAGCCATTCCGCGTGCATACCCAACAAGATCGCAATCACTCTCCACCACGGTTTTTGTCCGGTCGTTGGTGATGTAATAGCGCCCTAAATTGCATACCCAAACAGGGTTCCTGTTAACTCGCAGCCGCTCGCCATGCTTGGCGAGCTTGCGATTGATACGGCCAATAATGGCCTTTTTGGTGACGGTTTTAGGGGTATCTCTGCTGTCGATTGCGCTCATGCCGCACCTCCTGCCAAAGCATAGGCGATCTGTTCGCTGCTGCCGGTCGTGGTGCCGGTGACGGGTATCTGCTGCCGTTCCAATTCGGCCAATAGTAGCGCCAGCAATCCGCGCTCAATGGTGGCTGAATCGGTCAAGCCATGATCGGCTAGGTTGATGGTTCGCCGTCTTTCAGGCGCTAGTGTGGCGGGGTTTCGCATTGTGCGGTTCTCCTTTGTATCGAAGTTAACCGCCTTATCTGTCGCCAAACAGAAAGAGGCGGGACAATTACGGGTTGGCGAACCGGCTACAAAGGAAACCGGCCACTCCGGAGAGTGCCCATAACGCCCCGCCATAGAGCAAACAGCAGGCACAAAAAAAGCGCCCTGCTGTGTCTGTGGCGCTGTGCGCCTTTGTAGATTCCGGTCGCCAAACCGGGCTACCCGTTGAGGGGTAGCGCGATTACCATAGCTTACTCGCTGGCGCTGTGTCGATTCGGAAAAATCGAACGGTTGTTGTGATTCATCAGTTTTAACCGCATAATTGAAACACTGTTCTGCTGCTGCCTGCTCGACTGTTCTGGTCGGGTGGGTTGCTTCTTTCATGCTGTCTCCACTCGATTAGCCTGCATAAATCGCTCTATCTCTGCCGGGTCATATCTAACCGCTTTACCGATTTTGATATAAGCCAGATTCCGGCCATCCATGCGCCAGCGGGTTAATGTGTTGCGGTGAAGGTTCAGCCGGTCGGCTGCTTCGATTTCAGTTAATAGGCGTCTGCCTGCATCGGTGTAACTCATGTTCGATTCTCTCAACTGGTTTAATGGTTAACAGGGTTGTCCCTGTGCCTGTTGGTAGTATCGGGGAGTTGTGTTTTTATTTGTTCGGTAAAGGGGGTTTACCGATTCGGTAAACCTTTACCGAATAGACTATTTTGCTGGTGGTATATTTTTTGCTTTGAGTAATAGAGCCGCCAAAAACTCCTTGTCTGCTATAGCGCTGCCATCCTTTAATGGATAGTCTGCAATTAGCCAGTCAGCTACTGCATGACCTTTGCCGCTTACCCTGTCTCGCCAATCTATACCCTCTGCGTGATCGATAAGTGTGGCGATTATTTTAATATATGTGGCTTCAGTTTTATGGTGCAGTGTGTCTTTTGCTTGTGGTGTTGGTTTATCGGTCGCAAACTCAACAATTAACTGCTCTACATCAGCCTTATCAAGCACAAATTTAGCGTTATCGAATGTTAGATTGTTGGCAGAATTTTCTTTGTGCACCACGGAAAGCGGCCAAGTATCTTCTTCTGAGGGGTGACGACACACTCTAAGTACTGGCTCTCCAGAAAGATACAATAAATCAAACACTGTCAAGTCGCTGCGCAAAAGATAATATTTGCCTGTCGTCTTATGTGCGGTAGATTCCATTTCGCCAAAAGTGACTGGTTCGGTAACAAGCTGCTTTATTAACAAAACAGAAACCGGCAGCTTTCTGACGCTTACAATATGAATCAAATCTTCAACTGAAATACCGATAAGTTCAGCGGCTTCATTGATGGGATAGCAATCCCTGATTAGTTTGGTGATCATTGGTAACACTCTCCTTCAAAGGCGTTGCTCCTTCAAAAATAGGTGATAGCGTCAACGGTGAAGGAAACCGCTTTCGGGAGCTACCCTAGACGCTATCAAACTCGGTTAAATTCTTTGCCGCACTCCTGCCTGTTTAAGTATGGCGTTGGCGGTTGGCTTGGCTTTGATCGTGGTTGGTACGGTGAATCGCTTTTCTGATAACGGGCTTTGCCATATCTCATGGCTACCTTTGCCCTGCCTTACAAAAGTGCAGCCATGCGCCAGCAGTAGGGCTACCAGTTGCTTGTAAAGCGTTACGGCCATTAAGCAACCTGAGCCATAGTGGTTTGATGTTCAAACCGAATCTGGGTCGTTGCCGGGTCAAATGGCAAGCTGTTCAGTTCTGCCATTTCTGGCGCAACCTCCATGAACCTAGTCACTAAACCGTTGTAGCTTTCCGCTTCGGTAACGATGCCAAGCTGATCGCACTCGGCTACCCATGTGCCGTTATGCTTGGTCACTTCCACTATGATTATTTCGAGCTCTGTCTGCATGGTTGTACCTCTATAGTTACAGGTTGCGGTAAACCTCTCTGCGGTGCGCAACCCGGATAATCTCAATAATTAGTTGCTGGTTTTCGAAGGTGTAAATAATGCGGTAATTGCCTTGCCTGATTCGATAGTTATTCTCTCTGCCAGTTAGTTTCTTGTGACCGTTAGGGAGTGGGTTGATTTGTAATGCATTTATTGTGGTGATAATTTTGGCTATATCGGCTTTCGGGAGTCTCTTTAACTCCCTTTTGGCTCGGTTGTGCCAGCAAAGGCTATAAAAGGCCATTGGCTTTTAACTCTGCAATCACTTCTTCATGGGGAATCGTGGGCTCTCCTTTTTGGTCAGCTATTGCGGCCAAATCTTCCAAATCCTCCAGCAGTTCTTCGTAATCCTCAATGGAGAGAATAACCGACACTCTTTCGCCTGCTGCGTTAATGATAAATTGCGGTTGTGACTGCATGGTTGCGCCTCTTCTGTGTTATGGGGAGTATTCAGTAACCATTTTAGCCTCTCTGGTGGATTTGCACCACATTAGCGCCGGGGTTCACTCTCGCCATAATGTAGGCGCTGATTTTCTCTGTGGCCTCGCGTAAGGTTTCCATTTCGGTTCGGATATAGCCGCCGGTGACATCGTTGTCGGTGGTGTGGTTAACCAGCCGCTTAATAATGTAGTCGCCCACATTGGCCGCTGCTGCAATCGTCATAAATGTGCGCCTTAAATCGTGGGGGCTGAATGGCACCCCCCCTGAGTGTCAAGATACCCTGAGACCACCCCTGATGAGAAATGAATGTAGAATCAGGGGGGGCAACAGAGGAGATACACGATGCCCAAAGATACTACCGTTTTACCCTCCAACGAGGTTACCGACCCCGATGAAGAGAAGCGCTCCTACCGCAAATTTAGTGAGGAAGAGAAGCTTCGGATCCTAGCAGAAGCAGAGCAGTGCAAGGAGCCGGGTCAGCTAGGCGAGCTGCTGCGCAAAGAGCAGATCTACAGCTCCCATCTGACCAAATGGCGCCGACAACTGCAAGCACAGGGGCAGGCTGGCCTGAAAGGGAAACAGAGTGGTCGCAAACCGAGCCTAGACAAGCGAGATAAGGAGATAGAGCGTTTAAAGAAGGAAATTCAGCGTCTTAGCCAACGGTTACAGCAGACCGAAGGGGTGATTGCGCTCCAAAAAAAAGCCTTCAGCTTATTGGAGCAGATGAACACAGAGATAAGCTTATGAGATTAGTTGAAAAAGAGTGCCCCAGTTCGGTGAGCATAAGAGCCGCTTGCGATAGCCTAGCGCTCTCGCGTGCAGGCTACTACCGCCGACAGGCTCCGGTTGTCTCCCCCCGAGCGAGCCTTCCAAGACCCGTCGCAGCCAATGCGCTGAGTGAGGCAGAGAGGCAAGCCGTTCTGGGGCTTTTGAACAGCGAACGATTCTATGACCAACCTCCGGCAGAGATCTATGCTAGCCTGCTGGATGAAGGGAAATATTACTGTTCAATCAGTACGATGTATCGGATCCTTCGTGCTAATCAACAGACGGGAGAGCGGCGAGCTCAAAAACCGGCCAAATCACACGCTATCCCCCGATTACGGGCGACCCGCCCGAATGATGTTTGGACATGGGATATCACTAAGCTTCCCACCACAGAGCAGGGTAACTTCTTGAATCTCTATGTGGTGATGGATCTCTACAGCCGTTTTATTGTGGCTTGGATGGTCTCAAGGAAGGAGAATAGTGAGCTCTCCAAGCTGTTAATCAGTGACGCAGCGGCTCGCTATCGGGTCGCGCTCAGTGGCTTAACACTGCATCAGGATAGAGGTGTGCCGATGACCGCCAGAGGCTATCTCGACTTGATGGCCGAACTGGGGATCACCTGCTCCCACAGCCGTCCACGAGTCAGTAACGACAATCCGTTTAGCGAGAGTCAATTTAAAACACTCAAGCAACAACCCGATTATCCTCAACGATTGACAGGAGTTGACCATGCCAGAATATGGTTTAGTGACTATGTTGACTGGTACTGTTTCCACCACCACCATCGAGGGATTGCGTGGTTCACTCCAGAGCAGGTATTTACCGGTCGTTACAAGGAGGTTAGCGAGCAGCGTGAACAGGCGCTGAAGCAGGCCTATCAGCAGCATCCGAAACGCTTTATTCATGGTGAGCCCAAGGTTAAGCAACCCCCTACTGAGGTATGGATTAACCCCGCTCTACCGGAGGAGGGGGTGGGGTCGCTGGAGGTCAACTATCCAACCCTGAATAGAGCGAAGGAGAGATGAGTGACGGTGCCGCTAGTGGGTCTATCGTCGATGGCTTTAGCCGGTTGTGGTGGCTGAATGACAGAGCGTTATCCATAGCCCGCCCCCCGGAGACCCCCTTATTATCGTAGGGGGGCGGGCTGTGGGTAACGCGGTGCAGGAGGGAGGTTCCTAGATTAGGGGTTGCAGTTCGCCTTGCAGCTCCCCCTTGCTGAAGGGCTTGGCTCTTGCGGCAAAGGGCCATGAGGGTCATGTTCGCTCCTTGTTGCGTCATGACTCAACATAGGCGAAATTTACCGGTGAGGGCAGTGGCAATCACCGGCTAGATTTAGAGCTTTATTTTTTTAACAACTGGTCTCAAATTGCTTGACAGCTTCCGTACCCCTGGCAGGGCTAATGCCTCTTCCGGTAGCTCTAACTGTATCTGGTTCATGAGACCATCTCCCCGTTGTTGCCTTTTTGATACGACATAGTTACACAGCTTTTCCATGCACCGCCTTCACCTCCGCCAATAGATTACCAAACTTACCGTAGTTCACCTTAACCCCATCATCGAGATCAAGGCTAATGCGCCTATCGGCGTAGTGTTTGAGGTTGTCGTCAAAGGCGTTAAGTTCAATCTGCTTCTTCTCTAGTGCGGTGATGAGCTTTTTAATACGGCTCTTTTCGCTGGTGGTGTCGGCTTGATCCAGTTGGGTTTGGTAGTTTTGTAGTTGGTGGCTGTATTTACCGAGTAGCGGGGTGACATATTCGGTACGCATAATCGACAGGGTGCCTTCGTTGTAGCGATGTAGATAGACTAAGCACTCAAACGCTTTCTATTTTCTCCACCCTTATTAAAAGAAACCCATTTGATTTCGTTTTTATTTACTTTATCATCTAAATCAATACCTTCGCCAAAAAAATGAGGAGGGCGAGGGGCTAACTGTCCGGCATCGCCGTGGGTATTTTGTAACGAAAAAGGGAAGCGAATAGGAAGCGTCAGACGCAGTTTTTTAACTGCAGCAAGAAGAGCACAGATCGAGTTGCCGCCTTCGAAAGCTCTACTGCAACTTTATCACACTCGGCTATCACACTAACTCAGTTTTAGTAACAGGAGGAAAATCACTGTCAGTAAGTCACTGAATCAGATTAAGAAATTGGCTCCCCCTGCTGGACTCGAACCAGCGACATACGGATTAACAGTCCGGTGTTCTACCAACTGAACTAAGGGGGAGTGGCTTGTAAAGTTCGTGGATTGTATCTTTGCCGCTGCTGAATGTCAACAAAAAATCGAGTGTCTGGATAGGGATCACACCCCCAAATCGCCAAACCAGAGATCGGAGAGCAGCCTATCAACCGGGGCGTAGTTGTCGCGCAGTCTAGGCAGGCTCGTAAGGGGCGTAGCGCTCTGCTGTAACGGTTCGGTGATATTTAGCCACTGTCGGTTGAAGCCCCTTTGAGCTTGGAGGGTATCGGGAGCGGCATGACCAAGACTCGCCGAGATAACATAAGTCATGCGCTGTGGCTGGGCTGGGATCTCATCTAACCAGACATCAAGATAGCGAAATTGGCTGCTAAGAGTATTGAGCAGACTCTTCACTAGGCGTGGGTCGGGAAAGGCGTCAACGACATTCATGAGGTAGAGGCCGTCAGGGGTCAGTTTTGTTTTGACAAGCTCAAAGAACTCCTTGGTGATTAGGTGGTAGGGGATGGCGATATCGTGAAAGACATCGCCAATAATAACGCTAAAGTGATCATTGGGGTGGCGCAGTAGTGCTAGTCGGGCGTCACTATGTTCGATGTGCATGGCGCGGGGATCGAGATCCATCTTTTCGATAGCGACCTGAGTGACTTGGGGATCGAGTTCAGCGACATAGATCTCAGCTAACGGCTCTGTGGCGCTCACCGCTCTAGGCAGCGTATAGGCACCGCCACCGGCAAAGAACCAGCGCATTGTCGCCCGCTGAGCGGCGGGGAAGTGGTAGGTGACCAACTCATCCATTAGCTGAACATAGGGGGCGAGCAGTAGCGTCGGATCTTGGCGATGGTTGGTTCCATGTGCGAGGTGATCCAGAATCATCCCTCGCGCTGTTCCTAGTCCCGGGGGGAGCGGCTCATCGACAACTCGAATGCAGAAGTAGCTACTCTCTCGATCACAAGGGTTAGCGTAGCCGTCACGCCACTCAGTTAAGCCGACAATAAAGAGTAGCAGTAGCAGCAGCGATAGGAGCGTTTTATGGGCACGGTGGAGAAACGGTAGCGAGAGTAGCAGCAGTGCGGCCGAGGTGGCGATGAGTAGCGCACGAGTGCCAAAATATTGCACTAACCAGTAGCCGGCGGCGAAGGTGCCGGTAATACTTCCTAGCGCGGCAAGGGCGTGCATGGCTCCCAAAATGTGGCCGGTTTGGCTGCTAAGCCGTAGCGATAGGGTGGTTAATAGTGGGGTGATGATCCCTAGCAGCAGTGCCGGTAGAAAGAAGAGGGTGCCGACATAGAGAAAGGCGGCCGCAATAAGGCTAAGCGGCTGCTGCTGTAGGCGTGGGGCGAGCCAAGTTAACAGGAGTAGAGTGGCTAGCGATAGCAGGCCACTTAATCCGAGGGTTAGCCCCGCCTCCCTCACCCCGGCAGCGCGATCGGCCCAGACCCCCCCTATCCAGTTACCTAGCGCGAGTCCGGCGAGAATCACCCCAATGAGGGTAGTCCAGGTGTAGAGTGATACCCCCACATAGGGGGCGAGCAGCCGAGCGGCGACGATTTCGAGGATCATCAGTGCCGCCGAGGAGAGAAAGATAGTTAGGCCATAGCCATAGAGTCGGATAGAGTGGGTCATGATGTGTTAACTAGATTAAGCTTAGGTAGCTAGACCACTCGCGCCCGCAGTAGATCATGCATATTGAGCGTGCCGACTAGCTCCCCTTTATCGACTACCGGTAGGGCGTTAATCCGCTTGCGCTCCATTAGCGCTAGCGCTTCGGCGGCGAGCTTGTTGGGAGGGATGGTGGTAAATTGGCGCTGCATGACTGAGCTAATCGGCTGTTGATAGAACTCGATGTGGCCATGGTCGAGCAGTCGGCGTAGATCCCCATCGGTAAAGATTCCGCAAAGCTGGCCGGTGTTATCGACAATATTGGTCATGCCGAGCCCCTTGTGTGACATCTCGATGAGCGACTCCCCAACGGTCGTCTCCGGCTCTACCTGTGGAATGCTCTTTTGGGTGTGCATAAGATCCGCGACGGTTAATAGTAAGCGTCTGCCGAGTGACCCTGCGGGGTGGGAGCGGGCAAAATCTTCCGCACTAAAGTTGCGTGACTGTAGCAGAACCACTGCCATCGCATCGCCCATGACCAGTGCTGCGGTGGTACTGGAGGTGGGGGCTAGGTTGTGGGGACACGCCTCTCGTTCGACATGGATGGTAATATGGCTATTGGCCTCTCTCGCTAGTGGCGAGTCGGGGTGACCGGTCATGGCAATCAGCGGCACACCGAGGCGCTTAATGACGGGAAGAATGGTTAAAATCTCATCCGTTGCACCAGAGTTAGAGAGCGCTAACACCACATCGGCGGCGGTAATCATGCCTAAATCGCCGTGGCTCGCCTCGCCGGGGTGGACAAAGAAGGCGGGGGTGCCGGTGCTGGCGAGGGTGGCGGCAATTTTACCGCCTATGTGGCCCGATTTGCCCATTCCGGTCACAACGACTCGGCCACGACAGCTGAGCATCAGTTCGCAGGCGTGGATAAACGAGTCGGCTAGCTGGGTTTTGAGAGCCTCAACGGCACTTAGTTCTGCGTCAATGACCCGATTAGCGCGGGCGATGAGGGTAGCGGGGTTTAGCGGGAGAGAGCCTGTGGTTGTCATGAGTTTAGCAGAAGTTTTATTGTCAATATTTTTCAGTATGATATATAGTTACAAGTTGTTTATAACAATTAACATTAATTGCTTCACCACCATTCTAGGATCTATTACGCTACATGACAACGCCCTTTGTCCATCTGCTGCTCCATAGCGAGTATTCGCTGGTTGATAGCTTGATTCGGGTCAAAGCGCTAGTGGGACGCTGTGTAGAGGAGCAGATGCCGGCGGTGGCGGTGACCGATCGCATGAATCTGTTTGCGATGGTGAAGTTTTATAGCGCCGCGCAGCAGGTGGGGGTCAAGCCGATTATTGGGGTCGATCTGCTGCTACGAGCCGATGAGCCCGAGGCTCCCCCCTATCGCTTAGTGGCACTATGCAAGAGTCGTGACGGATATCTCAATTTAAGCCGCATTATCTCTCAGGCCTACATTGAACGGGGGGCGAGAGGCGAGCCACGGGTCGAGCGAGAGTGGCTACAGCAGTGGCGTCAAGGGTTAATTCTGCTCTCCGGTGGGATGCATGGTGATCTAGGAGCTGCCCTGCTGGCCGATAACCGTGATCTCATTGAACAGCGCTGCGACTGGTATCAGCGCTACTTTGGCGATAACTTCTATCTGCAACTACAGCGCACCGGACGGCCGCAGGAGGAGAGCTATCTCCACGCGGCGGTCGAGTTAGCCGCAGAGCGCGATATTCCCGTGGTGGCGACTAACGATGTGCGCTTTCTATCCTCAGAGGAGTTTGATAACCATGAGGTCCGCTGCTGTATCGCCGAGGGGAGAACACTCGACGATCCACGGCGGCAGAAGAGGATTAGCGAGGCGCAATATCTGCGCTCAGGGGCGGAGATGGCCGAGCTGTTTGCCGACATCCCCGAGGCGCTGGAGAACACCCTAGAGATAGCTAAGCGCTGTAACTTAACCTTAGAGTTAGGCAAAAACTATCTGCCCGACTTTCCTATCCCAGAGGGGATGAGCGAAGCGGACTACTTTCGCCAACTCTCTAGGCAGGGGCTGGCGCAGCGGCTAGCGCAGCGACTCGATCCTACAGTAGCTGACTATCACGAGCAGCGACGACTCTATGAAGAGCGGCTGGAGATTGAGCTAAAGGTCATTATCGACATGGGGTTTCCCGGCTACTTCCTCATTGTGGCCGACTTCATTCAGTGGGCTAAAAATCAACATATTCCGGTTGGGCCGGGAAGAGGCTCGGGTGCCGGCTCGCTAGTCGCCTATGCGCTGACGATTACCGATCTCGATCCACTCGCCTACGAGCTACTCTTTGAACGCTTTTTGAACCCAGAACGGGTCTCCATGCCCGACTTTGATATCGATTTTTGCATGGAGGGGCGAGATCGAGTCATCGACTATGTCGCCGAGCGTTATGGGCGAGAGAAGGTATCACAAATTATCACCTACGGCACCATGGCGGCCAAAGCGGTAGTGCGTGATGTGGGACGAGTACTAGGCCACCCGTTCGGTTTTGTCGATAAAATTGCCAAACTGATTCCGTTTGAGCTGAAGATGACCCTCGATAAAGCACTCACGCAGGAGCCGCTACTGCAAGAGCGCTACGATGAGGAGGAGGAGGTACGGGCACTCATCGATATCGCCCGTTCGCTGGAGGGGTTGACCCGTAACGCCGGTAAACACGCCGGCGGCGTGGTGATCGCCCCGACCGAGCTGACCGACTTCTCGCCGCTCTACTGCGAAGAGGGGGGCGGTAGCATCGTCACCCAGTTCGATAAAGGGGATGTCGAAGCGGTCGGGCTGGTGAAGTTTGACTTTTTGGGGCTCAGAACGCTAACCATTATCGACTGGGCGTTGGCCAACCTGCCGCCGCAGGTGCGCGAGAGCATCGATATCAATACCATTCCACTCGATGATAAGGCAGCGTTTCGACTCCTAAAGGCGTGTCAGACCACCGCCGTGTTTCAGCTCGAATCGCGCGGTATGAAAGATCTAATCCACCGCCTACAGCCCGATAACTTTGAAGACTTAATTGCCCTAGTGGCGCTATTTCGACCGGGGCCGTTAGAGTCGGGAATGGTCGATGACTTTATTAACCGTAAACATGGTCGGGCTAAAGTCGAATACCCCTTTGCCGAGACCGAGACGATTCTGAAACCGACCTATGGGGTGATCGTCTATCAAGAGCAGGTGATGCAGCTCTCACAGGTAATTGGGGGGTATTCACTCGGCGGTGCCGATCTACTGCGTCGGGCGATGGGAAAGAAGAAACCCGAAGAGATGGCCAAACAGCGGGCTATCTTTATGGAGGGGGCCGAAAAGGGGGGCTTTGATAGCGTTAAGGCCGGCGCACTGTTTGATCTAATGGAGAAGTTTGCCGGCTACGGCTTCAATAAATCGCACTCGGCCGCCTATGCGCTAGTCTCCTATCAAACCGCGTGGCTAAAAGCCCACTATCCAGCCCCGTTTATGGCGGCGGTACTCTCGGCTGATATGGATAATACCGATAAAGTGGTGACACTGATCGACGAGTGCCACGCCATCGGATTAGAGGTGGTCGTGCCCGATCTTAACCGCAGTGGCTACCGTTTTAGCGTCACCGAACAGCGACCTAACCGAGTGATCTATGGTCTAGGGGCGATTAAGGGGGTGGGAGCGGCAGCGATTGAGACCATCTTAACCGAGCGGGAGCTGCGTGGCCGGTTTAAAGATCTGTTTGATCTCTGTCAAAGGATCGATACCGGCAAAGCCAATCGGCGCGTGCTGGAGGCGCTCATTCGCGCCGGAGCGTGCGACTCGCTCGGCCCGAATCGAGCAACACTCTCCGCCTCATTAGAGCAGGCGCTCCAACTGGCCGACCAGCGTAAAAAGAATCGGGCGGCTAAAATGGGCGATCTGTTTGGATTGGCGCAGGCCGAAGGGCATGAGTTCACCACGGCAGCTGAATGGGATGAGAGCGAACGGCTGCGCTACGAGAAGGAGACCTTAGGACTCTACCTCACCGGCCACCCCATCGAATACTATCTGTCAGAACTCAAACAGTTTACCAGTGACAGATTGGCTGAACTGCGTGCCGATAGTGATCGAACCGTGGTCGTGGCGGGGTTGGTGCTCGATATTCGTACTCGGCTCAATAAGCGCAATGATCGTTGGGCGATTGTGACGCTTGACGACCAATCGGCTCGGCTAGAGGTGACTCTCTTTGCCGATATCTATGCTCAGTATCGGGAAATAGTCACTAAGGACGCTATTTTAGTGGTGGAGGGGAGAGCCTCTAACGATGAGTACAGTGGCGGAATTCGTTTTCAAGGTAGCCGAGTTTGCGATATTACCGCCGCTAGAGAGCTCTACGGCAAGGCGCTCGATATCTACCTGAATGAGGCGAGCGACAGCCATATAGTAGAGCAGCTTGCGCGACAACTTGAGCCGTTTCGCCAAGGTGGGTTACCCTTACGATTTCACTACCGTAACTTACAGGCCGAAGCGATGCTTCGCACCCAACCGGAGTGGGCGATTCGTCCTGAAGATGAGCTGTTGCGGCGGTTAGCAGAGCTGCTGCCGCGGGGGCAGTTTAAAATTAGCTATCGTTAGTGGACGAGAGGCCATTTGCTAGAGGAGGATAAGATGTTACAACAGAAAGCACCTACAACGGAACCGGTCGTGGTGACCTTGGGAAAGTTAGCGTTAAAAGCCAACCTACTGACCCGAGAGCAGTTAAGTGAACTATTACGGCAGGTTAAACGAGAATGGCAGCAGGGGGGGCAGATTAGCGCCAAAAAGCTATTTTTGGTCAGTGGCCTGCTCGAAAAAGAGCAGTTTGACCATCTGGTGGCGACCTATAAAATGCGCCAGCTACGGCAGGAGGGCAAGCAGCTCGGCGCACTAGCTCTTGAACTGAAGATGATCAAACCTGACCAGTTACAGCAGGCGCTAACGCTGCAAAAACAGCTATTTCAGCGCGATCATCAAGCACTGCCGCTGGGAAAAATTTTAGAAAAAAAGGGTTTTGTGACCCCGGCGCAGCTACAGCAGCTAGTTGAACAGCGACAGTTGACTCAACCCGCGGCCGAGGAGAGCGCCGATGAGCAAGCGGCTCAAGAGCTGACCTTTGCGATTGTCCCCTCCAAAGATGGCTCACAATGTCTATTGAAACTCTACTCACCCTACCGAGGAGAGGATGGGGTAGCGCTACTGCACACGATGCTGCATAAAGCGCGAATCACTTTTGGCCTGGTTGGCGATGATACATTGGCGCGGCTACTAGCCGGTGAGAAGGGGGAGGAGGGGAGCTGGGTGATCGCGAAAGGGCGGCCTCCAGAGCGAGGTGTTGATGGCAAAGTGGTGTATCAATTTGATACCGATCCCCTCAAAATTGGCAAGGTGAAGCAGGGGGGGCAGATCGATTTTAAAGATCGAGGTGAGATTCCCCACATTGAGGCCGGTTCGGTGTTAGCAACGATTACCCCGCCGGTACCGGGCAAGCCGGGCATGACTATCTTCGGTAAGGAGATCGCCCCACCTAAACTGAAACAGCCGAAGGTGAACTGCGGCAAAGGGGCCAAACTAGGGGCGGATAAGTTAACTGTCATCGCGTCGGTTCGAGGCACCCCCTCCCTGAACGCGACCCGAGTCCTATCGGTCAGTCAGGTGCATCAAATTAAGGGGGATGTCGGCTATAAGAGCGGCCATGTCGAATTTGAGGGCGACATTGAGGTCAAAGGGGTGATTCATGACGGCTTTAAGGTGAAGGGGAATCGGCTGATCACTAAAGAGATTAACGCTGCAGATATCGAGATTAGCGGTGACATTTTAGTGCAGGGGGGGATTATTGGCGGCAAAATTCGCTGCGGTGGCCATCTGCGAGCCCACTTCATCCATAATGCCGAGCTTGAAGTCAATGGCGATGTACTCGTCGATAAAGAGGTATTTGAGAGTACCATCCACTGTGGTGGCGCCTTTTTAGGTGAGCGGGTAACGCTATTTAACTCAACCCTCTCCACCTGTGGCAATATGGTCGTTAAAGATGTCGGTTCTGAAGATGGTGCCTCACCTAACCACCTCTATCTTGGCACCTGTATTCGGATTCAGCAGGAGATAGAGCAGCGGCAGCAGCAGCTCAAGAGGCTACAGCAGCAGCAGCAGCAGGATGAGATGGAGATTGTCGCGCTAGAGCAGGAGCGGCAGCAGATGAGTGATCAAATTACCGAATTTGCCCAAATTCAAGATCTCTCCCAAGTGGAGATACGGCCACTGCAAGAGCACCTGAAACAGTTTGCCGATAAACAGATAATGGAGGCGCGTAAGCTACAGCAAGATATAACGGCGCTGCAGCAGAAAATTAGCACTGCCGAAGAGGAATTAAATCGCCAGTTTGAACGCCAAGAGGCGATCGATACCGAGATTCCAGAGCTGCAACAGCGGCTAGCGTCGCTGCGAGATGAGCAGGCGCTGCTAGAGGGTGAACTAGAGGTGCTACAGCAGCAGCGCGAAGCGCACGGAGTAGAGGCCTTGATCGATCTGAAAGGGACGATGAATATCGACACCGAATTGACCGGCCTTCACGCCTCACTGAAGCTAGAGCGCCCACTGAAGCGGCTCAAGATTCGCCACCATCGAGTGGGTGACAAGGAGCAAGGCTACCGCTGGGTGATCGATTGGGAGTAATGAATAGCTACTAACTGGCCACGAACAGGGTAAAGAGCGCTACTGTGGTGATAGCTGCGCTAGTTTGCCTCTAATAAACGCCACCATGGAGGCGTTTAGCTGCCGATCTCGATTTAACAGCGCGTTTTGATACCCCTCTAGTGCGGTGGCCTGCTGTTGCAGCGCTTCGGCTGAGAGGGCTAACCCGAGCCACCAGCGCGACTGCTCTGGATCGATAGCGACCGCTTGGGTAAAGTGTTCTAGGGCAGGGCTGTGGTTGCCCTGCTGCTGCTGTAGCGTGGCTAACATGGCGTGGTATTCAGGCTGTTGCGGGGTGGTGACTAGACCCGCTTGGAGCAGCGCCATGGCTTTATCGCTCTGCTCTTGTTGGTGGTAGAGTCGTGCTAGCTGTAGGCGGTAGGGGCTATGGTGGGGTGCCAGCTCAATGCCCTGTTGTAGTACCTCTTCGGCCTGTTGTGGCTGCTTTTGGTCGAACAGCAGGGCGCGAAGCCACGCCTCCCGACTAGGGTGGTGGTGAGGCCAGTGCTCTAGCGCCTCTCTCCACGCTGCCGTGGCGTTTTCGATATCTCTGTTGTGGTAGGCCGTTTCACCGCGTTGATAGGCCGCTTGGGCTAACTCTGCTGCCGTTGGCGGCAGGGGTTGCTTCATCGGCGGTGGCGAAGGGGGTGGGGCAGAGGCACTCTCGGTTTCGACGATCGGCGGGGCTAAGAGCGGTAGCTGAAAACGGTTGGAGCGGCCGCTAGCTGCGGTTAGTTGGAATGTCCACTGCTCCGGGCCGTAACCCATCTTGAGCTTGAGGTGGATCGTCTTAGCATCGACGAGGGTGAATTGCCCCTCGGTAAAGGTTTGGCAGCGCTTAGGCCAGCACACCTCAATGGCAGTGACGTCGGCCAAATTTTGTCCACGAATGAGCAACGGCACCTTGCCTAGCTGCGCCGGTGCCGGGTTTGGCGTTATGGCGTTAATGAGCGGTAGAGGCGGTGGGGCGGGGGGGGTGGTGGGGGGGAGCGTTACCGCTTGAGCCACTTTCGGGGTAATAGAGACGCTAATTGGGGCAGGCGCAGGGGGGGGAGGAGTCGCAACTGCCGTTGCGGTAGCGGTTTGGGGGGGGAGTTGGGGTTGGGGGGCGGTCGGGGCGGTCGGGGCGGTCGGGATAGTAGCCATTGCCTCTGACAGCCGCTCGAGCGAGCCGGTTTGCCAGAGGGTGATGGCGACTGCCCCTAAGAGGAGGATAAGTGTACTCAGTCGTAGCAGTCGGCGCCGATTGAGGGGGCGGCTTGGGCTAAGCAGAATATCGACCCCCTCAGCTTGACGACTTTGGCGCTGGTCGAGATCTTGTAACATTTGGTTAATGACGCTCATGGGGGTGTTCCTCGGTCGTTAACTGCCGTAGAGGAGCCAGTTGATTAGGTTGAAACGGATCGCAAATGCCCCCTCGGTATCCCGAATGGCGGCTTTGATATGGCGTGGTTTAATGGTTTTCAGCCCCTCGCCATAGCCTAGCAGCAGCGCTTTGTGGGTTAAGATATTAATCAGTCGCGGGTAGCCACCACTCCCTTGATGGAGCAGTTTTAGGGCGTGGTACTCAAATTGGGGCGAGCTATTAGCACCGGCGAGGCGTAGCCGGTGGCTGATATAGGTCATTAGCTCTTGTAGGGTTAGCGGCTCTAGGTGGTAGGAGAAGGTGATGCGCTGTTTCAGTTGCCGTAGCTGCGGTAGGTTGAGCTTATCGTTCAGCTCCTGTTGGCCAAACAGCACCACTTGGAGTAGTTTGAAGCTCTCGGTTTCGATATTGGTTAATAGCCGCATCGTCTCTAGGGTCTCGATAGCCATCGATTGGGCTTCGTCGATGCAGAGAATAGCGCTCTTTGCTCGCTCCTGCTGTCGTCGCTGAATGAGTTCGGCGGTAATCACCTTAATGAGCTGGTGTGGATTAGACTCGTTATCGCACGCTAGTGATAGCTCGGTAGCGACGCTCTGTAGTAGCGCTATTGGCGAGAGTGCTGGGTTGGGAATATAGATAGTGTGGTGGCTCTTAGCGAGGGTATTGAGCAGTTTGCGGCAGAGTAGTGTTTTGCCGGTTCCTATCTCGCCGGTAATCTTTAAAAAGCCCTCCCCAGTTTGCAGCGCAATATCGAGCGTCTCAAAGGCCTTGCGGTAGTGGCCAAAGGCGAGGAAGAAGTCGGTATTAGGCGAGAGCGAAAACGGTAGCTGCTCAAGATTGTAGAAGTCGAGATAGAGGGGGGGCATGGCCAAAGTTTAATGTTGGCGCTTAAGGCGCTGTAGTAGCCGTTGATTTCGGTTTAACTCCCGATCCCAGCTATGATGGTCGTCTATTAGGGTTGGGCGCAGCAGAATCACCAGTTCGCTCTTCACGCGACTGCGGGCGGTATGGGTGAAGAGGTTACCGAGCAGAGGAATATCGCCTAGTAGCGGGACTTTGCTCTCATTATCCCGTTCATTGGTCTGCATTAGCCCGCCGATGACGACAATTTGGCCGTTGGCAGCACGAATAATGCTATCCGATTCGCGGATATTGCTCACCGCTAGCGGCACGGTGAAGTTGCCGACATTTTTAATCTCTTCGGTGACCTGACTCACAGTGGGGTGAACATGGAGGGTGATATCACCTCTCAGTCCGATTTGGGGGGTAACATCAAGCGCGACGCCGGAGAAGAAGGTGTCGATTTCGGGAGTGGGTAGGGCGTTGGTGGTATTTTCGTTCACATCGGGGGCGGTAAAGCCGTTCACAAAGAACTCGTCAGTACCAATTTTTATGACCGCTTTTTGGTTATTAAGCGTGGCGATGCGGGGGCTGGAGAGGACATGCACTTCGCCTTGGCCCTTGAGTAGCTCAATGAAAGCGGCAAAGCTGCTCCCTTCGAGAGCTGCGCTAAACATCCCGCCGAAGGGGGCAAAGGAGGTTGGGTTGAGGGATGAGCCCTCTGCTAGTAGTTGACCGCCCTCGTTGCTGGTGAGTCCGGTTACATCATCAATCGCCTGTGATAGGGTGAGCTGTTTTGAGCCCTGCTGCTGGATAGAGGCCCAGTTAATACCGCTTTGAAACCGATCACTCAGTTCGACTTCAATAATGTGCGCTTCAATAATCACCTGGCGCTGCAAAATCGCCTCGGTCTGTTGTAAGTAGCGCTCTATATGGCGTAGCGCTTTTGGGGGAGCGGTGACGATAATCATGCCGGTTTGGGCGGCGATGGTAATCTGCCCCTCTTCACCGGCAATCGCTTGCAGATTCTCTTGTAGCCGCTCCCAAAAGGCCTCGGTGGTGGCGCGGGTTTCGATTGAGCTGCTAATCGCGCCGCTACTGCTGTCGCTACTACTGTTGCTGCGGCTAGAGCCGGCGCTGGTGGTTGAGCTGCCGGTGCGAGCTACCGAGAGGTAGTCGAGCTGGTAGATCTCACTACGGGGGGTGTTGGCCAGAATCTCTAGCTGATGTTGCTGCTGATCGAGACGGTAGTCGAAGCCGTAGCGTCGTCGCACTAACTCTAGCAGTTGGGGTAGGGTAGTCTGTTTGAGCTCTAAGGTAATGGTACCCTCTAGCGCGGGATCGAGAATTAGGCTATAGGGGGTTCCCTCCACTAGCGCGGTAAAAAAGGCGTTCACTGGCAGATCGCGGGCGCTGAGAGAGAAGCGGGGTTCAGGTTGGCGTTGCGCCTGCTGCGGTAGTGGGGCGATGGTATCGAGCAGACTGCTCTGTAGCTCGGTAGCTAACTGCTGTTCGACGGAGAGCTGTCGCTGCTCAAGAGTCTGCTCTAGAGTCGGCGAGCTATCGAAGCGGCTATTGAGTTGCGTGTTAAGGCAGCCAGCTAGCATAAGCGGCAGCAGGAGCAGTGTGAGCCTGAGGGGCATAAGATAAGTCATGGCTGTTTTATCGATTGTGGAGTCAAGTAGAGTTCAATAACCTGTTGCTGCCGCAGCAGCGAGACCGAATTGGGTTGAATAGCAATGATCCTCGCATCAAACAGAGTATCGCCGGCGCGGACTAACTCGCCGTTGATAATGGCGACACGACGATCTGAGTGGCGCTTAATGCCGTGTAATACTAGCTCAATCGGGGCTTTGGTGGCACCCTCAGCGCCCTCGTTCTCCTCTGGGGCAGGGTTGGTCGTGAGGCCGGGAATGGCGAGCTCAGGACGCATCGGATCGCTACTTTGGCTACTGACCGCCGCGCTAAAGAGGAGTAGCAGCGCCATTAATATTAGCTTAGACATCGGCAAAGCTCCGAGTTAGGCTAAGGGTATGCAGTATGAGCTCCATCTTTACCTTTGGGTAGTCGCTGTTATCGACTGTGAGTGACTGCCACAGATATTGCCACGGTAGCGCCTCTAGTCGCTGTAGATACTCAATCAGGTGGGGATATCCCCCCTGTAGCTCGATCTTAATCGGGTGCTCAAACAGGGCCGGTATTCGCGGCGGTGGTTCGGCGTTGCTATTGTTGCCACTACCGGTTTGAGTCGGGCTCTGCGGTGGGTCGATATAGATGGGAATGGGGGGGAGGTTGGTGACCGACTCAACTTGGATCGTTGCGGGGTGGTTCAGTAGTTGCTGTAACAGTTTGGCCATCTCATCAGGTGGCACGACGCCGCGAATCGACCGTTGTAGCTCGCCTAACTCGCCATTAAGCTGCTGTAGCTGCTGCTGTAACTGCTGCAGTCGGGTGCGCTGGTCTAGATCGGGATCGTGCTGGTGTTGGCCGATAATGGCAGCGGTATCGATATCGAGCTGGTTGATCTCATCGCCGAGCTTACGGTTCTGCTGCTGTCGTTCGGTTAACTCGCTAGCCATTGGAGTCAGATAGAGAGTATCGGCAAGATAGAACAGCAGCACACTGATAACGCCGCTCAGAATCACCCGTTCGCGAGGGGAGCGCCGATTTATTTGGCTAACAATATCCGATAGTTTCTGTGTCATGGCTGGGACTCTAACGACTGCATCGAGGGGACACCGCTATGGGTTTTGGCGATAGCGCTCCAGCTACCTAGTAGGTCGTCGGCTGCTATGGGGGGGGCGGTGGTGGTTACTTCGGAGCCTTCGGCTGCGGTCTGAATGGAGAAGGTGATAAGCCGGGGATCGAGCGGGCTCTGTGGCTGCTCAGCTGAGGGTTGCGGGCGTTGCAGCACCACTTTTTCTAACGAAGTTCCGCTATAGGCCGGCTCTTGGTTTAGACGCTGAATATAGAGCGGCAGTGCGTCGGCCTCGATACTCATCCCTTCGAGCTTCAGGCTCCGCCCCCGATGGCCGACATCGATGCGGGTTAACCATAGCGAATCGAGATCTTGTCGCGCTAGCCCCACTAGGTAGTGCGATAGTGGGGGGGGCTCTTGACTGCTGCTATATCGCTGTAGCACCTCGATCATCCTCTGTCGGTAGTCGATCTGGCGCAGCGTCGATTGCTGGCGGGTAATGAGGGTCGGATCGGGTTTGGGGGGCGGAAATTTGAGCCTCAGCTCTTGGTTTCGTTGCTCTTTTTGGCTCTTCTGTTGCGTTAGCTGCTGCTGCTGTTGTCGTAGCTGCTGCTGGTTCTGCCATAACAGCGCCCCATAGCCCCCTATCGCTACGCAGACAGCTATCAAGACGGCCACCATCTGCCCGAGCGGAAAGGTGACTTTCGGTTTTCGAAACTGCGGTAGGTAGAGGTTAATCTGTTGCATCGTGGTTACTTAGTTCCAAACTGGCGCAGTGCCGCACCGATAGCGGCGAAGGTGTGCGACTGTAGCTCCTGACTGATATCGATATCGGGCTGTAGTAGCTGGTTAAAGTCGATCTCACCGGTCTCAAGACCGAGGCTCTCTTGTAGATAGCTGCGTAGGCCCTCAATCGGCTGCTCTAGGGGGGCGATCACCATTTTGGTAATCGGTGGCATGGCAAAGTTGCGGGTGTAGTAGTCGAGAGTGCGCTGGATTTCGAGGGTAATTTTATCGACATAAGGTTGCCTATCGAGCGCCAGACCGTGCTCATCGTGGAGCGTTAGTTCATCATCGGCCGCTTTTTCGGCGGCGCTGACAATCTGATCTAGCCCAATACTGGTGCGGCGGGAGAGGAACATATTTTGATCATGGGTAATGGTAATCAGACCGGCATGTGGCTGCATGCGTAGCATGAGCAGCCCCTGCTTATCATCCTCAGGTAGCAGCATGGCGATATTGCGATAGGCCAGTTCAGGAATATCGATAGCATCAAGCTGGAGCCCTAGCTGCTGAAACAGTTTGATGTGATCACGAATGGTCTGGTCGCGACTGACCGCCGCATAGAGCACCTTCTGCCGTCCGCGCTCATCCTGCCCGGGGACTTCGAAGATATCGAAGGCGGCCTGTTCGATATCGAAATTGATCATCTCCTTCAACCGCCAGCGAATCGCATCGCGCATCTCCTCGGCACCGACAGCGGGTGGTTCGGTATTGTAGAGGGTAAACTGCTCGTGGTTGAGTACGCTGACCAGTCGCCCTCGCTCCGGTTTGTGTTGTACCATTAGCTCATGTAGCTGCTTGGCGAGCGTGGTTTGGGTCGAGGGTTCAGCCAGTGCCGTGACTAGCTTTGGGCCGCTACGGCTCTGCTGAATCTGTGCTAGGGCGAGATGATCCTCTCGTAGCGCTATGCCGGTGATAAAGTCACTACGGCGATTGCGTAACTGTAGTCGTTTCAGTACCCCCGCAATCACTCTTCTCTCCCTCCTGTCGATTTGGTTTCTCTTAAATGAAAATTCTAACAGCTTATTCATTAGTTTGTGAACTTTTTTTACAGTGATTTGTTAACTACACTTGGCTGAGCTGTTCAATCTCTGCCCCTAACCAGCGTTCAATAAGTGGCGAGATAGCCTCGTGGTGCTGTGCGACCATGCGGGCTGCCTGCTGTTGTGTCGGCTCTAGCCAATTCTGATCGCGCTGTAGATCGGCGATGCGGTAGTTGATGAGTCCCGTCTGACGGCTGCCGAGCAGTTCGCCGGGGCCGCGAATGGCCAGATCGCGCTCGGCGATATAGAAGCCATCTCTCGACTCGCGCATGACCTCTAGTCGCTGTTGAGCACTCTCCCCTAAGGGCGGCTTGTAGAGTAGCACACAAAAGCTCTGTTCATTACCACGACCGACCCGACCCCGTAGCTGGTGTAGCTGTGCTAGCCCGAGCCGTTCGGCATTATCGATCACCATGACGGTGGCATTTGGGACATCGACGCCGACCTCAACCACGGTGGTGGCCACTAGGAGATCGAGTTGGCCGGCGCGAAAGGCGGCCATCGTCTGCTCCTTCTGTTCGGTGGCTAGGCGGCCGTGTAGTAGGCCGATCGAGAGCTGCGGTAGCCGCTGCTGTAGCTGCTGCCACTGCTTTTCGGCCGATTGGCACTGTAGGACCTCCGATTCATCGATGAGCGGGCAGATCCAGTAGGCCTGACGCCCCCGCGCGCAGGTGTGGCCGATGCGCTGTAGTACCTCTTCACGCCGCTCTTCGCTCATGACGGCGGTGGTAATCGCCTGCCGACCGGCGGGGAGCTCGTCTATCACCGAGAGATCGAGATCGCCATAGGCGGTCATTGCGAGTGAGCGCGGAATCGGGGTGGCGGTCATGACGAGCTGGTGGGGCTGCGCTTTCGCTTTGCTAAAGAGCGCTAGCCGTTGATGGACGCCAAAGCGGTGCTGTTCGTCGATAATAATTAAGCTAAGATCGGCAAACTCAACCTGTTGCTGAATGAGGGCGTGGGTACCGATGACCATCTGACACTCCCCCGTTGCGATGCGCTGTAGCAGCGCCCTTTTTTGGCTCCCCTTGACTCTCCCTCCTAACCAGCCAATCTCAATCTCTAGCGCCTTAAGCCAGCGCTCAAAGGTGTGGTAGTGCTGTTCTGCTAACATCTCGGTGGGCGCCATGAGAGCGCACTGTTTGCCGTGACCGAGTGCCTGTAGGGCTGCCATGGCCGCGACGATGGTTTTGCCGGAGCCGACATCACCTTGGACTAACCGCTGCATGGGGGTGGATCGTTGCAGATCGGCTTCAATGTCGCCTACCACTCGTCGCTGAGCCGCGGTTAGCTGAAAGGGTAGCTGCTGTTGTAGTTGACGCTGTAGTTTAGGGGTTGGCGGTAGTGCTGGGGCGTCGTCACGGCAGTGGTGCTGACGCAGCTGCTGCATCGCTAGCTGGTGGGAGAGTAGCTCCTCTACCGCGAGCCGTTGCAGTGCTGGGTGGGAGCCCGCTAATAGCTGCTGCGCACTACGCTCTGTCGTGGGGTGGTGTAGCTGCTTTAGTGCACTAGCGAGGCTCGGCCATGACTGCTGCGGCCAGAGCGGCGCTAGGTAGTCGGTGAGGCTATCTAGCTGCGCTAAGGCGCTCTCAATGAGGTGCTGTAGTCGTGGCTGAGCTAAGCCGGCTGTGGTGGGGTAGATGGGGGTGAGATGGTCGGGTAGGGGGGGAGGGGTGTCGGTGGGCAGTCGCGTTAGCTCCGGGTGGGCTATCTCAAGGTGATCTCCGACCTGTCGCGCGATGCCAAAGGCGCGAACCCGAGCCCCTATCTGCCACTGCTGTAGCTGTTTGGTGTTAAAGTGAAAAAAACGGCACTTAATGCTCTGCTGCCCGTCGCTCAGGGTCAGCGTCAGGCTGCGACGGCTGGTGTGGTGGATCGCATTGGCGCTGATGGTCGCTTCGATGAGCGCCTCGTGGCCAGCTCGCAGATCGCCAAGGGCGGTGAGCTGGGTCTGATCCTGATAGCGCAAGGGGCGGTGTAGTAGCAGCTCGAAGGGGCGTGCAATGCCGAGTTTGGCCAACTTCTTTACCCCATCGGCGCCGATCCCAGGGAGCGTCTCTAAAGTATTGAACACTAGCGCAGGGTTCTATCTGTCAGTGGCGGATGGGGGCGGGAGAGGGGGGGCCTAACTCAATGGGGGTGTCGGGTCGATTGCCCCAGTCAGACCAAGAGCCCTCATAGCCGTGGCTCTGAAAGCCCAGATAGTCGAGCACAAACCAGTTGAGCGAGGAGCGGTGGTGGGTCTGGCAGTAGCTGACCACCGTCTGATCGCGGCTAAGACCGAGCCTTGTGACTATCTGTTCTAGTTCAGAGCGCGGTTTTAGGCGCAAATGATGCGTGTGATCCATCAGCTCAGTCCACTCTAGCCAGAGGGCGCCGGGGATATGCCCCCCGCGACTGGCAAACCGCTTGAGGCCGCTAAACTCCTCTGCGCTGCGGGCGTCAACTAGGGCAAAATCGTCATCACCGAGGTGGGCCATAATCAGCTCATGGTCGGCATGGGCTGGGGCGTGCATCTCGAACCGAGCCTCATAGTGGGTCGGTTGGGGGGTGTAGGGGGTTGTCGCTAGCGGAAAATCTTCATTTAGCCAGGCGTGGGCACCGCCGTTGAGGAGCGAGAAGTGGGGGTGGCCAATGCAGGCGAGAGTCCAGAGCAGACGGCACGCTTTGCCCCCTCCCTCATCGTCATAGGCGACGATGTGGTGTGCTGGCGTTAGGCCGAGTTTAGAGAAGAGGGTCGAGAGCTGGCGGTTATTCGGCAGCAGTCCGCCGACGGGGGGGAGTTGGCGCACTAGCTGCTCATAGTCCAAGGTAACCGCCCCTGGGGGTGTGGGGAGGTTGCGGCGCGGGTCACATAGGTTGACAAGGCGCAGTTGGGGATCCTTCAGATGGTGTTGGAGCTGTTCCGGTTCCAGGAGTCGGGGGTAATTTTGCATGGTAGTCTCGTAGGCTGGTAACAGAGGGGGAGTCACAGTAATAGGGGGAAGGGGGGGAAAAGACAATAGAGTCTATCGTCACTGTAGCCGCTGTAGCCGCTGTTGCAGTAGCGTTGGAAAGTGGCGGTACCAGGTCGCATTGAGTGGTGAGGGGTGGGGTAAGGGTGCGAGTTCTAGGCGCCGTCGCTGCTGCTGCTGGATAAAGTCGATGGTGGTTGTCTGTTCAAACCGTTGTGGCTGTTGCCAAAAGCTCTGTAGCTGGTCGCGGGTGGTTTTCGGTTGGGCGATGGCGAACCAGAAAAAGGCCTCGCGCCCTAGGGTAATCACCCTCTCCCCCTGCCATCGATTGAGGAGTAGCTCGGCAATGAGCGGTTGAAACTCCCTTTTGACCGCCATCGACCACGCTTTGTTGCCGATCGGTTTGTAGGGGACGGTATTGAGCCAGAAGTAGCCCTCACCGATGGCGATCGAGGCGTCAAAATCGGGTAGTTCGCGCTGATGGTGGAACAGATAGAGCTGCTGGCGCACCTTCTGTCCGCCAGCACCGATAAAGGGGAGTTGGTGGATGACCTCCTCCCGACCCGGATCGCGGCCAAAGAAGCAGATCGGGGCAGCGGGGGCTCCGTGGCCGATAATCGGCTGCTGCCAGTCGGCACCGGCTTGGTCGTAAACGGCTCTGTCGATCCCCTCTAATGTGGCGGCAAGGTGGCGAAATGGGGCTGGATTGAGTGGTGTTATCATCGAGGGTATCGGCTCTTTAGGTGGAGGTACTAGGGTGCCTATTGTAGAGAGTAGGCGGGGAGTTGGGCAACCCCCAATAGCTGCGGCGTTATGGGGCTGTGGTGCCATTTTGAACGCCTCATCCGGCATATACATAGATTTAGTTGGGAGCTAAGCGTATAATCGCCGACTTTACAGCGCTTATTCCCGACCAGACCTCACGATTCAACCAACCATGCCCCTAGCTGACACAACCAATCTGCTCACTCTGCCCCGCAATGAACTGGCCGACTTTTTTGTCGCTATGGGGGAGAAGCCCTTTCGAGCCACTCAGGTGATGAAGTGGATCTATCAGCTAGGGGTGAGCGACTTTAACGAGATGACTAATTTGAGTAAGGGGTTACGGCAGCGGTTAGCTGAGGTGGCCAACCTTACCTTGCCTAAAGTGGTGCTAGATGCCCCATCAATGGATGGCACCCGTAAGTGGCTATTGGAGCTTGAGGATGGCAACTGTATCGAGATGGTCTTTATCCCCGAGGAGGGGCGCGGTACCCTCTGTGTCTCATCGCAGGTCGGTTGTAGCCTCGCTTGCAGCTTCTGTTCGACGGCTCGGCAAGGGTTTAACCGTAACTTGACGGTCGCGGAGATTATCGGTCAGCTAGTGGTGGCGACTCGGCTCCTAGGGCTGCCCGAACGGGGGGAGCGATCGGTGACTAATGTGGTCTTGATGGGCATGGGGGAGCCGCTGCTCAATTTTGAGAGCGTGGTGAGGGCGATGAGCCTAATGCAGGACGATTTTGCCTTTGCTATCTCCAAACGGCGTCTAACTTTGAGCACTGCCGGAGTGGTGCCGGCTATCGTAAGGCTGGCCGAGGTGAGCGATGTCTGTCTGGCGGTCTCGCTCCACGCCTGTCACGATGCGCTCCGCAGCGAGCTGGTACCGCTAAATCGCAAATATCCGCTGGCGCAGTTAATGGGGGCGTGTCGCGACTTTTTGGCTAAAATGCCCCCTAGACGGCGCATTACTTTTGAGTATGTGATGCTCGATGGTGTGAATGACAGCGATGCAGATGCGAAGGCGTTAATTGGCCTGCTGGAGACGATCCCCTCCAAAATTAACCTCATCCCCTTTAACCCCTTCCCTCATGCCCCCTATCGCTGCTCGCCACCGGAGCGGATCGAGCGCTTTCGACAGCGGTTGATGGCGGCCGGTATTGTGACGATGACTCGCAAAACTCGGGGTGAGGATATCGCCGCTGCCTGTGGGCAGTTGGTGGGTGAGGTTAATGATCGCACCCGTCGCAGTCGGCGACTGAGTGGCGAGTTGGCGATAGGTGGATAGGGGTGGTGATCTGGGTCTGGTGGATAGTTGGACTCCTGTTGGCGGGGTGCGCCTCGACTACGGTCAATGAGCCGGCGGCGCGATCTAACGCGGAGCTAGGGTTGCAATATATGACGCGGGGTAACTATGAGCGGGCACTGGAGAAGCTGGAGCGGGCGCTGGGGTATGATCCCGATTCAGTGCTAACCCACCACTATCTGGCAGAGCTCTATCGGCGGTTGGAGCGGCCGAAAGAGTCGGAGCAGCACTTTTTAGAGGCGATTAGTTTAAGTCGGGAGGGGGACTCTCGGCTCTATAATAACTACGGCGTCTTTCTGTGTGAACGGCAGCGAGTCGAGGAGGCGCGGCAGCAGTTTGAACGAGTGTTGCAAAATCCGGTCTATCCTAAGGCGGATATTTACGAGAATCTCGGTTTTTGCTACCAAAAGGTGGGCGATAATGGGGTGGCCGAGAGCTATTTTCGTCAGGCATTAGGGCTAAAGCCTGAACGGGCGAAGAGTCTGTTGGCGATGGCGCAGCTCTCATTTGAGCAGGGCAAGACGCTCTCTACAAGGGCCTGGTTACAGCGGCTGCACGCGGTGCAGCCCCCGACAGCAGAGACGCTTTGGCTTGGGATTCAAGTGGAGCGGCAACTGGGGGACTTTAACTCTGCTGATCAGTTAGGCAAAATGTTGATGGAACGATTTGCCGAGTCAGAACAGGCAGCAAACTATCTGGAAACCATTAAACCATGAGTGATGAACAGCAACCGCAGCGGGTGAAACAGGAGCCGGCTGCCGATCTATATGCCATCGGGGAGCGACTGAAGCGGCTGCGAGAGGAGCGGCAACTTAGTCGTGAAAAGGTGGCGCAGGCGCTACGACTCCATGTGCGAATGATTAGTGCGCTAGAGGAGGGGGATATGGCGGCTCTGCCAGGGCCGACTTTCATTATGGGCTATCTGCGTAGTTACGCCCGTCTGCTCGATATTCCCGCTAGCGAGGTGGCGCTCTTTTCGGTACGCGATGTCGAAAAATCGACGACGATTACCTCCCATGTAAGCGAGGGGGGGGGCGCGGTGCCTCGCCGAGTCTCAAATCGCTCTCGGCCGATGTTACTGCTACTGCTGCTGTTACTGCTGTTAGTGGCCGTTTATGGCTGGGTGATGGAGCAGGGGGGGGAGCTATCGTTGCCCTCCTTTCCTAGCGGCGATGTAGCTAGCCACCCGGAGTCGATTCTACCGCCGACGATCGAGCCGGGTGAGGGGACGCTGCTGCCGCAGCTCTATGATTTAGACGCGTTAGGCGATTCAGACGATGTAAGACCGGTCGCCGATGAGCTGGAGTTAGAACCAGAACCAGAACCAGAACCAGAACCCTCTGTGGAGCTGCCTCCCGAGAACTTTTCGGCGTTAACCGCAGAGGCGTTGAGGGGGGATGGTGATGAGGGGGGGGCTGAGATGCCGCTCTCTCTCCCCGAAGAGCCGGTGCTCAATAGGCCGCCTGTCGAGAGTGGCGCTGAACCTATCGTGGCCGAGGGGCAGTTACGACTGACATATATCGCCGATAGCTGGACGGAGGTCTTTGATGCCCAAGGGCGGCGGCGTGTGTTCGGTATTTTAAAGCGAGGGAGTGAGGAGGTGATTGAGGGGGAGCCCCCCTTTAGCCTCTTTTTTGGGTATGCGCCCGGGGTCGAGGTCTATTACAACGGTCAACTGGTTGATCATACCCCGCACCATCGTAAAAGTATGGCTCGATTTGAGGTGGGAGGGTAAGTTGTGGTTCGTTCACATAGCTGGATAAAGCGGCGCCAGAGCCGCAAAATCTATGTCGGTTCGGTTGCCGTCGGTGGTGATGCGCCGATTAGTGTGCAGAGTATGACCAACACTGAGACCTGCGATATTGAGGCGACGGTGGCTCAAGTCGAAAGGTTGCGTGAGGCGGGGGCCGATATGGTGCGTATCTCGGTACCGAGTGCCGAGGCGGCCGATGCGTTTGGTAAAATTCGGGCACAAGTTGCGACGCTGCCGCTGATTGCCGATATCCATTTTGATCACACGATTGCCCTGCGGGTGCTAAAGCATGGGGTGGACTGTTTGCGCATTAATCCGGGTAACATCGGTCGAGAGGAGCGAGTGCGGGCGGTTATCGAGTCGGCGCGGGATCGGAATGTGCCGATTCGGATCGGTGTGAATGCCGGTTCGTTAGAGAGAGAGCTACAGAAAAAGTATGGCGAGCCGACCCCCGAGGCGATGGTTGAGTCGGCGCTGCGCCATATCGATATTCTCGATAGGCTTAACTTTGCCAATTTTAAGGTGAGTTTAAAGGCCTCAGATATCTTTATGACGGTGTTAGCCTATCGTCAGCTCGCCGGGCAGATTGAGCAGCCACTCCATCTAGGGATTACTGAGGCCGGTGGTTTGCGTTCTGGCACGATAAAGTCGGCGGTGGGGCTAGGAGTCCTGCTTTCAGAGGGGATTGGCGATACGATTCGTATCTCCCTTGCAGCCGATCCGGTGGAGGAGGTGAAGGTCGGCTTTGAACTGCTTAAAGCGCTACAGTTACGCCAAAAAGGGATTAATCTTATCGCCTGCCCCTCCTGTTCGCGGCAAAATTTTGATGTCATTGCGACAGTGAATGCCCTAGAGCAGCGGTTAGAGGATATTCAGCAGCCGCTCGATGTGGCCGTTATCGGCTGTGTGGTGAACGGCCCGGGGGAGGCGAAAGAGGTGGCAGTGGGTCTCACGGGGGGGCAGCCTAATCTGCTCTATGTGGGGGGGGAGCCGCACAGTAAGGTTAGCAATGAGGCGCTGCTCGATAGGCTTGAGAGCCAGATTCGACAGCAGTTACAGCAGGGATAAGGAGAGGAGATGACCAAACCGATTCAGGCCATTCGTGGCATGAACGATACTCTACCGCAGCAGAGTGGTCGCTGGCAGCAGCTAGAGGCGATCTTGCAGCAGCTATTGCAGCGCTACGGCTATCAGGAGATTCGCACGCCGGTGGTGGAGATGAGTGAGCTATTTAAACGCTCCATCGGCGAGGTGACCGATATTGTCGAAAAGGAGATGTACTCGTTTACAGATCGTAACGGCGATAGCCTAACCTTACGACCGGAGGGGACGGCTAGTGTCGTGCGGGCGATGATGCAGCATGGTCTGTTGGTCAATCAGGTGCAGCGGCTCTGGTATCGGGGGCCGATGTTTCGCCATGAGCGACCACAGAAGGGCCGCTATCGCCAATTTCATCAGCTAGGCGTGGAGGTGTTTGGGCTGTTAGGTCCCGATATCGATGCCGAATTGATCGCCATGAGCAGTCGCTTGTGGCGAGAGTTAGGGTTGCAAGAGAGGGTCACTTTGCAACTTAACTCACTCGGCAGTCGTGAGGCGCGAGGG
This sequence comes from Ectothiorhodospiraceae bacterium BW-2, assembly GCA_008375315.1. Taxonomy (NCBI): domain Bacteria; kingdom Pseudomonadati; phylum Pseudomonadota; class Gammaproteobacteria; order Chromatiales; family Ectothiorhodospiraceae; species Ectothiorhodospiraceae bacterium BW-2. The sequence continues at coordinate 567,809 of CP032507.1, read as the reverse complement.
GCCTATCGTCAGCAGCTAATCGACTACTTTAGTGATCACGCTAGCGAGTTAGATGAGGATAGCCAGCGCCGTTTACAGAGCAACCCGTTACGAATTTTAGATAGTAAAAATCCAGCAATGAAGGCTCTCATTGCCGCCGCACCGCGCTTGCTCGACTCTCTCGATAGCGAATCGGCGGAGCACTTCGCGCAGCTAGGTGAGTTGCTGCACCAAAGCGGCGTTGCCTACCAAATTAACCCCTGTCTAGTGCGGGGGTTGGACTACTATGGTAAAACGGTGTTTGAGTGGGTGACCGACTCTTTAGGTGCCCAAGGCACGGTCTGTGCGGGTGGGCGCTACGATGGCTTAGTGGAGCAGCTCGGCGGTAGAGCGGTGGCGGCAGTCGGTTTTGCCATCGGGCTGGAGCGGTTGCTGGCGCTGATTGATGAGGCCGGTCAGCTCCCTGAGCCGCCGCCGCTCGATCTCTACCTTGTTTTGATGGGGGAGGCGGCGCAGCGCCAAGGGGTCGCACTCGCCGAACAGCTGCGTGATGCGGTGCCGACGCTGCGGTTACAGCTCCATTGCGGCGGCGGTAGTGTTAAGAGCCAGTTTAAAAAGGCGGATCGTAGTGGTGCCCGCTGGGCGCTCATCGTCGGTGATGAGGAGCTAGCGCGAGGTGAGCTGGCGCTTAAACCGCTACAGGAGTCGGGCGAACAGCAGCAGTTAACGCTGTCGGCGGTGGTGTCGTGGCTACAGTCGCAGTTGGCTTAGGTTGGCTAGGCTTTAGATGACATTGAGAGTTGAATTGAGTAACTTTTGTAGGAGAGTAGGGTGCAGTCGTATCAGAGTGATGAAGAGCAGGTTGAGGCGCTAAAGGCGTGGTGGGATGAGAATGGCAAGCCGCTGCTTATCGGCATTGCGCTGCTGTTAATCGGGGTCTTTGGCTATCGGTTTTGGATCGATCGGCAGCTAGCGCAGGCGGAGCAGGCGTCGATTCGGTTTGCCCTGTTACAGCAGCTACAGCAGCTCGATCCTGAGGGGGCCGAGGCGCAGCTAAGCTCGTTGCAGCAGGAGTTCGGCTCCAGCCACTACGCGCTGTTAGGGGCGTTAACGGCGGCTAAAATGGCGGTTGAGGCGGGCGATTTGGCTAAGGCTGAGTCGGGGCTACGCCAAGCGTTGGCGCAGCAGCCTGAGCCCCCCTATCGTGATCTAGTGCGTCTGCGTCTAGCGCGGATCGTTTTAGCGCAGGGACAGGTGCCACAGGCAGAGGAGGTGCTACAGGCCCCCTTTAGCGAGCCATTTCAGGCGGCAGTCGAGGAGCTGAAGGGCGATATCGCGCTGCAAAAGGGGGATCGCCAGCAGGCAGCTGCCGCCTATACTAGAGCGCTACAGGGGTTGGCCGAGAGTGTCGGGCGTCGCGAGATTGTGCAGATGAAGCTCGACGATCTGGCTCTACAGGAGAGCGCAGGTTGAGAGTATTACTCCTAGGGGTAGTGCTGTTGTTAAATGGCTGTCTGCCACTGCCACAGCCACAGAGTGATCCCCATATTCGCTGGAGTCGGGAGCTGGGGTTAGGGGGGGCCGGACAGCACTTGCAGTTGCAGAGTGTGGTCGAGGCGCAGCAGCTCTATTTGGCTAGCCATCACGGGCAAGTTTGGGCGCTCAATCGGCTCAATGGGAAACTGATTTGGCAGCAGCAGCTCGCTAAACTGGCGCTGGCACCAGAGCTACAGCGGGTCAATAGTGGCCCGCAGCTACTAGATGGCCGGCTACTGCTCGGCAGTGATGGCGGTCTGGTGGCGCTGGCCGCTGCTAGTGGTGAGCTACTGTGGCAACAAGCCTTGAATGGTACTGTGACTTCGCTGCCGGTGGCGTTAAATCGGCAGCAGCTCCTCGTTCGCACCGCTAATGGCTATCTGTATGCACTCAATAGCGATAACGGAGCTATCGCTTGGAGCTACCAGTGGCCGCTCCCCCCCCTCACCCTCTACGGGGAAGCGCCACCGGTGGTGGTCGGGGAGCTAATCTTAATCGGTACCGCTTCCGGTAAACTGCTCGCTCTATCGCATAACGGCCTACCGCAGTGGGAGTTCGATGTGGCTAGCTCTCGGGGACGGAACGAAATTGAGCGATTGATCGATGTCGATGTGGTCACGGCGGGTGAAGGGGTGGTCTATCTCTCCGCCTATCAGTATGGCACTGCCGCGATTCGGGTGGATGATAAACCAGGCGTTCTCTGGTCGCGGAAGGAGTTTACTACCGAGCCGATGCTACTTTATAACCATTCACTGCTCTTAAGTGGCCATGATGGCCAGCTCTTTCGTCTCGATGCCAATAATGGCGAGACGCTGTGGCGCCAAGCGGCGTTAGCAGGGCAGCGATTGAGCGCGGCGACGCTCATCTCAGAGGAGGAGCTGGTGGTTGCTAATAGCGAGGGGGATCTATTTCGGCTCTCTTGGCAACGAGGCGAGCTGTTGCAGCGAATCGCGGGGGGGCGGCTGCTAGAGCGGTTGGGTGCCGTCCCTGAGTTGGGCCACTATAACGCCCCTTTCAGTCGTAAAGCGGCTATCTTTAGCGCTCCGGTTGCTGCATCGCAAGGGTGGTTCTACACGCTCGATCAGCGTGGCGTGCTATTGGCACTACACTAGGAGTCTATACAATGATGGTGCCTCTGATTGCCCTTGTTGGCCGACCGAATGTTGGTAAATCGACCCTGTTTAACGCGCTAACTCGTCGCCGTGACGCGCTGGTGGCCAACTTTCCTGGTCTGACTCGTGACCGTCAATATGGTCATGGTGTGGTGGGGGAGAGCCCCTATCGCTTGATCGATACCGGTGGTTTAACCGGCTCGGGGGAGAGTATCGACGCGCTGATGGAGCGCCAAGCGCTGCAAGCGGTGGAGGAGGCCGATGCGGTACTGTTTTTAGTCGATGGCCGTGAAGGGGTATCGGCAGCCGATGAGGCGATTGCCAAGGTGTTGCGCCAATTTGGTAAACCGCTCTGGTTAGTGGTGAATAAAACGGATCGAGTCGATACCGAGGTGGCGTTGGTCGAATTTTATCAGTTAGGGTTGGGCGAGCCGATTCCGATCGCAGCCGTGCATAACCGCGGTGTGCGTTCGCTAATGACGCAGGTGCTACAGCATGAGGCGCTGCAACTTGAGAGTGGTGAGGCGCGTGATGATCCCGAGGGGGGGATTAAGGTGGCGGTGGTTGGTCGGCCGAATGTCGGTAAATCGACGCTCATTAATCGTATTCTAGGGGAGCTACGGGTGGTGGTATTCGATATGCCAGGCACCACTCGTGATACTATCTATATTCCGTTTGAACGCGATGGTCAGCACTATACCCTCATCGATACCGCCGGCGTGCGGCGACGGGCGCGGGTAAAGCAGACGGTTGAGAAGTTTAGCGTAATCAAGACGCTACAGGCGATTGATGATGCCCACGTGGTGGTAATGCTGCTCGATGCGCACGAGTCGATTAGCGAACAGGATGCCCATCTGCTCGGTTATGTGCTAGAGGCAGGGCGGGCGCTGGTGGTGGCGGTAAATAAGTGGGATGGCTTAGAGAGCGATGCTAGGCAGCAGATTCGAGATCAGTTGACGCTAAAGCTCCCCTTTCTCTCCTTTGCTAAATGTCACTTTATCTCAGCGCTACATGGGAGTGGGGTGGGTGATCTATTTGGCTCGATCTGTCAGGCCTATAACGCCGCCTTGCGTGATCTGGCCACCCCGCGACTCACGGAGCTGCTGCAGAGCTTTGTCGCCGCCCATCCGCCGCCGCTGGTGAATGGACGCCGGATTAAGCTCCGCTATGCCCATCAGGGGGGACGAAACCCTCCGGTCATTGTGATTCACGGTAATCAGACCGCAGCACTGCCGGAGAGCTATCGCCGCTATCTGGAGAATAGCTATCGTGAGGCGTTGCACCTACAGGGGACGCCAGTGTCGATTGAGTTAAAACAGGGGGAGAACCCCTACGCTAATAAGCCAAATCGACTCACCCCACGGCAGCAACGGACTCGGCAACGGCTGGTGCAACACATCAAAAAGAGTGACAAACGGCGCAAGGGGCGTTAACTCCCCCTAACCCCCCCCACGCCGGGGGCTAAAAAATAGGCCAGATTTCACACATTGGTGATTGATTCTTGCTCGATGAGCGGTTATCATTCCGCGCTCATTTAGCAACGGCAAATTTTTAGGAGATGATCTACCCATGCGTACCCCACTGGTAGCAGGAAATTGGAAAATGAATGGCTCTTTAGCATCGGTTGGAGCGCTGCTAGAGGGTATCAAGCAGGGAATCGCTGAGGTCAATTGTGCTGAAGTGGCTGTCTGTGCACCGTTTGTCTATCTGCCACAGCTACAGCAGCAGCTACAGGGGAGTGTGATCGCTTGGGGGGCTCAAAATATGAGCCAGCACGAGAAGGGGGCCTATACTGGCGAGATATCGGCCGCCATGTTGCAAGATTTCGGCTGTCGCTATGTGATTGTTGGCCACTCTGAGCGCCGCAGTTACTATGGTGAGAGCGATGCGTTGGTGGCAGAGAAGTTCGCCGCAGTTCGTGCGGCCGCCATGGTGCCGATCCTCTGCATCGGTGAGACACTAGAGGAGCGCGAGGCTAACATCACTAACGATGTGGTGACTAGGCAGCTAGAGGCGGTGCTTGAGCGTGAGGGGGTGGCGGCACTGGCTGATGCAGTCATCGCCTACGAGCCGGTTTGGGCTATCGGCACCGGTAAAACTGCCTCTCCGGCGCAGGCTCAGGAGGTGCACGCCTCTATTCGTCAGCGCCTTGCCGAGCAAGATAGTGCGGTCGCCGCCAAGATCCGAATCCTTTATGGTGGTAGTATGAACGCCGCTAATGCCGCAGAGCTGCTAGCTCAAAACGATATTGATGGCGGACTTATCGGTGGTGCATCGCTCAAGGCTGACGATTTTCTGACCATCGCTCGCGCTGCTAATCGATAGTCTATCTTATGCAATCGGTTATTCTGGTTATCCATATTCTGGCCGCCTGTGGTCTGGTCGCTTTTGTGCTACTACAGCAGGGTAAGGGGGCTGAAATGGGAGCCGCTTTTGGTAGTGGTGCCTCATCGACAGTCTTCGGTAGCCAGGGCTCTGCCTCATTTTTAACCCGTACCACGGCGATTCTCGCGACTGTTTTCTTTATTACCAGCTTGACGCTAGCCTACTTCTCCACTGGGAGTAAGGAGCGGGAGAGTGTGGTGGATAGGGTTAGCGATACGCCGACAGTGGTCGAGAGGAGGGTGGAAGATCTTCCCGTCACACCGACGGTGGAGGGGAAAGAGGGCGATATGCCACCCGCACTACCGGCAGCGGACGACTCTCAGCCCGCCGCTACCGGCCAATAGTGATGATATATTTATGCCGACGTGGTGAAATTGGTAGACACGCTATCTTGAGGGGGTAGTGACGCAAGTCGTGCCGGTTCAAATCCGGCCGTCGGCACCAAATAGAAAAAAGTCGTTATAAACGGCTTTTTTTTTACCTTATAAGGTTGCATTGTTGGTCAAAATTGGTAATAATCAGGTCACGGTTTGTAACAAACAACCATCTTGCCAGTTGGGTGCACTCGGCAAGATGCTTTTTTCGGGGTCGCATTGGCCCCGTTTTTTTTGTCTATCGATTCTGCTCTACTCTGCGGGCGGCTGTTGTAAAACGGTGTTTTTGGCCTGTGGTAGTGTTTTTGGATAGTCGAGGGTGTAGTGTAGGCCACGGCTCTCCTTGCGCATTAGGGCGCAGCGAATAATCAGATCGGCAACTAAGGTTAAGTTTCGCAGCTCAATTAAGTCGCTATTGACTCTAAAGTGGCTATAGTACTCATCTATTTCGTTTAGTAACAGATCGACCCGATTTTTGGCTCGCTGTAGCCGCTTGCTGGTACGAACAATCCCAACATAATCCCACATAAATCGCCGTAGTTCGGCCCAGTTGTGTGAAACTACCACCGCTTCATCTGAGTCGATAACGCGGCTCTCGTCCCATTCGGGCAGGGTGGAGATCGGCGCGACCCTATCTAGGCGCGTCATAATCGTTTTGGCGGCGCTGTGGGCAAAGACGACGCACTCTAGTAGCGAGTTGCTGGCCATGCGGTTAGCGCCGTGTAGGCCGGTAAAGGCGGTCTCGCCAATGGCAAACAGGTTGGTAATGTCGGTTTCGGCGCTCAAATCGGTCACCACGCCACCGCAAGTATAGTGTGCCGCAGGAACGATTGGGATCGGATCACGGGTAATATCGATCCCAAGTTCTAGGCAGCGCTGATAGATCGTAGGAAAGTGGCTGAGAATAAAGTCGTCTCGTTGATGGCTGATATCGAGGTAGAGGTGGGAGACTCCAAGCCGTTTCATTTCGTGGTCGATTGCGCGAGCGACAATATCTCTTGGCGCGAGCTCCGCTCGTGGATCAAAGCGATCCATAAAGCGCTCCCCATCAGGGAGCTTTAGTAGTGCTCCTTCACCGCGCAGCGCTTCGGTAATTAGGAACGATTTTGCTTTAGGGTGGTAGAGGCAGGTGGGGTGGAATTGATTAAACTCCATGTTAGCGACCCGGCAGCCGGCACGCCATGCCATGGCGATACCATCTCCGGTGGAGAGATCGGGGTTGCTAGTATAGAGATAGACTTTGCTCGCGCCGCCAGTGGCTAGGACGACGAAGCGGGCACCAAAGAGCTCTACTCGATCGGTAAGGCGGTTATAGACATAGCAGCCTAGTACCCGATTGTCACTGCCCCCTAGCTTCTGTGCTGTCATTAGATCGATGGCAATCATCTGGCTGCGCAGTTCGATTTGGGGGCACGCTTTCGCTTGCTGTAACAGGGTGGTCTCTATGGCGTAGCCGGTGGCATCGGCGGCGTGAAAGATGCGTCGATGGCTATGCCCCCCCTCACGGGTTAGGTGGAACTCCTGTGCAGTACGGGTAAAGGGGACTCCAAGATCGATTAACTCCTGTAGTGCCTGTCGTCCCTGTTCGGCAACATAGTGGACTGCTACCGGATCGCTCAATCCGGCACCGGCGATGAGTGTATCTTCAATGTGGGATGCGACCGAATCGGCGGGGTGATCAACCGCTGCAATTCCCCCTTGAGCGTAGAGGGTCGAGCCTTCGGCCAGATCCCCTTTAGCTAGTACTAAAACTCGGCACTGTCGCGCGAGGGAGAGCGCAAGCGTCAGACCGGCAGCGCCGCTGCCAATAATTAATACATCAAAACTATTATTCATGCCGGTTATTAGGTAAGGTGACTGCTCTGTAGGGGTTAAAAAATGTTGTTGCAAAGGTTTCAGTTTGATGACAACACTACTATGTTGACGAGAGAGTGGCAACTCAATTAATAGCTTGAGGTGAGTGCGATGATTGAAAATGTGGCGTCGATTACACACATAGAGGGGGAGTATGCTTGGTTAGAGGCGGAGCGGCAGGGCGGTTGCCAGAGCTGTCGTGGCGGTGATAGCTGTTCCACTTCGGTGCTGGCTAAGCTCTTTGGCGGCCAGAGTAGTCGTTTTCGAGTGCGCAACTCCCTCGGTTTGGGGGTAGGTGAGCAGGTGGTGGTGGGTATTGAGGAGCGAACGCTGTTGCTCAGCTCACTTCTGCTCTATCTGTTGCCGCTGCTTTTGCTACTACTCTTCGCTGCGATAGGTGAACGGGTGGGGGGAAGCGAACCCTATGCCGTGGTGGGGGCGCTGTTAGGATTGATGGCAGGGCTCCTCTTGGTTCGTGTCGCAGGGCGACTGTTAAGCGGCTGGCTCCCGCTGGAGGCAGTGATGCTCCGACGCTCCCTGCCGACGCCATTTTTGATGCCAATTAACTCAATTAAGGAGTGAAATTTAGACGATGAAACGACAACACTACTTTTCGTTTTTGCTTAGTTGCGGGGTGATGTTGCTACTGGTGGCGCTGCCGCTATCGGCGCTTCCGGCTGTAGGGCTACCTAACTTTACCGAACTGGTCGAGCAGAACAGCCCTGCGGTGGTCAATATCAGTACCCACCAGAGGGTGAAACGCTCAGGGGTGGAGCTATTTCAGATCCCGAATGAGTATAAGGGGACGCCTTGGGATGATCTGCTCAAGCGTTTTTTTGGGGATAACTTCAATTTTCATCCTCAGCCCGATGGTCACGGCGATGGCTTTGAGTCGCAGTCGCTCGGTTCGGGGTTTATTATCGATGAGCAGGGTTTCGTGTTGACAAATAACCATGTGGTCGAGAATGCCGATACGATTTTAGTCCGTTTAAGCGATCGGCGCGAGCTGGAGGCGGAGGTGATCGGAACCGATCCGCAGACTGATTTGGCGCTACTAAAGATTAATGCCGATAATCTGCCAGTGGTTAAGTTTGGTGATAGTACCGACTTGAAAGTGGGCGAGTGGGTGATGGCTATCGGCTCCCCCTTTGGTTTTGATCACTCGGTCTCCGTCGGTGTGGTGAGCGCTTTAGGGCGTAGCCTGCCCTCTGAAAACTATGTACCGTTCATTCAGACTGATGTGGCGATTAATCCCGGTAACTCGGGTGGGCCGCTGTTTAATCTTAGCGGCGAGGTGGTGGGGATTAACTCCCAAATCTACAGCCGTACTGGTGGATTTATGGGGTTGTCGTTCGCGATTCCGGTCGATGTGGCGCAAAATGTGGTCAAGCAGCTCAAAGAGAACGGCTCTGTGGCGCGTGGTTGGCTCGGTGTGCTGATTCAGGATGTAACCCGCGAGCTGGCTGAATCGTTTGGTATGGATCGCCCTCAGGGGGCGCTGGTAGCCCAAATACTGGATGGCTCGCCGGCTGCTGAAGCGGGTCTTGAGGTGGGCGATATTATCCTTGCCTATAATGGTACTGAACTACAGCGCTCTTCCGATCTACCGCCACTGGTCGGTAAAACTCGGATCGGTAAGAGGGCCGAATTAAAACTGCTGCGCAACGGCAAAGAGATGGCTTTAAAGGTTGAGATAGGCGAGCTACCCCAACAGGGGGCGAACGCTAGTCGCAGCCGTGTGGCACCTAAACCACCGGCTCCGAAAGGGGAGGTTGCCAGAGTCGGTTTAGTGGTAGCCGAGGTGAGCCCGCAACAGCGCAAACAGCTCAATATTGAGAGTGGCGGTGTGATCGTAGAGAAGGCTGAAGGGGTTGCCTTGAGTGCTGGTCTGCGTCAGGGAGATGTGATTACCCAGTTTAATAATCGCCAAGTGAAGGGGGTCGAGTCGTTTATGGAGCTAGTGGGTGATGTGGCTGCGGGTCGCTCTGTTCCGGTTCTGGTTGTTCGTCAAAGTGGTCCACGCTTTTTAGCATTGAAAGTAGCTGAATAGCCGTCTCCCACTAGTTGCTGTTTTGGGGGCGATAACCTAGATACCCTGTTTATTACTACCGCCCCCTTTTATTTTTGATAAATAATGATGAAAAAATAATGAGTGATAATGCACAAACAACATCCGCATGCCCGGTAAATTCTTATACTGAATGGGATCCCTTAGAAGAAGTCATTGTCGGCAGATTGGAAAATGCTGTATTTTCTTCCTGGAATGTTATCAATGATCACACGGTTGCGCCCGGTGAATGGGAAAAACTGACCGCCAGAACTGCGGGTGCTGGCAGGCCTTATCCGCAGCACTTAATTGATGGCGCTCAAAAAGAACTGGATGAATTCATTCATATTTTGGAAGCAGAAGGCGTAACGGTACGCCGACCGGATATTGTCGATTACACGCGACCCTACGCCTCACCGGATTGGCACATGGCGCATGGTTTTTGTGCCGCCAACCCACGAGATCCTTTCATCGTGATTGGTAACGAAATCATTGAAACACCTATGGCGGATCGAGGACGCTATTTCGAAGCCTGGGCGTATCGCTCTCTGTTTAAAGAATATCTCAAAGCTGGCGCACGTTGGAGCGCAGCTCCCAAACCTCAACTCACGGATGCTTTATACAAAACCGATCATCGTTTTCCTGAAGCCGGAGAACCAATGGGTTACGTACTTACTGAATTTGAACCGGTATTCGACGCTGCGGATTTCGTGCGTTGTGGACGGGACTTGTTTGTGCAACGTAGCCATGTCACTAATGATTTAGGTATTCTGTGGTTGGAGCGTCACTTAGGTAGTGATTACAACATCCATGTGCTAGAAACCTGCAATCCTGAAGCTATTCATATCGACACGACCTTTATGCCCTTGGCCCCCGGCAAAGTAGTGGTTAGTCAGGATTATATCGACGTAAAAAAATTGCCTGATATCTTGAAAACTTGGGATATTCTAGTAGCCCCTGAGCCTGTCCCCAATAAAGATCCCATTCAAGCAGTGAGTAAGTGGATTGCTATCAATATATTGATGCTGGATGAAGAGCGCGTTATTGTCGCTAAAAATCAACAGCCGCTCATTAAGGCTTTCAAGAATTGGGGATTAAAGCCTATTCCATGTGCTTTTGATAATTATTATCCGTTTCTAGGCGGTTTTCATTGTGCAACCTTAGATATTCGTCGTCGTGGTGGATTAATGTCTTATTTCTGATAAGAATTTATACATAACAAACAGGAAAAATAATGCCTGACAATCAACAAGAGATGATCTTTTTGACGCGTTACTCACAAGCCCGCGTCCAGCTATATGAACAAACGAATATTGCAAAGTGCCCGAAAGATACGCTATTTAATTTAGGACAAGAAGCCTCTGCAATCTTAAAATATATGGACGATCTTCAGGATGAAACATTTGGGATTGATAATGCCGAAACGATCATTGATGCCATTGTCGGCACAGAAGATGCCTATGAGCGTCTTGCTGCTTTTGTTGGTAAGGTGGTAAAACAGCTAGGTGCTGTTTCTAAAGAAAGTCTTTTTTATTTGTGCCCTGAATCCGCGCAACCTACAGTGTTTCAACAAACGCCAGAGATCACAGGCGAACAAATTTCTTTAAATGCTTATCTTGATTATCTTTTGCAGCAAGGTAATCAGTTACCGGACATTTCGCATTGTTTTACCCATCAGCGTGACATGGAAATTTGGCAAGAAAATACCCGTTCAGTCATACAAGAAATTGTAAACTTTATGCGATGGATGCAGCCTCGTTTGCAACAGCATCCGGCTGTTACTCCGGTATTTTTATTGCGCGATACTTTATTGGTTTATTTGGGCTTTGTCTGGCTACAAAATCAAGGAATGCAATTGCCGCCACTGAAACCCTTGTTATTAAATCGTACAGTGCTAAAATATTGTGCCGGTGATACTGAATTTTATTATACGATGGCTGATACCTTATACGACACGTTAAACCAGCAGGGTGAGTGTGATTTGCATGTGTTTTGCCACGATTATATTAAGAAGCTTTTTGCCCATGCTGATTTACCTCAGGCGTTTTGGCAAGTATCAAAAGCACAATTAGATATGCTTCAAACGGGACAGCCATTGCTCATTGTTGAAACTGGTGTGCTCGCTTCTTTTCCATTATGGTTGTTAGCCTTAGCAAAAGAAAAAAGCAGTTTCGTTTTGTATGCTACGGCACCTTGGTTATTACCTATTTACAAAGATATTACCTTCCAAAAGAATTACCATTATTTAATCCAACTTGAAAAACTTGTTATACAAGATTATTTGTTTCAGTTTCACCATTTTTTAGATACAGAAACCATTGTACAGAAAACCGCTAATCAAGAAATAGAAAGCCTGGCTCTTTATGAATTAGCTTGCTTTAAGGAACTTCTGTTTCAGGGTTTTTCCACTCTATAAGGAGTCATAAATGGCAACATTGCATCAGGCAGTTCAAACAGCTAATGACAACGGGGCTTTGGCATTGATGATTTATGTTATTCCCAATTTTCCCGATCCTGATACCTATCATGTAATACTCGATATTTTACATGAACATCCCAGCGTTACTATTATTGAAACGACTTTTCCCGTTACTTCAAAATTTTCTGATTTTGCCAATCAAATTATCCGCACTGCCCATCAAACGGCTTCTCAGTATCAAAACGCTTTAACCGTACTAGAAACATTGCAAGCTTTTAAAAAACCTTCCGTTGCCGTGGTCTATCAAGAAGTGGTTGATGCCTTGGGTTTTGAAATCTTGCTGCAAAAAATGTACGGCAAGATTGACTCTGTTTTACTTGAATGGGAAGTTGAAGATGTCAAACCGTATGTTGAGCAGTCCAAACGCTACGATATTGAGTTTATTCAATGCGTCTATCCGGAAATGACTGAAGCCGATATGGAGAAATACTTAGGTAGTGCGGTTAAAGAGCCACTGGTTTATCTAACTTCAGCATCAATGACCGGCGCGAAATTATTCTCTCATTCAGAATTGAACGAGTGCATTCGACGCTCAAAAGCCTATCGTTCTGACATCAAGATAATGGCTGGCTTTGGAGTTAGAACTCCGGATGATATTCGCAAGCTTAAGCAACTTGAAAAATTAGATGGTGTTATTATTGGTACTGCGTTCTTGGAAGTCATGCGGCAAGGCGTCGATCAGGTGACAATTTTCCTCGATAGTCTTACCCCTGCTTTGCTGCTTGATTAATATACTTAAGAGTGTTCATTAGAAGTTCAATAATAAACCTGCTTGAGAGGATACCAATTAATGAATCATGTATGGGATCTTAGCGTACACTATACCCGCATTAAATTATGTGAATTTGAATCTTTAGACGCCGCCTATGAGGCTTCATTTATTGGTGCGGATTTTCTAGGTTTTCATATTTTTAGTGATCAAGATTATCTGGCTAAAGCAGAAAAATTCAAACATATTTTTTCTTATCTTCCAGCGAACATTTGTAAAACACTACTGACAGATTTAACTGGCGATACATTGCTTGATATTCTCTCTACATTGAAAGCAGCTGATGCCATTCAAGCCTATGCACCTATTTCTCGTCAGGAAATAACTAAACTACGAGAAAAAATGGGGGGGGATTTTAAAATTATTAAATTAATGTCAGAAAAGTCTGAAGAAAATCAGATGAGTGACGATGAGTTTATTCGCTACTACGATGATGTGGTAGATGCTTTTCTGTTAGATAGTGCTTGGATAGGCGGAACGGGGAAAACCGGTAATTGGCAACATTGCGCGGAAATCGTGCGCAAGTGCCAATCTCCGGTTTTTTTAGCAGGAGGCTTGAATCCAGACAATATTCACCGTGCAATTGAAACGGTCAAACCGTTTGGTGTTGATGTAGAAAATGGTGTGAGCGACAGAATGTCGGACGGCTTAAGAGTCAAAAATATGCTCAAATGCCGCTTATTCATTGAAAAAACAAAAGAAGCCGACTGGCTATTGCACGAAGGATGTAGATAGCAAATTTGATGTCAGCATGGTGTGCGGCTAAAAACTATAACATCGCTAACTGGAGCGAGGGCTACTTTGCGGTTAACGCGCAGGGAGAGTTAACTGTTCTGCCACAGGGTAGTGCAGGGGAGAAGGTAACACTGACCGAGCTCTGCGCTGATCTGCAGTCGTTATCGCTACAGCTACCGGTTGTGATCCGTTTTCCCGATATTTTACACCATCGTCTGCAGCAGCTAACCCGCACATTTGAACAGGTGATGGCTGCGAGTGGCTATCAAGGATGTTATCAGCCGCTCTACCCGATTAAGGTGAATCAGCAGCATAGTGTGGTTCGCGCTCTGCAGCAGGGGGGGGGCGGTCGGCTAGGGCTGGAGGCGGGGAGTAAGGGGGAGCTGTTGGCGGTTCTGGGGCTGAGCCAGCCGGGGAGCCGGGTTGTCTGTAACGGCTTTAAAGATCGGGAGTATATTCGCCTGGCATTGATCGGGCTGAAGCTCGGAATTGATGTAACCCTTATTATCGAAAAACTCTCTGAACTCGATTTGGTACTGGATGAGGCGCAAAAGCTACAACTCCAGCCGCGACTAGGGGTACGGGTACGCTTAACCAGTCGGGGAGCCGGTAAGTGGCAGAATAGTGGCGGCACCAGAGCTAAATTTGGTCTGACAACCGATCACCTCTTTATTCTGATTAAGCGGTTACGCCAGCAGCAGCAGTTAGCGTCGTTCTATCTGTTACATACCCATATCGGCTCACAGGTAGCTAATATTCACGACATTCAACAGGCAGTGCGAGAGATGTCCCGCTTCTATGTTGAACTCCGAAAACTGGGTGTACCGGTGAGTGCGATTAATATGGGGGGCGGGCTGGGAATCGATTACGACGGCAGCCGCAGCAGTAGCTATAACTCGATAAACTATACCCTACAGCACTATGCGGAAGCGTTGGTGCAGCCGCTGTTAACGGTATGTCGACAGCATCAGCTGCCTCATCCCGAAATTTTAACCGAATCGGGACGCGGCTTAACCGCACACCATGCGCTGCTGTTAACCGAAGTGATCGATAGTGAGATACCTGATACCACTACCGTACCGGCTATCACCACAGGGGCAGCTGAACCTCTGCTTGAGTTATATCAGGCGCTGCAACAGATAGGGCAGCGCTCTGTGGTCGATATCCACTATGATGCGATGACTGCAATGGAGGGTGTGCAGCAGCACTTTTTGCCGGGGTTAATCACTCTGCAGCAGCGAGCCGATGCGGAGCAGCTCTATCGGGTGATCGCTGCCCGTTTAATGCCGCAGCTCGACAGAAGTCAGCCGTTGCAGGCTGACATTTATCAACAGCTGCAGCAGCAGTTAGTGGGAAAATATTTCTGTAACCTCTCAATTTTTCAGTCGTTGCCCGATATTTGGGGGATTGAGCAGATTTTCCCGATAATGCCGGTTAGTGGTCTGAAGCAGCCACCGTCGCAGCGGGTGGTGTTGGAGGATTTAACCTGCGACTCGGATGGCCGTATCGATCACTATATTGATGACGGCAGGGTTGAACCGGCGATTCTACTCCCCCCCTTAGTGGCAGATAAGCCGACTATTTTGGCGATCTTTTTGGTCGGCGCCTATCAGGAGATTTTGGGTGATATCCATAATCTGTTTGGCGACACCCATGTGGTTGATGTCGCTATGGAGCCGGATGGCCGCTATCGCCTAGTCAATACGCAGCAGGGAGATACGATTGCGGAGCTGCTCCACTATCTCCACTTCGATAGTGAACTGCTATTAGAGCACTACCGTCAGCTGCTACAGCAGAGTGGGGTGCCGCTTGAACAGCAGCACTATTTTTATAACGAATTTAAGCACGGTTTGAGTGGTTATACCTATTTTGAGGAGCTGTAGGGCTGTTCGCCCTTTGCCTCCTGCTCTGAACTAGCTGCATGAGTCGGCCTAACCCCTCATGCAGCGGCTGCTGGCGTGGCAGGATATGGCACAGAGCTTCGGTCTCAATCTGTTTGAAGGGGCGCAGTGGCCCCTCTAACGGTTGCAGTTGTACGGTTTGACTATCGCGGGCGGTTGTCTGGAGCAGCACCAGGCTGCCCGGTTTGAGTGCAGCACCTTCTCCCGCCTTAAACCAGATCTTTTCGTTACCGATCTACAGTTGAGTCAGATTTTGACCGCTGGTGATAACCCGCGCCTGTAGTGTGGTGCCGGGAGATGGCGGATCGCTCCACTGTGATAGCAGAGGGGCAATCAGCTCCTTGACCGGCTCCGATCTGTCGTAGCAGTTTATTGCCTTGGACATCCAGCACCTTGGCATTGACGCTATCACCCGTTTTTAGCGTCGCCGCGCTTTGCAGATTAAGTCGTAGTTGATGCGTTGTCAGAGCCATATATGATCCATTTAGGGTTAACAGTGGGTATAATCGATAAATGCAGACTTTAAATTCATCACTCTATCACGATTCAGCGGCTAAAGTGAGATATCTATTACCCGATCAGCTACGTGGCTTGGCCATTGTTTTGATGGCGCTGTTCCATCTCTGTTACGATTTAACCCTGTTTGGTTATCTGACTATCGATTTTCAGCACGATACCTTTTGGTACCTGCTGCCGCGCTTTATTGTGATGCTGTTTATGTTTACCGTCGGTATCGGCCTGTGGCTGGCGCACCATAGAGCGATCCGTTGGCGGGCTTATAACTATCGGCTGCTACTGATTAGCGCTAATGCGCTGCTAATTTCGATAGTGACTTGGTACGCCTTTCGTGAACAATGGGTCTATTTCGGCACACTACATAGCATTGCACTCTGCTCGGTATTGGCTCTGCCGTTTGTGCGCTGGCCGCGTCTGGCGTTGGTGCTGGGAGCGGGGTTAGTTATAGGTGACTGGGGGTTAGGTTGGTCTCTGCCGTGGTGGAAGCTACCGCATGCCGCGATGGACTATATCCCCCCGTTTCCGTGGCTCGGATTTGTTTTAATGGGGATCGCTTTTGCCGCTTGGGGCGGGCATCAATATTCGCTAAACCAAGTAGGTAGAGCAGGAGAGGGGTTAAGCGTAATCGGCCGGCATTCGTTATTGATCTATATGCTACATCAGCCGCTGCTGTTTGGTAGCGTATGGCTGTTTAACCGTTTGTGGGGATAGGAGCAAAAAACAGTTCTTGATTTTTTATTTATTTGTCATTAGAATTTTCCACCGTAGATAGGTTATCTACAAGCGCGAAGGTTTTGCGTGCCATGGTTAGAGTCGAAGTCGAATCGCAAGGTTGTTCTCTGTTCAGGATGAACGTCGAGGCAATTTTTATGGCGCAAGCTGGGTTTCGATGGCTGAAACTGCCCATGTTGCCGGTGTTGACCGGCCATCCGGTTGGGACTGCTCAACCAGGACTCCAGTTGCTCGCCCGCACGGGTGTTATCAACGGAGAGCGAATTACCAAAAACCGCCATGAGCAACTTTGCTTAGGTTTTTAGGAGCAGATAAGATGGTAGTGTAACGACCCACAAAATCAAAGGGCACTACTGCCGAAATGACCCGTTCTGACAAAGAGGTTCTTTTTCAAGTCACTTGCTAGCAGTCTGGGACGGAAAGGAGAAAAACAGAGGGTATCTCCCTGCGGTAAAATGTGACAATTTGCCGTCATCGCACGCAACCCCTGAGTGTCAAGATACCCTGAGACCACCCCTGATGAGAAATGAATGTAGAATCAGGGGGGCAACAGAGGAGATACACGATGCCCAAAGATACTACCGTTTTACCCTCCAACGAGGTTACCGACCCCGATGAAGAGAAGCGCTCCTACCGCAAATTTAGTGAGGAAGAGAAGCTTCGGATCCTAGCAGAAGCAGAGCAGTGCAAGGAGCCGGGTCAGCTAGGCGAGCTGCTGCGCAAAGAGCAGATCTACAGCTCCCATCTGACCAAATGGCGCCGACAACTGCAAGCACAGGGGCAGGCTGGCCTGAAAGGGAAACAGAGTGGTCGCAAACCGAGCCTAGACAAGCGAGATAAGGAGATAGAGCGTTTAAAGAAGGAAATTCAGCGTCTTAGCCAACGGTTACAGCAGACCGAAGGGGTGATTGCGCTCCAAAAAAAAGCCTTCAGCTTATTGGAGCAGATGAACACAGAGATAAGCTTATGAGATTAGTTGAAAAAGAGTGCCCCAGTTCGGTGAGCATAAGAGCCGCTTGCGATAGCCTAGCGCTCTCGCGTGCAGGCTACTACCGCCGACAGGCTCCGGTTGTCTCCCCCCGAGCGAGCCTTCCAAGACCCGTCGCAGCCAATGCGCTGAGTGAGGCAGAGAGGCAAGCCGTTCTGGGGCTTTTGAACAGCGAACGATTCTATGACCAACCTCCGGCAGAGATCTATGCTAGCCTGCTGGATGAAGGGAAATATTACTGTTCAATCAGTACGATGTATCGGATCCTTCGTGCTAATCAACAGACGGGAGAGCGGCGAGCTCAAAAACCGGCCAAATCACACGCTATCCCCCGATTACGGGCGACCCGCCCGAATGAGGTTTGGACATGGGATATCACTAAGCTTCCCACCACAGAGCAGGGTAACTTCTTGAATCTCTATGTGGTGATGGATCTCTACAGCCGTTTTATTGTGGCTTGGATGGTCTCAAGGAAGGAGAATAGTGAGCTCTCCAAGCTGTTAATCAGTGACGCAGCGGCTCGCTATCGGGTCGCGCTCAGTGGCTTAACACTGCATCAGGATAGAGGTGTGCCGATGACCGCCAGAGGCTATCTCGACTTGATGGCCGAACTGGGGATCACCTGCTCCCACAGCCGTCCACGAGTCAGTAACGACAATCCGTTTAGCGAGAGTCAATTTAAAACACTCAAGCAACAACCCGATTATCCTCAACGATTTACAGGAGTTGACCATGCCAGAATATGGTTTAGTGACTATGTTGACTGGTACTGTTTCCACCACCACCATCGAGGGATTGCGTGGTTCACTCCAGAGCAGGTATTTACCGGTCGTTACAAGGAGGTTAGCGAGCAGCGTGAACAGGCGCTGAAGCAGGCCTATCAGCAGCATCCGAAACGCTTTATTCATGGTGAGCCCAAGGTTAAGCAACCCCCTACTGAGGTATGGATTAACCCCGCTCTACCGGAGGAGGGGGTGGGGTCGCTGGAGGTCAACTATCCAACCCTGAATAGAGCGAAGGAGAGATGAGTGACGGTGCCGCTAGTGGGTCTATCGTCGATGGCTTTAGCCGGTTGTGGTGGCTGAATGACAGAGCGTTATCCATAGCCCGCCCCCCGGAGACCCCCTTATTATCGTAGGGGGGCGGGCTGTGGGTAACGCGGTGCAGGAGGGAGGTTCCTAGATTAGGGGTTGCAGTTCGCCTTGCAGCTCCCCCTTGCTGAAGGGCTTGGCTCTTGCGGCAAAGGGCCATGAGGGTCATGTTCGCTCCTTGTTGCGTCATGACTCAACATAGGCGAAATTTGCCGGTGAGGGCAGTGGCAATCACCGGCTAGATTTAGAGCTTTATTTTTTTAACAACTGGTCTCAAATTACTTGACAGCTTCCGGAGCTGCGCCATCAGCGGCAGTGAGTGCTGCTAGGTGTAACGCCAGTTAATGAGCTGTTTTTTATTACCCATAAAGCTTATCGCGTCTTACGATATAATTTGAAAAAGCGGGTATTATTCTCGATTTTAGGCTTGAGCTTGAGCTTGAGCTATGATTGCGTTATCCTGCGGTCTGATTCGATAAATCGCCTTGTTGGGTACTACCTACCTAGCTAAACAGCTATAACCGATGAGTGACAGGATAGTAATAATATGAAAAAAGCCCTAATCACCGGCGTGTGCGCCAGTTTATTGAGTGGAGTGCGGCTGACTCTGCTCGGTACCCGGCTAAAGCGAAGCAGAAGTTAGGCTGGGAGCCGGAGATTAGCGTAGAGCAGATGTGTCATGAGAGGGTGGCAGAAGATTTAAAGCAGGCTAAGCAGCACGCCTTTTTACAGCGCCACGGTTACGATGTGACTATTGCGACGGAGAAGTAGTTTTGGCAACCTATACGATAGAACTTCCTGAGCAGGCTTTTCATACTTTACGCCTTGCGCCGGTAGAGCTATTTAAAGAGATGCGAATTGCTGCGGCAGTTGAGTGGTATGCGGAGCAGCGTATTTCACAAGAGCGGGCAGCAGAGATGGCAGGTTTAACCCGGTATCAATTTATTGATGAGCTACGCCGACGCAAAGTAGCGGCTATTCAGATCGAAGAGGATGAGATACTGAATGAAATCTACGATGACGAAAAAAGTTACCCTTACATAGTGGCCGTTAACAGGGGCTAAGACGATACGGCAGAAGATTCAACGCGCCTGTGCGCAGGAGTTGCTCTGTCCGTATGTGGCGGTTCGGGAGAGATCAACCGGAGGGGATGAGGATGATGTGTTGGAGCGGTTGGCTGAGGATTATCAGGTTTCGCCGTTGTTGGTTAAGACGGTGATGGTGAATTGGGAGCAGATGGATAGGGGTGTTTTGGATGTGGGTTTTTAATTGGGTTCTGACCCCTTTTATTTGAGTAAGGAGCAAACATGGTAAATATTCCGTATGGCAAAGGCGATTTTAAGCGGTTAAGAACTGATGGCCAGCTCTACTTTGATCGCACCGAACTGCTGCACGCACTTGAAGCCGTTGGCGAACAGATTCTGTTTCTACGCCCGCGCCGTTTTGGCAAAACGCTATGGCTAACGCTATTAGAGAGCTACTACGACATCGCTGCAGCGGATCGATTTGAGCCCCTGTTTGGCGATTTAGCCATAGGGCAAAACCCGACCCCGAACCGTAACCGCTACTTTATTTTAAAGTGGAACTTTTCGGTCATCGATCCAAGTGGCGATTTAGCCCATATTAGCCGCTCTTTGCATAACCATCTGAATAGCTCAATTGAGCGCTTTTGCAACAGATATCGTCAATGGCTGAACCGGCCGGTTCAAATTGACCCGCAAGATGGGATACATAGCTTTGAAAATTTATTGGGTGAGTTGGCGGCGTATGATACTCCGCTCTACCTGCTGATTGATGAGTATGACAACTTTGCCAATGAAGTGCTCACCCGCCGTGAACAGGGACGGCAGAGCTACGATGAGCTAGTCGGCGGCGAGGGGGTGATTAAAACGGTATTTAAAGCGGTCAAAGCGGCGACCGATGGCCTAGGCTTAGAGCGAGTCTTTATCACCGGCGTCTCGCCAGTCGTAATGAGCGATATCACCAGCGGCTACAATGTGGCCGAAAATATTAGCCACTGGCCCGAATTTCATGCTCTGTGCGGCTTAACCACTGAGGAGCTGCAACCGGTGTGTCACCAAATTGCCGAGCAGTGCCAGCTAACCGATAGCACAGCAGATGAAGCGTTAGCGATGATGCGAAACTTCTATAACGGCTACCGCTTCTGCCGTGAAGAGACGCAGCGGCTCTATAACCCGACCCTCACCCTCTACTTTTTGAAACATTGGCAGCGGCGCTGTCGCTACCCTGATGAGCTGTTAGATGACAATTTAGCGATGGATAAAAACCGGCTACGCTATATTGCCGCACTACCCCATGGTGCGGAGGTGATTGAGGCGGCGCTTAATCCGCAGCAGTCGCTATGGGTAGCCAAGCTGGCACAAAATTTTGGGGTTAAAGCGATGCTAAACGATCCGCCTGATGCCAGTTTTATTATCTCACTACTGGTTTATTTTGGGGTCTTAACGATTCAGGATGTCTCGCCACTTGGGAAGCTGGAGGTGGCGATTCCGAATCAGGTAGTGCGCTCGCTCTATATCGACCGAATTCAGCAGCAGCTGCTCAATGGCTATGAAGATAATAACCGCCAACAGGCGGTGGCGGAGCTGCTCTATACCGAGGCCGAATTTGAGCCGCTAGCTGACTTTATTGAACAGCGTTTTTATAGCGTGCTCGATAATCGCGATATGCGCTGGAGTAATGAGCTGACGCTCAAAACCACGCTACTGCTGCTGCTGACCAATGATCTCTACTATCTGCCGCGCTCAGAGTTATCCTTAGGCGGCGGCTATAGTGACCTGCTATTTGAGATTCGCCCCGATAAGCGTCAGGCACCGCTGTATGATCTGCTATTTGAACTGAAATATCTGTCACTGAAAGATCTCCAATTGAGTGCGGAGCAGCTATCTAATATGAGTCGGGAGCAGTTAGCTGAGTTGAAACCGGTAAAAAAGCTGTTAGATGACGCAGAGCGGCAGTTGGCCACCTATCAGCCGACATTGGAGCAGCTCTTTCCGGCGGTGGCGTGGAAGATAAAATCGTTTGCGGTGGTGAGTCTTGGTATCCGGCGGTTGGTGTGGCGCTAGGGTGTCGGGTTACGCTGCGCTAACCCGACCTACGATGAATTCTCGTTCCTACGCTCCCGCGTGGGAATACAGAAGAGTCGGTTGTTTCATTAAGCTTATTTTCTGGTTTCCACGGTCACCGTGGGAATCGATATTGGCGCTTATTTGGAGTAGGTCTACAAATTAAGGATCGCACATGGTAAATATCTCATATGGTTTGGGTCACTTTAAAACCCTCAGAGAGGAGGGGGGACTCTATTTTGATCGTACCGACCTGCTGCACCAATTAGAGGCGGCAGGACGGCAGTTGCTGTTTTTACGCCCGCGCCGTTTTGGCAAAACGCTATGGCTAACGCTGCTAGAGAGCTACTACGACATCGCTGCAGCGGATCAATTTGAGCCGCTGTTTGGTGATTTAGCCATAGGGCAAAACCCGACTCCGAACCGTAACCGCTATTTTATGCTGAAGTGGAACTTCTCCACCATTAACCCAAGTGGCGACCACGAGCAGATTAAACAGGGACTGTATGGCCATATCAATAATAGTATTCGCGATATGTTACTTCGCTATCAACCGTGGTGGCCTCAAGCGATTAGTGCAACGGAGCTGATTGATGAAGCGGATGCGTTGCGCTCTTTTGAACGGCTGGTTAGCCGATGCCGTCATGCGGGGTATCCGCTCTACCTGCTGATTGATGAGTACGATAACTTTGCGAATGAGGTGCTCACCAGTCGTGAACAGGGACGGCAGCGTTATAATGAGCTGGTTGAGGGGGAAGGCGTTATCAAAACCGTATTTAAAGCAGTCAAAGCGGCAACTGATGGCCTCGGCTTAGAGCGAGTCTTTATTACCGGCGTCTCGCCAGTCGTAATGAGCGATATCACCAGCGGCTACAATGTGGCCGAAAATATTAGCCACTGGCCCGAATTTCATGCTCTGTGCGGCTTAACCACTGAGGAGCTGCAACCGGTGTGTCACCAAATTGCCGAGCAGTGCCAGCTAACCGATAGCACAGCAGATGAAGCGTTAGCGATGATGCGAAACTTCTATAACGGCTACCGCTTCTGCCGTGAAGAGACGCAGCGGCTCTATAACCCGACCCTCACCCTCTACTTTTTGAAACATTGGCAGCGGCGCTGTCGCTACCCTGATGAGCTGTTAGATGACAATTTAGCGATGGATAAAAACCGGCTACGCTATATCGCCGCACTACCGCATGGCACAGAGGTGATTGAGGCGGCGCTTAATCCGCAGCAGCCACTACAGGTCGCGAAGTTAGCGCAGGACTTTGGCGTAGCGGCGATGTTAAACGATCCGGCTGATGCCAGTTTTATCATCTCGCTACTGGTCTATTTTGGCGTATTAACGATTGAATCGGTGAATCTGTTAGGCGAGTTAACGGTGACGATTCCGAATCAGGTGGTGCGCTCGCTCTATATCGACCGAATTCAGCAGCAGCTGTTAAATGGCTATGAGGATAATAACCGCCAGCAGGCGGTAGCGAAACAGCTCTATACCGAGGCCGAATTTGAGCCGCTAGCTGAATTTATCGAACAGCGTTTTTATAGCGTGCTCGATAATCGCGATAGGCGCTGGAGTAATGAGCTGACGCTTAAAACCACGCTACTGCTGCTGCTGACCAATGATCTCTACTACCTGCCGCGCTCAGAGTTATCCTTAGGCGGCGGCTATAGTGACCTGCTATTTGAGATTCGCCCCGATAAGCGTCAGGCACCGCTGTATGATCTGCTATTTGAACTGAAATATCTGTCACTGAAAGATCTCCAATTGAGTGCAGAGCAGCTATCTAATATGAGTCGGGAGCAGTTAGCTGAGTTGAAACCGGTAAAAAAGCTGTTAGATGACGCAGAGCGGCAGTTGGCCTCGTATCAGCCGACATTAGAGCAGCTCTTTCCGGCGGTGGAGTGGAAATTAAAGTCGTTTGCGGTGGTGAGTCTTGGTATCCGGCGGTTGGTGTGGCGCTAAGTTGTCGGGTTATTCTCGTTTATTCTCGTTTCCACGCTCCTGCGTGGTAACGAGTAAATTAAGGATTGCACATGGTAAATATCTCATATGGTTTGGGTCACTTTAAAACCCTCAGAGAGGAGGGTGGACTCTATTTTGATCGTACCGACCTGCTGCACGAATTAGAGGCGGCAGGACGGCAGCTGCTGTTTCTACGCCCGCGCCGTTTTGGTAAAACGCTGTGGCTAACGCTGCTAGAGAGCTACTACGACATCGCTGCAGCGGATCAGTTTGAGCCTCTGTTTGGCGATTTAGCCATAGGGCAAAACCCGACCCCGAACCGTAACCGCTACTTTATGTTGAAGTGGAACTTCTCCACCATTAACTCAAATGGCGACCACGAGCAGATTAAACAGGGGCTGTATGGCCATATCAATAATAGCATTCGTGATGCGTTACTTCGCTATCAATCGTGGTGGCCTCAAGCAATTAGCGCAGCGGAGCTGATTGATGAAGGGGATGCTTTGCGCTCTTTTGAGCGGCTGGTTAGTCGATGCCACCATGCAGGATATCCGCTCTACCTGCTGATAGACGAATACGACAACTTTGCTAACGAGGTGTTAACCAGTCGTGAGCATGGCAGAAAGCGCTATAACGAACTGGTTAAAGGTGAAGGGGTGATTAAAACCGTCTTTAAAGCGGTCAAAGCAGCGACCGATGGCCTAGGCTTAGAGCGGGTGTTTATCACCGGTGTCTCACCGGTGGTGATGAGCGATATCACCAGCGGCTACAATGTAGCGAAAAACATCAGTCAGCGGCCACACTTTGCCAAACTCTGCGGTTTTACCGCTGAAGAGGTGATGCAACTTAATCGCCAAATAGCGCGAGAGTGCGAGCTACCCGAGGGTGCGGCAGATGAGGCGATGTCGTTGATGCAGAACTTCTATAACGGCTACCGCTTTAGTGGTGATGATACCACCCGACTCTATAACCCGACGCTCTGCCTCTACTTTTGGGATGAGTGGCAGCAGCTGTGTCGCTACCCTAATGAGCTGTTAGATGACAATTTAGCGATGGATAAAAACCGGCTGCGCTATATTGCCGCGTTACCCCATGGCGCGGAGGTGATTGAAGCAGCGCTCAATCCGCAGCAGTCGCTATGGGTAGCCAAGCTGGCACAAAATTTTGGGGTTAAAGCGATGCTAAACGATCCACCTGATGCCAGTTTTATTATCTCACTACTGGTCTATTTTGGGGTCTTAACGATTCAGGATGTCTCACCAATCGGAAAGCTAAAGGTGACTATCCCTAATCAGGTGGTGCGCTCGCTCTATATCGATCGAATTCAGCAGCAGCTGCTCAATGGCTATGAAGATAATAACCGCCAACAGGCGGTGGCGGAGCTGCTCTATACCGAGGCCAAATTTGAGCCGCTAGCTGAATTTATCGAACAGCGTTTTTATAGTGTGCTTGATAATCGCGATATGCGCTGGAGTAATGAGTTTACACTCAAAACCACGCTACTGCTGCTGCTGACCAATGATCTCTACTATCTGCCGCGTTCGGAGCTCTCATTGGGCGGCGGCTATAGTGACCTGCTATTTGAAATTCGCCCCGATAAGCGCCAGGCACCGCTGTATGATCTGCTATTTGAGCTGAAATATCTGGCACTGAAAGAGCTCCAATTGAGCGCGGAACAGCTGAGTGAGATGAGTCGGGAGCAGCTGGCTGAACTGAAACCGGTAAAAAAGCTGTTAGATGACGCAGAAGGGCAGTTAGCCTCGTATCAGCCGAAATTAGAAAAGCTTTTTCCTGCGGTAGAGTGGAAATTAAAATCGTTTGCGATGGTGAGTATTGGTACACGACGGCTGGTGTGGCGGTAGGGTGTCGGGTTAGGCTGCGCTAATCCGACGCGACTGGAACAGCTATTAGTCGATGTTCTATTGGGCAAAGTTTTGAGTTAGAGTGATGGCCATTATTTTTTAAGAGAGATGACGATATGAGTGAGTTAAATGGTAAACCGGTTGGCCCTGAAGAGGTATGGAAAATTCTGCGTGAAGTGGCAGAGCAGTCTAAAGAGACCGACCGTAAGTTTCTGACCCCTTTTATTTTTCTTGTTGGTTAAGACGGTGATGGTGAATCGGGGGCAGATGGATAAGGGTGTTTTGGATGTGGGGTTTTAATTGGGCTCTGACCCCTTTTATTTTTTAGGCAACCAAGCCTTTCGGGCGCGAGATTATGCCGCAGCGGTGCAGCACTATATTCAGGCGGTGGTCGATAACCCCTCACTCGGTTCGATTGTGGCTGATAATTTCAAGCAGGCGCGGCAGCGCTATCGTTGGCTGCGCGATGGCTGCGATACGCTGTCTGTAGCGGTCTGCGGCTGGGAATTATCTCATAATGCAGCGGGTCGAGCCTATATGTTAGCGCAGCTCTACCGCTGTTTTACCCCGGTAGAGCTTATCGGCTGCCACTTTCCGCACTGGGGCGAGCAGCTCTGGGCTCCTATTCGCGATACCGATATCCCGCACCACACCCTGGTGGTAGAGGATGAGGCGCAGTTTGTCCAACAGGCGCTGCAGCTTGTGGCGGCGCACCCTTATGATGTTGTCCATTTTTCTAAACCCCGGGCGGCTAATCTGCTGCTAGCACTGCTCTATCGTGCGATATGGGGGGCTAGAGTCTTAATCGATATTGACGATAGCGAGTTAGCGATTGTTAAAGCGAGTGAACCACTGTCGTTAAACGAGCTGATGCAGCAGGGGGCGATACCGCTGCTGACTGAGTTAGCGGGGAAGCAGTGGACCCAGTTAGCAGTAGGGGCGGTTGATCTATTTGATGGCATCACCGTCTGTAATAGTGTGCTGCAGTCACAGTTTGGTGGCAGCATCATTGCTCATGCGCGTGATGAAGCGCAGTTTAACCCCTCGATAGAGCGCCGGGCGCAGAGCCGGCAGCGGTTTAAGCTTGCGGCGGATAAAAAAGTGGTGCTCTTTTTCGGCACACCGCGCCGTCATAAAGGGTTAGTCGAAACGGCGCAAGCATTAGCGAGCCTTAACCGAGCCGATACGGTATTGGTGGTGGTGGGTAATTTTCGGGATCATGGGTTAAAACAAGAGCTACTAGCCGTTAACGGAGTCGATATTCGCTGCTTTAGCGATCAGCCGTTTGCGGCAGCACCCGATGTGGTTGCGATGGCTGATCTCTGTGTGATGTGGCAGAACCCCGATTCAGCCATTAGCCGCTACCAGACCCCGGCAAAATTGACCGATGCGCTGGCGATGGGGGTTAATGTGGTGACGGCACCGCTCCCTGCGCTGCTCGATTGGGCGCTACAGCCGGGTCTGTTTCTGGCCGGTTTGGATCAACTAGCGGCAGCGCTACAGCAGGCGTTGGATGCAGCCGGCCCGCCGCAGCGCCACCCGCTGTTTGAGCGCGAACTGAGCTTTGAGGTTAACCGTAACCGGTTACAACAGTGTCTTAAGCGCACCCAACCGGCCGGTTATAGTCCTGTGGCGGCGCAGTGGCAGGCGCTGCCGCTGTTCTATCCGCTGCCACTGTCGCATTTGCAACAACTAGCCGATAGCGATAGCGGGATTACTCTTATCACCCTAACACTCGATGGTGCTGAGCTGTTAGAGCGGCTGTTTGAGAGCTTTTTTGCGATCAACAGCTATCAGCCGCTGGAGTGGATTATTGTAGACCATGGCCGGCTTAATAACCCTGATGACCCAACCTTAGCAGTGGTAGCGCGTTATCAGCAGCGCTATCCGCAGAGTCAGATACGGCTGCTACAGCGCGGTCGCAACTACCGCTTTAGTGAGTCGTGTAACTTTGCCGCAGCGGCTGCGCGTTACCCCTATCTGCTCTTTTTAAATAACGATATTATCTATAGTGCCGATGCGCTGCCAGCGGCGTTCGCTAAATTGGGTGACGCTTTTATCGGCGCGGTCGGTATCCGGCTGGACGATCCGACCGAAAGTTTGCCGTCGGGGCAGGCTGCCACCGTACAACATCTGGGGATTGAGTTTGTCTGGCACCCTGAGCGGGGCTACTACCAGCCGCAGCAGATTCGGTGTGATCACCTGCCAGAGCAGCAGCCGGATAGCGCTCCGCCGCTGTTACCGCATCAACAGAGCAACCTACAGCAGGCGGTAACCGGCGCTTTTTTGCTATGTCGCCGGGCCGACTTTGCGCAGATTGGCGGCTTTAGCCCAGTTTATGACTATGGCTTAGAGGATATCGACCTCTGTCTGCGGCTGCAGCGCGATTTGGACAAAACCAGCTACTGCATCACCACACTCAGCCTGCAGCATCAGGAGTCAACCACCCGCAACCGCGATTTAGCGCTAACCCGTGAGCGCAGGGAGCGCAACCACCACTACTTTAAGCTGCGATGGGACGACTATACCCAGCAAATAGCTGAGCAGTATCAGCAGGCCGCCGATCCGGACAGCGGCTATCGTCCGCAGCCATCATCCCGGCTCAATCTGCTGTTTGTGCTTCACGGTCCGTTAGAGAGTAACAGCGGCTACCATATTCAGCTGCATGCGCAGGCTTTGCGGCAATATGGGGTTCACTCGCTCTGTGCGGTGCCCGATCACCACAACCGCAGCACCACGCCACCGCATAAACTGCGTCAAATCAGCTATACCATGGCGCAGCGTCTGCCGGCTGCGGCGCTGTTTGCCGATGGTCGTGGCCCCGATATTATCTATGCTTGGACCCCGCGTGAGGCAGTGCGTCGCTGTGCTGAGGCGCTGCGACAGCGCCACCATGCCGCCTTAGTGATCCATTTAGAGGATAACGAGCCCTATCTGACAGAGGTGACGCTTGGTCGTCCCTGGTCAGAGCTGGAGCAGTGCACTACGGCTGAGTTGGATCAACAGATCCCCTCTAACCGCTACCACCCCCGCCACGGGGCGACCTTTTTGCGTCAGGCTGAGGCGGTGACGCTGGTGATTAATACATTGGACGCCTTTAATGTCGCGCAAAAACCGGCACTGGTGGTGGGGGCGCCGGTGGATACGCAGCTGTTCTATCCTCGCCCGCGTAATCATGCCTTGCGTCAAGCGATGGGGATTGCTGAGGCGCACTGCGTTCTGGTCTATTGTGGTAACCTGAACCGGGCTAACCGGGATGAGATTAACCAGCTCTATCAGGCGGTTGACCAGCTGAACCGCAACGGCTGCCCGACTCATCTGCTACGCACCGGGTTAGATCGTGAGGCGCAGGCGAGGGCTGCAACTCTGGATCCGCTCACTGCGGCGCGGATTCATCACTTAGGGTGGGTATCGCGGCAGCAGTTGCCAGATATTTTAGCCGCAGCCGATATTTTAGTGCAGCCGGGGAGGGCGGGGGCTTTTAATGACCAGCGTTTACCGAGTAAACTGCCCGAATATTTTGCTATGGGGCGTCCGGTGATATTGCCGCGTAGTAATCTCGGTTTAGTGGTGGCTGACGGGGAGCAGGCGCTGGTACTCGATATTGCAGATGCGAGTCATATCGCCACTGCGGTGCAGCGGCTGAGAGCCGACCCTGTGTTAGCTGAACGGCTTGCTGCCGGTGCTGTCGGTTTCTATCACCATCAGCTGCAGTCCGATTCGAGGCAGCTATGCTCTTTTTTGTGCCAATGTCTTAGTCCGATGAGGTGATTGCTAAATTTTAGCCCGATTATCAATAAAATAGCTTAGGTCGTTTTTGTTTTGACCTTGGGCGTGCCGATTTGTTAAGCTTATCGCTTATCGCTTATCGCTTATCGCTTATCGCTTATCGCTTATCGCTTATCGCTTATCGCTTATCGCTTTGGCGTCAGTTTGGTCTATACTAAAGAAATAGTTGTTCAATTTTAATCAGGATAGTGACACAGATGAAAAAAGCCCTAATTACCGGCATTACTGGCCAGGATGGTTCCTATTTAGCGGAGTTTTTGTTAGCTAAAGGGTATGAGGTTCACGGTATAAAGCGCCGCGCCTCCTCATTTAATACCCAGCGCATTGATCATATCTATGAAGATCCACACACCAACCACCAGCACTTGATACTCCACTATGGCGATTTAAGCGATAGCTCCAATTTAGTACGGATTCTGCAGCAGGTGCAGCCGGATGAAATCTATAACCTAGCAGCCCAGTCGCATGTCGCCGTGAGCTTTGAGTCACCCGAATATACCGCCGATGTGGTCGGCATGGGTACCCTGCGGCTGCTGGAGGCGATTCGCATTTTAGGTTTAGAGCAGAAGAGCCGCTTCTATCAGGCCAGTACCTCTGAGCTCTATGGTCTGGTGCAGGAGACGCCTCAGACTGAAACCACGCCGTTCTACCCCCGCAGCCCCTATGCGGCGGCCAAGCTCTATAGCTACTGGATTACGGTTAACTACCGCGAGGCGTATAACATGTATGCCTGCAACGGGATTCTGTTTAACCATGAGTCGCCGCGCCGTGGAGAAACCTTTGTCACCCGTAAAATTACCCGTGGTTTAGCCAACATTGCCCAGGGGCTGGAGCAGTGTCTCTATATGGGTAACCTTAATGCGCTGCGCGACTGGGGTCACGCTAAAGATTATGTGCGGATGCAGTGGCTGATGTTGCAGCAGGATCAGGCCGAAGATTTTGTGATTGCCACCGGCAGACAGCATAGTGTACGCCAGTTTATTGAGTGGAGTGCGGCTGAGTTAGGTATGACACTACGGTTTGAGGGTGAAGGAGTGGATGAGAAGGGGATTGTCGCGTCGATAGAGGGTGATGATGCCCCGGCACTAAAGGTCGGTGATGTGGTGATTGCGATCGACCCGCGCTATTTTCGCCCGACCGAGGTGGAGACGCTGCTCGGTAATCCGGCTAAAGCGAAACAGAAGTTAGGCTGGGAGCCGGAGATTAGTGTCGAGCAGATGTGTCATGAGATGGTGGCGGAAGATTTAAAGCAGGCTAAACAGCACGCCTTTTTGCAGCGCCACGGTTATGATGTGACTATCGCGACGGAGAAGTAGTTGTGGCAACCTATACCATAGAGCTTCCTGAACAAGCTTTTCATACTTTACGCCTTGCGCCGGTAGAGCTATTTAAAGAGATGCGAATTGCTGCGGCAGTTGAGTGGTATGCGGAGCGGCGTATTTCACAAGAGCGGGCAGCAGAGATGGCAGGTTTAACCCGGTATCAATTTATTGATGAGCTACGCCGACGCAAAGTAGCGGCTATTCAGATCGACGAGGATGAAATACTGAATGAAATCTACGATGACGAGTAGCCATATTTGGGTAGTAAATGCTTCACCGATTATTCTATTGGCAAAGGTTGTTGTCGCCACTAGTTGTCAATAGAGCGTTATCAGAAATAGGAGAGTAGCATGACACAACGCATCTACATCGCCGGTCACCGTGGTATGGTTGGCTCTGCCATCGCCCGCCAGCTACAGCAGCGCGAAGGGGTTGAGCTGCTGACCCGCACCCATGCTGAGCTCGATTTAACCAATCAACAGCAGGTGAGTGAGTTTATTGCTCGTGAGCAGCCGGATCAGATCTACATCGCCGCCGCTAAAGTAGGCGGGATTCACGCCAATAACAGCTATCCGGCGGAGTTTATCTACCAAAATTTGATGATAGAGGCGAATCTGATTCATGCCGCGCACCAAAACGGTATTAATAAGCTGCTGTTTCTCGGCTCTTCCTGCATCTATCCGCGTGATATTCCCCAGCCGATGCAGGAGAGTGCGCTGCTGACCAGTACGCTAGAGCCGACTAATGAGCCCTATGCTATCGCTAAAATCGCCGGGATTAAGCTATGCGAGAGCTATAACCGCCAGTATGGGCGCGACTATCGTAGTGTGATGCCGACTAATCTTTATGGCCCCGGCGATAACTACCATCCTGAAAATAGCCATGTAATTCCGGCACTGCTACGCCGGTTTCATGCGGCGAAAGTGGCGCAGCAACCGACTGTCACGGTATGGGGTAGTGGTAAGCCGATGCGGGAGTTTTTGCATGTGGATGATATGGCAGCGGCGAGTATTTTTGTGATGGAGCTCGATAGCGCTATCTATCAGCAGCAGACGCAGCCGATGAACTCCCATATTAATGTTGGTAGTGGTAAGGATTGTACCATTGCTGAGTTAGCGCAGACGGTTGCTAAAGTGGTCGGGTTTAACGGGGTGATTGAGTTTGATAGCAGTAAACCGGATGGTGCGCCGAGGAAGCTGCTCGATGTGAGCCGGTTAGCGAGGTTAGGTTGGCGGGCGCAGATTGAGTTGGAGGAGGGGTTAGCGGATGCTTATCGCTGGTTTGTGGCGCATGAGTAATTTGTGCTCAATAGCTGTATGGCGTTATCTTCTGGATTTATAACGGGATTGCGCCGAAAAAAATGCCTGAGATATCGGGATTTTTAGGAATTATTATCTACATGAGCTGGGCAGACCCCATCCATTACCCCACTTTCATGCCCGATACGGCGAATATGGGGTGTCAATTGAAATCGAAACCGGTGTGGTACGCGGTACTTTTCCTCGCAGGGCACTAAAAGCACTGTTTGAATGGACTGAATTACACTTAAAATTCCTGATGGAGAGCTGCTGGAAGGTGAGTTATCATGTAAACAGATGAAGCTCATAGAAGCTTGGATAGAGATACACCAGCAAGAGTTAATAGAGGATTGGCAGCTGGCTAGTCGCGGCCAGACTCCGTTTAAAATTTCGCCACTGCAGTAGAGGAATAAAAAATGACACCTGATGTGACTCAAGTGCATGTTATTGATAACACAAAAATAGAAGCTTTGTTTGCCGATGGGGAGAGAAGATTGTTTGATTTAAGTCGCTATTTTGATTATCCGGCATTCCGGCCATTACAAAATCCAGACATTTTTCAACAAGTTCATGTTGAACACGGTGTGGTGGTCTGGAATGATGATATTGACCTCTCGCCCGATACACTCTATCTGCGTGGTAAGAGAATCTAATTTCATACCCAATGCGTTATCAACTATGAAGAATTGGTATGTTATCTGAATCAGAAATCAAGTTAACAGGAATGGAGGCGTTGATTGCTGCGCTTGGATTAGTGGATGCAGAGCGGTTTAGTTACAGTGTAACGGTTCCGTAATCGCCTATCCGCAGCAGTGGCAAGAGCTGGCGGCGACAGCGAAGGCGGCCTATGAGAGTCTGTTGACCCATAGTGCTCCGTTGCCGTTTCGTTATATCGGTTTTCGTTGGGCTGATTTTGTAGGGAGGTTGAGGTGGGTGTTGCTTTATCTTCTCTTAACGAGATAGAATTTAGCCGTTGTCGAACTGAGTAGTAGGTGACGACTATTTAAGTAATAACAGTCAATTGCGGCTCCCCCCTAAAAAGCCTACTTTATCTTGCGGTATAAGCGAGTTAAAAATAGCTTTTTAGGTTGAGTCCTGCCTATTATTGCGTTACTATGAGCCCGTTGTTTGAGATTAGATTAGCGGTTTACGCTGTTTACCGGATTTACGCTATTGATTTGTGTTATGGGTCGTCGCGTCAGTCCGTGCGGTAGCCGTGTGAATAATAATTTATTGATTAATCTAGGGTTATGGCAAAAAGTGGCAAAAAACGCAAAGCAGACAAGGCGCTGAAAAAGAGTAAAGCGCTGAAGTCGGTTAAGGCTAAGTCGAAAAAGCGGCTGGCTGCACCTTTAGTTAAAACTGAGGTGGAGCGGGTGATTAATCTGCCTCCTTCGTCTTATGAGGCGGTAAGCGAGGCTAACGCTGCACCGTTATTGTATGATACGGCTTTAATGACGACGACTCAGCAGCAGTGGCAGAGTGGGGATTGGCCGGCTTTAGCTGCGCTGTCGTTAGAGCAGGTTGAAAATCATCCGGAGCGGGCTAAGTTGGCGTTGCTGGCCGCTGCGGGGCAGTTGCAGCAGGGGGAGTCAGTGTTGGCCCGGCAGTATATTCGGGTGGCTAAGAGTTGGGGGGCTGAGAAGGGGCTTATTGGGCGGGTGTTGGTTGGTGGGACTTATAATAGTTTGGGGCGGGCGGCGGCTTTAGGTTTGCATCAGCAGCAGGCACTGCAACACTTTCAGAGTTCTGTTACGGTTGGTACATTTAATAGTACCGCATCGTCGTTGGTAATCAGCCGAGCGCATCAGGAGTTAAGTCGCTTGGGTCTGCGTTTGGGCAAGCAGGGTGAGGTCGAGCCGGATAGTGCATACCTCCGTTTAAAAGAAAAGCCCCTTCAACCGATGCCGGTTCCTGAGTTGCGTCCGGTGGGGGCTATGCAGCAGTTTTATCATGATTTGGCGCAGCGTTATCCGGTTGGTACATTACCGTTTCTGTTAATTGATTCTAAGTCGTTACCGCGTTCAGGGTTACACTATTTAAAAAATACGCTAGCTCGGTTATTTGGTGAGCACTTCTCTTTTTGTGAGTGGTATCAGGAGGCAGGCTGTTGCCAGCAGATGCCGTGTGCCTTAAGTGGATTTGCAACGTATGCTCAGGAGCAGCAGTCGCTGCGGATTCGTCTGCTTAAGTCTCATGATTTTGCGCTATCCGATCCCGATTATGAGACGAATCACTATGTACGGCGTTTGGTGCTGGTGCGTGATCCGCTCTATATTCTAACTTCATGGTTTGTGTTGGAGCAGTTGGCTGGTTATAAGGATGTGTTGGCTCAAAATGGTATCAGTATTAATAAAATATGGCTTTCGCATGAAAAGGAAATATTGAAACCGGCCTATCAGTTGCTGAATGATCATTTTATACCGCCTGATGAGTCGCAGTTGGTGAGTTGGTTAGAGGCTAAGAGTTGCTATATCGCTGGTTTTTTACAGAAGTGGTGTAAGTCTCAAGCGGTAGAATCTGTTTCGGCTCAAGTAGTGCATTATGAGGCGATTCCTCACTATATTGCCTCTTTGGCTGCTAAATTTCGATCTTCTCTTCCTGTTGCATCGTTAGCGATGTTTGATGAGTCGGTAGCACAGGTGACGCAGCAGTTTAAGCAGCGGCAAGATCCGTTCTCTTCTCCTGTGGAAAAGATTAGTGACTATATGCGGCAGCATGCGGTCTATTTTGAGGAAATAGGTGAGAGATTGAGGAGATATGAGGCTAATAGCATAAGTGAAAGATACGGTAACTGGTTGTGTGGAAGCTAATTAAACAATTAGTGAAAGTGGAATCACCATGGCTTACTCTTGTTGGTGAAACCTATCAAAAACAGGATCAATCAGAGATTGATTACTGGCGTACTGAGTCAGCCGATTCTGTTATTGCGGTTACATTACACAATGGATGCTTTGTGTTGCCAAAGAAACAATACCGACCTGGAGTTGCTTGCTTGACACTTGATTTTCCAGGTGGACGGTATGAAAAAAATCAGGATGCAGTAGCAGTGATTCGGCAAGTTGTTCAGCGTGAGTTGGGTTTGAATGAATTGATTGGATTAAGCAAGTTAACGATGCAGGCTTTTTTGTAAATAGCTCTACTTCAAATCAAAAGCTGTATGGTTTTGTGGTCTCTATAAAACCATCGGCTAAGCTTTTATCACATTTTAGTTATGAGTGTAATCAGGGCGGAGTTAAGCATCTTTTGGGCAACTTGGATTGCCTACAGTGTAGAGCTCTACTTTTGGAATATTGTTATACTAGTTTTGATTAATTAAAGACGGGTCGTAAATAAATGAAAATTTTAGTTCTTGGTGGCGATGGATTTTGTGGTTGGCCAACTGCGCTTCATCTTTCAAAAATTGGTCATGATGTCATTATTGTCGATAATCTGTCGCGTAGAAAAATTGACTTAGAATTAGAAGTAGAATCGCTAACTCCAATTGCTCATATGTCTAGTCGTTTAGAGGCATGGAGTGAACAAACGGGTAAAGAGATTGTATTTCACAATATTGATGTTTCTAAACAGTATCAAAGACTATTGGATTTGATCTGCAATGAAGAGGTCGATGCGATTATTCACTTTGCCGAGCAGCGTGCAGCGCCCTATTCTATGAAAGGCTCAAAAGGCAAACGCTATACGGTAGATAATAACTTAAACGCAACCAATAATGTGTTATGTGCTATTGTTGATTCCGGACGAGATATCCACTTGGTTCATTTAGGCACTATGGGTGTGTATGGTTATGGTACAGCCGGTATGAAAATTCCGGAAGGGTATCTAAAAGTTCAGGTTGTGACTGAGTCAGGTGAAACGATTGAACAGGAGATCCTCTATCCAGCCAATCCGGGTAGTGTTTACCATATGACTAAGACCCAAGATGCACTCTGTTTTGCCTTTTATAACAAAAATGATGGTATTCGGATTACTGATTTGCATCAGGGGATTGTCTGGGGTACACATACCGATGAGACACTATTAGATGAGCGCCTAATTAATCGGTTTGATTATGATGGTGATTATGGGACAGTTTTAAACCGTTTTTTAATGCAGGCAGCTATCGGTCATCCGCTAACGGTTCATGGAACCGGGGGGCAAACTCGTGCCTTTATCCATATTCGTGATACGGTAAAATGTATTGAGATAGCACTCAATAATCCTCCACAGCGTAATGAAAAGGTAATGATCTTTAACCAAATGACTGAAACGCACCGGGTGAGAGAGTTAGCTGAGTTGGTTGCTCGGTTAACAGGAGCAGAGGTTGCCTATTTGCCTAACCCTCGTAAAGAGGATGCCGAAAATGAGCTCCATGTTGAAAATCGTTGTTTTCTTGAGTTGGGGCTAGAGCCGACGACTCTGGAAGATGGATTGCTGCTTGAGGTGAAACAGATTGCCGAAAAATATGCTAATCGTTGTGACCGATCAAAAATTTTGTGTAAGTCGTATTGGACATCTAGTGAACAGAAAGAGAGTGAGAGTCAAAAATCGTTTGGGAAGCTAGATGTGAAGGATAAACAAGATAGTGGACATGGGATGGGGTATAGTGTTGTGAGTGGGGATCAGTAATGGCTAATATTTTGGTAACAGGTGGATGCGGCTTTATTGGAGCTAACTTGGTGCCGATGTTGCGTAACAAAGGGCATGATATTACTATTTTGGATAACTTCTCTCGTGGTAGTCGTGATTATTTGGATGATCATACGGCTTACGCTATTGTTGATGCCGATATTCGTGATGAAGATGCGGTATTGAAGGCTGCACAAGGCCAAGACGCTATCATTCACTTAGCAGCGTATGGTTCTGTTGTTGAATCAGTTGATGCGCCAGAAGAGAACTTTTCAGTTAATGCAGTAGGTACATTTAAAGTGCTTAATGCAGCACGCAGTGCGGGTGTGGATCAGGTGATTTTTTCTTCTACCGGTGGTGCTCTGATTGGTAATGCGACACCGCCTGTTAATGAACAGTCTGTACCTCGTCCTATTTCACCCTATGGGGCAAGCAAATTAGCTGGAGAAGGTTATTGCTGTGCTTTTGCAAATGCTTATGATATGAGTATCACAGCATTACGATTTGCTAATGTGGTAGGGCCGATTAGTTGGCATAAAAAAGGGGCGGTAACTGCTTTTTTTAAGGCTATTATGAATAATGAGCCGATTAAAATTTATGGTGATGGGGCTGCTACTCGTGATTTTCTTTATGTCGAAGATTTGTGTCGTGGGATTATTGCTGGATTAGAGGCTAAAAAACCTAAATTTAACGCCTATCATTTGGCAAGCGGAAGAGAGGTCACGATTAAAGAGTTAGCCGATATTGCTTGTCAAGTGGCTTCTGTGAATAATCATCCTATTTATTTTAATACTAAGCGTAAAGGTGAGGTCGAGAGGAATTTTGCAAATTATGATTTGGCCCATAATGTATTAGGTTTTCAACCATTTTTTAAGTTAGAGGATGGTATGGATTTAACTTGGAAATGGTTTTTAAAACAGAACGATTCTGTTTAATAATTTGCTAGAAATTTTATAAATGGCTATTTCAAAGAATTCTTCATTTGTAGGGCGTTACAAGCGTTACCCCGACTTGACGGGGAAGCGTATTTGCGAAGGTGGGAAAAGACTAAATAATTACTTTCCTCAAAGTAAAGAAGATAAACCATTAGTTACTATTATCACTGTTTGCTTTAATTCGGCTAAGACTATTGAACAGACAATCCTATCAGTTATCAATCAAACTTATAGCAATATTGAATATATTGTCGTGGATGGTGGTTCTGCAGATGGTACATTAGATATTCTTCGCAGGTATGATGAGCAAATTGATTACTATGTGTCAGAGCCTGATGATGGGCTTTATTATGCGATGAATAAAGGATTGGAGTTAGCAAAAGGAAAGTATATCCTTATCCTTAATTCAGATGATTGGTATGTGTTCTCTTGCGTCGAGATGTTAATAAACGCGCAAAAAAATCAAAAAGTCGATTTTGTTTCAGGTTTAGCTAATTATGCCGATAATAATGGGAGGTTTCTGCATCTCCAGCCAAGTTTTCCTTTCGATGCAGGCATTTATTTTCGCATGCCTCTCAGGCATGAAACTATGCTTCTGTCAGCAGAAATTTATGACGCTCAAGGGCCGTACGATACTCGTTATCGTATAAATGCTGATCGTGCATTGACGACTCGCTTGTTCGAAGCTGGATATACTCATTATGAGGTAAAGAAAGCAGTAATGTTTTTTCGTAATACTGGGGTGTCTAGCACTCAAATGAATTTGCTTCTCGCAGAGCGTAGCCGAATGATAGCTCGCAGTTTCCCTAGTATTAATAACGCTGATGTCAGTTCTCTTGCAAACTTAGATACATTGACTCCCGAGCGACTAAGCAAAATAGTTAAATCTTATAAATCCACTCAATTTAGTGAGTCGGCACTTGCTCTTGCAAAAGAAAAAGCAGCTAAAGGCTCTAAAGCTTGGACAGGTTTAGATTGGTCAATGTATCAGATTGAACCTTCTGAATGCGAACTTAGGGATAAAAATAATACAAAATGCTTAACAATCGCAACATTTTCCACAAGCGATCATGGTGGGGCTGGTATAGGCAGCATGCGGCGGATTGAGGCTCTTAGGAATATAGGTCATAAGGCTGAGCTTTATTGTGTGTTTTCTAAAACTAAAGCTCCTTACGTCGATCAAATCAAACTTTCTATCCCCAATTATAGTCGGATGAAGGAATCTGAAATTCGCAAAATTTGGCGTGATAAAGCTGTAGTAACTAAAGGGAAAGTTTTAACATTGAGCGCGCGTGAAATGTTTTCTGATATTGGGTCTATAGTTGATTTTCGCGACATTCAGTTTATTTTTGATAAAGTTGATATTGTGCATATGCACTGGGTTTCCGGTATGTTTGACTTTGATCATACAGAGACCTTGGCTAACAAGCCTGTTGCATGGACGCTGGCTGATATGAACGCATTTACTGGTGGTTGTCATTATTCTGAAGGATGTAAAAATTATGAAAATGATTGTCGTAATTGTCCGCTTTTAGGTAATGAATCTGATTTGGCTCACAAAGCTTGGCAAATAAAGCAACAAGCATATGGTAGAATCAAAAATTTGCATATTATTTGTCCTTCACAGTGGCTAGCTGATTGTGCGCGTGAAAGCTCACTTTTTAGAGATAGGGCTGTGCATATGATCCCTAATGCTCTTCCAGTTGAACGATTTGCACCTACTAACAAAATTGTAGCACGGTTGCGGTTGGGATTGCCGTTGAGAAGCAAATTAGTGGTATTTGGTGCTGAAAGTCTAAATAATCGACGCAAAGGGGGCGATATTTTAGCGAATAGCATTCGCTACCTTAAAGAAATGGGCGAAGCAGCAAATGTCGAGGGGGTTTTTTTTGGAGCTTCGAGTTTAGATTTGGGCATTAAAAGTTATAATATGGGGTATATTTCGGATGAAGCTAAATTGTCTTTAGTGTATGCTTCAGCTGATGTATTTGCTTTTCCGTCACGAGAAGATAATGCACCATTGACATTAGTAGAATCCATGCTTTCTGGAACACCGGCCGTGGCTTTTTCTGTGGGGAATGTATCGGAGTTAATTGATCACAAAATTACAGGATTCATCGCCCGCTATGAAGATCCTAAGGACTTTGCTGAAGGGCTTGCTTGGGCGCTTGCAGCTGTTGGTTCTAATGAGGCGCATTTGAGAGGGTTGCGTTGCCATAGAATGGCTAAAAAGCATAATGATCCCAATACTTCTGTTAAACGGCATCTGAATCTTTACAATAAAATGTTGAACTAAACCGCTATGTGGTAGCTTAACCAAAACCACATCCTACTTTATGAGAAAATGAAAGTGATTGTATGCTACATAAGATCCATAATGCGATTAGCTTTGACCTATGAAACTTGCTGTCTTTGGCGCTTCTGTTAGCCACCAAACTATTAATCACATCACTGGTGAGGTTACTGGTTATGTTGAGGTTTTGCGTCGAGAGTATAGTGCACGGCTTGGCGTATCGGAAATTCGACAGATTACTTATCCTGGCAATCGTTTATCTGATGGGGGGCTAGTTCGTTTAGCAAATGTGGTGGCGTGGCGACCTGATATTTGTCTTATTGAACCGCTAATTGAAGATACTCGACGTGGAACAAATAGTCTCGAAATTGAAAAGCGTTATGTTTATGTAACTCTGCTTGAATCAGGAATTCTTCCTGTTACGGTGTTATTGCCGGAACCTTTGAATCGCCCGGCTTGTGAATTGCCGCATTATGATCAATTTATTGGAATTTCGAGGCAATACGGTTTGCCAGTAATTGAAGTGAGCGTTGTTGGCTTATCTGGTTTAGAAATGAAGTTTAAAGGTGTTCATACTAAACTCGAAGGGGCACAAATCTATGCCCAACAAATCGCGGAAGCTTTGCGGTATCTTAGTAATCCTTGTTGCCTTGTTGCTAGGGCATTAGAGCGAATACCAAAACATGTTCGACCAAAATTGACGATTGCACCATTACATCTACCATTAAATTCACCAAAACAGATTAAAAAGATAGAGGTGTCGTTGACATCGAATCATCCTGAACCAGTATTCATTCGATTAGTCCAACAACAGAATATCGGTATATTCTCGCCGGTTCTTGATCTAGTGATGATACATGAAGGCTACGGACAAATCTGGTCAGACACACTATCAATTTGGGATACTTATTGTCATTATTCTCGGCTTTCTTATGTGATGCTTGCTAATACAATACTAGAAAAGCGTGGGAATTATAATTTGTTAATAAAAATATCTAAAATTCGGCCTGACTATTCTCTTTGCTATAATTCAGTAGTAGATTGGCCTGTAGAATATCATTTGGAGCCAACAGGCGCTCTATTTCTTATATCTAATAAGACAGTTTCAGCGGGTGTGGCCTTAATTAAATAAGGAACCAAAGAATTTGTCGCCGATCACTTTACTCCCAAGTTATAGAAGTGTAAGTCGTCGCTATGTCCAATGCCGATAATTTAACCACAGCCATAAAATGGCTATGGATAGGGCAATCGTGGGCTCAGTAGAGGCTTCTGTTGGATTGCAGAGAAAACGGCGGCAGACGGCAGTGCTCAATTTGTGGATAGCTACAAGCCGGAACGACCCAATAAAGTGAGAATATGGGTGTGGTAAAACGGTAGGCTAACCAAGCACGAGGCTCTCGCGCTGTATCTCAGAAAGCACAATGTATAGTGGACTACTTCCCAATGAACACTATATGCGGGTACAGCGCAAACACATCAAGCACTAATCAGCTTAGCTCCAGTGATTGGATTTATACTCTGCACGGGTGGTGAATAAACTTTGTTAACCTGCAAGCAACTGAAATTATTAATATTTTATAAACCAGAAAAGCTCATCACTCTACCGCGTTAAGTATATATCATGTGACTGCACAAAATCTATCTAATCATGGAGCTGGGAAGTTGCTGATGCTTAATGTTAGGGGAGTAGATGAAATCTATAAACTTGGCAATAACCATCATGCCCTTTTTCATCAGTAATTCCAAGAGCAACTGGTTTGTTTAGTGCATAGGCCATTTTAGCAGTATCAAACATATTATTTGCGTTATTTACAGTTGTGTTTACTCCTGTACAGCTAAAAGTAACAAACTCACTGCCACAGCTACTTAGTTTACTTTTAGGGTCTATAGATAAAGCGGCCATACATCCTCCATGGGAGCCGTCAGTTGTAACTATTTTGGTTACATTTATACCGCCAATCCAAGCATTAGCCCCCCATGTGATAGATGCATTGAGTAATAGTGTAGAAGCAAGTACTGCATTAGCTAGAATAGCTGTTTTTTTCATCATCATTCTCCTGAAACTGTTTCAATATTTATGATCGGTACAAAATTAATAATTTAGAACAATATATTTTCAACAGGAACCAACTCCCCAACCCCACCCCCCGGCGCATAACTAGCCGGATCAACCGGCGCACCCAGAACAGGATCAACAGGAACCAACTTCCCCAGTGTTTTCTCGGGATCTGCCACCGGCACCCCCGCCCCATAACCCACCATAACCGCATCAACCGGAATCAACTCACCCACATTCGCAGGCAACCCCGCCACATCGACCGGCATGGCATCCACCGGAACATACTCCCCCACATTAACCGGCCCGCCACTATCGACAGGCAACGCATCAACCGGAATATACTCCCCCAACGGCGACACATAAGCCGAACTGCCCGAACCCCCATCCACGGATGAAGAGACAGCCTCAGAAACCACAGTGGACGAAGACAAACGAGTAGCAGAGGAGAGATCCCCCTGTAACGCCACAGGCGTTGGAGTAGCCTGACAACCCGGCTCACTCACCTCCACCGAATCAGCCGCTGTAGCGACACTCACCGGAGCAGGGGAGGGCGAAGCAACCATCAATGGCATCGGCACTGTCGGCTCAACACTCAACCGACCGACCAAAAAACCACCTAATGCCACCACCGGCAGCGCAACGACCCACTTTTTATCTATATCCACATCAACCTCTGTGCTCAAAGCGCAACCCCCAACTGCCACCAAGCAGAAACGGGCTACTAGTGCCACACTTTACCGTCAGATTGCAATGTAACGATAGCTATATGGGACAGCTACGCTACACTTAACGCTAACTTAGGAATAACTCTAACTACATCTGCGCGATTTAGCAAGGGCAAATAAAAAAAATTTTCAGGGGTACAGAGTGAATATAAGCTGCGCTGTGGCAACACAAAATCGTAAGCTTACACAGCAACATAGCACGATGGGTGGGGCAAAAAATAGCGAAACAAAGAACAAAGCCTGTTAATGGCCCTAACCGTTTAAAGCCCCCTTTAACAAGAGTGACTCTGATTTAAATTTAAAAAAAGAGTCAATTTTCTGCTAGCGCCACCCCATCGCACACAAAACCAACCCATGACAGACGTAACCTTACGCCACCATAGCGTGACAGCCCCGGGGCCGGCCTGATAGACTTAAACAGAGGGAGGGAGTAGGCTCGGTTAAGCCGCAGCTTTTAGAGGAGCTGACAACGATGCCAGCGTCTGCTGATAGTTCCAGGGGAACCACAACTCTGGATGACGATTAACCTGATGGGCATAACGCTGCAACGCCACCAGGTAATCAAACGGATTGACCCCGGCCAAATAGCAAGTGGCGACCAGAGAGAGAATGACATCGGCAACACCGGCTCCGCCGAGCGTTCTGAAGAAGAGGCTGTTACGCCGTCCCCGAATCACCAGCTTGAGCATACGTTCCATAATGTTATTATCGATTTGCGCCCCCTCAATGCGGCAAAAGGCAGTCAGCTTGTCGTAATGGTTGAGCAGATAGCGGATTGCTTTGCCCAGCGAACTGTTTTCCTCGACATCGCCACTCTCAATCTGCGTCTCGCCCCACTGTTTGAGCTGCGCCATCAGCGGCAGCGAGTGCTGCTGATGGTAAGCCAGCCGCTCTGCCGGGGTATACTTCTGCTTCTTGCAGTGCGTATCGTGGTGCCAGACCTGGCCATAGAGCTCTAACACCCACGGGACTTTATCCGGATGCAGCTCTGCCACATCCACAAACCCCCGCCTACAGTGGCTGTTGCAGAATGTATCGTGTCGCTGTGTTTCATCCAGCACCGTAGGCAGATTGCGACTGAGCGCATCGCACATGATAGTGGGTTTGGCTAACCCGGGATGGCGCAGACGCAGAATCTCATCGATCAACTCTCCGGCATGGCCGATATCGGTCTGGTAGAGCACGATTTGTTGGCCACTCTCCAGTGTCGCGATTAAGCCGGAAGTGAAAGTACCGCTGCGGGGTTTAAGTTGACCGCTCCGTCTGTCAGGCTTCAGAATCGTGCCCTGATTCAAAATCCGGTTGGGTGTATCATCCAGATTGAAGTGGGGCGCATCAGCAGCGAGTTGTTTGAGTGCCTTAAATACCACGAAGCCATCATTGGCGACAGACTCGGTCTGGTCATAGAGTGACGACGCAGTCAGTGGCACCCCTAATATCTGCTGCAGCGTCTGCTGCCGGTGAAGCGGCAGACCGGCAAAGTGGCGGTGAAGCGCGATAATAGCCCGGGCGCTGTAGCCATAGAGCTGATTCATGCCGCCATCTTGCTGAAAATCGTCTGTAGGGGTCGCGGTAAAGTAGGCGCCACAGCTATTGCAGCGCAGCCGCTCGAAAATATGTTCGACCGCACTTAAAGGGGGCTCGCCCTGAATCCGTACCCGTATCACCGGCTGATAGATGTAGAGCCGGCCATGACCGCATTCTGGGCAGAGCTGTCCCGCCTTCAGCTCATCATGGTTGTGATGGCACTGCAACCGAATCACCCGCTCTGCTTTTTGAGTCGATGGCTTTTTCTTCGGCTTGCCTGATGCGGTTGACTCGCTGTTACCGTCGGGTTTTGAAGTAGCTGCATCGCTCTTTTGGGTGCCATCCGAGTCGTTTGACGCATCGCCATCAGGAATAACCGCAGAGTGTTTCTCTGAGCTGCTGATTATCCCAGCCAGTTTACGCAATTTGTGTATCGTGACATCTTTCAGAGACAATGAGATCTGTAGCTCTGTGACCATTAACAAAACACCCAACAGTAGCTGCATATCGGCTTTAGAGAGGGCCAAATCTTCTGCAATGGCTCTCTCAACACGCTCAATCAGCTCCTCAATCTCGGTTTTACTCAATGTTTTAAACTCTGTCATGGCACTATTTTACCAAATTTGAGAGGAGTTGGCGTAGTTGTTGTGCCTTAATCGCACTTATCGGCTCTGCCGGGCGAGGCCAACCCCGGTATTTGCCTTTGGAGAGGCGTTTGGTCATCAGCCAGTAGCCATTGTTCTCATAGACCAGCAGGCGAATCATCGTTTTAGAGCGGTTAATAAAGGCAAACACGGTGCCCGAGCGCGGCTGTTGGCCGAGTTGGTGTTGGCACAGCGCGACAAAGCCG
Source organism: Ectothiorhodospiraceae bacterium BW-2 (assembly GCA_008375315.1). NCBI lineage: Bacteria > Pseudomonadati > Pseudomonadota > Gammaproteobacteria > Chromatiales > Ectothiorhodospiraceae > Ectothiorhodospiraceae bacterium BW-2. The sequence continues at coordinate 522,991 of CP032507.1, read as the reverse complement.
TCGATGCCACGGCGAAAATCAGCCGGTGCTGTCGCTATCATCACCGGAGTCTGTTCTGTGAGGTAGATCATGAGTTAGCTCCCATCTGACTGAGCAGGGGAAGCAGTTGCCGCCATTGTTCCGGTGATAACTCGCCCTCCACACTCAATGGCCGGCCGGTAGTGGTTTCGGTCGTCCACTTGAGAGCCAAAAGAGGTTCGCTAGTCGGCTCTGACGGCTCAAGCGCGATGAATCCCGGGATGGTGTCGTTCTCCTCCCGGCTCTTCTTCCAGCTACTGAGTTGACGGTAATTGATGCGCAGCGCTTTGAGTATGTGGCTCACCGGGTAGTGGCCTATTAACGCTACGGCTTGTTGTTGCAGCGCCTCGGGAATTCGGCTTCGCGCGCTCTTTTCTGGGTTCTCCCGCCAATCTTTAAAGGCCTGTGATACGGCTGCTAGGGTGGGGTTCGGCATCTCTGTTCTCCTCTGTGGTTCATCAGGGGAGTAGTGAAACAAATTTTTCGGGGCTTTTTACGCTATGGTGGCGTAAGGTTACGACAGACCCTGACCCACAACAGAATCGCCCCTAAATCGCCCTACCGACGCAACACCACTGAGCAAAAAACGATCCTAAGGTACACTAACTCCTACTTTTCTCGGCTAAAGCACGCGCCCTATTAATAAGTAAGCAACTGAGATTAATAGGGTATTTAAAATTAACAAAATGAAAGACTCCATCGTATTAAAGATAATTTTGACTCAAAACTACAGAAGTGACTATACTAGACCCTAAATCAACGGCGTTAAAATCGAGAGTACCGCTAAACAGCGAGCATGACGACTAAGCGTAACTTAACCCCAGCGTCATTGCACCCAAAAGGGGTGCGGCAGCGCCCAACCAGACAACGAATTGATCAACAAAGCACTTAAAGTTAAGACTAAATGAAGTTAAGACTAAATTAAAGTTAAGACTAAGTTAGAGTTAAAGTTAAATGAGGTGTACTATGCGAATGATACTATTATTAATACTGCTGAACATACATGGAGTAGCACTCAGTACAACCGTCTTACCAGCCGGCTTGCAAAAATTATACGACCACGCCACCTACATAGCTCATGTACGAGTGTTACAACATAAAAATGAAAAAGATAATAATGGTATCTATGTCACCCGAACTCAATTTGATGTGATATATAACATCAAAGGCAACCTAGGTAGAGAGTACCAACTGACACAATTTGGAATCAACGGCATTGACGACAATGGCATTCATAGAGACGACCAAATTGTATCCTTTGAAGAGGGCAAGCGTTATGTGATTTTCCTCCCCGAACCCTCAGAACTTGGCTTCTCCTCCCCCCTAGCTTTAACACAAGGACGGTTTAATGTTATCGAAAACGGCACAACAGAAACAGTCGCCAATGGCCGTGAAATTAGCGAACTTATTATGGATGTGCCAACCTCTTTAACAGCAGAGATCGATTTTAGCACCACCCCGCCAGAGGGGAGTCAAATTCAGCCAGGAGAGGAGGGTCAAACCCAACCGGAAGAGACTGAAACTCAGACTCAAACCCCGCCAGAAGGGAGCCAAATGCCCTTAGGTAAATTTATCTCACTACTTATCAGAATGGAAAGGAGTAGTGACCAATGAAATTACTAAAAATAGCCCCCCCTTTACTCCTCCTTCTGCTCTGGTTTTCGACCAGCTTTGCAGGAGGCCCGCTAAAATCGCTTAACAGTGCCCCCGTTACCTACTCCCAACCCACAATCAGCCTCAATTTTGATCAAGGCACATTAGGAACGCTCCCAAAAGAACAAGCTGATCAACTCGTTTCCGACAGCCTGCAAATTTGGAACAGTATCCCTACAAGCTCTATTCAACTACAGCGGGGTAGTGATCTAGAAGTCGATGTTACTACGGCTAACTATAACAGCATGATGACAACAACGGATGGCCTGAATCCTGTCATTTATGACACAGATGGCTCCATCATCGACATGCTAAAAGGCAGCGGGCAAAAAGAGTTTATTCTAGGCTTTGCCGGCTCTAGCTGGAGCAGCTATACCGGAAACTACATAGAAGGGCGTGCAGTACTAAATGGCTACCTTATGGCAACAAAAGCGACAGAAGATATTAAACAGACCATTGTCCATGAACTAGGTCACTTTGTAGGTTTAGACCACTCTCAGCTCGATGACACACAAGGGCTGCCTATCACTGAATACCCCGTGATGTACCCCATTTCATATCGTGATACACCCGAACTAAAAAATGACGACATAGCAGCTATTAGCCACCTATACTCATCACCAGACTTTGCAAACACTTATGGTATCGTCAGAGGCAAATTCCTGCTGCCTAGCGACGACACCCCTATCTTAGGAGCAAACATCTGGTTTAAACGCATTAGTGACAATGCCATCTTCTCTACAGTCTCTGACTATATGGAACTGGGTGATGGTAGCTTTAATATTGCATTACTACCGGGCGAATATACCGTGCACGCCGAATCAATAGAAGAGCGCTTTATTGGGGGAAGCAGCGTTGGCCCCTACGCAGAGGAGACAACCGATCCCTCTTTCTCTGCCCCGCATCCTATCACACCAGTGACCTTAGCAACATTTACCATCTATGTAGATGCCGGCTGTAACGAAAGTGACTTCATCTTCTATAGCGATGGCAGTGGAGTTAAAAACGCAACCTGCACAGATAGCGATGGTGATGGCCTGACAGATAGCCAAGAAGCAGCAATCGGTACCAATCCATTAGAAGTAGATAGCGATGGCGACAACATTAACGACGGAGAGGATGCTTTCCCACTAGACATCAATGAGTGGCTTGATACCGATGGCGATGGTATCGGCAACAATAGTGATAGCGATGATGATGGCGATGGTGTTGACGATAGTGTTGAAATTGCAAATGGCACCGACCCACTAGATGCCGATAGCGATAACGATGGCGTTAATGACGGCGCGGATCCCTTCCCTCTAAACCCCGCCGAGTGGCTTGATAGCGATGGCGATGGTATCGGTAACAACAGTGATGATGATGACGATGGTGATAGCCTTAGTGACGCAGCAGAAATATTACTAGGGACCCATCCCCTACTCAGCGACAGTGATGGCGATGGCGCCAATGATAACCTAGAGATCGATAATGGCTATTCCCCCTTAATATCACGCTATCAAGTGAGTGGTTCGTGGGTTGCAGGTTGCGCCATGGATGCGACCCAACTCGCCTGCTGGGGTAGCGACTTCTTCGGTGTGAATTCAGCAAAACCTGCCATTGAACAGCCGATAAAATTTGAGATAGGTAGCTGGGGGCATGGCTGTCTGCTCGATACGAATGGCGTCAGTTGCTGGGGAGACAATAGAAAGGGTCAGACCACCGTACCAACACTGTCTAATCCGACAGATATAGCCGTAGGAACAGACTTCAGTTGTGCCTTGGATGCGAGCGGCGTGCAGTGCTGGGGAGACAACAGCTCCGGTCAACTCGATATACCTAGCTTAACAGCCCCGAGACGAATAGCCAGTGGTTACAGCCATAGCTGTGCCATTGAAGCCAATGGGGTCGTTTGCTGGGGAGCGGACTCCTCTGGACAAGCTACCCCGCCTCAGCTAACTCACCCAACCGTGATTGCGGCTGGTGGCTACCATAGCTGCGCCATCGATGAAGGTGCCGTTACCTGTTGGGGTAATGACTACCATGGACAGAGTAGTGCGCCTACACTCTCAAACCCGATCGCCTTGGCATTAGGCATGAACCATAGCTGTGCACTGGATGACTCAGGGGTGAGCTGCTGGGGGGATAACAGCTCTGGACAGATAACAGTACCAGAGTTAACCCATCCTATTTCGATTGGAGCAGGCTACGATCACAGTTGTGCCATAGAGCAGACCGGTGAGCTAATCTGCTGGGGTAAAAATGACTATCAACAGTCAAACCCGACTGCTCAACTGAATCTAGCCGATTTTGATGGCGATGGATTAAGTGATTCAATAGAGCAGCAACAGCTCACTAATTGGCTTAACTGGGACAGTGACGGCGATAATAGAGCGGATGGTATCGATGCCTTTCCGACTGATAGTACTGAGTGGTTAGATAGCGATAGTGATGGTATCGGTAATAACAGCGATAATGATGACGATAATGATAATTTAATCGATTCAATAGAGATAACCCTTGGTAGCTATCATCTCTACTTAAGCGACAGTGATGGCGACGGCGCTAGTGATCGGGATGAATATTATTTCGGCCACTTGCCATTGCAGCCCCGTTATCAGGTGAATGGATCGTGGATTACAAGTTGCGCGATGGATGCAACTCAGCTCGCCTGCTGGGGTTACAATAACTACGGCGTGATTTCAACAAAACCTACCGTTGAACAGCCGATCAAATTTGAGATCAATGGCTCAGGTCATGGCTGTCTGCTCGATACAAATGGCGTCAGTTGCTGGGGAGACAATAGCAACGGTCAGACCACCGTACCAACACTGTCTAATCCGACAGATATAGCCGTAGGCAGGGACTTTAGTTGCGCCTTGGATGCGAGCGGCGTGCAGTGCTGGGGAGACAACAGCTCCGGTCAGCTCGATATACCCAGCTTAACAGCCCCGAGACGAATAGCCAGTGGTTACAGCCATAGCTGTGCCATTGAAGCCAATGGGGTCGTTTGCTGGGGAGCGGACTCCTCTGGACAAGCTACCCCGCCTCAGCTAACTCACCCAACCGTGATTGCGGCTGGTGGCTTCCATAGCTGCGCCATCGATGAGGGCACCGTTATCTGTTGGGGTAATAACTACTATGGACAGAGTAGTGCGCCTACACTCTCAAACCCGATCGCCTTGGCATTAGGCATTAACCATAGCTGTGCGCTGGATGACTCAGGGGTGAGCTGCTGGGGGGATAACAGCTCTGGACAGATAACAGTACCAGAGTTAACCCATCCCATTTCGATTGGAGCAGGCTACGATCACAGTTGTGCCATAGAGCAGACCGGTGAGCTAATCTGCTGGGGTAAAAATGACTATCAACAGTCAAACCCGACTGCTCAACTGAATCTATCCGATTTTGATGGCGATGGCATTGCTGATAATGCAGATAACTGCCCCTACTCACTCAACTCAAACCAAATGGATAGTGATGAGGATGGTCATGGTGATGTTTGTGATGCTTTTCCAGACAATAGCGTATGGTGGCAAGATAGCGATGGCGACGGTATTGCCGATAGCGCCGAAATCAGCTACGGCATGAATCCATTCGATGCCGCTGATGCAGCAGGTGATATCGATGGTGATGGGGTGACTAACCTGCAAGAACATCAAAACGGCACCGATCCGGCCCAGGACGAAGAGCCGCCACTGATGACTCTACTAGGAGATAATCCACTCACCATAAATATCAATGAGAGCTATCAAGAGCAGGGGGCAACCGCCACAGATAATGTCGATGGCGACCTAACCAACGCGATAGTCGTGACAGGTAGCGTTGACACCCAAACGGCAGGAGAGTACACCCTGACCTATCGTGTCAGCGATGCAGCTGGCAATGCCGCAGCACCAGTGACTCGTACCGTCATTGTGGAAGCTGCAGCCGGGCTCACAACACTCCAACAATACCTAGCCTACCGCTACGGTACACGGCGCTACACAGAACCCACAACAGCGACATTAGATACCGATAACGACGGCACTCCTGATAGCATCGATACTGACGACGATAATGATGGTCTATCAGACATCGAAGAGCAGCAGCTCGGCACCGATCCACTCAAGGCCGATAGCGATAACGATGGTGTCAACGACTCCATTGATCTCTTCCCGTTAGATAGTACTGAGTCAATCGATACCGATGGCGATGGTACCGGCAACAACGCCGATAGCGATGACGACAACGACGGCTTCAGTGATAGCGAAGAGCAGCTCTATGGTACCGATCCCCTAGTTAAAGATTGTCCGAGCTTTATCTGTGGTAAGGGAGGGAGTTGGTTGTATGGAGTGCAGCCGGAATAAAAGGGGTCAGATGTGTGCAGCTGGGACTACAAAGGCGGGCGCTGTATACCTGAAACTAACGGTCATTGATGATGTGCTAATAGTGTCTTTTAAGGAGCTATGAACATGAAATGTCCTGTTTGCGGCGCAGCGGAACTAATCCACGATACTCGCGACATCACTTACATCTACAAAGGTGAATCCACAGTAATCCCCGCTGTTACGGGGGATTTCTGCCCGGCATGCGATGAGTCTGTCACCGATATGGCTGAGACGGATCGTGTCATGCGTGAAATGCAGGATTTCAATCGGCAGGTCAATTCGACGATTGTTGACCCCATTTTCATTGTCACCGTGCGCAAGAAACTTAACCTTGGTCAGAAGGAAGCGGCCGAAATCTTCGGTGGGGGGGTTAATGCATTCTCGCGATACGAGAGCGGTAAGACCAAACCGCCTCTCGCCTTGGTCAAACTGCTCAGAGTTCTGGATCGTCACCCCGATTTGCTGAATGAAGTTCGTTAAGGCGATAGGCCACTACAAACAATTTCACCGTCCCCTTAACTCAACGACAGTGAAAGCCCATGCCCAGAAAACCGAGAGTCAATTTAGCCGGAGTAGCGGCACACATTATTCAACGCGGCAACAACCGCTAGGTAATCTTTAGCGGTATGGCAATACCTTCGCCAAAAAAATGAGGAGGGCGAGGGGCTAAGGTGATAAGCTTAAGTGACCAAACAACAAGCGAACACCGGAGCCCCAGCCCATGCCAGACATTATGCTACTTTTAACCTGTTTAAACTACGAGTTAGGAAAAACAAATCAGCGTCGTTTAGTTCGAATCGCTGAAGCGATGCTGTCGATGACAGGCCGAGTCACCATGTTGGGACTTTCCCGCTGGAGCGGTCGAGGGGGAAGCTATCGTACACTTCAGCGTTTTTTTCATAGCACGATTAATTGGCCACAACTGAATTGGTCGCTGTTTCAGAGCCATCTTTTAGGAGAGGATACCGAATGGGTGATGGCTGCGGATGAGGTTGTGGTCACGAAATCGGGTAAAAAAACATATGGCTTGGAACGATTTTTTTCTTCAATATATGGCAAGACGGTACCCGGATTGTGCTTTTTCAGTCTATCACTTATTAATGTAAAGCGACGCAGTTCGCACCCGATGCTGCTAGAGCCGATTATAAAAGAGGCAGCGGCGAGTTGTCCTAAAGGAACGAGGAATAAATGGGGTCAGAAACGAATTAAATTTTGTTACAATTTCACCGTCCCCCTAACTCAACGACAGTGACGCCCGATGCCCGAAAAACCGAGAGTCAATTTAGCCGGAGTAGAGGCCGTCGGGTTACGCTACGCTAACCCGACCTACGTGCTTTGATGGAGAACGATTCATCCGCTATGCCAGCACCTTGCTCAAAGAGTTTGGCTCAGCGGTGGGACGACCTGATTCATTGGTGCAACTTTCCGAGCGGCGCCAATGCAAATATCTGCGCGGCATTGGTATGGCAAAAAGGGTGTTGGCGAATGCGGCGTAGGGTTGCAGCGTGTAGTGGTGGAAGGGAGGCTGCGCTGCAACTTCGCTGTCGGGTTACGCGTTGTGCATCAAGTTACAAGTGGCGTAGCGAATCCATGCGAGTGTGCAATATGCGAATGACTGCAATTCCGTAGTCGGTTACGCGGAAGTAGATCATGTATCTGTCCGCAACCCATCGGCGATAGCCTGCGCGGATGCGGAAGCTGTCAAGCAATTTGAGACCAGTTGTTAAAAAAATAAAGCTCTAAATCTAGCCGGTGATTGCCACTGCCCTCACCGGCAAATTTCGCCTATGTTGAGTCATGACGCAACAAGGAGCGAACATGACCCTCATGGCCCTTTGCCGCAAGAGCCAAGCCCTTCAGCAAGGGGGAGCTGCAAGGCGAACTGCAACCCCTAATCTAGGAACCTCCCTCCTGCACCGCGTTACCCACAGCCCGCCCCCCTACGATAATAAGGGGGTCTCCGGGGGGCGGGCTATGGATAACGCTCTGTCATTCAGCCACCACAACCGGCTAAAGCCATCGACGATAGACCCACTAGCGGCACCGTCACTCATCTCTCCTTCGCTCTATTCAGGGTTGGATAGTTGACCTCCAGCGACCCCACCCCCTCCTCCGGTAGAGCGGGGTTAATCCATACCTCAGTAGGGGGTTGCTTAACCTTGGGCTCACCATGAATAAAGCGTTTCGGATGCTGCTGATAGGCCTGCTTCAGCGCCTGTTCACGCTGCTCGCTAACCTCCTTGTAACGACCGGTAAATACCTGCTCTGGAGTGAACCACGCAATCCCTCGATGGTGGTGGTGGAAACAGTACCAGTCAACATAGTCACTAAACCATATTCTGGCATGGTCAACTCCTGTCAATCGTTGAGGATAATCGGGTTGTTGCTTGAGTGTTTTAAATTGACTCTCGCTAAACGGATTGTCGTTACTGACTCGTGGACGGCTGTGGGAGCAGGTGATCCCCAGTTCGGCCATCAAGTCGAGATAGCCTCTGGCGGTCATCGGCACACCTCTATCCTGATGCAGTGTTAAGCCACTGAGCGCGACCCGATAGCGAGCCGCTGCGTCACTGATTAACAGCTTGGAGAGCTCACTATTCTCCTTCCTTGAGACCATCCAAGCCACAATAAAACGGCTGTAGAGATCCATCACCACATAGAGATTCAAGAAGTTACCCTGCTCTGTGGTGGGAAGCTTAGAAATAAATGGGGTCAGAAACGAATTAAATTTTGTTACAATTTCACCGTCCCCTTAACTCAACGACAGTGACGCCCGATGCCCGAAAAACCGAGAGTCAATTTAGCCGGAGTAGAGGCCGTCGGGTTACGCTACGCTAACCCGACCTACATGCTGTTCAGTGGTAGCTATCTGATTCAGAAATACCAATCGCCACAACGAGACTCCATGGTTGAAGCGGAATTGCAATGGGTAGCAGAGCAGATAGCCCTCTACCGGCAACGACTCTATGACCTCTCCTGGTATATGCGCTGCCTCAACGAACACATCGCCCGGGAAGCCAATGCCGAAGAGAAAGTGCATCCCCCTCCGCGGCGGCTCCAAAAGCATCCCGAAGAAAAACATCACCCCCTGGCCGGCAAACCCCTGTGCGCCTGGGTGCCAGAGGCCGCCACCAACCACAAGGATATAGAAGATGTCGATAGAAAAAGTCCTGCCGCTCGTTCAAGCTTTACCGCATTCCGAAAAGTTTCAGCTTATGCAAGCCTTGCTGACACAAATTGCACAAGAAGAGGGGCTTTCTTTACAAGCGCAGTCCGCATTAAAAAGCAATCAAGGACAACCGATGGCGGTGATTCTTCAGCGCATGGCTGATCGGAATGCTCTGGCTCATATCGCAGATCCTGCCGAATGGCAACGCACGATCCGGGAAGATCGCCCCTTGCCAGGTAGGGAATAATTGATGTTATTAGACAGCTATGAACATGAAATGTCCTGTTTGCGGCGCAGCGGAACTAATCCACGATACTCGCGACATCACTTACACCTACAAAGGTGAATCCACAGTAATCCCTGCTGTTACGGGGGATTTCTGCCCGGCATGCGATGAGTCTGTCACCGATATGGCTGAGACGGATCGTGTCATGCGTGAAATGCAGGATTTCAATCGGCAGGTGAATTCGACGATTGTTGACCCCATTTTCGTTGTCACCGTGCGCAAGAAACTTAACCTTGGTCAGAAGGAAGCGGCCGAAATCTTCGGTGGGGGGGTTAATGCATTCTCGCGATACGAGAGCGGTAAGACCAAACCGCCTCTCGCCTTGGTCAAACTGCTCAGAGTTCTGGATCGTCACCCCGATTTGCTGAATGAAGTTCGTTAAAATAAATGGGATCAGAACTGAATTAATTCTTGTTGGCGACAAATCCAAGGAGCAAAAGCAAATTATTACGATGTTCTTGGCGCTGCTAATGTTGGGTTGCTGAGTTCGTTGCAGCTGGAACATTGTCACACTGATTATGCATAATCTTTTTGCATGTCTTCATTCTCCGCAGCACCCACCGTTAAGTCCGAAATTTTGGCGCAAACCGGGACGACTGCTCTACTGTCTTAACCACTCCATGCCGTTCTCCTCTAACGGCTACGCAACCCGCAGCCATGCCATTGCAACAGCACTCACCCGGGCGGGTAAAGAGATTATTGCCGTCACGCGCCCTGGATTGCCGTGGGATAAACCCGGGTTTAACAACCGAAGCTACAAGTCTCATCACATGATTGACGGTGTACGCTATCTGTTTTTTGCTCCTGCCAGACCTTATATATAAGGTACTAATCCCGCACTGACGGCCACTGTATAGCCGCGTGCAAGACGCGCAGCATGCGCACCATATCGCCGGTTATGTCATAGACCAGAATGTAATTTTGATGCGCGACCAGTTCACGCGTTACGGCAATGCGACCCGGCCGGCCAAGGTTGGGGTGATCGACCAAGCGGCCAGCCTTCTCTTCAAATAGTTCATCGAGAGCCAGCGCTGCGGCCGGGTTGTCAGCCTCGATGTAGTCATAGATTTCGTCGCGGTCTTGTATCGCCTCTGGCGTCCAGAAAAGTTGCCTCATTTGAAGGCGTCAATCCGGCGGTGTGTTGCGGCTCGCTTTGCCGCGAACTTGGCTTCTGCTTCGACCGAGGGAATCAAGTTGCCGTTGTTGGCAGAATTCAGGCCGATTTGCACTTGGCGACGGAACCAAGCGTCATGCTCGGCAGCATCTTCCTGATGTCGCACATACTCGCGCATGAAGTCGCGTAGGAGTTGCGCGCCAGTACGGTCGCGTTCCTTCGCGGCTGTGGAGAACTGGGTTTTCAGCGCCTCATCGACCCGAAAGGTAAAAGTGACTTCGCTCATGCTGCTGCCCTCATGTGTTACATTGTAAATACATGATAGCACAGCACCAAGTGGTCGGCGAGATAGAATAAAAGGAATAAAAGGGGTCAGAGACGAATTAAATTTTGTTACAATTTCACCGTCCCCCTAATTCAACGACAGTGACGCCAGATGCTCGGAAAACCGAGAGTCAATTTAGCCGGAGTAGCGGCACACATTATTCAACGCGGCAATAACCGCTAGGTAATCTTTGCCTGTGATGGCGATATGCGGGTTTATCTCACCTGGCTAAAAGACTATGCCAAGCAATTCGAAGTCTCACTCCACAGCTGGGTACTCATGACCAACCATGTTCACCTGCTCTGCAACTACAGGACACCCATTTCGTTAAATGGTAGGTATGGTGTTGAACATCTTTGCTAGGTGGTTATAATAACCACCATGAACAGCAAACAGATCATCAAGCAATTGGAAGCCGACGACTGGTTTTTGGCGCGAGTGAAAGGCTCGCATCACCAGTTCAAGCACCCGAACAAGCCTGGCTTGGTGACTGTGAAGCATCCTGACAGTGACATTCCTGCCGGTACACTTAACAGCATTCGTAAACAGGCGGGTTGGAAATAGGAGGTTACAATGCGTTTCCCGGTTGTTTTGCACTCTGATGATGGTGTGCGCTTTGGCGTGACTGTGCCTGATTTGCCTGGCTGCTTCTCATCTGGCGACTCCTTTGATTCTGCCCTGGATTCGGTTCTTGAAGCCATCGACCTGCATCTTGAAGGGCTAACAGAAGATGGTGGCGAGGTTCCTGTACCCAGAGCTATTGCTGAACATCGCACCAATCCAGACTATGCAGACGGCGTGTGGGCGGCAGTTGATGTGGATGTATCGCGGTATGATGGTCGGTCGGAGAAGATCAATATCACTCTCCCTCGTCGTCTGTTGGCTAAGATCGATGACTACGCACGCACGCACGGGGCTACGCGCTCGGGATTTCTGGCAGATGCGGCCAGGGCTGCCATGCGTTAATAAAAGGGGTCAGAGACGAATTAAATTTTGTTACAATTTCACCGTCCCCTTAACTCAACGACAGTGAAAGCTCATGCCCAGAAAACCGAGAGTCAATTTAGCCGGAGTAGCGGCACACATTATTCAACGCGGCAATAACCGCCAGGTTATCTTTGCCTGTGATGACGATATGCGGGTTTATCTCACCTGGCTAAAAGACTATGCCAAGCAATTCGAAGTCTCACTCCACAGCTGGGTACTGATGACCAACCATGTTCACCTGCTCTGCACCCCCGGCAGCGCTACAGCCCTCTCCGCAATGATGCAAGCCGTGGGGCGTCGCTATGTCCAATACTTTAACCGCAGCTATAAACGGTCAGGCACCCTATGGGAAGGGCGTTTTCGCTCCTGCTTAGTGCAGGAAGAGCGCTACTTGCTGCAGCTTTACCGTTACATAGAACTAAACCCGGTCAGAGCCGGCATGGTCGATGACCCGGCCAACTATAGCTGGTCAAGCTATCAGGGGAATGGTTTGGGTAAAACCATAGCCATGCTAACCCCCCATTCAAGCTACCTCAGACTCGGTCACACCGATAAAGAGCGACAACACAACTATCGTGACCTGTTTAAATATCAAATTGACGGGCAACTGATAGATGATATTCGAAAGGCAACGAATAAAGGCCTGGCACTGGGTAATGAACGGTTTATTGCCGAAATAGAACACCTAACCGGTACGCGATTACAGGCAGCTAAGCGGGGGAGGCGAACGGGATGGCGAAAAACCAACGCTTCAGCCGGTTTGCCCAAATCATCAGGCAGCGTGTAGTGGGGGGGAGGCTGCGCTGCAACTTCGCTGTCGGGTTACGCTATGCTAACCCGACCTACATGCTATGTCAGCTATCGTAAACAGCTGAGCGAAGCGGGCAAACGGCCACCACAAACCGACTTCGGACTCTATGCTGTTAGCCACCACTACCTTGTTGGCTCCGGCTGAGTCGGTATCATTGAATGATTGTAGTTTATGGACTACAATTGCCTATGCTTGAAATCAAACAGACTGATAATTACCGTAAGTGGGAACGCAAACTACGGGATCAGCGTGCTAAAGCGACGATTGCAGCGCGTATATTCCGTTTAGCTAATGGCTTGCCAGGGGATGTTCAGCCAGTCGGCCAGGGTCTCAGTGAACTACGAATTCATTATGGTCCCGGCTATCGCATCTACTTTAAGCGACGAGGAAGCGAGATCGTCATTTTACTGTGCAGTGGCGACAAGAGTACGCAGCAACGCGATATTGAGATAGCACAGCGCCTTGCAGAAGAGTGGGGGATGAATGATGAGCGATAAAATATTTGATTACGATCCGGCAGAAGCACTGGAAAACGATGAGGCAGTCGCTGTTTTTCTGGCAGATGCACTGGAAACAGGTGATTCTGCCTATATTGCCAAGGCGATGGGAGTCGTGGCACGGGCTAAAGGTATGAGTGATCTTGCCCGGGAAACAGGACTTTCTCGTGAGCAGTTGTATCGTTCATTTAGTGCGCAGGGCAACCCGACATTGAAGACTCTACTGGCCGTGACGCGAGCCCTTGGTGTTGACTTAACGGCTCGGCCGCATGAACCTGATGTTGTCTCATAAAATAAATGGGGTCATAACTCAACGACAGTGAAAGCCCATGCCCAGAGAGCAGATATGAGTAAAGCTGTCACAGAAGAGATAAACGATGATTCAGGGATACATTCCATTAATAAACCGGTGATTAAAGATAGGCAAGACCCACTGGAAATGGCTTCAATTGAATGTTTCTTTGCCAATGATAAGGATGAAGACGTCCAATGGAATGATGTGTTTAAAGAAAAATAAATGAGGGTAAACAGAGTGGGTATGCAATAAGTCTATTATTGTTCTGACGTCAACTTGCTTTTCTTGATATATCCTCCTTATTTATTGACTGTAGGACACACACTTTTTTCAACCTACCACACTGTCTGCAAACCATATTTCGCGTATGCGCCGAACTCACTCTCTTTTGCTACCAAAATCAATTTCGTGGAAATCGCCTGCCAAATCAGCATCCGATCAAAGGGGTCTCGGTGTATTAACGGTAGTTGATAAAATGTCGCGGCTTCTTGCGCTTCCAGCGGCAAAATTTGGTAGCCCATGATGCTTTCCGCAATTGCAGGTAACTCATCCGGTGTATAGTTTTCCAGAGTTAATTTTCCCAGTGCGGTTTTCAATGAGATTTCCCAAAACATTATGCTGCTGACATATACTGGATTTTCCGGCATGGACAATAATTCATGGGCCTTGTCACCGAGTTTTTCTTCCGCATTGAGCGACCACAAAAACATATGAATATCGAGCAGAAAACCGTTCATGACTGCAAAAATTCTTCATCAGTCATTTTGAAATTTTCTTGAAATGTGACTTTCATGCGTCCTTTTAACGCTCCTAACGGACGTTTTTGTGTCGGTTTGCGGGATTGCCGTGCTGCTCTGATCAAGTCGGTAACAAACAATTCCGGGTTCGCCAGCGCTTTCAATTCTCGCCCGACATCATCGGGTAAATCCAATGTTACTTGCATAATTCGGTATCCTCTTCCACATAGGGCGCAAAAACATTAAAGTTGTTTCCCAATCAAACCATATAGTTTATAATTAATTTTTTTAAACAATTTTTTGAAAGGTTTTAATGATGAAATTTAGCACATCAGAGTTAAATACTGATAGAGGTTGGGCTGCTGCTACTGGCATAAAGAAAAAGCAGTTTTACTTAATTTTGGAAACTTTCGAAAAAAGCCACTCTAGTATTATCGAATCGAAATTACTTAAAAATACGATTGAAATTGGTGATGAATTCTGTATCAAAAACACAGAGGAACTTTTATTTTTTACGCTGTTCAGTTTAAAGAGTGGATTAACTTATGATAACTTGGGTTTTGTGGCTGGAATATCATCATCTTATGCGCACAAAATTCAAGCATTTGGTCTCTCTGTTTTGGAGCACGCATTAAATGAGTTAGAATGTATGCCAATTAGAAAATTTAAGGATCCCACTGAATTTAAAGAGTTTTTTGAGAAAAATAATATCGAAAACATACTCATAGACGCAACCGAGCAACCGAAACAAAGACCATCAGAATATGATAGACAAAAAGAACATTTTTCAGGTAAAAAAAAAGGCATACAGTA
Organism: Ectothiorhodospiraceae bacterium BW-2; assembly: GCA_008375315.1. Classification (NCBI taxonomy): domain Bacteria; kingdom Pseudomonadati; phylum Pseudomonadota; class Gammaproteobacteria; order Chromatiales; family Ectothiorhodospiraceae; species Ectothiorhodospiraceae bacterium BW-2. The sequence continues at coordinate 507,937 of CP032507.1, read as the reverse complement.
AAGGCTTTAGTGATTGCAACCTCTGGAAGAAATATCCCATATATAAGTATGCCATATGCAGGTAGTGTACATGATTTTTCAATGATGAAGCAAGAATTTGATCCGATGGAAAACTGGTTTGAAAATATGAATGCAAATGTTGATTTAGGGTTTCTTGGTATTGAGTCTGTTTATGATTTTAACTCAATAAAAATTCCACATAAAAAACCTAAAAATGGCTCATTGACAGATGAGCAAAAAGCAGAAAATAAAATGGTTGGTTCTGAGAGGATTTTCGTTGAACATAGCATTGGTGGGCTAAAACGTTTTAGAGCTTTAGCTGATAGATTAAGAACTCATTCCGTCAAGTTATATAGCAAAATACTAGGAATATGCGCTGGAATCTGGAATTTCTCTCTCGCTAACCCATTGATTTAAAAAAAGAAACATGTCTATTATCAATTATCATGTGTCCATTATCCACTCAACATACCCTTAATTCAACGACAGAATAAAGGGTCAAAAGGGGGCAGAACGTTCGCAGTAACAACAATCGTTCTAGCGGGTTAAAGTCCCGCCCGGGAAATCATAATAAAAGTACCCCAACGGTCACGGGTATAACGGTAAATTTCGTCAATCCGGTAGGACGCAGCTTCCTGAATGCGGATACTGGTTTTGGGCATGACCTGTTAGACTTTATTGCGTGCGATCACTTCCGCCGCGGTCAGCAGGTGATAGGTTGTTTCGGGTGCTGCATAGGCGTGTTTCAGTTCGGCTTTGAGGCGCTCAAATGTTTCCGTTTCCTTTCGTTCTTTGTCGCGCCGGATCAGGTCGCGTACATATTCGCTAACGTTCTCGTAGGCACCGTGCTCGCTCACGTTCGAGGCAACGAAGTCGCGGAGTGAGCCACTGAGTCGAACGGTCATCGTTGTGGTGGCTGATCTGTTCATAATATCCTCCTTTAATAATTTAGTGTGTTCAATATATTCAATATTAAATACGGCCTTGTTCATCGTTTCGCCATTTTTTGCCCCCACCCCAACCCTCCCCCGCTGGGGGGGGTTGGAGGGGGGAATAATAGAAACCGCAAGCCTGACGGAACGATGAACAAGGCCTTAAATACAAAAGCAAGTCAGCCATCCAGCAATAAAAGGGGTCACAATACAATAAAAGGGGTCAGAGACGAATTAAATTTTGTTACAATTTCACCGTCCCCCTAACTCAACGACAGTGACGCCCGATGCCCAGAAAACCGAGAGTCAATTTAGTCAGAGTAGCGGCACATATTATTCAACGCGGCAATAACCGCTAGGTAATCTTTACTTGTGATGACGATAACGGACATATAAAGGACACCCATCGACTATGCCAGGGTCAGAGGCCTGGCGTGAGAGCCAAAGCAGTGCTGGCATGGGTAGAGAATGACGCGATGCTGGCTATTGATACCCTGCCGATGGCTGCCAACGGTTACACATTTAATCAACTGGTTTACATGTGTAACCAGTTGGATTATACTTCATCCCATGATCAAGACTTTTAAGTGCAAAAGCTTGGCGGCACTATGGCAGTCAGGCAAATCCAAGATCGACAAGCGCATGCACCAACGGATACTGATCCGATTGGCTGTGATCAACGAGGCTGCAGGTGTTGATGATATTAATTTACCAGGCTATAACTTTCACATTCTGTAGGGCTTCAACCCTAAGCGCTATACTGTTCATGTGAACGGCCCTTGGTGCCTCACTTTTGAATTCACAGGTGGCAATGCCTACGAGGTTGATTTTGAGCAGTACCATTAAGCGATGAGGAAATACTATGGCTATTTCGGCAAAACAGAATCACGACCGCTGCCCTCCGCATCCCGGTGAGGTGATCCAGGACATACTGGATGACTTGGATTACAGCAAGAGCAATGTGGCGAAGATGCTGGGGATATCACGCCAGCAACTTCACGCCATATTGGCCGCACGAAAGCCCGTATCGCCTGAAATAGCCGCCCGTCTAGGCAAGTTGTTCGGTAACGGCCCTGCTCTGTGGCTGCGTTTGCAGGCAGGATATGATGCTTGGCATGCGGAACGTGAAATTGATGTAAGTAATGTGCCCTCATTGAGGGTGGCCTGATCACGGGAAATAAAAGGGGTCAGAGGTGAATTAAATTTTGTGACCATCTCACCATCCTCCTAACCCAACCATCCCCCCCCTGACCTAACCGGCTCCCCCTTGCCACCCCCACAAACTTAACGCTGCAATTTCCCCATGAAGCGTCACCCGTTCCCACTCACCCCATAACGCCGCCGCCAATGGCACCGGCTATTTGGCCTGATGGTACAACAACAATGTCACGACAGCCCGTACCGGGTAGAAGTAGAAGTTGATGTGGCTAAAGTGCCGCAATTTCTCGATGTAGTCGTGATCGAACAGACCGAAGCGAGCGACTGGCCGGGAGCAACCACCCTGCCCGATGGCCTGACACAGCTACAGCGTTACAACCTGATGACCTTTAAATCGCACCACGAATCACTCACCGACTGGTCAATTAAAGAGCTGATAGGTTACTATGTCAGCTATCGTAAACAGCTAAACGAAGCGGGCAAACGGCCACCACAAACCGACTTCGGACTCTATGCTGTTAGCCACCACTACCCGCAAAAACTGGCCAACTACCTGACCACAGATAACACAACCGGCCTCTACCAACTCCGGTGGGGCAGTGATACGATACAACTTATCGTTTTAAGCCAAATTGACACTGCCCCCCGCAATGACCTGTCGCACCTGTTTAGCCACCAAATCGAACGGGTACGCCAAGCGAGCCAACGCTACCGGCAATACTCAAATGAGATCATCTATGGCGTAGTACAGCAACTACTAGAGATATACAGTGAAGAGGAAAATTTACTATTTATTGATGTACCTTATATGGTACAATTTGCCACATGAGCACAGAACCAATTTTGACTGTCAGTTTTTTTCTCACAAGTTCTGGTAACGAGCCAGTCCGCAACTGGTTGAAAGATATGGGACGCGATGATAGGAAAGTGATTGGCGAAGATATAATGCTTGTGCAGTTTCGCTGGCCTTTGGGTATGCCATTGGTCAGGAAGATGGAAGCTGATCTATGGGAGGTGCGGAGTAATTTGAGCAATGGCAATATTGCCCGAACTGGCCTTGTTCATCGTTTCGTCACCCTTGCGATTTCTATTATGCCCATCCAACCAAGTGTGATTCAAACCGTGCTTTTTAGACGACCCTTTTTTCCAGTAATCCACGGCGTGTAGGGGCGGGTTTCAAACCCGCCCCTACGAAACCCGGGTATTGTTCATCGTCTCGTCACCCTCATGAGGCATAACTCCCTCGCCTTCCCTTTTCGCCTCCCCCAGCGGGGAGGGGTGGAGGGGAGCTGACGAAGAGATGAACAAGGCCCCCGAACTTTTTTCACTGTCCGTGATGGAGTCATGATATTACTGCATGGATTCATCAAAAAATCGCAGAAAACACATCAAAAAGAAATTGACCTGGCTCGTGCTCGAAAAGATCAATGGTTTGATGAGGTATAAGTTCATGAATAAACATACAGGCAGCAGCTTTGATGATTTTCTCGAAGAAGAAGGTATTCTGGAAGAAGTCTCAGCGAAAGCACACAAACGCTTATTGGCACTTCAGCTTGCTGATATTATGGAAGAAAACAGTATTACCAAAACGAGTTTGGCAGAAAAGTTAAAGACTAGCCGTTCTCAGCTAGACAGGATTCTTGATCCAGAAAATACTTCTGTAACTATAGAGATTCTGGAGCGTGTTGCCCACGCTGTTGGTAAGAAACTCCATATTGAATTCGCGGAATAAATGGGGTCATGAATAAATGGGGTCAGAGACGAATTAAATTTTGTTACAATTTCACCGTCCTCTTAACTCAACGACAGGACAGTGACGCCCGATGCCCAGAAAACCGAGAGTCAATTTAGTCAGAGTAGCGGCACATATTATTCAACGCAGAACCACAACCCCCCTAATCTAACCGGGCCTTGTTTAAATAAAAGGGGTCAAAATAAAAGGGGTCAGAGGTGAATTAAATTTTGTGACCATCTCACCATCCTCCTAACCCAACCATCCCCCCCTGACCTAATCGGCTCCCCCTTGCCACCCCCACAAACTTAACGCTGCAATTTCCCCATGAAGCGTCACCCGTCCCCACTCACCCCACAACGCCGCCGCCAATGGCACCGGCTCTTTGGCCTGATGGTACAACAACAATGTCACGACAGCCCGTACCGGGTAGAAGTAGAAGTTGATGTGGCCAAAGTGCCGCAATTTCTCGATGTCGTCGTGATCGAACAGACCGAAGCGAGCGACTAGCCCGGAGCTGCCACCCTGCCCGATGGCCTGACACAGCTACAGCGTTACAACCTGATGACCTTATGATTCGCCTACCCGATAATTTGGAGATACAGTTCCATCCTACAGCTATTACCCCCTATGTCAAACCCGATTCCTGTTACCCTCTTCTCTGACCATGCGGCACTATCAGCCGGAGGACCGCTATGGCATCCGCGCGGATTGATTCCACCAAAGTGTCGTATGATAACTGTTGGCCGCTACCCGAAACAGCTTCTGCATTAGCGTTAGATAGCTGTTATGATGAGCGGCTATGGATGGTGACCGATAAAAGTTTTGGTTATCTGAACCTAGATAGCGGCTTCTACCATCGTCGGATTAAGTTACCCCTTTCGTATCTATTCCGTGCTAACGATGGCGCGACTGACCCGAATGGTGACTTCTGGTTTGGCTCTATGGCGTGGCGTCCGCTGGGCTTAGACGGCTCGCTGTACCAAATTACCGCTGCAGGGGAGCTGATTGATCATCTCGTCTCACTCGGGATTCCTAATACTCTCTGTTGGTCTGCTGATGGGACAAAGCTCTATCTTATCGACGCTTGGCAGCAGAGGTTATTCTGTTTTCAACGAGGGCGTAACCAACTGTGGAGCTCTGTTGAGCTGTTGCTCGACCTCTCAAAAGCTCCTGCAACGCCGGATGGTGGGGCTCTTGATAGCGACGGTAACTTATGGAACTGCCACTGGGGTGGGGCAGCAGTTAATCAGTACAACCCCAAAGGTGAGCTGCTGCAAACGATTAATGTACCGCTACCGAGGCCAACCAGCTGCTGCTTTGGGGGGGATGACTTGGATACTCTGTTTATTACGACCGCCAGCGAAGGATTATCCCGCTCGCAGTTGCAGCAATATCCTCTTTCCGGCCAGGTATTACAGTGTAAACCGGGGGTAACCGGGCAGAGAGTGGTGCCCTTTAAGGGGATACAAACGAGCGGATAACTATAAAGCACATAAAAAGGGGGGCAGTGGTTTGGGTAAAACAACAGCCATGCTAACCCCCCCCCTTCAGCCTAAAGCCTAAGTTAATCTGTGCGCGATTACAGGCAGCTAAGCGGAGGTAGGCAACGGGATGGAGAAAAGCCAACGATTCAGCCGGTTAATTGTGGGAGAGGATGGGAGTAATGGCTGTTAATGGCTCCCTTTCCCGACTTTCGTGTTTAACTCTGCTGATTCAGCTGCTTTTTTAACCCCGCTAACTCAGCTAAAGCCTGCTCCCGCTCGGCTTGAGCTTGTTGTAGCTCCTGCTCCAGCCTATCGTTTTCACGCTGAATGGTTATCTGCTCCCGTTGTGCCTCAATTCGGGAGAAGTAGAGGCAGCGATCCTGCTTTTTGGCATACAAGGTTCTGCGGGTGCATAGCGCCTGACTCATCTCTTTAGTCGTAACCTTACGCCACCATAGCGTAAAAAGCCCCGAAAAATTTGTTTCACTACTCCCCTGATGAACCACAGAGGAGAACAGAGATGCCGAACCCCACCCTAGCAGCCGTATCGCAGGCCTTTAAAGATTGGCGGGAGAACCCGGAAAAGAGCGCGCGAAGCCGAATTCCCGAGGCGCTGCAACAACAAACCGTAGCGTTAATAGGCCACTACCCGGTGAGCCACATACTCAAAGCGCTGCGCATCAATTACCGTCAACTCAGCAGCTGGAAGAAGAGCCGGGAGGAGAACGACACCATCCCGGGATTCATCGCGCTTGAACCGTCAGAGCCGACTAGCGAACCTCTTCTGGCTCTCAAATGGACGACCGAAACCACTACCGGTCGACCATTGAGTGTGGAGGGCGAGTTATCACCGGAACAATGGCGGCAACTACTGCCCCTGCTCAGTCAGATGGGAGCTAACTCATGATCTACCTCACAGAACAGACTCCGGTGATGATAGCGACAGCACCGGCTGATTTTCGCCGTGGCATCGACGGCTTTGTCGCGCTGTGCCAACACCAACTCGGCCAACAGCCGCGCTCGGGCACCGTGTTTGCCTTTATTAACCGCTCCAAAACGATGATTCGCCTGCTGGTCTATGAGAACAATGGCTACTGGCTGATGACCAAACGCCTCTCCAAAGGCAAATACCGGGGTTGGCCTCGCCCGGCAGAGCCGATAAGTGCGATTAAGGCACAACAATTACGCCAACTCCTCTCAAATTTGGTAAGATAGTGCCATGACAGAGTTTAAAACATTGAGTAAAACCGAGATTGACGAGCTGATTGAGCGTGTTGAGAGAGCCATTGCAGAAGATTTGGCCCTCTCTAAAGCCGATAGGCAGCTACTGTTGGGGGTTTTGTTAATGGTCACAGAGCGACCAGATCTCATTGTCTCTGAAAGATGTCACGATACACAAATGGCGTAAACTGGCTGGGATAATCAGCAGCTCAGAGAAACGCTCTGCGGTTATTCCTGATGGCGATGCGTCAAACGACTCGGATGGTACCCAAAAGAGCGATGCAGCCGCATCAAAACCCGACAGCAACAGCGAGCCAGCTGCGTCAGACAAGCCGAAGAAGAAGAGAAAACCATCGACTCAAAAAGCAGAGCGGGTGATTCGGTTGCAGTGCCATCACAACCATGATGAGCTGAAGGCGGGACAGCTCTGCCCAGAATGCGGTCATGGCCGGCTCTACCTCTATCAGCCGGTGATACGGGTACGGATTCAGGGCGAGCCCCCTTTAAGTGCGGTCGAACATATTTTCGAGCGGCTGCGCTGCAATAGCTGTGGCGCCTACTTTACCGCGACCCCTACAGACGATTTTCAGCAAGATGGCGGCATGAATCAGCTCTATGGCTACAGCGCCCGGGCTATTATCGCGCTTCACCGCCACTTTGCCGGTCTGCCGCTTCACCGGCAGCAGACGCTACAGCAGATATTAGGGGTGCCACTGACTGCGTCGTCACTCTATGACCAGACCGAGTCTGTCGCCAATGATGGCTTCGTGGTATTTAAGGCACTCAAACAACTGGCTGCTGATGCGCCCCACTTCAATCTGGATGACACACACAACCGGATTTTGAATCAGGGCACGATTCTGAAGCCTGACAGACGGAGCGGTCAACTTAAATCCCGCAGCGGCACCTTCACTTCCGGCGTAATCGCGACACTGGAGAGTGGCCAACAAATCGTGCTCTACCAGACCGATATTGGCCATGCCGGAGAGTTGATCGATGAGATTCTGCGTCTGCGCCATCCTGGGTTACCCAAACCCACTATCATGTGCGATGCGCTCAGTCGCAATCTGCCTACGGTGCTGGATGAAACACAGCGACACGATACATTCTGCAACAGCCACTGTAGGCGGGGGTTTGTGGATGTGGCAGAGCTGCATCCGGATAACGGCCCATGGGTGTTAGCGCTCTACGACCCGGTGTGGCGCCACGATGCTCACTGCAAGGAGGAGAAGTACACCCCGGCAGAGCGGCTGGCTTACCATCAGCAGCACTCACTGCCGCTGATGGCGCAGCTCAAACAGTGGGGCGAGGCGCAGATTGAGAGTGGCGATGTCGAGGAAAACAGTCCGCTGGGCAAAGCGATCCGCTATCTGCTCAACCACTACGACAAATTGACCGGATTTTGCCGCATTGAGGGGGCGCAAATCGATAATAACCAGATGGAGCGCATGCTCAAGCTGGTGATTCGGGGACGGCGTAACAGTCTCTTCTTCAGAACGCTCGGCGGAGCCGGTGTCGCCGATGTCATTCTCTCTCTGGTCGCTACTTGCTATTTGGCCGGGGTCAATCCGTTTGATTATTTGGTGGCGCTACAGCGTTATGCCCATCAGGTTAATCGCCACCCACAGTTGTGGTTCCCTTGGAACTATCAGCAGACGATGGCATCGTTGTCAGTTCCCCTGAAGGCTGCGGCTTAACCGAGCCCACTCCCTCCCTCTGTTTAAGTCTATCAGGCCGGCTCCGGGGCTGTCACGCTATGGTGGCGTAAGGTTACCTTTAGTCCTCATCCACTAGGGTATATTATCGCTATCGAGGCGGTGCGCCTCCATAAAGAAGCGGATCCAGCGATGCGCTTCGCTGGAGACCGTATCGCCTTTAAATTCAAAACGGTGCAGCTCGCAGACAGCATGGCATTAAGAAAGTGGCGCAGCAGATGACGCCGGCCGCACCGCCCTAATATCGCCTTAAAGACGCAATCTACTTTGGGGTCGATGTTGTATATCATGATGGGGATAATAGAGAGACAGAGGGAGAAGTGCAAGGGGCGGGTTGGGATAAAGAATAAAAGGGGTCAGATGTGTGTCGCTGACCACCTTAACCTGCTTTTTTGACTAGAGAAAATCTCAAAAACTTAAAGCACTTAAAGCCGATGATGTCGAAAATCGCCTAAAAATAGAAGCCGCATTTGAACCTCACCACTAGATTACCCAAGCTGCAACCAAAGGACATCCACTTTGTTGCAGTTTGCTTTACCTTTGACTTGTGGTTCCAATAGTGACACCATAGCCTATATGGCTTCAGTCAAAAAAATTCTCGAACAATTACGGAGAGCCCTCGAATGTCCGTTTTGCTGATTCGCGTAAAGTCTGCGAAGCGTACTTTGGTAAGCCACGCCAGAGCGGCTCTAGCCACATGATTTTCAAAACGCCATGGCAAGGTGATCCGCGAGTTAATATTCAAGACGCCGGTGGTAAGGCCAAGCCATATCAAGTGCGTCAGGTGCTGCAGGCAATAGACAAACTAGAGGGTAGGCAATGAGTCTTGATCATTACACTTATCGTGTTACATGGTCTCCCGAGGATGGTGAACATGTTGGGTTGTGCATCGAATTTCCTTCGCTGAGTTGGCTGGCAGAAACGCCAGAAGAGGCACTGGCAGGTGTACGAAAGGTTGTTGCCGAGGTTGTTGCTGATCTTGAGGCGACTGGTGAATTGATTCCGCAACCGTTGTCAGAGAAGCACTACAGCGGAGAGTTTCGAGTGCGTATTCCACCTGAACTGCATCGTCAGCTTGCTCTGGCGGCGGCTGAGCAAAGGGTAAGTCTTAATCGCTTGGCGAGTGCAAAACTGGCAGGATCTTATGAATAGACAGGCCAAAGAACAAAAGGGGTCATAACTCAACGACAATGAAAGCCCATGCCCGGAAAACCGAGAGTCAATTTAGCCGGAGTAGGGGCAATCATCGATATGCTGCTGAACGGTGCTACTCATTAATATGCGCAAAAATAAGAGAACCACAGAAATATCATCTATTTTTATGGTGCATAAAAAATATATATAGCTGTAACTGGTTGTTTTATTTTTGTTTTTATGCCACGCAAAATCCCAAAGAGCCGGAATGCCGTATCTGTATGGGGTTATAGGGGGTTAAAGAGTGAATAAGTTAAATTAATTCAGTCGGTTGCTGTTTTGTGCAGGGCGACATTGGGAATATCAAGGTAGTACTCTAAACAGATGACGAAACGATAAACAAGGCCGAGCGTGGGAACGAGTAAAAGGTATTGTAAGGAGCAAACATGGTAAATATTCCGTATGGTAAAGGCGATTTTAAGCGGTTAAGAACCGATGGCCAGCTCTACTTTGATCGCACCGAACTACTGCACGCGCTTGAAGCCGCTGGCGAACAGCTGCTGTTTCTACGCCCGCGCCGTTTTGGCAAAACGCTATGGCTAACGCTATTAGAGAGCTACTACGACATCGCTGCAGCGGATCAATTTGATCCCCTATTTGGCGATTTAGCGATAGGGCAAAACCCGACCCCGAACCGTAACCGCTACTTTATGCTGAAATGGAACTTTTCGGTTATCGATCCGGGCGGTGATTATCAGCAGCTGGTAAGCCGCATTCATCGCCACATTAATAACTCAATCGAATTTTTTTCAGCGCGCTACCACGATTTTTTACCGGAAGCGGTACCGATTGACCAGACCGATGGACTGGGCTCACTTGAAAAGTTACTTATTGTAGCGAAACGGTTTAATTTTCCGCTCTACCTACTGATAGATGAGTACGATAACTTTGCTAATGAGGTGCTCACCAGTCGTGAACAGGGACGGCAGCGTTATAATGAGCTGGTTGAGGGGGAAGGCGTTATCAAAACCGTATTTAAAGCAGTCAAAGCGGCGACCGATGGCCTAGGCTTAGAGCGAGTCTTTATCACCGGCGTCTCACCGGTAGTGATGAGCGATATCACCAGCGGCTACAATGTGGCCGAAAATATTAGCCACTGGCCCGAATTTCATGCCCTGTGCGGCTTAACCGCTGAAGAGTTGCAACCGGTGTGTCACCAAATAGCGCAACATTGTCAGCTACCTGAGAGCGCGGCAGACGAGGCGCTGTCGATGATGCGAAACTTCTATAACGGCTACCGCTTCTGTCGTGAAGAGGCGCAGCGGCTCTATAACCCGACCCTCACCCTCTACTTTTTGAAACATTGGCAGCGGCGCTGTCGCTACCCTGATGAGCTGTTAGATGACAATTTAGCGATGGACAAAAACCGGCTACGCTATATCGCCGCGCTACCGCACGGCACAGAGGTAATTGAAGCGGCGCTTAATCCGCAGCAGTCGCTATGGGTAGCTAAGCTTGCACAAAACTTTGGTGTTAAAGCGATGCTAAACGATCCGCCTGATGCCAGCTTTATCATCTCACTACTGGTCTATTTTGGGGTATTGACGATTCAGGATGTCTCGCCACTCGGGAAGCTGGAGGTAGCCATTCCTAATCAGGTGGTTCGTTCGCTCTATATCGACCGAATTCAGCAGCAGCTACTCAATGGCTATGAAGATAATAACCGTCAACAGGCGGTGGCGGAGCAGCTCTATACCGAGGCCGACTTTGAACCCCTAGTTGACTTTATCGAACAGCGTTTTTATAGCGTGCTCGATAATCGTGATATGCGCTGGAGTAATGAGCTGACGCTCAAAACCACGCTACTACTGCTGCTGACCAATGACCTCTACTACCTGCCGCGCTCAGAGTTATCCTTAGGTGGCGGTTATAGTGATCTTCTATTTGAAATTCGCCCCGATAAGCGCCAGGCACCGCTATATGATCTGCTATTTGAGCTCAAATATCTATCACTCAAAGATCTCAAATTGAGCGCAGAGCAGCTAAATGAGATGAGCCGGGAGCAGCTAGCTGAGTTGGCACCGGTAAAAAAACTGTTAGATGACGCAGAGGGGCAGTTAGCCTCGTATCAGCCGACATTAGAGCAGCTCTTTCCGGCGGTAGAGTGGAAATTAAAGTCGTTTGCGGTGGTGAGTCTAGGTACACGGCGGCTGGTGTGGCGCTAGGGGTGTCGGTATGCGCTTTTTGGGTTCCCACGGTCACCGTGGAAATTCATACTAGCGCTTGTTTGGGGTAGATCTGCGTTCCCATGCTGGAGCGTGGGAACGAGTAAATTAAGGATCGCACATGGTCAATATCTCATATGGTTTGGGTCACTTTAAAACCCTCAGAGAGGAGGGTGGACTCTATTTTGATCGCACCCATCTTTTACCTGAATTAGAAGCGGCAGGACGGCAGTTGCTGTTTCTACGCCCGCGCCGTTTTGGCAAAACGCTATGGCTAACGCTATTAGAGAGCTACTACGACATCGCTGCAGCGGATCAATTTGATCCCCTATTTGGCGATTTAGCGATAGGGCAAAACCCGACCCCGAACCGTAACCGCTACTTTATGCTGAAATGGAACTTTTCGGTTATCGATCCGGGCGGTGATTATCAGCAGCTGGTAAGCCGCATTCATCGCCACATTAATAACTCAATCGAATTTTTTTCAGCGCGCTACCACGATTTTTTACCGGAAGCGGTACCGATTGACCAGACCGATGGACTGGGCTCACTTGAAAAGTTACTTATTGTAGCGAAACGGTTTAATTTTCCGCTCTACCTACTGATAGATGAGTACGATAACTTTGCTAATGAGGTGCTCACCAGTCGTGAACAGGGACGGCAGCGTTATAATGAGCTGGTTGAGGGGGAAGGCGTTATCAAAACCGTATTTAAAGCAGTCAAAGCGGCGACCGATGGCCTAGGCTTAGAGCGAGTCTTTATCACCGGCGTCTCACCGGTAGTGATGAGCGATATCACCAGCGGCTACAATGTGGCCGAAAATATTAGCCACTGGCCCGAATTTCATGCCCTGTGCGGCTTAACCGCTGAAGAGTTGCAACCGGTGTGTCACCAAATAGCGCAACATTGTCAGCTACCTGAGAGCGCGGCAGACGAGGCGCTGTCGATGATGCGAAACTTCTATAACGGCTACCGCTTCTGTCGTGAAGAGGCGCAGCGGCTCTATAACCCGACCCTCACCCTCTACTTTTTGAAACATTGGCAGCGGCGCTGTCGCTACCCTGATGAGCTGTTAGATGACAATTTAGCGATGGACAAAAACCGGCTACGCTATATCGCCGCGCTACCGCACGGCACAGAGGTAATTGAAGCGGCGCTTAATCCGCAGCAGTCGCTATGGGTAGCTAAGCTTGCACAAAACTTTGGTGTTAAAGCGATGCTAAACGATCCGCCTGATGCCAGCTTTATCATCTCACTACTGGTCTATTTTGGGGTATTGACGATTCAGGATGTCTCGCCACTCGGGAAGCTGGAGGTAGCCATTCCTAATCAGGTGGTTCGTTCGCTCTATATCGACCGAATTCAGCAGCAGCTACTCAATGGCTATGAAGATAATAACCGTCAACAGGCGGTGGCGGAGCAGCTCTATACCGAGGCCGACTTTGAACCCCTAGTTGACTTTATCGAACAGCGTTTTTATAGCGTGCTCGATAATCGTGATATGCGCTGGAGTAATGAGCTGACGCTCAAAACCACGCTACTACTGCTGCTGACCAATGACCTCTACTACCTGCCGCGCTCAGAGTTATCCTTAGGTGGCGGTTATAGTGATCTTCTATTTGAAATTCGCCCCGATAAGCGCCAGGCACCGCTATATGATCTGCTATTTGAGCTCAAATATCTATCACTCAAAGATCTCAAATTGAGCGCAGAGCAGCTAAATGAGATGAGCCGGGAGCAGCTAGCTGAGTTGGCACCGGTAAAAAAACTGTTAGATGACGCAGAGGGGCAGTTAGCCTCGTATCAGCCGACATTAGAGCAGCTCTTTCCGGCGGTAGAGTGGAAATTAAAGTCGTTTGCGGTGGTGAGTCTAGGTACACGGCGGCTGGTGTGGCGCTAGGGGTGTCGGTATGCGCTTTTTGGGTTCCCACGGTCACCGTGGAAATTCATACTAGCGCTTGTTTGGGGTAGATCTGCGTTCCCATGCTGGAGCGTGGGAACGAGTAAATTAAGGATCGCACATGGTCAATATCTCATATGGTTTGGGTCACTTTAAAACCCTCAGAGAGGAGGGTGGACTCTATTTTGATCGCACCCATCTTTTACCTGAATTAGAAGCGGCAGGACGGCAGTTGCTGTTTCTACGCCCGCGCCGTTTTGGCAAAACGCTATGGCTAACGCTATTAGAGAGCTACTACGACATCGCTGCAGCGGATCAATTTGATCCCCTATTTGGCGATTTAGCGATAGGGCAAAACCCGACCCCGAACCGTAACCGCTACTTTATGCTGAAATGGAACTTTTCGGTTATCGATCCGGGCGGTGATTATCAGCAGCTGGTAAGCCGCATTCATCGCCACATTAATAACTCAATCGAATTTTTTTCAGCGCGCTACCACGATTTTTTACCGGAAGCGGTACCGATTGACCAGACCGATGGACTGGGCTCACTTGAAAAGTTACTTATTGTAGCGAAACGGTTTAATTTTCCGCTCTACCTACTGATAGATGAGTACGATAACTTTGCTAATGAGGTGCTCACCAGTCGTGAACAGGGACGGCAGCGTTATAATGAGCTGGTTGAGGGGGAAGGCGTTATCAAAACCGTATTTAAAGCGGTCAAAGCGGCGACCGATGGCCTAGGCTTAGAGCGAGTCTTTATCACCGGCGTCTCACCGGTAGTGATGAGCGATATCACCAGCGGCTACAATGTGGCCGAAAATATTAGCCACTGGCCCGAATTTCATGCTCTGTGCGGCTTAACCGCTGAAGAGTTGCAACCGGTGTGTCACCAAATAGCGCAACATTGTCAGCTACCTGAGAGCGCGGCAGACGAGGCGCTGGCGATGATGCGAAACTTCTATAACGGCTACCGCTTCTGTCGTGAAGAGACGCAGCGGCTCTATAACCCGACCCTCACCCTCTACTTTTTGAAACATTGGCAGCGGCGCTGTCGCTACCCTGATGAGCTGTTAGATGACAATTTAGCGATGGACAAAAACCGGCTACGCTATATCGCCGCGCTACCGCACGGCACAGAGGTAATTGAAGCGGCGCTTAATCCGCAGCAGTCGCTATGGGTAGCCAAGCTTGCACAAAACTTTGGTGTTAAAGCGATGCTAAACGATCCGCCTGATGCCAGCTTTATCATCTCACTACTGGTCTATTTTGGCGTATTGACGATTGAGTCGGTGAATCTGTTAGGCGAGTTAACGGTGACGATTCCGAATCAGGTAGTGCGCTCGCTCTATATCGACCGAATTCAGCAGCAGCTACTCAATGGCTATGAAGATAATAACCGCCAGCAAGCGGTAGCAAAACAGCTCTATACCGAGGCCGAATTTGAACCCCTAGTTGACTTTATCGAACAGCGTTTTTATAGCGTGCTCGATAATCGCGATAGGCGCTGGAGTAATGAGTTGACGCTCAAAACCACGCTACTACTGCTGCTGACCAATGACCTCTACTACCTGCCGCGCTCAGAGTTATCCTTAGGTGGCGGTTATAGTGATCTTCTATTTGAAATTCGCCCCGATAAGCGCCAGGCACCGCTATATGATCTGCTATTTGAGCTCAAATATCTGTCACTCAAAGATCTCAAATTGAGCGCAGAGCAGCTATCTGAACTGAGTCGAGAGCAGCTAGCTGAGTTGGCACCGGTAAAAAAACTGTTAGATGACGCCGAGCGGCAGTTAGCCTCGTATCAACCGACATTAGAGCAGCTCTTTCCGGCGGTAGAGTGGAATTTAAAGTCGTTTGCGGTGGTGAGTCTAGGTACACGGCGGCTGGTGTGGCGCTAGGGGTGTCGGGTTACACCGTGCTAATCCGATCTACGGTATGCGCTTTTCTGGTTCCCATGCTCCGGCTTAAGCATGCAGACATAATGCTCCCACAGTCGCGATGCCGACTCTACTACTAATTAGGTGATTGTTCGATGAAATTATTGGTTATCCCTATCTGCTATTTGGGTGATTTAGTTAGATTGGCAGATTGGTGTAAAAGTTTAATTACAAGCTTTAGCTCTATTGTTCGTTTTTATGAAATAAAGCAAAATATTGCAATTGATGAACTAATTATTAAATCTAAAGAAAATATTTCATTTAGTGATGCATGGGAAGAGTCAAAATATGGTTTTTTGGGGCCAAGAATAAGATTTGGTAGCCGCTATAGTGTGACTAACTTTTTTGATTCTAAAGGTTTTTTAATCGGTGAGCATTTGATTTTAGCATTGGAACGATATGTAAAACCCTACACGATTGTGTTAGGGATAACATCTTATCCGTCTGTTGCTTTCTATCAACAAAATAAGTTCGTATATGGCCTAGGTGATGAGTTGTTAGGCCAAGTCTGTTTTGTGTCAACTGGCTATAAGGAGTTTAAAGAAATAGATTCAAAAGAGTATTTCGAAAACCTATTTTCTCATGCAGTACATGAGTTAGGGCATGCATTGCATTTGTCTCACCATAACCCCTATCCTGATAGTCGGGGTGAGTACTGCCCGATGGCAACCTTCTCTGAGGCGTTTGTTCAAAAAAAAGGGTGGAATACTGCTGATGCTTTTAAAAAAAGGCGTGCAAATTTTTGTAGTAAATGCCAGTTTAAATTAGATAATCCTGATGTTGCATTTAATGCCATCCTGCAACAACGAAAAATAAATGGGGTCAGAGACGAATTAAATTTTGTTACAATGTCACCGTCCCCTTAACAACGACAGTGAAAGCCTGTGCCCGGAAAACCGAGAGTCAATTTAGCCGGAGCATCCCGGTAGCATGAGTAAGCAGTGTTGTGGTAACACAATGTCGTAAGTTGACACGCAGCAACATAGTAGGCCGTAACGCAAGTGAACCCACGATTAGCCTCGGAATAAATAGGATCAGATCGTTCGCAGGCCTTGTTCATCGTCTCGTTACCCTCACGAGGCGTGACTCCCTCGCCTTCCCTCTCCGCCTCCCCTAGAGGGAAGGGGGTGGAGGGGAGCTGACGAAGAGATGAACAAAGCATCGAACGCGAACAGCAGAAGCGTTTTCCAAATATACCGCTGGATATGGAGGCCTCAAATGAGGAGTTGGCCTGTGAGTTGTTGCGAGCTTGATTTGGGGAGTGGGAGGCGGGTTGCACTCCCTCTCCAACCGTTTGCAGCAATTGATTCCAAGTCGGCGTGGGCGAAATTGAAAGTGCGCATCGTTATGTGACTTAGGAACGATTGAAACTAGCTGGAGGCATGGCGGCGAGACCATCATGCAGATGCCATGATTGTGCTGCATGTTTGCCGTGAAAATGGTGAGTGGAATCGCCATTGGGCCTTGTTCATCGTTTCGCCATTTTTTGCCCCCACCCCAACCCTCCCCCGCTGGGGGGGGTTGGAGGGGGGAATAATAGAAACCGCAAGCCTGACGGAACGATGAACAAGGCCCGCCATTGGGGCGGCTGTCATGAAATGGAGGCATAAAAAGCACGGCTTGAATCGCGCCCCAATCGAAATATCTTAAAGTTAAAGTTGCAATTTTACCAAAACATGGTACTTTAGACTCTAAACGAATTGGCTGGTGGGGCTACTATGTGTGGAGCAGTGCCTGCTTTGATGATACTATCTATTTGAAATAATTGGAGTTTAGTGTTGTGAAAATCAATGATAATTTTTTAATTTTGGCTAAAGTGTCGCTGCTGTCGCTCTCCGTTGCGCTGGCGATGGGCTGTTCTAGCGATAGCGATAGTGCTGAGGATACGGCGACGGATACCGCGACGGATACGGTTACTCAGCTAGATTCTACCGACTTAGTCTCTTCGGAAGAACTGGAAAATGCTGAAAAAGACGCAAAAGTGGCTGCGGTTAAAGAGACTCTGTCAGGGGTTACCCTCTCCTCCATTATCGTCTCTGATCCTTACGCCGAGTGTAACAGCGTAACTGTTGGTGAGAAAAAGGCGCTAGCAACAGGGACGCCGGGGAAATATACCTTCACAGGGGAGCTTTCAACGACTAATGAGGACGGTACAGTAACTCATAAACCTGTCGGGGCTATCGATTGTGTTGACTCAATCACTGGTGCAGAGATTGCCGATATGCAAAGTGATAACCACGCAGATGGTGGTGACGGAGCGGATAGCTCTACCGTTACCCCCATCACTACCATGGTGTCGATCGCTAAAGAGCAGCTTAAAGCAGAGACGGAAGCTACAGGGCAGACACTCTCGGATGAAGAGTTAAATCAACAGGCTGAGGCGTCAATTGCTGCTATGACAGGGATAGCTATAGAGGATCTGAAAAAGGATCCTGTAACCAACCCAAGTGTGCAAAAAGCAGCCGCTAAAATTGTGACTATCCTTGAAATAGTGAAACAGTCGGTGCAACAAGCCAAAACCGACTCGGGCATAGATGATGCGACAGCTACTACCGAAACTAAAGCGGCTATGAATGATGTCTTTAAAAAGATGATCCAAGAGGCTGTGACCGAGCAGAAGAACGCTGAGCTGACTGGTACGACGGCGCGTTCTCTGGATGATAAACTGACTGATACTACCTTCATGGAAAAGATTGTTCCGGCAGAAGTTCAGGCTAAAGCTTCCACCTTTTCAGCAACAGCTAGCGTGATTAAAGAGGCTGTTGAAGCGACTGATGACGAAGAAGGAACGGGAGATGCAGCTACAGATGCGGTAAATGTCGCTAAAAAAGTGGCTGCTGTTGTCATTAAAGTTAAATCGGATGTGGCGAGTGGTGTTGCGAGTGGGGCAATTACAGCTGACAATGTTCAAACTACCGCTAAGCAGACTGTTGATGACGCTGTCACCAACTCTGAAAATATCCTAAGTGAGGCTGGTAAAAGTGAAGCTATTGTCATTGTTGAATCGGTCGTAACCCTAGAGGAAATAGGGGATGAAGTTCTGCAACAGTTAGCTGAAAATCTGGATGAGTTTATTGATGATGAGCAACTATTAGAGCAAGCAACGACAAGTACTACTAATGCTGCAACTAATGCAGCTAATACTCTGTTACAGACTGCCTGTGAGGCGCGTGGTGGTATTTTTGATACAGCTACCCGTACTTGTGCTGTCGTAACTGGAGCTGGAAACTAGATATTAATTTTATAAAAATCTAATTCAAAAGCCACCCTCTACTGAGGGTGGCTTTTTTTATCATATCAGTTTAAAAAGTGTTTAAGGAGCGTTGTTGTTGGGACTTTTTAACAAGAAAAAATCTCAACCCGAGATCTATTTACATATCGGAACCAATAAAACCGGTACCACGGCAATACAACAGTTCTTACATAACAACCGTAAGCCGTTATTAAAACATAAAATTCTCTATCCTAAAGCAGGATGTGATCATATCGCTCACTACCACTTTAGTTATGCGATGGGTTTTATTCATGAAAGCAAAAAACAACATCCGCAAACTATAGATATTAAAGGACTATATGATGAGTTTCAGGCAGAAAAAGAGAGATTTCAACCTGAAAAAATTATTATTAGTTCAGAAATGTTCGTCTTACCTGGCGAAATAGAGAGGGTAAAACAGTTTTTTGAGCCCTATGAAGTGTTTATTGTCATCTATTTGCGCCGTCATGATCATTGGTGGTTATCCCTGTATAATCAGGCAGTAAAGTCTAGGCAGAACCCTCCGTGGCAACGAGGGATTAATGCCTTTTTATGCTTTCATCATCGCAGAAGACTTGTGTATAGTAATTATCGCAGTTTGATAGATAAGTGGGCTAATGTCTTTGGTAAAGAGCATATTTTAGTTCGTCCTTATGAAAAAAAACAAAATCTGCCTAATATCTTTTCCGATTTTTTGCAGACAATTGGTGCCGAAAGCCAGACTATTGATACAACTAAAATAACTCAACCGATCAATCGTAGCCTATCCCCCTATGTGATTCAAATTATGGATGTGGTGCAGCGAACAACGATGAGTGATAAAAGTTACCATAAAATTATGCACTATCTGTATCATTTAGATATCCCTTCAGAGAGTAACGCTACTCTGCTGTCACGAGAGATGGCGATGGCCCTAATTGAAGCGAATCAGGAAGATTATGGCTACATTGCGCGTGAATATTTAGGCAGAGAAGATGATATACTCTTCTACGATCCCCTCCCTAATGAGTTAGATGAGTTTGATGTTGCGACCCTACCGAGACCAATGGATATCGCTGCTGAAATCGTACGTGCATTAGAGAGTTAATATTTTATTGCGATTTTGAATTAATTTTATGCTAAAACAAAAGCTTAATCTGATTTTTTTGGGTAGTCTGCTATCACTCTCCCTCAATGTGACAGCAGCCATCTCCCTCCAGGGCTATAGCGGTTTAATTAACCTACCCGACGCTGAAACCGCTACTGACGGTCAATTTTCACTACTCTACTCCAATCAGCTCGACTACGATATGGAGCATCGAGTTAAAGCGGTAAAGGGGCGCAACTGGATGTTTCAGTTAGGACTGTTTAACCGTTTTGAGTTAACGGCACGCCATATGGCTCGTTACTCGGCACGGGAGCGGCGCTATCCGCAAGGATCGATTTTAGAGCGACTTAACTGGCAGGAGGATCGGCTGCTTAATGACCTGTCGGCTAACCTGAAAATTAAGCTACATCAAGAGAGCCGTACCTTGCCGGCTGTTGCACTAGTAGCACGGGATTTGGGCGGAGCCGGTAACGCGACTGAGTTTAACGCCACCTTTTTAACCCTCTCTAAGCGATGGCATGATTGGCAGTTTATCGGCGGCTATCGTCATAGTGATATTCATAGTGGCTTCTACATCGGCACAGAGTGGCAGCTACACCCGTCACTCGCGCTACTAGCGGAGCATGAGCCACAGCAGTATAGTTTGGCGCTACGAGCCGAAACGCCTAAACAGTGGTTATCGTGGGGGCAGTTTGGCTTAATGGCCGCAGCTTTTGATGGCAACCGTCCTGATGAACATTCGTTAGCTCTCACTTTTACCACCTCACTGCATAAAAACCGCAATGCGATGGTGATGACCGACACCACGACAGCAGCGATAGAGCGGCCAGATCATTCGTTGCCTTTTGAGCGTAGTGATGAAATGGCACAATCGGGTCGAGCTAACGATAAGAGTAGCGTCGTTAACCCCTATCGCCAGTGGTTAGAGCAGCGACAGCAGCAGGAGCGTGCCGAGAGTAATGCCGGTGCTGCAAGTATTAAAGCTGCGCCCTCTGCTGTGCTCGCTAAATTGGTTAAAAGGCTGCGCGACTACGGCTATCGCTTTCATGTCGGTGAAGTTGAACAGCAGACACTGGTGATTGAGTTAACCGATCACCGCTTTGATCGTAACGCTATCGATGCGCTAGGGCTACTCTTAGGAGCGGTCGCCACGACCGATTCGCTTCACTATAGCTGGCTCTGGCTTAGGGTAAAGCGTGATGGCATCGCCCTATGGGATATTCGGGTTAAGTTAAATGAGTATCGTCGCTATCTTGAACTGAGTGACTGCCGAGCTGTTGAGTGTCTGACCCGAACTCCTCCCTCGTTGACCCTAAAGGTGATGCCGGCGAACGCTTCGTGGCCATTACAGGTCGATTGGCTTATCACTGCGAAAGATAGCTGGCCGCTGTCAGAACTTGCTTTTCGGGGCGGGTTAAAGCACCGTATCGGTACTGAGGTCGGTGAGTATGACTACTCTCTATCATTGCGACCGACCCTATTGCAGCCGCTATGGCACGGTGCAGTGTTAGCGTTACAGGGGGAGGTGCCGCTGCACCATAGTCGTAACTTTGATGACAATCAGTTATTTGAATCTTATCGTTTACAAAGCGGTCTGCGAGAGTTAACCCTGAACCAGACGCTACAGTTAGAGCGTGACTGGTATAACCAGAGCTCATTGGGTATTGCGCGGCGCGACTTCTATCTGCTGACTAATGAGACGATTTGGCGCCAAAGCGAATATCGCCGTCTGCGGCTACAGTTAGGCCACTACCAGCCCTATCGCGATAGCAGTGACTCCCCTTATGGTTACGATGAGGGCGATAAGGGGGATAGTTGGTTAATCGGTTACCGCTACTTATGGCCAGAGTGGGCTAGTCGTATAGAGCTAACTGCCGGGCAGTTTCTCTATCAGGATCGGGGCATACAACTCGACCTAACTCGTCAGTTTGGTGATTTAAGTGTTGGTGCGACCTATAAAGATGACTTTGATATTCGCGCAGTGGCGCTTAAAGTTGCTCTACCACTCGATAGCCGCCGTAGCTGGCAGGTCGGGCCGGTTAAAGTGCATGGTGATAGCGCCTTTGAAATTGAAGTACAGACTACCTTTATTGGTGACGGTAACAATACCTTAAAACCGCTATTACTACAGCAGCCGGTGACTGAGGTCTCAATCGCTGGTCGCTATTTGGATGATGATCGTCTTGATGGGGTGGTGCTTGAACGCTCTTTGCCGCGGTTACGGGAGGCTTACTGGCGGTTTCGTTAAGCGATAACCCATTAGCGTATGCGCTACCACACTATTTTGATAGTGAGTTACCACTGTCAACTGTGGCACAGCGCTGCGCTGCAGTCGCTAGCCCCTGAGCCGCCCTATCCGAATCAGCGACTGCTGTTATGGAGTAACTCTACCGTTACTGCAGAGGAGCGAGCGTGGTTGCAGCACCATTTTGCGGCTTACTCTCTGATCCATATCGTGCCGGGTAAAAATTGGGGTTTGGCCGCTGCCTATAACCATGTTATTGCTAATTATATAACGCCTGAAGACTATTTGACCCTGCTAGATCAAGATACGCTTATACCACAATCTTATTGGCACGAAATGAATGAGGCGATGCAACAGCAGTGGCCGCTGATTTTGCCACAGCTTTGGAGCAGTAACCGTCTAATGAGTCCGGGAAGGCGTTGGGGCGCACGGGGTTATCACTCACAGTCGATGGCTAATGCCGTTGGGGTAGTGAGTAGCCGGCGCCTAGTCGCTATGAATAGTGGCATGACGCTAAGTGGCCGCTTTCTCTCCTCTCTGTGCTACCCTGATGCTCTGTTTGTCTATGGTACCGACTCTTGGCTCATGCGGCAGTATGAGAGCCGTTATCCATCTGTATGGCTGCTGCAGAGCCGGTTACAACACAATCTGGCCGAAGCGCAGCTCTCCTATCGTAGCGATGTGTATCGGGCTAAACAGCTAGAGATGATTCAGGCGCTAGGCGTGATCTATAACCACACACGCTTTGAACGCTTTTTGACCCGCTGCTATCAACAGTGGTACCGTTTGCGACTCTGGTGGCGCTGTCGATGAAGCCATCGATTCTGTTTGTCCATCAGTCGGCTGAGCTCTATGGCTCGGATCGGGTACTGCTTGGGCTACTTATCCATCTGCAACAGAGGGGGTATCGGTTAAAGGTGCTTTTACCAGCAGAAGGGGAGCTAACTAAAGTGCTACAACAGGAGACGATTGAGTATCAGATAGAGCCGGTATGGCGTCTCCATTCGGGTCTGAAAAAGCCGAGGCTATGGCTGCCGTTTATGTTGGAAGCTGTGCGTAGCGTGTGGCAGCTAAATCGTGCGGTTAAGCAGTTTCAGCCCGATATCATCTACAGTAACTCACTAGCGACACTCAGTGGTGTGGTGGTGGCTCGCTATCGCGGTATCCGACACTTATGGCACCTGCATGAGGTGGTGCCGGGGCCATACTGGCTGCGCTGTTGGGCGGGCCGTCTGATTTTGGGTTGGAGTGAGCGCATCATCTGTGTCTCTGAAGCGGTCAGAGAGTCACTCTGGTCCGCTGATACTATCGCTAGGCGGAAGTGTTGTGTCATTTGGAACGGGGTAGCGCCTTATAACAACTTACTCGATCCCTTGGTCGCTAAAAAGAGGCTAGGCCTCTCCGTTACCGCGCTAACGATTGTGGTTCCCGGTAGGCTGAGCTGGCGTAAAGGGCAGCATCTGTTAATTAGGGCAGCTAACTATATTAGTATTCTATCTCCTGATTTAGAGATTGAGTTTGTCTTTGTCGGTTCTGTCTCGCCGAATCAGTCCTACTATGGCCACCAGTTAGAACAACTGATTGCGAGGAGCACCAAGGCAGCAAGATTTACCTTGTTGCCTTGGCGTGCTAGTATGGGCGCAGTTTATGCCGCTGCCGATATTGTAGCCGTGCCCTCAATGAGTGCTGAGGGGTTTGGGTTGGTTGCGGTGGAGGCGATGGCTGCGGCTAAACCTTTGATTGCATCGGCGGTTGGTGGCTTAAATGATATAGTGGTATCGAATGAGAGTGGTGTGTTGGTGGCGCGGACAACGCAACAGCACTGGGCGGTAGCGTTGTTGCGGCTGATTAACGATAGCCATTGGCGACAGCAGTTGGCTCAGGCGGGCTATCGGCGCTGGCAGAGCCGTTTTCAACTATCTCGTCAACTCGACTTGCTAGAACGGCAGTTATTGCAGCTAAATTGATTTAAAATATTAGGTAATAATAATTCAAATTGAAACAGACTATTGCAGAGAGTAGAGGCGACTCACTTAAACCGTTTCGTATTGCGATTGTGGGGGTTCGTGGTATTCCGGCTCACTATGGCGGTTTTGAGACTTTCGCCGAAGATTTAGCTGTGTATTGGGTGAATAGTGGGTTTCATGTGACTGTCTATTGCGAAGAGGGGGTTATTCCGGGGCCGGATAACTATAAAGGGGTTGCATTAAAATATATTCGTGTCCCCCCTTTAGGTACCGCTTCGTCTCTAATTTATGACTGGCTAACCTTGCGCCAATGTCGTAAAAAATACGACTTAATCTACATGCTCGGCTATGGCTCCGCGCTCTTTTGCGCCGCACCGAAACGAGAGGGGGCTTTGGTGTGGATTAATATGGATGGTTTAGAGTGGGCGCGAGCGAAGTGGCCTTGGTATGGTCAGCTTTGGTTTAAGTGGATGGAGCGCAGAGCGGTATCGATTGCTGATAAAGTTATTTGCGATTCGGAGCAGATTAAGTGCCATTTAACCCAACGATATGGCGCGATATCGAGCTTTGAGACTATTGTGTATGGTACCGATACGACACCGATTCTGCCCGAGTTACGCCACTTAGATCCGTTTGATCTACAACCTAATCAATATTTTATTATGGTTGCGCGAGCTGTACCCGAAAATAGTCTGCTGGAGATTGTAACAGGCTTTATGAAGAGTGAAACCGAGTTACCCTTAGTGGTGGTGAGTGATGTCTCTAATCATGATAGTTATGTGCGTAAGCTTCTCGCTTATAGTGGTCACCGCATTCGTTTTATTGGTGCTATCTATTTTCGGGATCATCTGCAGTCGTTGCGCTATTTTGCTTTAGCAGCATTTCACGGCCATACCGTTGGCGGGACTAATCCGTCGCTACTTGAGGCGATGAGTTGTGGCAATCTGGTGATAGCGCACGATAACCTTTTTAATCGGGAGGTAGCCGCAGAGTGTGCCCGCTATTTTAAACATAGTGAGGATATTCCGCCTCTAGTCAGTTGGGTATTACGCCATCAACAAGAGGTTAAACAAAAGGGTCGCGATGCGAGACAGCATATTGAAAACCACTATAACATTCAGCAAATGTTTGAGAAGTATGCAACACAACTACAAAAGTTGCAGTGTCGTGTTGAGCAGACGATAACAGAACACACCGAAACTGAGTTATCGGTTAAAAAAACAGACCTACACTTTGACTCAAAATAATACACGAACACAGTGGCAGGTGACCTGGGCAGTCTGGCGCGCACTCTTTTTGCGCGAGGCGATGCAGGTTCTTACCGCTAAAGAGGGGGAGTATGGCTGGATATGGATAGTCGTTAATCCGCTGCTATTAATTATTTTTCTGATTTTAATGTTTACCTTTATCAGAATGAGAATTATCGAGGGGATGGAGACTGAAGTCTGGATTATGACTGGTGTGCTGTTCTACTATCTGTTTCAGTTGCCTGCGAATCAGGCCTCTAATGCGATTAATGCGAATAAGCAGCTTATCGCCTATCGGCAGGTTAAAGTCGTCGATACGATACTGGTTAAAGGGTTTTTGTCGATTTATCTGCAACTGCTTGTTGCTATAGTGATTCTGCTGGGTAGTTGGGTGCTGTTTCAATTTGATATCTTTCCAGATACGCTATTAACAATTATAGAGGCGGCAGCACTGATGGCGCTGTTAGGGGTAGGGTATGCTATGGTTCATGCGGTCTGTAAGATCATGTCGCCGTTTGTGGCTAAAATTCTCGACTTTATGCATCGACCGCTGTTTATTACTTCAGGTGTTATCTTTCCTTTAGAGCGATTTCAAAATATTCCTGAAGTCTTCGAATATTTGACCTACAACCCCTTGATGCATGGTGTGGCAGCGGTGAGGCACGGTTTTGCCGATCCCTATCTGCCGTTCGAGCCGATTGAGATAGACTATTTGGCTAAGTGGGCCGTTGGCAGCTTTTTTTTTGGTCTGCTATTAATTCGTCGTTATGAGCAGCAGATTTTGATGCGATGATTGAACTACAGCAAGTCAGTAAACGCTATATTACCGCTAAAGGCCCCGGGCCTTGGGTATTGGATGATATTACTCTAACTATTCCGGCACAGGTTAATGTGGGACTCATTGGCCATAATGGTGCCGGTAAATCGACACTATTGCGTCTGATTGGCGGTTTAGAGCAGCCTAATCAAGGTAAAATTGTTCGTAACTGTCGTATCTCTTGGCCGTTAGGGTTTGGTGGAGGATTACACCCTAAATTGAGTGGGCATCAAAATGCCAAATTTCTCTGCAGAGTACATGGTGTTGAGCAGAGTATGGCCGATGTTTTACAACAGATTCAGGACTTTTCTGAAATTGGTAAATCGTTCTATGAGCCGGTATCCACCTACTCCAGTGGTATGAAAGCAAGGCTCACCTTTGCGTTGTCGCTAGCGTTTGATTTTGATGTTTACCTCTCTGATGAGATGACGGCTGTCGGCGATAAGGCGTTTAAGCAGAAAGCTAAACAGGCATTTGAAGATTTGATGGGGCGCTCTAGTCTGATTATGGTGTCGCACGCTGAAGAGCAGTTAAAAGAGTTTTGCCAAGCTGGTATTTTTCTGTTTCAGGGCAAGGTGTTGTGGTTTGATCGAGTTGAAGATGCACTTGAGGCCTATAATAGCTGTATCGAAGCAAAAAATAGAGCCAAAAAAGTAGGTTAGACTCATAGCATTATCTAAGGATTGTTAACCATGAAGTGGATTCCGAAAAAAAACTCGTTTCGCTTAGCGCTGATCGCCTCAATTTTAGTTGCTACTTATTGGGCTTTTATTGCCTCAGATCGCTATATCTCTGAAGCGCATATCGTGATTCAGCGTACCGATATGAGTGGCGGGCAGAGTGTCGATTTTAGCGCCATACTGACGGGTAGTAGTTCAATTAGCAATACTGAGCAGTTGCTGTTAATGGACTATCTGCTCTCTGTCGATATGCTGTTGCTACTAGATGAACAGCTTGACCTGCGCCACCACTATAGTGATCCGGCGTATGATATTATTTCGCGGATGTGGCAGGCGGATGCGCCGATAGAGTGGTTTCATAGCCACTATCAGGATCGCACTCTCATTGAATTTGACCCAGAGGCGGGGATTTTGGTGATTCAGGCACAGGCTTATACGCCGGAGATGGCTAAAGCAATTGCATCGCGTTTAGTCGAGGATGGTGAGCGCTATATGAATCTGCTCGCTCATCGGTTAGCGCGTGAACAGGTCGCCTTTTTAGAGCAGCAGGTAGATGAGCGCCAAGCTACTGCACTCGCCGCTAGACAGCAGCTGTTGGAGTTTCAGAACCGCAATGAGATGGTCTCGCCGGAGGGGACAGTACAGAGTCTAGCGGCGACGATTAATAAACTTGAAGGACAGTTAACTGAGTTAAATACTAAGCGTTCGACCATGTTAGCTTATCTCAGCAGAGATGCCTCGGCTGTCGTCGAGGCCGATATGCAGATCCAGTCAGTTAAGGAGCAGATCGCTGCCGAGAAGCGCCGCCTCGCCTCTAGTAGTGGGGAGGCGCTGAATCAGACGGTACAGGAGTACCAAAGTTTGAAACTGATGGATGAGTTTGCTCAGGATACCTATCGGACGGCATTAGTGGCCCTAGAGAAGGGGCGCATTGATGCGACCCGTACCTTGAAAAAGGTCTCTATTTTGCAGAGCCCGACCTCACCGCAATATCCGCTGATGCCGGAGAGGATATATAATAGCCTCGCTTTTACCTTAGCGGCACTCATTTTAGCGGCTATTTTTGAGTTAATGTTATCTATCATTCGTGATCATCAGGATTAATTGTTATGGTAAAACCTTTCGCCTATTCTATTCTGTTACCTATTCTGGTTGTCACGGTCGCTACGGCTAATGACCTTTTTGGCGTGAATCAAGCGCTCGGGTTATCTTCTCCTCCCCCTAGGACAGCAATCGATACTGCTACTGCGACAGAGAGTGGGGTGCCGCTACTACCGCAGCAGGAGGATTACCAATATAATCTTGAGAGCGATGTCTTTGGGGCACAGCTCTTTACCGGTGCCTTTGCAGCAGAAGAGGGGACTCCCTTTAATCCTGACTATGTGATTCATCAGGGGGATCGGGTGCAGCTAAGAATGTGGGGCGGGTTTGAAATCGATACCCTGCTTGATGTTGATCTGCAGGGGAATATCTTTATTCCTCATGTCGGGCCGGTAAAACTACAGGGGGTTGCTAATCGTGATCTGCAACAGCTTGTTGAAAAAGCGATTAAACGAACCTTTAAAGCCAATGTCTTTAGTTATGTCACCCTAGCAGCAGCCCAGCCATTACAGGTCTATGTCGGCGGCTATGTTAACCGACCCGGTGCCTACGGTGGTACTAGTATGGATAGTGTGCTCTACTATCTCGATAAAGCGGGGGGGATCGATACCGAGCGGGGTACCTTTTTGGATATTCAGATTAAACGAGGTAACCAGATTCGGGCAAAGATTAATCTCTACGATTTTTTGGTAAATGGAGTCTTGCCTCACTATCAGCTCCGTTCGGGGGATGTAATCTTTGTACCACCACGGCAAAAGGTAGTACAGGTGACCGGACTGGTTGAGAACCCGAAGCAGTTTGAGTTTAAATCATCACAATTTAGCCTCGATGCGCTGCTCTCATTAGCCCGACCCGAGCCGGTGGCAACCCATATTCGGATTACCCGTAACAGTGGCATGACGACTAATGTTGACTATCTGCCGCTAGAGGGGTTACAGGGGAGTGTGGTTTATGCGGGTGATGTGGTAGCGGTGACGGCAGATAAAAAGGCTGGAACTATCTCGGTAAGAGTCGAGGGTGCTCATAACAGCCCACAGGAGTATGTCTTGCCAAGTGGTACCCTAATGGGGGAGCTGTTGGCAAAAATTGAGTTTAACAGCCGCTCAGACCTATACTATCCGCAACTGTTTCGCCACAGTGTAGCTGAGCGGCAAAAAGAGAGTCTGAATCGGGCTCTTGATGGAATGGAGACCCGTATTCTCACCACTCGCTCCGGCTCTTCGGCTGAAGCAGAGCTGCGTAAAAATGAAGCGGAATTAATTTTACGCTGGATACAGCTCGCGCGTGACATTGAACCTAAAGGGCAGGTAGTGATTGCCAGAAGTAGCCAACTGATGGAGCTTCCCCTAGAGAGTGGCGATATTATTCGTATTCCGACTAAAGATGGCTTGGTGTTGGTGAGTGGGGAAGTGCTCTATCCAAATGCTATCGCCTATGATGCAGTTCTAGGGCTGGATGACTATATCGATCTCTCCGGTGGGTATAGTCAAAGTGCCGATACCTCCCGTATTGTGATCGCCCATAGCGATGGTAGTTTTTCAACCTATAGCGATAGCGGTAAACAGCTATTAATCAAAAGCGGTGATGAGGTCATGGTTTTGCCTCGGGTTGAGCTAAAATCGCGCCAGTTTTGGAAGGATATGATGCAGATTATCTATCAGGTGGCCATTAGTGCTAAAGTTGTGCTCGATCTCTAACCGCACTATTAGCCATTAAGCTATTGTGATACAGCGTTTACGGTTTGCTGTCGGTTCAGTCCGGATAGCGCTGCTATGGCTGGTTAAAATTATCACCCATCTGTGTGGCTGCCGTCGATTCTACTATCGCTATCTGCAGCGACAGATTGAGCGCAGTGGTCTGTTTGATGCCGAGAGCTATCTGAAGCAGAATCCCGATGTGCAGAGTGCTGCTGTCGAACCGTTAGAACACTATGTGCGCGATGGCGATCGTGAAGGGCGAAGACCTCACCTGCTGTTTGATCCCAGCTACTACCGCAGCCACCGTAGTGACTTTTGGGTTAAACGCAGCAACAGCCTGTTGCACTATCTTTGGGTTGGGCGCTATTGCAGCCTCTCTCCGAGTCCTTGGTTTGATTTAAGCTACTATATAGCCCGAAATAGCGATGTTGTTCAGAGCCGAGTAGAGCCACTGTGGCACTTCATCTTCTATGGTGGGCAGGAGGGGCGAGCCCCGTCACCCCAGTTTGACAGCCGTTACTATCTTGATACCAACCCCGATGTCGCTCGCCAGCGTGTAAATCCGCTCATCCACTATCTGCAGCAGGGGCGTTACCATAATCGTGATACCATGATTTCGTTTCATGATGCCACGATACAGCAGCCGTTGTGTCGATTACAGCTACCCCTGCCCGATAGTCACTTGTGGCAAAACCTTGTACCGCGTAAAAATATGGGGAGTGCCGTTGTCGATGTCATTATGCCGATCTATCGCGGTAAAACTGAGACCTTACGCGCTATTGCTAGTGTGCTGCAGGCGGCTACGGCGATCGACTATGAGTTAATCGTTATTAATGATCACACCCCGGATAGTGAGTTAGCCGATACACTGCAACAACTATCAGATGACGGCCTCTTTACCCTCATTAATCAACCGCGTAACCTTGGATTTGTTGCTACCGTAAATAGAGGCATGGAGCAGCATCAGCAGCGTGATGTCGTGCTGTTAAATAGCGATATTGAAGTCTTTGATCGTTGGCTGGATCGGCTCTATGATCACGCGCAGCAGCCGCACACGGCCACGGTAACGCCGATCTCTAATAACGCGACAATATGCAGCTACCCCCGTTTTTTACACGACAATACCTATCAGTTAGAGTTGGAAGATGGTCAGTTAGATCAGCTAATGGAGCAGGTGAATCGGGGGGCATCGGTTGAAACGCCTACCGGAGTTGGTTTTTGTCTCTATATTCGGCGTGAGGTATTAGATCGTATTGGCCTATTTAATGTCAAACGCTACGGCAGAGGCTATGGCGAAGAGAACGATTTTTGTCAGCGGGCTATCGTCGCAGGTTATAAAAACCGCATTGCAACCGATATTTTTGTGCGTCACTGGGGGGCGGTTTCGTTTCAGGGAGAGCGGGAGAAGCGAATTCAGGTAGCGATGCGGCGTATTCGGCGCGATTTTCCGCGCTATCATCGTGATGTGGCCCGTTTTATTGATGCTGATCCTCTGCTGCGTTATCGTTATGCAATCGATATGGCTCGGTTACAGCGCTACTGTAAGCGGGAGAATATTCTGATTATCTCTCATGATCGAGGCGGAGGGACCGAGCGTCATATTAGTGAAGATGTACAACGACTGATGTCGTTGAATAAGGGAGTCTTTTTTTTGCGTCCTCTACATAAAATGGCGCAAACCGGCTCCTTTTCTCACCCATTAGTAAGAAACACCCCCTCTATGCCAGAGGTAGTCTTTAGTGATGATAGTGCGATAGCTGAGCTGCTACAGCGGTTTAAAATTAGCGAAATTCATAGCCATGGTCTGACCGATTTTCAACCCGATATGGCGACACGCATCGGACAGTGGTGCCAACAGTACCAGCTGCGGCTAGAGGTCAATATTCATGACTATAAAGTGATCTGTCCCCGTATCAATCTGCATGATCGTAACGGTTATTATTGTGGTGAACCGGATGAGATGGGGTGTAATCGATGCTTAACTCAGCTCGGTTCCGACTTTGCAGTAACCGATATTGGCTGGTGGCGGCGGCTGCATCAGCCGATATTAGAGCAGGCCGACTGTGTTAATGTGCCGAGTGAAGATGTTGCCAATCGGTTAAGACGCTACTACTCTGAATTGAGTCTATGCACTACGCCGCATGAAGAGATCGATATTAATGCACTTAACTTTAAACAACCTAAGCTGAGTCATAACGAGCCGCTGCATTTGGTGATTCCAGGAGCGGTATCGGCGATAAAGGGCTATTTGGTTATTTTGCATTTAGCGCGATTGATTAGAGCGCAGCAGCTACCGCTACGCCTGACTGTGATGGGCTATACCATGGATGATAAATTACTACGACAGGAGGGGGTTGTCATTACCGGGCGCTATCAGGAGGTGGATGGGCCGAACATGTTAGCTCAACTTAATCCCCACTATGTTTGGCTCCCTTCGGTGTGGCCTGAAACCTATAGCTATACCTTATCACTAGCACTCACAACAGGCTATCCGGTGATCGCTTTTGATATCGGAGCCATTGCTGAACGGTTACGCCAACTAGAAGAGGGTTACCATTTAATGCCGTTAAGCTATGCACGATCGGAACAGAGTCGGCAGCTTGTTAATGCGCTAGATAGCATCCGAGCCCAATGTTGCGTAGAGTAAGGGAAGGCTATGTTGAGGCGGTGCAGCCTAATGCTCTGAGTGGCTGGGTTGCGCGAAGAGCCGATGAAAAGATCACCATCACCTTAACCCTGTTTGGTCAAAAATATCCGTTGCAGCCAGAGTGGTATCAACGCAGTGATGTGGCTGATAAATTGGGAGAGGAGTGGAGTTATGGCGGGTTTGTCTGTGCCTTGCTGCCATGGCAATATTATATTATTGCCCGTTATAAGCAACGGTTTAAGTGGTTATATGCTAACAACGATAGTTTAATCATTGCAGCAGATGCGCTAGAGCGGCAAAGTTTTTCAGCCTATGCAGCTAGTTATTGTAGTGACGGTTTTGTTGAAGATATTCAGGCGAACGCCATTTACGGTTGGGTTAAGCGCCGAGGCAATAGTTCGATTAATTTATGGCTCAATATTAATGACAGTTGGTTAACACTGCAGGTGGCATGGCTGCCTAGAGTCGATATTGCTAAGCAGTTTGGCAAGAGCTATCTCCATAGCGGTTTCTGTTGTAGGATTAAGTATCCTTGGTATCAAGAGTTATTACAGCAAGCTCGGGTTGCTAAGTTGGAAAATTTCCATCCTATTCGAGTTAATGATAGCCAGCTACTGCCAGTATTAAAGCTCCCTTTCGATTTAGATAGTTGGCTGCGCGAATTTATTAACAAGCAGCAGCCCTCTTTACAGCAAATCTCAGATCTAACAGCAGCTAACGCGACGCCTAAATTTTCAGTGATTGTTCCGGTCTATAATACTAAAGCGGACTATCTGCAGCAGTGTATTGAGTCAGTTTTAGCTCAAGTCTATCCCTATTGGGAGCTCTGTGTAGCGGATGATGCCTCTACCGATGTAGCAACTAGAACACTACTAACCCGATATCAGGAGGTAGATAACCGGATTAAAGTGGTTTTTCGTACTGAAAATGGCCACATATCAGTAGCCTCTAATAGTGCATTACAGCTGGCAACTGGAGACTATATGGTACTACTCGATCATGATGATCAGTTGACACCCGATGCACTCTACCATTTGGCAACGGTAATTCAGCAGAGGCCAACAGTCAAACTGCTCTACAGTGATGAGGATAAAGTCAGTTGTGACGGGGGACTCTACCAGCCCCATTTTAAATCGGAGTGGAATCGGGATCTATTCTATTCACACAACTATTTAGGTCATTTAGTTGCGATAGAGCGTCGCGTCATAGAGTTAATTGGCGGGTTTCGTCCTGGCGTTGAAGGGAGTCAGGACTATGATCTGATTTTACGAACATTGCAGCAGATAGACGATAGTGAGATAGAGCATATTTCGTATCTACTGTACCACTGGCGTAGTCATGAAGAGTCAACCGCAGCATCTCCTGATGCAAAGCAATATACTCAATGTGCGGGTATTAAGGCCTTGAGTGACTATTTTAATGGTCGATATAGCCAAACGGGTCGGGTGACTGCGGGGATTGCGATAAATAGCTATCATATTATTTGGCCACTTCCTGATAAATTACCGTTAGTATCATTAATTATAGCTACTCGTGATAGAGTTAATCTTCTAAAAAATGCAATAGAGTCTCTTTTATTTAAGACAATATATGAAAATTATGAAATTATTATTATCGATAATGGTAGTGTTGAAAAGGAGACTTTGCATTATTTTGAGCAGATAACCGAGAAAAAAAATATATCGATCTATCGTCATGATGTACCGTTTAACTTCTCGCTGCTCAATAACTTAGGAGTACAGTATGCAAAAGGGGAGGTTATTGGATTAATAAACAACGATATTGAAGTGATTAACTCAAACTGGCTTACTGAGATGGTCAGTCATGCGATGCGTCCCGATATCGGCTGTGTCGGAGCTAAGCTGTATTATAGTAATAACACCATTCAACATGGTGGGGTTATCTTAGGAATAGGGGGGGTGGCTGGTCATGCGCATAAGTATTTTCCTAAAGAGAGCTCAGGCTATTTCGATAGACTAAATCTGGTACAAAACTGCTCTGCCGTTACCGCTGCCTGTCTATTAGTTCGAAAAGAGATCTATCAACAGGTGGGTGGGCTAGATGAGGAGAAT
Organism: Ectothiorhodospiraceae bacterium BW-2; assembly: GCA_008375315.1. Taxonomy (NCBI): domain Bacteria; kingdom Pseudomonadati; phylum Pseudomonadota; class Gammaproteobacteria; order Chromatiales; family Ectothiorhodospiraceae; species Ectothiorhodospiraceae bacterium BW-2. Next base: position 473,681 of record CP032507.1, on the reverse strand, counting down.
TTGAAAATTGCTTTTAACGATGTCGATTTCTGTCTTAAAGTGAGAGAGGCGGGTTACCGTAATCTTTGGACGCCTTATGCAGAGCTCTACCACCATGAATCATTAAGTCGGGGAGAGGATGATACCCCGGAAAAACGGGCTCGATTTGAGAGTGAGGTGAGGTTTATGCAGCATAAATGGGGCGATATATTACAAAATGATCCCTACTATAGTCCGTATCTAACACGGCAGTATGAGGATTTTTCTTTAGCCATCGATTGATTTTATAGTATGAATACAATCAATAACTCAATATGTCTTTTTGTTCATATACCTAAAACGGCAGGCACTAGTCTGCGTATTGCTTTTGAACAGGCGTTAGGGAAAGAGTCTGTTTACTATGATTATGGTAAAACAGCATCAGAGACTAGTGCTTTAGTGAGCGATCTCCTCTATGGAGAGATTCCCGACTCATATCGGTTATTTGAATATTTAGGTAAATGCTCTTCTCGATCATTAATCGCAGGGCATTTTGGAATAAAGCGATATAGCCATTTTATTTTAGCGAAAAATATCGCTACCTTTGTGCGCGATCCGGTGCAGCAAGTGATTTCACACTACTACCACTTTAAGAGACATGGCGGATATAAGCAGAGTTTAGAAGTGTTTTGTCGCCAGCCCCAATTTCGTAATTTACAAAATAGAAGTTTTAACAACTATCCACTTAATCTAATCGGTTTTATTGGGCTAACCGAAAAATTCACTATTTCACTACAGCTACTAGCCAAACTATGGAATATCTCCATTGAAGAGTTAAAATTAAATTTTAATCAACAGCGAACGGAGGAGCTCTATCAGGTAGAACCCGCAACAGAGCAGTTAATTAAACAACAAAATCGGCAAGATATGCGGCTATATGCTAAAGCGTTAGCCCGTTTTGAACAGCAATATAGCGAATATGAGCAGTCAGGATACTATCTCTATCGAAGCGATGGCCTAAAAAATGTACCGCGTGGGATTAGCGGATGGTGTTACTATAGTCATAGTGATCACCCGGTAAAAATTGAGGTGTTAAATAGTAACGGAGTCGTACTCTATTACTGTTATGCGACGGAATTTCAGCCGCAGTTAGCACAATTTAATCCGGTCAGAGGGGGCTGTATTGGTTACCATGTTCCAAAAAAATATTTAACCGAGCCGTTAACGGTTCAAAGCAGCGAGGGACATGTTTTGGGAGAGTGGCAACCATGAGTCAAACGATAGTTACGCTAAAACAGATTAGCTCAATTAATCGGCTAAGCGCTATTGAGTTATGTATCGATTTAGCTATTCATATAGATAGCATCGGTTTATGGTGTGGCTGGTTACTCGATAAAGAACGGCAGATTTTAGGTTGGGGATATTTACAACCGAATAGTAGCTCTAATTCGACATCTGTTGAGTTTGAGCTGATATCTGTTCCTGAAGAACAGCTTAAGCGGCTAAGTCGTGAAGATGTGGCGCAAGCTAAATCTGTCAAGGAGGAGCAGCTTGGTCAGTTAGGTTTTTCTCTGTTAATACCATCATGGTCTTCTGGTAATCGATTGGTTTTGATAACTAAAGATAATTGTATTTATCAAATTCCACCAATAAGCTACCACTATACGATTGAAACTTTAACTGTTCCACTAAAAGCGATTCTACCTCACTCAGGGCTAGCTATCTACAGTCTGTTACAGCAACATGTAGCATCATCTCATCTGCTATTAAAAAATGTGACTCAACTGCTGCAGCAGTTAAACATAGACACTACTGACTCATCCGTAAATGAACCGGATATTATATTTTATCGTAACTACTATGAAGATTTGGCTGAGTTATCGGATGAGGAGTTGAGGCGACATTGGCACCGCTGTGGCAAGATTGAAGGACGCATTCCAAGCCTTCAGGTACTATTTGAGTCACAGCCAAAATCGTTACAGCTAAAATTAGAGAAGTTTGAGCCGGAATTCTATCTCTATATTCATACTGATTTATCACAGTCTAATATCACTACTCCATTAGATGCAATATTGCACTATATTAGAATAGGCCATAAAGAGATAGCAAGATTCGGAAATTTAATGGAGTGGCTTAATGGGCGTATTAAAACTGAAGATATCAATGATATTGAGTTAAATTGTGATACCGTTATTGCTCTTAATCTTGATAAATTTCCACAGATTGATATCGAAAAAATATGTCAAACTTTATCCGGAAAAAAGCCTTTACCACTACAGCTATTGCCATCTAAGAGCGACACAGCAGAAATTTATAAAAAATTAGCTATTTATCAGTTAGAGTTTAGTCAAAGTGTAGAAAAAGAAAAAGATCATGTTTGTGCTTCTCTCCTACAGCTATCACTCTACTTTTCTAAAGATAGTTACTGTTATGAGTTGTTAGGTAATTTGTGTTTTGATAAACGAGATTACTATGCTGCGCAGGAGTATTATCATCAGTCTCTAAGCGTTAATCACACTAAAATATGGCCAATGCTTAATTTGGTCAAATCTCAATTTGAGTTACAAAACTATACTAAAGCTATCGAGCTCCTTTCTGAGTTTATTAAATGTTATCCAGATTATGGTGAATTAAAGGTAGAGCTAGATAAGGTTGCTGAAGCCTATATGTTACAGCTAAGGAGTCAATTATCTATAGGGTTTCATGAAACAGAACAACGCTCAAAAATGGTGAGTGGATTGAGTGAAGGGGTAAAAAAATTATATGAAACATATCTGTTAACTTTTGGGGTCTCTGAAAAATTACCCCCCCTCTGTATCACTGATTTAACCCGTATTTTAATTATAGGTGATCACCATGTGCCACAGTGTGTACGCTATCGTATTAATCAAAAAATAGAGCAGTTATCCTCTGTTGATATCGCGGTAACAGTTATCGATTGGATAAAATTTGATAGTGATGCATTTAATCAACTACTGCTGCATGATATTGTTATTTTTTATCGCACTCCTGCACTGCCTATATTAATTAAAGCAATGGCACAGTTAAATAGCGTTGGTAAATTGGCTATTTATGAGGTAGATGATCTTATTTTTGATCCTATCTATCCTCCTGTATTAGAGAGCTATGGTGGTTATGTTGACTATACGACATGGCGCGGCTTAGAGCAGGGGATGGCGTTGAATCGAGCCGCGATACAGTGTTGCCAGCTCGGGATTGCCTCAACTATACCTTTACAACGCCATCTTGCTGCATTAGTGCAGTCTAAACAGGCATTGACTCATCGTAATGGTCTTGACCATTTAAACGAAATTAAGAGTATAGATAAAGGTCATAAAAAGACTATCGATATTTTTTATGGTAGTGGCACGATGGCTCATAATAGCGATTTTATTGAATTAGTGTTACCGGCATTAATACGATTATTAGAGAAGTATCAGAATGTTAGACTTATTGTTGTCGGCTATTTAGCCTTGCCTCAATCGTTTACGCAGCAGTTTTTCGAACAAATTATTATGCTGCCGCTTGTGAAACAGGTTCAGAGCTATTGGCAACTACTACAGCAGGCCGATATTAATATTGCGGTACTTCATCAAGATAAAATTAATGATTGTAAAAGTGAGCTTAAATGGTTTGAGGCGGCCTGTTTTTCGATTCCATCAGTTGTTAGTCATACCGAAAATTATCGTGACATTGTTATCGATGGGGTAGATGGAGTGTTAGCAGCAACAGTGGATGATTGGTATCGACAGCTTGAACGGCTAATTGTCGAGCCAGAATATAGGCAAAAAATCGGTTCTCAGGCGCTTAACCGAGTAGAGAAAGAGTATGCTGTTACAATATTAGGATCGCAGCTGAAGCAACAGTTAGTGGATTGGATCAGCAGACATAATCAGAAATCTAAGCCCAAAATTATGGTGGTAAATGTCTTTTTCCCACCACAGGCAATTGGTGGAGCCACTCGGGTTGTGGCTGATAATATTGATATATTACTAGAGTCATACAGCGATAAATTTCAACTAGTCGCCTTTACTAGTGATAACTACTGTACTGAACCTTATCAACTGTCAGCCTATAACTATAAGGGGGTTAGAGTCTATCGCACTACGGTAAAGTGGCGAGAGAATATGGATTGGCATGCTGAAGATAGCGAGATAGAGACGCTATTTAATCAGGTACTTGCTTTAGAGCAGCCCGATTTAGTCCATTTTCATTGTGTGCAGCGCCTGACAGCCTCTGTCGTTGTGGCGGCTAATAAGCGTAAAATCCCCTATTTTATTACTTTGCATGATGCCTGGTGGATATCCGATTATCAGTTTTTGGTTGACGGGCAGGGTAGGGTCTATCCGGATGGCCATCCCGATCCTTATCAGATTATTCCGCTTCCTGAGGGGATTAGCTTAGATGCTTCGCTACAGCGAAGGGCGATGCTGCGTAAATTATTGCAATCTGCAGATAAACTGCTATTAGTGTCAGCGGCTTTTGCTAGGCTATACCAAAAAAATGGCTTTGAGAACATAGTCGTTACCCGCAATGGGCTTTCGGCTAAAACGGCTTGGCGACCTAAGCAGACGCAGCAGGAGTCTGCGGTGATTTGTGGCCATATCGGAGGAATCTCTGCCCATAAGGGGTACGATCTGCTAAAATTAGCGGTAGAGCAGGTTCGACCGAAAAACTTACGCTTTATTGTAGTGGATCACGCTAAAGTGGAAGGAGAGCGCTATCAGCGCCATTGGGGTGAAACACCTGTTACTTTTATGGGGCGATTGTCGCAACAACGGATGGTTGAATTTTATCAGCAGATGGATATTTTGTTTGCTCCCTCTATCTGGCCAGAGAGTTTTGGTCTGGTGACTCGTGAAGCGGCCGCGTGTGGTTGTTGGGTGGTTGCCAGTAATCGGGGTGGTATTGGGGAGGATGTGATTGAAGGTAAGAGTGGTCATGTGATTGAACCGACTGTGGAGGCGTTAGTTGCAGTGATTGAGCAGATTGATGCTAACCCATTGTGGTATAAGGGGTTGGCGCAAGCTAAGAAACCGCGTTATGTGGCCGAGCAGGTTGAGGAGATTGTGGCGTGTTATCGTCACATCGTCAATGGTGTTAAAGAAACGATGGATATTTAGTTTTCGAGTGGTGGAGAGTTTTGCTTCGATTGTTTTTGTGGTCAAATCGGTATAATTTATGATTATTAAATCGAATTATTCTTGATCTTTTGACAAGAAGTTTTGCTAACCGTTGCGTTAATATTTTTTATTTTTGGTATTATTTAAATGAATAGTGATATATATGCGGTTTATGAATCTATGGGGCATATATTTGATGAAGGCAAAGTTAATATTTCTTCTTTTGGGTTTGGTCTCAATGTTTTAGTTCCTAGACTGGATTATTTTTTTTCTGCTAAATCAAGAGTATTGAATAAGAGTTATAAATCAATAATTGATTCATCGTTAAAAGATGGATTGAAAAAAATAATGAATATATATTATGAGCAAGGGCGATTAGATAGAGCAGGGCATACTGTTAATCTGTTTTCCTATTATTGCCATTTCCCTAATTCAAAAGTGAATTATTATTGGATTCCTAAGAATGCTTGTACATATTTGAAAAATGTATTTATATTAAATGAGTGTGAGGGTGTTGATGTTGATATTCCTTCTTGGCGTTTTCATGAGACGGTTCAGGAAAAATGGGGATATACTTTAAAAGAGTATTTGAATAATAAGGATAAAAACCAACCCTCTGATTGTTTGAATGTCTCGGTTATTCGAGATCCAATTGAAAGGTTTGTCAGTTGTTATTTGGATAAGATTGCAAAACCAGTGATTTATGATAGACCATTTGAACCATTTATTGAAAATATCATTCACTCCTTCTACAATAAAAAAATCATAAAGAGAAGATTTGATAGGGGAATTAGTTTTTCTGAGTTCTTGCTTTCTGTGATTAATACACCATCTTATGCGTTAAATGAACATTGGCGACCTCAAGCTGACTTTTTAATAGGAATAGAGCTACAACATCTGGTTTTGCAAAGCCAAATTTTTGAATGGTTGCAAGGCATGGAATATAATATTTCTCAAAGTGAAATAAATAATAAAAGTTTAGGGAAAGTTTATACAAAAAATGCATGTTCAGGTGAGTTTTTTGATTTGGATCCAAAAAAGATTCAATTTGATAAAATTGATGATTATAGTCAGTTTGTGCCTGATTATGTTGAAAATATTCTTTTGGAGTTCTATTCGGAAGACTATCAATTAATGTCTGATTTTGGGTTAGTGTGATTTCTTTATGAAGGTTGTTTTAGTCGCTTTTCTGAAAAATGAAGATAGATATATATTAGAACATTATATTTGGTATAAAAATTTAGGTGTTACTGATTTTGTATATATATATAATGATTGTACTGATGCAAGTGAGAATATTCTGACTTTTTTAAGTGAAACGCAAAAAACAGTTACAATTTTTCATAATAAAATTAAATCAGATGATGTGCCACAACGAGTGGGTGCGTTTAAAATATTTTCAACCTTGATAAACGAGTATTTTAATGAATATGTTTTGTGTGTGGATCTAGATGAGTTTTTACTGCTAAAGAAGCATAATTCTATTCAAGATTTAGTTAATGAATATGAATGTCCAGATGTGATCTCGTTTAATTGGAGAGTTTTTGGTTCATCAGAAAAAAAGAGTTTTGAACCATTGCCTGTTACTTGTCGATTTAAGAGATGCTCTCATCCTCTTTTTCCGTTAAATAAAGAGATGAAGTCATTATGGAGGTTAAATGATAATATCTCTGGATTCGGAGCGCATAGGCCATTTCTTAAAGATACTGATTGTAATCGTATTGCTTGGATTGTTCCTAGTGAAAAATATAGTCATGGCTATTCTGTTTTAGAGTCATTTAGAAATGGAGAAAAAACAGGGCTAGATAGAGATGCTATTATTGATGTGGCTCAAGTCAATCATTATGCAGTAAAAAGTTCAGAGGAGTATAGTAATAGACAAAAAAGAGGCAGAGGTCTAGCTAATACTACCGGTAAAAAACGGCATACAGAAAAATATTTCCGTATGATGAATAAAAACATTATTTATGACCAATCGGCCTGTCAAAAATTTTCTTTACTTGATGCGCAGTATGAACAGCTAAATTTACAATTTATTAATTTTTGTTTAGATCTGCCACCTCAGATTGAGGTTGCTCTATTTTTTGCTGATCAAAGAAAATATAATATTGCAGAAAAAATTTTACTTAATGGATTGAATAGTTATACGGAAAAAAATGATTCTTTTGGCCATCCTGTTTTTAAAAAAGAACTCATGCGTTTATATCTAAAACAACAGAGATGGGATGATGCGAAAAAACTAATTCCTAATAAAGGAGATATTGGTGGTTGTCATTGGCATGAAAATCTTTTTGCTAGGGCTTATGATAAGGCTGGGGATGAAAAGAGTGCTGAGTTGTGGTGGCGAAAATATCTGCAATATAAGCCTGATGATAAAGAGGCAATTAACTGGGTGAATAGCAATATAAAGGGGAATGAAAATTTGCCATCTATTTTTATTAATAATTCAAAAGATTTCCATTACGAGGTAATTGAGTCAATTATAGAAAATTTATTTGCTATTTTTGGTAAGAAGCATTATGAATTTAAATGTATCTATCTGAATATTCCAGTCAAAAGAGATAAAGTAGTTCAATACTTTAAAAGTAGATATCCGAATATTAGATTTTCCTCTTTTGAGCTAATGTATTGTGAATTTTATGTTGAATGTACTATTTATAATAGGGATATAAGGCATATTTCTAATTTTCGTGGTTTTAAATCTGCATTTGTTGCACATGAGGTAACTCCAGAATTAATCTCATTATCAAATGTATGGTTTTTAACTCCGTTATGTGGGATTGATAGATGGTTTTATGCAAGTCATTTGCCTTTTAATAAAGAAAAGAAAATGGCGAAAAAGCCTGTGTATATTGTTCAGGGAAATATGACAGATAAAAGAAGAAATTTTAAATTATTACAATGTTTATTTGAGAATGATTATGATTATGAAATTAGATTGGTTGGACGAGGTAAACTTCCTAAAGAATTAGAGAATTATGCTACTGATAGTAGATTAAGTACACATTTTAACCTAAACTTTACTGATTTTCATCGCCAATTTATCGATGCCTATTGTATTATTCCATTGGTTGATCCTATAAATACTCCGCAATACTATAAAAATAAATTAACATCAAGTGTGAGTTATGGGCTAGGGTATGGGCTACATTTTCTTGTTGAGAAAGTATTTGCAAAAAAATATTCTATGGATTTGAGTCGTGAATTTGTCTATAGTAATGATGACGAGTTTGTATCAGCATTTAATAAGAGTTTAGTTGATTTTTATTCTGCTACATAATACCACTATGAAATTTAATATTCCTGATAATGATTTTGTTCAGCCTGAATTTGATTATAATTCTAATGTTAAGCTTGAGAAAATAGTAATCATTGTTAGCACTCCACGATCTGGTAGTACATGGTTGTCAGATATACTTTATCGTTCCGGAATTTGTTTGCCGCATGAATATTTCCAACCATTTCAGTATATGCCTTTTCTATTTAATGTTTGGAATTGTAATGATAAAAATAAGATTGAAGAAGACTATGTTAATAATTTGATTAAACACAGAACATCGTCTGTTGGCGTTTTAGGAATAAACCTACATGGTAGTCATTTGCCTCTATTTATGAAATATTGGCCATATTTTCCTAGTGTTGATACGGTATTTATTCACCTAACACGAAGAGATAAGATTAAACAGGCTGTTAGTTATTATCACGCTTCTGTTAGTGGTGAATGGAGTGAGCATTATGCTAAGAATAATGATTCTATTGCGTTTAATTTTAAGTTAATAAAAAATAGATTGAATAAAATTCAACATTGGGAAGCTGTCTCATTAGCTTTTTTTTATAAATATAAAATAAATTTTGATTCGATTGTTTATGAAGATCTTGTTGTAGATCCTGTTTTATATTTAAAAAAATACGGTGTTAGTGATTTTCAATCTAAGCTAAATAGACAATCTGATATAAAAAAAGAAGAGCTGTATGAAAAATTTATAGATATGTTTTGGGGTAATAACTCACTCAAATAAAATAGGATTATTATGGCGTTTTTAAAATTATATGGTGAAAGGAATACTAACACTAACTATCTAACAAAGATTATTGAATTAAACTTGAATGTTGAACAATTGGAGGGGACTCTTCCTAAGAGGAAAACAAGGTTATATAAAAATAAAAACTGGTTAAAAAAAGAGGCTGTCATTGATGAGTATTTTGATATAAATTTCAATAAAAATTTAGGATGGAAACACTCCAAAGTATTAGATAGGGAATGTTTATTAAGCTATGATATAGTTAATGATAATGAAATTTTATTCGTTACTGTTACCAAAAACCCGTACTCTTGGCTTCTCTCTCTTTATCGAAATCCATATCATCAATACTACAAAAATAAGCCGCGTTCATTTTATGAATTTTTAACCACTGAGTGGAAAACTGTATCTAGAGAAAATGTCAATTGTAGTTCATTGGTTTCACCAGTGGATTTATGGAATATTAAAAATCGTTCATATATTAATAAAGGTGGGATGCGTTTTATTAATTTGATAACTGAAGATATGTTTCGTTCCCCAAAATTGATTGTCGATACTATTTTTTCGGGCATGTCAAGTATAGAGAAAAAAACATTCGATTTTGTTAATTTTAATAAATCAACGAAAGATAAAAATAAAGATGGTGATTTTTATAGAAAATATTACTTGGATGAGATTTGGAAAAAAGATTTAAATAAACAGTCAATTGAATATATTAACTCTCGATTAGATTATGGTTTGATGGAATATTTTGGATATGATATTCTTTAGATTGATTGGTCATAGTAAGTTAGATTATTAATTTGCTATTCATATAATAGTTGAGGAGCGATTTGGTTATGAATTCTACAAATACAAAACCATTATAAAAACATCTAAAATAGACAATGCCACAGGCAATTTAGAGTGGTAAAAATATAACTGGATTTTATTTAAATATGCTTAATTCATATTAGAAAATCACTTATGAATAGAAAAGACCTTCAGCTCTTATCTAATATCCGTCTCACAGAGGCAGAAAAGCTGCTTTCAGCTAACTGCTATCACGGTGCCTACTACCTTGCCGGTTATGCGATTGAATGTGCCTTAAAATCCTGTATCGCAAAACAGGTGCAACAGTACGATTTCCCCGATAAAAACCTAACCAATAACTCATACACGCACGATCTAGAAAAATTGATTAATACCGCTGGCCTCAAACAACAACTATCTGAGCAAGAAAAGAGTGATGAAACTCTTTACTCAAATTGGCTGACCGCAAAAGACTGGTCAGAAACCTCCCGCTATGAGTGTGAACTCAGCCAATCGATGGCAGAAGACATGATCTCAGCAATCAACGACCCAGAATCAGGAGTATTACAATGGCTGAAGAACTACTGGTAAGAGATCACCTCAGCAACGAAATGCTACAAGCAGGTAGACACTTAGTTGAACGCCTTGATAGCGACGGCTGTGAAGTTACCAGCGCCTTTTGGCTCTACAATGACGAGAACCGGGAGTGGCGTTTAATTATCGCCTCACCACTGGTGGGTCGTGATGGCCCGAAAAAGTTCTATTTGCGGGTGCTGGATGCTAATAAGAGTGCTGCTAGCGATGAGATCGTAATCCATCCCCACCATATTGAGGCGAGGGACAGCGGTAACCGACTGGTGCAGTCGTTAAGTCGTGCTATTCATACCGATGCTAGCCTTAGCGGTATTCGCTTCTCCCGCAGTGTGGTACCGGGGCAATTTATAGAGGATGCTTATATTTATCGGTCTATGGGTTAGTTCAGATTGTTTATCAATTTTTCATGTTTGCGATCTATGATTTTCCCCCTTTAAGACTCCCTCAAAGAGGGAGAGTTGGAGCGGGAACTGAAAAATGGTAAAACGATGAAAAAGGCTGTTTTTGGTTATCAGATTTAGGTTTGTGTTATGCGTATATTAGCCTTTGGAGACTCTCATAGTAAATATTTGACAATAACTCCGCAAATTAAATCATTAATTGGCAATTTACCTAAAAATTTTGTTATTGATAACAATGTTATTCGCGCATCAACGATTAAAGGATTTGGTAAAAGAGAGTCAACACTAAATACAGCTAAAATAATTCAAAAAAAATTAGCGGAAGCAAAATTTGATGGTTTCGTTTTTTGTTTTGGTCAGGTTGATATAGAACTAGGTTATTACTATTCTATCTTTGTAAAGAGAGAATTTATTGATTTTGATATGTATGTAAGTGATATTGTTGGTGTTTATATGGATTTTTTGAAATCACTAAATCTAGTATATGATAGAGTGTTAATTAAAGGTATTAATGTTCCAGTTTTGGTTTATGATAAAAAAAAATCAATTGGGTACACTAAAAAGATAATTACGGAAAATGTAAATTCTGATGATGATGCAAAAAATATCTTTACAGCCATGTTAAATAAATTTCCTAATGGAAAAAAGAGAACAAAGATGCATTTGGATTTTAATGTCTATTTGAAAAAACAGTGTGTCCTTAATGGTTTTGGTTACTTTGATATTAATGATTCTATTTTAAAGTATAACGGGCTGATTGATGAAAAATATATTCCAACAGGCCAAGATCACCACATCTCTGATACATTGTTTGTTAGAAAAATTCATATAGAAAAAATTTGTCATTTTTTTCAAAACTTGTGTTGATTGATGTTATTGGTTAATTAATAATTTCTTAATGCTCCTCACCTTCATAACCCGCTACTCCATCCTCTCCAAACAACTTGCCACAGGCTGGGCAATTGGCCGGCAGAACTACCCCCGCTACCGCCAAAAGCTCTTTTTACCGCAGCGTCTCCAACTCCACCAACATCTGTTTCAAACGGTTACGCTTCCCTCAGTAATTCAGCAAAACCTTGAGGGGATAGATAATATAACGGTTAAACACTTAGTTATTACCTCAAAAGCGCTTCCCGAACCGTTTAAAAGCAATCTTTATCAACTTGCTGAGCAGCATCACCAGCTTGATATCATAGAGATGGCGCAAAACTCTGTTAATTTAGCCAATATTATTAACCGCTATACCAAACAACATGCTACTAAAGGTGATTTTGTTGTAACAGTCAGATTAGATGATGACGATGCGCTTTCACGAAACTACTGTTCTCAGCTCTCTAAATATGTTCGCCGCCTTAATATTGGCTACTCAATCTCATTAGGTAAAGGTGTCGCCGCTATTGTCAGTACCGAGCCAAACCCTCACTTCAGCGCGTTTAAATCGTACTACTACCCCAAAATTGCCATCGGTCTTGCTTATATCAATTTTTTGAATAAACGGGGTATTCTCTCTGTTCGTGGGCAAAATATCTTTACTCAAGGAGCACATACTAAAGTTGATACCACCTCACCTACGATTCTCGACTCGCGTGAGTATCACTTTATGCGCCTGTTTCACCCGCAATCGGATACTTTTCAGCGCCATATTAAAGCGATTAATCGACTCTCCGCTCTATCGTTAGAGCAGGTTAACGAACACTTTTTTATCGATTCCAACATGCCATATCAGCCACAGGAGTAGTTATGCAACACAACGAGAGTGCAGAGGATGAACTCACTCTGCTTCAGCAACAGGCTCAACACCCAAGTGCCGCCTTGGATGATCTACTTAAACTCGCCATCGCCTTGCGTAATCAGAGGGAAATTGAGACATCACTACAGTGGCTGGATGAAGCCGAACTTAGGTTTGGCACGAGCTGCTGGATTGAAGATAACCGTGCCCGGGCTAAAGTTGAACTACAACAGCAGCAGCAGGCGCTAGCGCACTGGGTTCAGGCGCTTCAATTAGCTCCGGTGGCCGATAAAGAGTTCTTTAATCAGCAGCTCGAACGGCTCTACGCTGCTGAAACGACCGAGTGGCGACAGCAGATAGCCCTCGATAAAGAGCGGCTCAACTGGTCTGCCGTGGTTGATCATCTGACCCCACTATTAGAGTCGCAGCGTTATAATCTGCTGCTCTATTTGGAGTTGGCGATAGCCTATCGTGAGCAGCAGCGCTTTTTTAGTGCGATGAAAATCCTACAACAGGCTGAAGCTCAGGGGCTGCAGAGCATCTGGCTACGAGATAACCAGATCCGCATTCTGTTTAATCAAAAACTCTATCAACGCGCCTATCGTATGGCACTGGAGCTGCCGCAGCTAGCCGGTTATGAAGCGAATCAAACGCTATTTGATCAGCTTATCGAGCACTGCCGCACAGCTCTGACCGATGAGGAGCGGCAAACCGTTGAGCAAGAGCACAGCGCGGTGGCTGATCAGAGCGCTGAAGCGGAGCCTAAAACACCTAATCCCTTGGTTACCGAAGCGATAGCGTCGCCGCAAAGTCAGCCCTCACAACGAACCGTGTTAGTCGTTGGAGGCGCTGGCTATATCGGCTCCCATATGGTCTATCTACTGCTACAGCAGGGGTATCGTGTGGTTACCTTTGATAATCTCTCGGCCGGCTATCGTGATGCAGTCGTGGGTGGCGAGTTTATTGAAGGCGATATTGGTGATAGTGCCGCACTGGATCGACTGTTGCAAAACTATACGATTGACGGAGTAATGCACTTTGCCTCTTCGATTCAGGTCGGTGAGTCGGTAACGCGGCCTGATCTCTACTACCATAATAATTTGGCTAACACGATTAACCTGCTAAATGCGCTGGTGCGACACCAGGTTAAGGCGCTGATCTTCTCCTCCACTGCAGCTATTTTTGGTCAACCGCAGCAGATCCCGCTTGATGAGAACCACCCGCAGCAGCCGATTAACCCCTATGGTCGCACTAAGTGGATGGTTGAGCTGCTACTACAAGACTATGATCACGCGTTTGGCCTGAAATCGGTAGCGCTGCGCTACTTTAACGCCGCCGGTGCCGAGCCGGGGAGTGGCCTGCGTGAACGGCACGATCCGGAGACCCACCTCATTCCGCTAACGCTGCAGGTCGCACTTGGGCAGCGGCCGGCGATAGCTATGTATGGTAACGACTATGAGACCGCAGATGGTAGCTGTATTCGTGACTACATTCATGTCAGTGATCTCTGCCGAGCCCATATTTTAGCACTAGAGAAGTTATGGCAGGAGGGGCAGAGTCTTCAGTTTAATTTAGGTAATGGCGAGGGCTATTCGGTACAGCAGGTGATCGATAGCTGTCGCCGTATCACCGGGCACGATATTCCGGCTGAAGTTGTAGCTCGTCGAGCGGGGGATCCGGCCGTTTTAGTGGCCGATAGTCAAAAAGCCGAAGTGGAATTGGGATGGCAGCCACGCTATCGTGATCTTGATACCCTTGTTGAACACGCTTGGCAAGCCGTGAGAGGTTGAACGATTCCCCTTTTAATTGAAAAACTTAAACAGGCTAATCGCGCTTTTCAGCAGCGCAACTACCCGCTAGCGCTAGTGCTCTATCGCCAGCTGTTGCAGCACTCTCCGCAGTTAGCCACTCGGTTCGGCTTTAATCTGGCGCTAGCAGAGCGTCGCTGTGATGTGACCGACCCGAATCTGTTTATTAAATATTACTCGCCCGCCGCTGTTAATACAGAGTTACCCCTATCAGCACGGCAACAGCGTATTCTGTTTCTGTTACCAATTGCCGGTATCGCTGGGGGGATTCACTCGATTGTGCAGGAGTGTGCGGCAATGCGGCAGTTAGGGGTTGAGGCGCAGATTGCGATTCGTCCCCATAACCGCCACTTTTTTTTAGCTCACTATAGCGTGATTGATGATATTGAGCAGATGTTGGTCAATTTTGATGAGAGCTATCTGGAGCGGGTTGTTGAGGGAGTTGATACCCTAATCGCTACCCTATATAGCTCAATGGCGTTGGTAAAATCGATGGTGGAGCGCTATCCGCAGTTACAACCGGCCTACTATATACAAGATTATGAACCCGATTTTTTTGAGCCTGGTTCCACTGCGTGGCAGCAGGCGTATGACTCCTATCGACTGCTGCCCGATACGCTCTGTTTTGCTAAAACCGGCTGGCTAGCGAATCGGGTCTCAAAACAGCACGATGTTACCGTGCATCAGGTTACCCCTAGCCTTGATCACCAAATCTACTCTCCTGATCCTAACGCTCCATTTTGGTTAAAACGGGAGGTGCCTATTCGGGTAGCTGCGATGGTGCGACCCGAAACTCCACGGCGGGGAGCGGCAAGAACCATGACGCTATTAAAAGCGTTAGCCGATATTTTTGGTAACGATATTACTATCGATATTTTTGGAACGGCTGAAGAGCGATTATCAGACTATCGGTTAGTAAGCGATTTTCGTTACCATAACCACGGTGAGCTGACGCGCCAGCAGGTCGCTCGCCTTCTGCAGCAGAGCCACTTTTTTCTCGATCTCTCCGACTACCAGGCCTTTGGCCGCACAGCGGTGGAGGCGATGGCGTGTGGGGTGATTGTATTAATCACTTCAGCTGGGGCTGCTTCGGAGTATATTTTCGATGGCGTTAACGGCTTTTTACTCGATATCGACTCGCCAGAGCTGCTGCAGCGTGTGACCTCCATTATTGAGTGTCACTACCACTCCGATCCCTTGCGGCTGAATGCAATTCAGACAGTCTCAGCGTATAATCCGCGCAGCGCAGCACTATCGGAGTTGGCATTACTCGCTGCGCCGACTGCGACTTTTGGCCTGAATTGAACCGACAAGAACTGACTTTTTTGAGGAAATTTTATGCGATTTGTGATTAGCACAGCAGCACCCTATAGCGGTTGGAGCCGTGTTCAACCGATATTGGCGGAGTTATTTACCCCAATTCCGACAACTCTATTGCAGCCGCTGTTATCATCTGAAGATGCCTCCGGTGGGGTCGATTTGACACTACTTCAGGCACATTTGCCTGAGCCGGTTGACGATGCAGCGATCTACTGGATTGAAGAGTCCGATCCCTTCGCGCTGGGGAAGTGGCACAAACGATTGCCGCAGGCTACTTTTCTGCTGTTCTATCTCCCTTTTCGTTCCGCACTGGCCACGGCGCTTCAATCTGGCGTTGAGCCGGATCTGATGGTGGCGCAGTGGCGGGAGTCTAGTCGCCAACTGTTACAGTTTCAGCGCATGCAGCGTCGGCGGGCGTTACTCCTTCATAGTGGTCAGGTGGTCGCATCGCCTACCGAATTGATTCAGACTTTAACGACTTTTGGGCTTAATCTACCGCATGGAGAGCACCATTGGGATCCTGTGGATCCTTTCTCTGAACTCAGGTTAGAGAGCGTACTGGCTAGCGCTTATCTGCCGGATGATGAGATTAATCGCCTACAGCGAGAGCTGGAAGCGAGCAGTTGGCCGTTGTCGGAGCTGTTAGAGGTAGATTGGACAGCTCAGTTTGAACAGCTCTATAGAGCCTATCACCAAATGGTGACCGACTTAGCCCAAGCTCAAATAGAGCAACAGCGGCTTGGTGAAAGTCAGCATCGGGTTAAACAGCTAGAGATGGAGTTAAGTGGCAGGAGCCGCCAACTCAGCGAGAGTCAGACACAGATTAAGCAGTTAGAAGGGGAGACAAACAACCATAAGCAGCAGCTACAGCAAAGCCAAAAGCAGGCTGCAGAGCTCGCCGCATCGAATAAAAGCCTTACCACTGAACGCGATAGTGCTAACAAGCAAGTACAACAGCTTAAGGAGCAATATCAGCAGCAGAAGCAGCAGAGTGATACTCTGCAGGCCAGAGAGAAAGAGCTCACAGAAGAGAGCGAACTGCTGCTGCTACAGCTCCATAGCGTGCAAGAGTCATTAGAGGAGACCTATCAACAGAAGCAGCAGTTAGAGAGTGAACTCAAACAACAGCAACAGCGGCTTAGTGACAGTCAACAGCGGATTAAGCAGTTAGAAGGGGAGACAAACAACCATAAGCAGCAGCTACAGCAAAGCCAAAAGCAGGCTGCAGAGCTCGCCGCATCAAATAAAAGCCTTACCACTGAACGCGATAGTGCCCGTAAACAGGTTGCAGAGCTGACCGAAGCGGCTAAAAACCTTACCACTGAGCGAGATAGTGCCCGTAAGCAGGCCAAAGAGCTTGGTGAAACAAATAAAACCCTCATTGCTGAACGCAGTGAAGCTAATAAGCAAACACAACAGCTTAAGGAGCAGTATCAGCAGCAAAAACAGCAGTTTGAACAGCTACAGAGTAGTCAACAGGAGCTAACTGAAGAGAACGAGTTAATCCTGCTACAGCTCCATAGTGTACAAGAGAGCTTAGAAGAGCTCTATCTACAAAATCAGCAGACAGAGCAGCAGTTAGAGCAGCGCCAGCAGCAGATTAAATCGTTAGAGCAGAAAGAGCAGGGGCTGATAGATGAAAACCGACTTGCTGCAGAGGAGCTCTACCAACTTCAGGAACAGCACAGCGAACTGCAACTGAGTTATAGTGATAAAACAACCGAAGCGGAAGAGCTACAGTGGCAACTGCAGCAGCGGATAGAGGAGAACCAGCAGTTAAATAGTGAGTTGCAGGCATGGCAGCAGCGCGAACAGCAGTTACAACAGCAGCTAACTCAAAACGAAAAGTTTCGATTAAAATTAGAACAGCAGTTAAATGAGAAGATAACCACACTAGGCCGGCTCCATGGCGCTATTCATCTACAGACACAGCAGCAGCAAGGGAGAGGGCTCGTTGCTAAACTGAATCCACTACAGAAGCAGAAGCGTAAAAAGGCGCTTAAAAAAATGGCCGAAACGATTCGCCAGTCTGAACTGTTTGACGAAGCGTGGTATAGAGCCCATAACCCTGATGTGGCTGAAGCCGATATCGACCCTGCGCTCCACTTTTTACAGTTTGGTGCCGGTGAATTACGCAATCCCTCACCCCATTTCGATACTGCTTATTATCTGAATCAACACACCGATGTGGCAGCGATGGGGATTAACCCCCTAATCCACTACTTAAATTTTGGACAGCAAGAGGGGCGGGCTATTGCCGCTGTCGGCAGCAGAGAGGCGTTAGACGCGGTTTAAGCCGTGATCTGCTTTCCGCAATCTATCTAAATAAGGCGAGAACGAATGAACGCGCAACTACAGACGATTATCTATCTGGGAGCTGGTAACGGTAGTGAACTACCCGACTATTTGCCCCAACAGCCACAAAAACTGATCTTAATAGAAGCTGATCCTGAGCAGTCTGCACTACTACAGCAGCAGATAGAGCAGCTTCAACCCACGACTGAAGTAGAGATTAAGCGTGTTGCCGTAACGGCCGAGCGCGGTTCTAATAGCACGCTCTATCGTTATAACTTGCCGCAGGCTAATAGTCTGCATCAAGCGACCGGGCTAAAACAGCTCTATCCGGGGTTAAAGCTGCTAGAGCAGCTTGAAGTGGCGAGTGAACCGGTTGCTGAGCTAATGGCTGGGTTAAATTTAGATAGTCAGCTGCCGCAGCTGTTGGTGATCGATACACCGGGAGTAGAGTTACCGCTGCTACAGGCGCTTGCTGCGACCGAGCAGTTAGGTCAGTTTAGCCAGATAGAGCTCTATTGTGGTATTGATGCTCTCTATCACGACAGTGTAGCCGCCGCAGAGGTGGTAGAGTGGTTGGCGACTCAGGGGTATGAAGTCACAGAGCAGGATGAGAGTCGTGACCCCGATAGACCTTGTTGGAAGCTAAAACGCAACGATATGATGCTGCAGAATCTACAGCTCTCGCAGCAGCTAAATCAGTTAACCACTGAGCGCGATAGTGCCCGCAAGCAGGCAGCAGAGCTGACTGAAGCGACTAAAAACCTCACCGCCGAGCGCGATAGTGCCCGCAAGCAGGCAGCAGAACTCACTGAAGCAAATAAAAACCTCACCGCCGAGCGCGATAGTGCCCGCAAGCAGGCAGCAGAACTGACTGAAGCGACTAAAAACCTCACCGCCGAGTGCGATAGTGCCCGCAAGCAGGCAGCAGAGCTGACTGAAGCGACTAAAAACCTCACCGCCGAGCGCGATAGTGCCCGCAAGCAGGCAGCAGAACTCACTGAAGCGACTAAAAACCTCACCGCCGAGTGCGATAGTGCCCGCAACCAAGCCACAGAGCTGACCGAAGCAAATAAAAACCTTACTGCTGAGCGCGATGGTGCCCGCAAGCAGGCAGCAGAACTCACTGAAGCGACTAAAAACCTCACCGCCGAGCGCGATAGTGCCCGCAAGCAAGCCACAGAGCTGACCGAAGCGACTAAAAACCTCACTGCCGAGCGCGATAGTGCCCGCAAGCAAGCCACAGAGCTGACCGAAGCAAATAAAAACCTTACTGCTGAGCGCGATGGTGCCCGCAAGCAGGCAGCAGAACTCACTGAAGCGACTAAAAACCTCACCGCCGAGCGCGATAGTGCCTGCAAGCAAGCCACAGAGCTGACCGAAGCGACTAAAAACCTCACTGCCGAGCGCGATAGTGCCCGCAAGCAGGCATCAGAACTCACTGAAGCGACTAAAAACCTCACCGCCGAGCGAGATAGTGCCCGTAAACAGGCATCTGAGCTGACTGAGGCAAATAAAAATCTCACCGCCGAGCGCGATAGTGCCCGCAACCAAGCCACAGAGCTGACCGAAGCGACTAAAAGCCTTACTGGTGAGCGCGATGCAGCGCGAAAACAGCTACACGAATTGACTGAAACCCATAAGTCGGTTACAGCCGAGCGAGATCAGCTTAAGAGCCGTGTTGCAGCGTTAGAGTCGAGTCAAGGCGAGTTAACCCAACAGAACCAGCAGCTACAACAGCGTAATCAGGAAAACGAGCAGCGACAGCAGCTACTTGAGACTGAGCTCGTGAAAGCGGAAGCCCAAATTGATCTGATAAAAGACCTCATGCTCGATAAACTTTAAACTTTGATAGAGATCGCAAACACCAAGTGCTGTAGCTGCCAAGCCGGTGTCATCTACTCTACGACAGAGCCTCGCATCGTTGATGCGGCAGCCACTCAGCTCGCAGCAGCTCACACAAGCGCTATTAACCCGTCTGTGGCTGCAACCTGAGGTAGTTCAAACCGAACTGACAACTGATCCTGTCGTTAAGCGGCACTATCGACAGCTTATTGCGACTTGGAACGCAGCACAACGCCAGACGCTACAACGCATTGAACAGCTAAAGCGGCTCGATTTTGATCTTATTCGTAAGCCCACGGCTATTGAGCGGCAGTTTTGTTACCAGAACGGTATCGATCTGAATCTGTTTTTAGGGGAGCGGATCGATAACTACCGGTTAGTCCGAACTGATGAGAGCTCCATTATCGCCAATCGCGGCTTTAAACCCGGCTCGATTCTGCCACAGATCGATGCGCTCCTGATTCACGGTGAAGCGCGCTTTGCCAATAGCTTAATAAAACTGAATTATGCCTATAATTTAGCCCTCACCCATGGGATTAAAAAGATATATCACAGTGGCTTTAGTGCCATTCGCCCCGCTTGTACCGTTAATGGCATTACTATTGAGCAGTTGCGGGTTGCACCCGCCGCGCTACAAGCTAATCTGTTGGTATCTGTCTTTTTCTATAACCAGACACTTAAACCACTGACTACTCCCAATTTAAGCCGCTACGATATTTTGCAGCAGTTGCGCCCCTGTTTAGCCTATGAGCTGCCTGAACAGCCTCTCCATCCGCACAATACCCTAACGATTCACCTGCGTGCCGGCGACATCTTTAGTGATAATACCCCCCACTTTGGTTATGGTCAGCCACCGCTCGCGTTCTATATCGCGGTGTTACAACAGCGACGCTGGCATGCAGTGCAGCTAGTTTATGAAGATGAGGGAAATCCTGTCGTTGCCGCACTCAAAACAGAGCTCGATAACCGAAAGTTGCCCTATAGTATCGCCTCAGGCACGCTGGCTGATGATATCGCTATATTAGCAGCCGCTGAACATCTGGTGATTGGGCGTGGTACCTTTACCTATCCGCTTATCTGTCTCTCTAAAGTGGTTAAAACGGTCTACTATTTTCAAATAGATAAAACTGCCGTGTGGGGGTTGGAGCGAAGCGATATCA
The DNA here is from genome assembly GCA_008375315.1 of Ectothiorhodospiraceae bacterium BW-2. Taxonomy (NCBI): domain Bacteria; kingdom Pseudomonadati; phylum Pseudomonadota; class Gammaproteobacteria; order Chromatiales; family Ectothiorhodospiraceae; species Ectothiorhodospiraceae bacterium BW-2. The sequence goes on along the minus strand of CP032507.1, from coordinate 452,637 downwards.
AATTTGTCCTAATCCAAGATATTAACGGCAACTATCAGCAGACTATTTTAGCCAATTGGCGTAATACACCAGAGCAGCGCCAGCAGATGTTAACCTATCCGCAACACTATCTTCGTATAGCCAGATAACCATGGCGGCCAGAGAGAGAGTAGAACGGAGTGATATCGCCTTTTGGTGCCATATTAATGGTGCCCGGATTGCGGTTAAGCAGCAGCAGCACGATACCCTAGAGCACCATTTAACGGCATTAGCCGCACTATCGCAGCAGCAGACGACGACTAAAAATCGGCGCTATCGACCCTTTTTACAGCAATTTTTGACCACCTATCGCTTAAAAGAGCAGTTTGAATCGCTACTTGAGAGGCAAACCGATTATCGCGGTACTCAGGTTAACCCCATAGTCGGGGGGGGAATCGATAACTATGTCGAGCAGATTGGTAGTGGCATTTCGGTGGTGAGCTGTACCATGAATCGTCACGCTAATCTGCTTAAGGCATTACGCTCCTGGCTTGCTTGTGAGGCGATTAATGAAGTGGTAATTGTTGACTGGTCTTCAACCGAACCGCTAACCCAATTTCTGCAACAGCAGCAGCTACATGATGAGCGGGTTAAGATTGTTCGGGTGGAGGGACAGTCGCGCTGGATTCTTAGTTACGCCTTTAATCTCGGTTTTCGGGTAGCGAGTTACGATAAAATTATTAAAGCCGATGCTGATATTTTAATCTACCCCTCCTTTTTTACCCAACAGCAGCTCCTGCCTAAAAGTGTTATTGCCGGTAACTGGCGAAAAGTAGCCTCGGAGCAGGCTCATATTAACGGTTTTTTCTACATTCACCGCCACGATTTACTGTCGATTAACGGTTTTAATGAGTATCTTACCCGTTACGGTTGGGACGATAACGATATCTACCAACGACTACAGCAGGCTGGAGTAGTGCGATACGATGTTAACCCGGCGACGCTCTACCATCTACCGCACCGTCACGCCGAGCGGCTAGAGCCGTCGCAGGCCGATGATCGCTTTAACCGTTTTCGACACTCTACTCAATTTGCTATTCGCTGCAATAAATATATCGCTGCACTTATGCCATGTTGGGGAAGGCAGCAGATGATGCTTCTGTTTACCATTACCGCGCAGTACGATAACGAATTGAGAGTGAAGCAGAGAGGGAGGTCGTCCCACACGGTCGCCCCCCATATTGAATGTGATGCCGAATATTACGCGATGTTGGAGATGCTCTCTTGGCGTGGTGGAGAGATTGCCTATCAGTTGCAGCGTCATGAGGCAGAAAATCTGCTGCATAAATTCGATTACGATACGATTACCATTTCTGAGATTAAGAGAAGCGTACAGGGTCAGCCTCAGTCTAGCTCACAGGTTAAGAGCTATTCAGGTGGACGACTCTATATTGATGCACAGCATGGCTTAGGTAATCGGCTGCGGGCGATCGCTTCAGCTGCAGTGATTGCTCAGGCGACTGATAGAGAGCTAGTGATTGTGTGGCAGCCAGATCATCACTGTCATTGCCAGTTTCGCGATCTGTTTGACTATCAGGGGGAAGTGTTAGAACAGAGCTTTATTCAGACAGCGCAAAGTCGATCAATGAAGCTGTATAACTATATGGAGATAGAACCCGGTGCGAAAAAATTTGCCCCGATAGAGCCGCAGGTTGGGCAGGATCTCTACATTCGTTCAGCGTATGCGCTAAAAAGCGAACTTGCCGATGCAGATCAGGAGAATCGTTATCTGCAAACCCTACAGCCTAATTATGAGGTAGTTCAACTCATAGAGCCTTATGGGGTGTCGCAATCTATTGGTGTCCATATTCGTATGGAAGGGGGGAAGGGGCTGGATCACTTGAGTTATGATGCTCCCGAGAACTGGAGTCAAAAGGGGCATGAGCAGCTCCACTACTGGCGAGAGAAGAGCCACTATCGTCACTTTATCTCCCGTATGGATCAGATCATTGAAGAGCAGCCTGAGGTGAAGTTCTTTTTAGCTACCGACCGAGAGCAGACCTATCAGATGATGCGGCAGCGTTATGGGGAAAGGATCCTCTTTTTGCCTCGCTCTCAGTTTGATCGCTCTAAGGATCAAATTATCTATGCCTTGGCCGATGCAATCTTGCTCAGCCGTTGTCGCTCTCTGCTTGGCAGTACCTGGAGCTCGTTTACCGAATTAGCGATGCGGCTCTCGATCGGCTATGAGAGGGTCGAGATGAGTGGACACGATTTTTAGAGTGATTTTGGAGAGTTAGGGGCGAATGGGTGGCTATGGTTATAGACAATAGTATGGAAGTCATTATCTTCTTCTTTTCCAGATGTTATTTGTAAATTAGGTTCTACTCAATTGGTGAAACTATCAGCCCCACTCACCCAGCTCCGCCACGCAGTCATGGCACTACCTGAATCGTTACCGCAGCTGAAAAAAAGGGTTGTTATTAGCCGTATTCGTACTTTAGCGCTAATTCACCGTCCACTACTCACTATCGCTGCGACGCAAGCCGATTTTGTTACCGCATGGCAACGGCTCTGGCCACAATTGGAGTATGCTGATCAGTGCTACTTTGCGGCACTCATTCGCCGCGATAATCTGCCGTACTCTGAGCAGCAACGGGGGGTCGAGGCCACTGCACCTCAATCCGGTTTTACCGCATCAGGCACTGTTTCGACAGACGCTCATTTACAACGCCATACTGAATTAATCGTCAGTGCGTTATGGGGTGGTCTGTCACGCCCGGCAATAGATGGGCTGGAGAGGTTATTAAATAACATCACAGCGCCGCAAGAGTATCGCTTTCGCGCCGGATTAGAGTTAGCGCGTTGGTGCTCGTTTCAGCAGCAGTGGTCGCAGCTATTGGAGTATGGCCAGCGACTCGTAACGCTAGGGCAAACATGGGCAGAGAGTAAAGAGGTGGCGCTACTGTTTGCCTACGGTTATACCGAACTGCAGCAGCGACAGCGGGCACTTAAATGGGTTGAGGGTTATCGGCAACGCCACCCTGATGACAGCGATCTCAGGCTGGTATTGGTGACACTGCAACAGCACGAAGATCTTAAATTACAACAGCTTAATCAGCTACTACAGCGCCATCAACTGGTACCCGTTCAGAAAAAAGATCGGCAGCAGCCACTTGGCCTGCATAATCTGACCGCAACGGCTCACGCTGTTGATAGTCCCTATTGCATTAGTGTGATTATGCCGGTTCATAATGGGGCAGATCGAATTATCACGGCGATTAGTGCTGTTTTACAGCAGAGTTGGCGCAATTTAGAGCTAATCGTGGTCGATGATAACAGTAGCGATGCTACCGTAGCTGTGGTACAACAGCTTGCTGCACACGATTCGCGCCTGAAACTGATACAGCTAAAACAGAACAGCGGCCCTTATGTGGCGCGTAACCGGGCATTGGCATTAGCGAAAGGTGACTTTATTACCACCCACGATAGCGATGACTGGTCCCATCCGCAGAAGCTACAGCGGCAGATGGAGCAGCTACTGCATAACGATCAGCTACAGGCTGTCGGGAGCTATTGGGTGCGGGTTGATTCGCAGCTCAATTTTCGCCATAACTGGCGCCTTAATCCAACGCTAATTCATCAAAGCTATGTGTCATTGATCTATCGCCGCAGTGCCTTGCAACAGCTAGGGGGTTGGGATTCAGTACGGGTTTCGGCTGATAGTGAGCTGCTACGGCGGCTCTGTCATCTGGCGGGGGAGGGGACGGTCGCTTTTATCGAACCGCAGCTACCGCTTGCTTTTGCCCTAGATAGTGACAACTCGTTAACCCGATCACAGATCACTCATGTGCGCACGCTCTGGTTTGGTTTGCGCTATATCTATCGTCAGAATCAAAGCTACTGGCACTGTCAGGCCGACTCGCTCTCTCTTGATCCGAAACTTAATGATCGCCCTTTTAAAGTGCCACGACTGCTGTTAGGGGATCAGGCGAAGTTTAAGCTTGAACTACTGCTGATTGCTGACTATCGTCAACCGTTACCGCCTGATCTACAGCAGGCACTACAATCGCTGCCGCCTGAGACCCCTATTGGCTTATTACACTGGCCTGAATTGTCGCAACCGGAACAGCCGTTTGATTATGATTATTTTTATCTGTTACAACAGCGTTCAGTTGAACCGGTTGTCCATGGCCAGCGTCTGGCTGTTAATAGGGTATGGATTGCCGGTTTAGCGCTGCTGCAGTATCAGGTCGATCACACTCCTGATATGGAGTCAGCTAAGAGCGTGACGATTTGGAGTGGTGGAGTGATGGCTGACATAGCGCAGTGGCAGGCACTTATGGTGACTTGTCAATACTGTTTTAAGCTTGCGCCGCAATTTGCCTAACCTGTCAATGCGACTGTTACAGCTAGCCAATCTCGCTTTTCGCTGTGGGGACTACCCGTTGGCACAAACGCTCTACTGTCGGGCATTACGGCGCTATTCCGTGTTGCAGCCACTACTGCAACTCAACCTACAACTGCTGGCGCGGCGGATGAGATGCTCCCCCGATGGCCTCTGTCAACAGCTACGAAATCGACCCAAACCACTCCCCTTTACCATTCGGACGCCAACGCAACCCTACTGGCACCACTCAATTCCCCAGCCGGTACGCCGTTTAATGGTTAAAGCGCGTAACCCCGGTTATGGTGAACAGGCGGTGGTTGATCTTATCGCACTGACAGGCGCAGAGCGCCAGTTAGCACTCCACGCTCACTGGGCACTGCTACTGCTTCGGCTCGATCAAACCGATACAGCGGTACAGCTACAAGCCCAAAAAGATCTAGATACCCTATTAGCGGCGACAGATCTACCAGACTCTCTACAGCACTATCTGCCGTTATTAACAGCGGAGCTAGCAGCGCAGCGTCAACAGGATACGCCGCAACCGCCACCGAATCGGGATAATTCACTCTATGTTGACTACCTAGCGCAGCAGCTGCACCGCGCAGCGACTGCGACGGCCAAAATCGAGGCGCTTAATGCTATTTTTGCTGAGGCTGGCTTGGCAACGGTGGCTATCGGCGAGGGTAACCATACGCTATTTGATAGTTTGACACCGTTCAATCCGGTAAAGATATCGACCGTTAACGCGACGGTAAAGGTGACAGTTATTATCGCCTGTTACAATGCAGCAGCAACGATTAAAACGGCTCTGCAGTCGTTACAGCAGCAGAGCTGGCGCAATTTAGAGCTAATTGTGGTCGATGATGCCAGCACTGACACGACCTTAGCGCAAATAGAGCCGATAGCCCAAAGCGATAGCCGTATTAAAATCATCGCTAAGCGGCAAAATAGCGGTCCCTATCACAGCCGTAATCTAGCATTGCAGCAGGCGAGCGGGGAGTTAATGACCGTAGCCGATGCGGATGATTGGCACCATCCACAAAAGATTGAGCTACAGGTACAACAGCTACTAGCTAATCCTGACTTTGTGGCTAATATCGCCTCGTGGTTACGGGCCACGCCCGATTTGCAACTTATTCGTCGCGGGCAGCCCTACTATCGACAACTAAATATCTCCTCACTGATGTGTCGTAAACTGGTCTTTAGCCAGCTCGGAGGCTGGGATGAGGTGCGTTTTGGGGCCGATACCGAGTTTTATCACCGTTTGCAGCGCTGTTTTGGAGCCGAGCGGATAGCAGAGCTCGATGCTATTAGTGCCATAGCACGAGTGAGTGATAGCTCGCTTACCGTGAATACTCTCTCTGGCTATAACGGTGTACTCTATGGTGCCCGCAAAGAGTATGCCGCTAGCTATCGGGCTGCCCATCAAACTTTGCTGCTACACCATCTTAACTATCAACAGTTTCCTCGTGTGTTTCCTGTCCCACGGCTGATGCAGCCCGGCTACAACGATGAGCCACTTGAGATCGAACAGCTCTACTGCGGCGATTTTCGTGATAGCGCTAGTGCTGAACGGGCGCTAGCTTTTTTACAAATTCACCCTGAGACAGGACTAGTCTATGTCGAGAGCTATGATGGTGATCCAGAGCAGGATATCGACTCTAAGTTAAGGCAGTGGTTGCTGCTACACCAGCGCTGCTGCCATACCTATGGTGAACAGCTATATTGTGAAAAAATGTATATTGATAACCCTAGGGGCTTTGAGCTGATGTCGGGATATCTTCCTACGGTAACCGCCCAAGAGCGGGTATTCATTCATGGGGAGCCATCATCGCTTTATATTGAGTCATGATAACCCTTACTCTGAGTGAGTCGCTGGGGGGGTAGGGTTGGAATGGAGGCTACTTAACCCGCTGAATAAAATCGATAAAGTAGTCTATCCACGGGAAATTTTGGCTATGTTGTAGGTGGAGATAACTGGCGAGTAGGTTGTGATGGCAGTAACCATCGAGTCGATTACCGATGCCGTGACCTCGTTGGAGTTGATAGGCAGGTTGCCACTTTGGAGTGTTAGAGTGAAACTGAATATCGCTATAATGAAATTCGTGTGCCGCCACCGGCTGCTGGTGGGCTCTGGCCAAAGGCCAGGGGTGGTTCGCTGTCGGGGTAAAACGGGCGTAGCCGCGCCCTACCGGTTTGGAGTGTAGTTGACAGCTAGCGGGGATAACGCCGATCAGGCTATCTCGGCGCTGAGATTGTTGTAGCGATTTAGAGAGGTAGATAAGCCCGCCGCACTCGGCATAGGTGGGTAGGCCTGCCTCAATTTTGGCTGCTATCTGGTGTCGTAGCATCCGATTGGCCGCTAGTTCAGCGGCAAAGTTCTCAGGGAAACCGCCGCCAATCAATAGTGCGTCAATATTGGGTGGCAGTTGGGGATCGCGAATCGGGCTAAAGGGGACTAGTTCAACGCCACAGCGCTGGAAGTAGTCGAGATCGGTGGTGTAGTAGAAATTAAACGCCTCATCGCGGGCAATGGCGATGCGTAGATGGGCTACGCGACTATGGCAGCGGGGGGGCGAGGGGGAGGGGAGCGGATAGTCAGTTAACTGCTCACATAGCAGATCAATATCGATCTGTTCGCTAGCGCTACTGATTAGGCGCTCAATAATGGGACGACTCTGGCTACACTCAGGGCTGGGAATTAATCCTAAATGGCGCTCATCAATATTGAGCGCGGGATCGCGTAGTAGCGCCCCTAGCAATGGTGTATCAAGGTAGTGCTCTACCACCTGCTGTAGCCGTTGGCGATGGCGCTCTCCTGCCACATTGTTAAATATCAGACCACAGAACTTTAGCTCGGGATCAAACTGTTGCAGCCCCTGAATCATTGCAACCCAGCTACGGGTTGCCCCCTTAGCATCAACCACTAATACGACCGGCGTCTGTAGCAGTTTTGCTAGCTCGGCATTACTCTCATGGCCAGCGACATCAAGGCTATCGAAGAGCCCCATATTGCCCTCAACGATGGCAAAATCGGCATCACGGCTATAGTGGTGAAACCGAGCTACTATCTCAGCCTGAGTTAGCGTATGGAAGTCGAGATTAACTCCGGGGCGATTAGAGGCGCTCTGGTGCCACATCGGATCGATATAGTCAGGCCCCTTTTTAAATAGCTGCGTAACACTCCCCCTAGCCGTGAGGGTAGCGGCTAGGGCGATAGTGATAGTGGTCTTGCCGGATGACTTATGCGGTGCGGCAAGGTAGAGAGCTTGCACGGTAGGGGAGGGGGGTTAAAATAGTCGCTCTCTATCTCGCTGCTGCCACCACTGTTGAGCGGTGGCCTCTGCCTCCTCCCGATTCGCAGATCGCTGTAGGGTATAGAGGGCCACTGCGACCGTGCCGATAGTGGCCGCTTCGGCATACTCATCCTCTAACTCACCACGCCATAGCTGTACCATATTGTCAACGATAAGCTCATCGGAGCGGGTGTGGCGTTTGTCAAACATCGCCGGCCACTCCTCTTCGCTCAGGGTGCCGTTATGGACACTCTGAATGAGTAGCGGCTGGTCGGGATTGCGTTCAATCTCTCCTCCCTCCCCTTTAATGACCGCTAGATGGGGGATATTTAGCTTCAGTCCGGCCTCTTGATGGGTGGGTCGGTAGCCGGGGTGGAAGATACCCTGCATGACGGTCTCAGCATCGAGCGGGTTTAATAGTCTGGCGATAGTGTGTACTGGAGAGCGTAGTCCTAGTAGGGGCCGCATCTCTATTATTTGGTGCAGTTTAGGGGATAGGTGCTCTAAATCGATATAGCTAAAGTTGTGCTGCTGTAGCTGGGTTTTGGCCTCATCGAGCGATGTGGCCGGTTCAAGACCGAGCTGTGGCAGGATATTTTTAGTGTAGATGCGGCCGGCGGTATGGCCACTGGCACCATGCATAAAGATCTTCAGCCCATTTTGAGCCATTAAGAGTGTCGCGAGCAGATACCATGGTAGTACCCGCTTTTTACCGGCATAGGAGGACCAGTCGATATCGACAGTCGGCATATCGGTCGGAATAGTAAGCGTCGGTTTAATGGCATTGACGGCAGCGGCGACCTCTTCAGGACTCTCCTCTTTGACTCGCATTAACATTAAAAAGGCACCGAGCTGAACCGGTTCGACCTCTTCGGCCATGATCATACTCATCGCCCGATAAGCCTCATCATAAGTGAGACCTCGGGAGCCATTACGGCCTTTGCCCAAAATACGAATAATCTCTGCAAAGGGGTGTTCTTGCTGCATGGTCATCGTTCCTGATTGGTTGTGGTAACCGCTTAAATAGGGTCAGATAGAGGGAGAAAAAAGCCTACAAACAAAAAACCGGCCAGAAGGCCGGTTAAGGTGTGTGGGAAGTTACTTGTGGTGTGGATCGATGGCGGCATCGGCAAGTGAGACCGGTAGCAAGCGTAGATTACGCACCGCGATGGTGACAATAATCAGCGCTAGCGAGATGCCCAAAAAGCCGAGCAGTGTCTCGTAAGAGCTAGGGCTGTAGTCAGCAACAACGCCATCGTAGAAGCTACTGCTCACCTCATAGCCGGGGAAGAGTTGTAGTGGATAGGCTTGGCCACCAATGACTGTCACATACATTTGGGCGAAACCACCGATAATGACTAGAAAGGAGGCGAAAGCGACACCGCAACGACTCTGAGCGGTTGCCGGATAGAGCAGCAGTGCAAAGGGGATCAGGTAGCCGATGAGAACTTGGCCGAGCCAGAATACGGTGGTATAGATACCGCCATCCCGTAGGATAAAGGCCTCAAAGCCGTGGTGCTCGGTGGCGTAGAGATTAGTGAGATGCTGCACTGCGGTAAAGTAGAAGGCACCGGCAATAAAGATAGCTAGCAGCAGTCGCAGCCGATTAATCATCACTTTGCCAAGCTCCCTTCCCGTCATACGATAGGTGGCGCTAAGGACGATGTAGAAGAAGGCCAGACCGTAGGCAAAGGACATAACCACAAACATTGGTGCCATAATGGCCGCATCATAACCTTGACGAGCGACTAGAAAGCCGAAGATTGAGCCGGTACCAGTGGTCAGAACCAGCCGCCAGACAAAGGCGAGTGTTCCGACGGCGGTGGAGTATTTTTGCATCGGTTTATCGAGCATCACCCACATATAGGCCAGCACAATGGCTAAAAAGCCGTTATAGAGGATGATATTCCAAGAGAAGATCGACTTAAAGTTCATTTGGGTCATGGCAACGGTGAGTCGATCGGGCTTGCCTAAATCGAGCACTAGCACCGCGAGCCCCCCGCTTAACAAGGCGACGGCGAGCAGAGCCGACAACGGAGCTAGCGGTTTATAGAACTTCTTGCCAAACACCGAGGCGATAGAGGCGATATTGAGCGCACCGGAGGCGGCCACTATCAGAAAGATGGCAAAGATATGTGGCATCCCCCAGACAACCTGATTACTCATGCCGGTCACGACATGACCCTCATGCTCCATAATCGCGGTCGCCCAGAGGCCGACGGCGCTAATTGCACCTAAAATAGCCAACAGCAGATAGAAGCCGAGGCCGGAGTCCACTTGTGAAAAACGAAGCTGTTTCATGGTAAAACCTTAACTTTAGATCCCTATGTAACGAACGCCCGGATTGAGACCTAGATCGGCACGAATCTGGGTGGTCATCTGTGACTTGAGCCGCTGACTGATTTTACTCTCGGGATCGTTCAGGTCGCCTACGAGAATCGCATTGTGTTCACAGGCGCTCGAACAGGCGGTCTCGTTCTCACCTGCATCAAGTTTGTGCACACAGAGCGTACACGACTCAACGCACCCTTTGCCGCGGGGCATATAGGGTTTTTGGTCGCTAATCGACTCGTGAATAAATGAGCGAGCCTTATAGGGGCAGGCCATCATACAGTAGCGACAGCCGATACAGGCGTGGCGATCAACTAGGACGACGCCATCGGCGCGAATCATGGAGGCTTTGGTCGGGCAGACATCGACACAGGGCGGATTGTCGCAGTGTTGACACATAATCGGTAGGGAGTGGGTCGCTTGGGTGGTCAAATCTTTCAGTTTGACTTTGCGAATCCACTGCGCCTGCTGATCGGGACGCGACCGCTTCTCGCTATTCTCCTCTCCCCCCCAACCGTGCTCACTCTGGCAGGCAGTCACGCAGTCACTGCAACCATCGGCACACTGGGTGGTATCGATTAACATTCCCCAACGAACTTTGTTCGAGGCCGGCTCTTCAGGGGCACGCGCCTGTGACTGGGCTCCGTAGAGAAACACTCCGCCGCCGAGTGAGGCGGCAGCGGCGGCTTTGCCACTGCCGAGCAGAAAATGACGGCGTGATGATGAGATCGGTTGATTGGAATTCATAATAGATCAATTACCGTTTGAACTGACAGCTTGCTCAGGTGAGTGGGATAGTGCTCGGTGGGCAATCGTCGAGTTGCCCATCTTGGGACTGAGAGTGGTCGTCGCATCCGCTTCTGGATGGGTCGCATGGCACTCAAAACAGTCGATCTTGACACTAGTGTATTGATGGCAATTCATGCAGAAGTGGTCGCCAGTTGCCTGTTGTGGAGCCGTTTTGGCAGGAACATGGCAGTTGATGCACTCTTTAAGACTATATTTTTGGGTACGAATCCCCTCACGCATAGTCTTATCTCGTTGGTGCATCAAGTAGTCCATGTGGTTACGACGGATCTGATCGGTCGGTTCCACACACTGCTTGCCTTTGACCGGGGCCGGAATGGATAGCCCCGATTCAGCGTAAACGCCGGCTGGCAGTGCGACTGCCAGCACAACGGTAGCCGATTTGAGAAGCTGATTGACTCGCTTCATTCGCATCAGAATCTCCAAAGTGGTTATTACTCACCCATACCCATATCGATATAGCCGGTAGGGCAGACATCGGCGCAGATGTGGCAACCGATACAGCGGTTATAGTCGGTATAGACATAACGACCGGTCGTCGAATCCTTTTTGGGCGTCTTCTTAACCGCATCCTGCGGGCAGAAGATGACACAGTTATCGCACTCAAAGCACATACCGCAGCTCATGCAGCGTTTGGCCTCTTTAATGACATCCTCTTCGCTCAGAGGTTGCAGCCGCTCTTGGAAGTTACCGATGACATCTTCGGCATAGACCTTAATGTGCTCACGCTTGTAGCGGGGAGTCTCTTCAAAATGGCCTAAAAAGAGCATATCGGAGGAGATAATCTCTTGGCTAGAGCGATCTTCGTAGTTGTGAATGGCATACTTCTCCTCCGAAGTTCCCCGTTTACCGAGATCGATCTCTTTAGCGTACCCCTCTTCGGCCTTGACGCTCTCTGCATCGAGTGATTGGTATGCTTCAGGAGTGTGGCCGGTTTCACGCAGCTTTGCTAATAGATTGAAGTGGTGAACATCGACCTTAGGCCGAGGTCTCAGCTCTTTGCTATTGAGGTAGAAGTTAATGCTCTCGACCGCAATACTCGCCTGACCAATCGCCGTGGTGAGCAGGTGGGGGCGAACGATATCACCGCAGGCAAAATAGCCGGCTTTGCCCTTGATTTGGAAATTTTTGTCGGCATCGACGAGGTGGCGCTCATTGGCGACCCCCTCCATTCCGCTCATGTCACCGGTTTGACCGATAGCGGCGACAATCAGTTCACACTCAATCTCATACTCAGAGCCCTCAATCGGAGTCTTGCCATCGGCTTCGAGTTGACAGACCCGCAGCGCCTTGGCGCGACCATCGGCACCTTTAATGACCTCTACCGGATTGAGTTGGCCGATAATCTCGACCCCTTCACGGGTCGCGTCTTCGAGCTCATGCTCGGCAGCCGGCATATTCTCTAGCGAGGAGCGGGAGATAAGCATGACATCAGCACCTTGACGAGCCGCCGTTTCGGCAACATCGTGTGCGGTTTGGTTAATGACGACATGCTCTGGACGATCTTTTTCGTTCTCAACGGTAATATTGCCGAGGCGACGGGCTACCGAGGCGACATCGATAGAGGTATCACCACCACCGACAACAACGACTTTGCCACTGACATGCTTTAGGCGGCCCTCATTGAAGGCAGCTAGAAAGGCGATACCGGAGATGCAGTTAACCGCATCGGCCCCCGGAATAGGGAGTGCGCGGCCCGACCAAGCCCCGTTCGCGAATAAAATGGCATCAAAATCGTTCTCAATCTGCGCCAGAGTGATATCCCGTCCGACTTTAGTCGATGTCTTAACTTCGACCCCCATATCGATAATACGGTTAATTTCACCATCGAGTACATCTCTTGGCGTACGGTAGCCGGGGATGCCGTAGCGCATCATGCCGCCGAGCTCCTGCTGCATCTCGATAATTGTCGCCCCGTGACCTAAACGGCGTAGCTGATAGGCTGCGGCAAGACCGGCGGGGCCACCGCCGATAATCGCCACCTTTTTGCCTGTTTCGGCACCGGCTTCAAATTTATAGCCGTTACTGAGTGCCTGATCGCCGATGTACTGCTCGACCGAGTTAATGCCGACATGATCTTCGACCATGTTACGGTTACAGCCATCTTCACAAGGGGCGGGGCAGACTCGACCCATCACCGAGGGGAAGGGGTTCGCATCGGTAGCGCGACGGAAAGCGTACTCCTGCATGGTCATGTCGCCGACAGGCTTTTCGATACCGCGAACAATATCGAGCCAGCCACGAATGTCGTGACCGGAGGGGCAGCTACCTTGGCAAGGGGGGGTGCGATGCACATAGGTAGGGCACTTATGTGACCAGCTAGCTTGGAAAATCTCGTCACTCCAAGAGCCTCTATGTTCATGGTCGCCATCTTGATAGCGGCGGAAGGTAAAATCTTTCTGCATTGCGTCGCTGGAAGTAGCCATCAGTGTTAATCTCCTATGCTATAAAATTTTGTTAGGTAAATTTGGGTTAAAACGGATAGATTCGGTTAAATTAGCTATCATCATCATCACCATTGCCATCGAGCTCCTGCTCTTGGAGGGAGCCTTTCATCACTAGCGCCTCGCCAACTAATTGGTGAGTGCTGAGGATCATGTCCATGGGGAAGTTGTAGTAGGGTAGGATTTTGGCGAATTGAGCTTTACAGATGGCGCAGATGGCCGCCATGTGGGTAACGCCATCAGATTTGACAACATCATTGAGAGCCTCCATTCGCGGTAGGGCTCCTTTGACCCGAATCTCCATCAGATCATCGGTGAGTAGCCCCCCCCCACCGCCACAGCAGTAGGTTGCCTCTTTAATCGTTGAGATATCCATATCGACAAAGTTGTTACACGAGGCCTTGATCAGCGCCCGAGGAATATCGAACTGCCCACCGGCGTAGTTGCCCATGCGACTCCCTCTAGCCACATTGCAGGAGTCGTGGAAGGTCACTGTGCGGTGATCGTTCTCCGCTTTATTAAAGCGCAGTTTGTTCTCTTTAATGAGATCGTAGGTGAACTCACAAATATGTTGCGGAATCGGATAGCTGTGGTCGAGCTGTTTTTGTAGCTCGCGTGCATAGACATCATCCCCTCCCGAACCAATGCCGGCGACCGTATTCCAGAAGCTGTAGGCGACGCGCCAAGCGTGGCCGCATTCGCCGACAACAATGCGTTTTACGCCTAAATCGAGTGCCGCTTTGCGTATCCGTTCGGCCACCTTTTTTAGGTTAGAGTAGCTGCCGATAAACATCGAGAAGTTGGCCGCTTCAGAGGCGTAGCTGCTTAGCGTCCAGTTGACTCCTGCCTCATGGAAGACCTTAGCGTAGCCCATTAAGCCATCGATGTGGGGTTCGGCAAAGAAGTCGGCGGAGGGGGTGATGAGCAGAATATCGGCCCCTTTCACATCAATCGGAATCTTAACCGGCAGGCCAGTATCCTCTTCGATCTCCTCTTCAAACTCCTCTAGTGTCGCCTCTAGCGCAGGGCCGGGAAGGCCGAGGTTATTGCCGATTGTCTGTACTTTACCGAGAATCTCATTACAGTATTTCTGGCCATGGCCGACGCTATCCATAATTTCCCGTGCCGCCATCGAAATTTCGGCTGTATCGATACCGTAGGGGCAGAAGACCGAGCAGCGGCGACACTGGGAACACTGGTGGAAGTAGCTATGCCACTCATCGAGTACCTCGCGGGTCATATCGCGGGCACCGACTAGCTTAGGGAAATATTTTCCGGCGATAGTGTAGTAGCGGCGATAGACGCTTCGTAGCAGATCCTGTCTTGCGACCGGCATGTTCTTAGGGTCACTAGTGCCTTGAAAGTAGTGGCACTTATCGGTACACGCACCACACTTAACGCACGAGTCGAGATAGACCTGTAGGGAGCGATATTTAGAGAGCAGCTCGCCCATCTTCTCAATAGCTTTCTGCTCCCAGTTATCGACTAGCTCACCGGGAAAGCCGATATTTTTTTGGTGATCCGGCTTAGCGACAAATGGGCTTAGATGCTTGGTTGCATCGGCTTGCAGCCTATTTGGAACGCTTGGAAATTGACGAAATTCAGGTGTTTGAAAATCGGCCACACGACTCTCCTGTCACTTTAAAGTTGGAGTTACGGTTTATTTGTCTAGCTCAGCTGCCCACGATGCCAAGTGGCGTTTTTCGCGCGGGTTATCGACCTGATTACGGGTCGGGCTGAAGAGTATTCCCGGAGCGTGCAGCAGCTTGCTAATCGGGAAGATAATCATCAAAACAGCCACCAAAGTCAGATGGATGAGTAGCGGACCATCCATAGGGAGGTCTCGAATCTCAAAGCGCATCAGACCGAGCATATACTGTTTAACCATGACGATATCGGTATGGCTGACAAACTTCATCATCATGCCGCTGACGCCAATCATCACTAGTAGAAACAGCATGAGATGATCTGAAGGGTTAGAGATATAGCGAATACGGGGCACTAATACCCGTCGCAGCCAGAGTCCGAGCAGTCCTGCGACCATAGCGAAAGAGGCATAGATACCAAAAGGCTGAATAAACTCTACCCACCCCCAAGTTGGATCGGTAAAGTAGCGTAGGTGACGCATAAGAACCAGCGCCAGCCCGACATGAAACAGGTAGCCGAACAACCAGATCCATTTGTTCGATTTAAATAGGCTTTCAAAGAAGAGCACCTCCCGTGCCATACGCCACAGCACACCCGACTGGGTCGTTGGAGCCGGAGTCGTGGGAATCTTTAACGGTGCCGGAGTCTTAAAATAGAGGCCGATTCGATAAGCCAACCCGGCAATAAACAGCGCAGTCGCTGCATAGAACAGAAGTGCAAATAGCACTGACATTAATTGACCCTCCGTTAAACGGCAGTGGGGGAGGGCGGTCAGCCGCCCTCAATCCCGATGCGAATGGATTTAGATACAGCCAGTCGGCTTTGGCAGGCCGGCAATTTTACACGCCTGCTTCGCAGGGCCGTAAGGGAACAGCTCATAGAGATACTTACTGTTACCCTTCTCTTTACCCAATTTCTTACCAATCGCTTTGGTTAGTACCCGAACCGCAGGGGCGATCTGGTACTCATCATAGTACTCACGCAGAAAGTCGATGACTTCCCAGTGGCTATCGGTCATCTCGACATTTTCAGACTTAGCTAGCTCAACCGCCGCATCTTTAGTCCAGTCGTTTAGATCAACCAGATAACCCTCTTCATCAGTTTCAAGCTCAGTACCATTAATGACGATACCCATAGTGCTTCTCTCCTTACAGTTTAAATAACAACAGAAAATTAATTATAACCAGCTATTAACTTTATCTTGATTAACAGCGAGTTCGACAAACCCAGCATAATCGGTCAGCTGAATACCTTCAAGAACCTTATCGGCTATGCCTCGGGCCTGTAGATCACCCTCTAGTGCGTAGATGGTGAGGCGAGAGAGCGCCTGCTTCATCTTCTCGGCAACCGCGCTATTAGCTAGTGCCGCATAGACACCATCTTCATAGAGCAGTACCGCGCCGCCATCTTCAGCACAGCTAAGACAACCCTCAAGGGCATTAGTCTGAAAAGGGGATTTATTGACAATATGTAGCATGTGTCCTTCTCCTAGAAGCTCAGAATGACATCAGCGCCAGTCATCAGATGGGTGACTTCGGCTCGATCAACCAGAACAATAGAGTCCTTTTTAGCGTAGTCGTCATCCTCATCTTCCCAAGTCAGATGGAGTAGATCGTCTAGCGTTAGCCCCCGCTCTGCGAGTGACTGCTTATCGACATAGATATTTCTCACATCGTAATCACCGAGCGCTGAATAGGTGGGCGAGAAGTTTTTCATCTCAATCCCATCGGTCTTCTGTCCCTTAGTGATTTGAAATACGCCATCATCCATAAATAGCAGGCTAACATCCTGTTCGAATGCAGCACCGATAAGCACAACCTCTAACGACTCTAGTGCATAGACCGTACCGTAGGGAGCCCTGCGATTGACATACAGAAATTTTTTGGTGTCGCTCATTGTTTAACTCCTCTACCTAGTCACCAAACACAACCAAGCGATCGGACTGAATGCCCCCTTCAATCAGCTGACCGAGTCCGGATATCCGGAAACCGGCAGCGAGATTGTGGCCATCCTTGCCGTTGCGTCTAGCCTCATCTTCGTCAGCGATGCCGCGGCGTTGGGCCGCAGCAACACAGACGACCAAGTCGAGGTTATGGGCAGCAGCCAGCTCACTCCAGCGGTTGATGACATTGCGATCATCTTGCGGTGGAGTGGTGAGCCGAGTCGCATTGTTGACCCCATCGTGATAGAAGAATACCCGAAATATCTCATGACCCGCCGCCAGTGCCGCTTTGGTGAACTGGTAGGCGCTATCAGAGGCTTGGTGGGTATAGGGCCCTTCGTTGACCTGAATCGTAAATTTCATTAGTCAGGATACCTTACTCTTTTCAAGTGACACTTAGAAACGAATATGAGCCGACGCGTTAAGGTTAACGCGACCACCACGCCAGTTATCGATGTGATACTTGGTAAATGGCAGACCGGTCTTCTCGAAGAAGCGGGGCCAACCGATACGATCGATCCACTCGTTCATCCGCTCCCAATCCTTCGCATCGGCTTTGTAAGCGGCGAGAATCTTCTTGACCACTTCTGAGACTTCAGGCCAGCGAGGCGGATTGTTGGGGATACCCGCTGCGACTAGTTTATGGAAGGTCGGCTTAGAGCGGGCGTTGGAGTTTTTACCGCCAACCCAGATGGCAAATTTGGAGTGCTCCGGATCGTTAATCTGCATCGGCGGGCAGGGGGGGAAGCAGGCACCACAGCAGATACACTTCTTCTCATCGACCTCAAGTGAAGGCTTGCCGTTTACCATCGCCGGACGAATCGCGGCAACCGGACAGCGTGCAACAACCGAAGGGCGCTCACAGACATTGGCAACTAGATTGTGGTTAATCTTAGGTGGCTTGGTGTGTTGGATATTGATCGCGATATCTCCTTGACCGCCACAGTTAATCTGGCAGCAGGAGGTGGTGATACGGACGCGGTTAGGCATCTCTTCGTGGGTAAACTCATGATAGAGCTCATCCATTAGCGCTTTGACCGCACCTGAGGCATCGGTACCGGGAATATCGCAGTGGAGCCAGCCTTGAGTGTGCGAGATCATGGAGACCGAGTTACCGGTACCGCCGATAGGGAAGCCCTCGGCGTTCAGTTTCTCAATCAGGGGTTTAACTTTGCTCTCATCGGTCACCATAAACTCAATGTTAGAGCGAATAGTAAAACGGACATACCCTTCAGCAAACTCATCGGCAATATCCATCAGTTTGCGAATGGTGTAAACATCCATTTGGCGTTGGGTTCCTGCGCGGACAGTCCAGACCTCATCGCCTCCCTTCGCTACATGGTGTAGCACGCCAGGACGGGGACGATCGTGCCATGCCCACTGCCCGTAGTTCTTCTTCAGGGTAGGGTGCAGGTACGGCTCCATCTCTGGTACGCCACTCTCAATCGGCATGCGTGGTTCTGACATATAAATCCTCCAGAATTCGGGAAAATCGCGGGGTCATCTTAGTCAGACCCCGCTAAGGGTAAAGTTTAAGTTGAAGTAGGGTCGTTAGCCGGCTTTACGCTCAAACCACTTTTCGGCCTCTTCATCCCAACCATCGGTACGAACATAGGGGTTCATTCGTGGGTTGGTGATCATGTTGGGGTCGATCTCAAGGCCGATCCCTTCGAGGAAGTTCACCAGACCGATGCGCTCAATCATCTCTCCGGTACGCTCATGCTCTAGTGCATTTTCGGCGAAGAAGTCGATAATCTCACCCGCTAGCTCTTCGAGATACTCGAAATCTTCGTCAGTTTCGAGCTTGTGGAACGGAATAATGACCGTGCCCATGAGGTCGCCAATCTTCAGAGTCCGCTTACCACCGACTAAGACGGTGACGCCTTTATCATCGCCAGGTGAGAGCGCTTTGGTCATGACATTAATGCAGTGCATGCAGCGGACACAGTTCTGATTATCAACCGTTAAGGTGTCATCATCATTGAGTGACAGCGCCTGAGTTGGGCAGCGGGTGATGACATTATCGATCACATATTTGCGGCCAACTTTGTCAACATAGGCTTTGACTTCGGCCTGATCGACCTTCATGTCGTCACGCCAAGTGCCGATGGTGGCCATATCGGCCCGCTGGACTGAGTTCATGCAGTCGTTCGGGCAGCCAGAGACTTTGAACTTGAACTTATAGGGTAGCGCGGGACGGTGCATATCATCTAAGAAGGCGTTGACATACATCCGCAGGGTACGCCCTTCGTCAAAGCAGGAGTTTTCGCAGCGAGCGGCACCGACGCAGCTCATGCCGGTACGAACAGCCGGGCCGGCACCGCCGAGGTCGAAGCCCATCTCGTTGAGCTCATCAAACGCCTTTTGGACATTGTCGGTGCTGCACCCTTGGAACATAATATCGCCCGACTGGCCGTGGAAGGCGATGAGGCCGGAGCCATATTTTTCCCAAATATCGCAGAATTTGCGGATAGTGTTGGTATCGTAGTGCATCCCGGGAGGGGGCATGACCCGCAAGGTGTGGAACTCGGCCGCTGCTGGAAAGAGCGGCTTTTCGTTCTCATCTTTCAGTTCGGTGAAGCGGGGGATAATCCCGCCGCCGTAGCCGATAACACCGACGGTGCCGCCCTTCCAGTAGCCCTTACGGGTACGGTAGGAGGTTTCGAGCTGACCGAGGAGGTCAACCATCATGTCGTTATCTTTAGCAAGACGCTTTAGACCGGTCACAAAGCTAGGCCAAGGGCCGCTCTCCAGTTCGTCCAGCATCGGGGTTTCGTACATCGGTTTTGCCATAACAGCTCCTGAAGTAGATAAGTTTTGAGTCATCGAATTTCGCTATTGAGCCGGCTAAGTGTTAGCCAAACCAACAACCAGCTCAAGTTGCGGCGAATTCTAGTCGCATATCGCTCAATTAACACTCTTTCTCATGGGGGGCTATCGGGGGGGGATTTATATCCCTATTGGGATATTCCAAATTGATATTTAATAATATAAGTGGATACTGAATGACCGCTTCCATACTTAGGAGACCACGGCGATGGCGTAGAGTCGAGGCTTGTTTTTGCTTTTGGCAGCTCCCACTATGGCTCTAACCTGAACCGATACGGAATTTGTCAACCATGCTAAACCTTAGTGAAGTGCTGATACAGAACCCGCAGTTAGAGAGTTTTGAACAGTTAGAAGAGCTGATTGAGACGCTCTCTAAAGAGGAGATGTTCTTCCGCATTGATGTTAAACCCCAGTTTGGCGATACCCCAGGAAACTGGGAGGATCGTCTCGAAGCTAAATTTACCTAACTTTTTGATTATTATCTACTATCTGCTATGTCAAGACACTACCTCTCCGCCTCAGTTGTGGCTGGTGAAGCCGAATCGAGTGAAGATACCGTCCGCTCTAGCGAGCTGTTAGAAGCGAAATTAGCCTCTTTAGCCCAAGCGCTGTCGCAGCTCAATTCGACGACCGACGCGGCCTACTGTAAAAACCGCATGGAGGCGGGCTATGTGCTGCTCGATCTAGAGCGCAAAGCTGAGGCGTGGCAGCTCGCGCATGAGGTACTGCCGGTAGCGATTAGCTCTGAAAGTTGGCTCCATGCGGTCGAGGCGTGTGACATTATCTATCAAGCCGAGCAGAACGACTCGGTGGTCGCGATAGGCCACGGTATCTGGCTTGGGGTCACCTTCCCTATCGATACCGAGTTGACGATTGCAATGCTGGAACATCTGATTAACGACTCCCCTGATCGCTCCGATGGGGCGGCTGTCGCCGCTGCGGTAGCTAACTATATTGTCGATCTTCGTGTCGAAGATGAGCAGGTTCGTAACCACCTAAAATTTTATACCATGCAGCTCTTAGGTGATGTGGCCCGTCGCCATAGTCAGGTAGAGGAGCAGGAGATTTTCGACTTTTGGGTCGAGCGACTGGAGCTCAACGATCCGGCCAAATGTATCCCTCGGCTCGGTCAGGTGGTCGAAGCACTGGTGGAAGAGCAGTGGTGGTTCGATCGTGAGGCGATTCGGGCTAAAATTCCGGAGTCGCCTTAGTTATGTGGGTTGAATCGCCCAACGAAGATCATTTTGTCGTTCCCGATGAGGTGCAGGAGCTCTCTTTTGCCATTGATTGCCCCACCATCGCCGTCGATCACGCCTACGCCCTCTCCTCAGCCATCAATGGGGCGCTGCCGTGGTTGGCCGCTGAACCGCAGGCAGCACTACACCTCATCCATGGTGCTGACTCAGGGAATGGCTGGGAGCGGCCGACTGAGGCCCTCTATCTCTCTCGTCGTATTCGGTTAGAGTTGCGCTTGCCTAGCCACAGAATTGAAGCCGCACGAGCGCTTTCGGGGCTAACATTTGATATTGACGGCTATCCGCTGACGGTTAAACAGGCTAAACTCAAACAACTTATCCCATCTTCGGCGCTCTATTGTCGTTATATCACTAGTGAGTCTGTTGAGGATGAGCAGCTATTGATTGCTGAGGCGGTTGACTACTTACGCGCAGCAGGGCTGAAATTTAATAAGGTGCTAGCCGGTAAACGGGTGGTTCACCGTTGGGGGGCGGGTGAAAAGGTCTCCCGCAGTCTCTTTGTAGCAGAGCTGACCAAAGCCGATTCGGTGACATTGCAACAAAACGGCTATGGTCGACAACAACATTTGGGGTTTGGTATCTTTATTCCCCACAAAACCTTAAATTAAGCAAAAGGAGTTATTCTATGTCTTATGAAGTAAACGGTAGTGCCGTAGAGGCCGATGCGAACGGTTATCTAGTCAATCTTGATGACTGGAGCGAAGAGGTTGCTAAGGTGATTGCGGAATCGGAGGGGATTCAGCTCAACGATAGAGCCTGGGAGATTATTAACTACCTGCGTGATGAGTATTTTAATAACAGTGGTAACCAGCCTAATGAGCGCAATATGGTCAAACACTTTAAAGAGGTGTGGACTGATTTAGATAAGGTCGATGCAAAAGTGCTCTATGAGAGCTTTCCCCGAGGGCCTGCGAAGCAGGCGAGCAAAATTGCTGGCCTACCTGAGACTAAGCGTAAAGGCGGCTATTGATGACTATCCCCCGCCGTTATCTATAACGGCCGCTTCTCCATAGCCACTGAGATCAGATCAGTGGCTTTTTTTTCGATCTAAGACTCTGGAGCAGACGATGAGGCTAAAGACTAAGTGGCATAAACAGCAGCAGCGTTCCTTAGAGGATATTGCCAATACGATCGGTTTTCTGTTGTGGCGGATCAGCCACACCACCGTAGATAAGATGTATCAAGATGGCTTTAATTTTGAGACTAACGAGCAGCTAGTGAATGTCATTGCTGAGTTTAGTACTTTTTTACTCCAGTGTGGTGGCGCTAAGCTCTATCCACAGCTATCGGAGGAGGAGTTTCAGCGCTTTGTGAATGGGATGGCGCAAAAAGTGGCCTTAACCTATAAAGAGAATATGGAGCAGGCACGACAGGGAGAGGCTAGCTCGCGCGATATCACGACCCCCTTTCTAGAACAGCTAAACCAGCGCTTGGCCGACTATGCTGAATTTAGCTATCCCGATGGGAAACCCTCCTATCCGGCTCTGCGCTACTTTGGCACGGTGATTGCTGCCATCATGCCCGCCAGCGGTAGCGATAATAAGTGGATTATCGAGCAGGTGATGGAGGTCGAGGCACCGCAGATGCTACAAAAGCTCGATAAGAGTTTGAACGATCTGCTGCCTACGACCGAGGACAGCGTTAATTCAGCGCCTGACTAATCTGCTCGATAAACGGTTCGGGCTCCATAAATCCGACCACCCGATTAGCTCGTACCTCCTCCCCCTTCGAGTTAAAGAAGAGAATCGCCGGCGGCCCGATAATCTTAAAGTGGGCCATGAGCGCCTTATCGATCTCATCATTAGCGGTCACATCGGCCTGTAGCGAGACCGTGTTACTCAACGCGGCGATAACCTTCGGATCGCTAAAGGTATATTTCTCCATCTCTTTACAGGAGATACACCAGTCGGCGTAAAAATCGAGCATCACCCCCTTTCCGGCGGCACTGGCGCTTGCTATCTCCCGCTCTAAGTCATCAAGGCTCTTAATTGACTTAAAGCTGACATGGGCCGACTGCAGAGCGCCACCGGCCTGCTGTGTCATCATCGGCGAGCCTTTTAGCGGCAGCAGCGGATCTTTAGCCCCAGAGGCGATGCCGATCATGATCAATATCCCCTGAATCAGCAGTACAACGCCCAGCCCCTTCCAGAGGCGATACCAGCCCGATTTATCACCGACAGGCTCTAGGGCACCCAGATAGACAGCCGCCGAGATCAGCAGGAGTGCCCAGAGCAGCATCACCAGCCAAGCGGGCAGGATTCGCTCTAGCATCCAGATAGCGACGGCCAGTAGTAGCACGCCGAATACCGCTTTAACAGCATCCATCCAGCCGCCAGCACGCGGTAGCAGTTTACCGGCCGAGGTACCGATGAGGAGTAGCGGCGCCCCCATACCGAGGCTAAGCGCAAACAGGGCTAGCCCCCCGAGGAGAGCATCCCCCGTCTGACCAATATAGATCAGCGCTCCCATCAACGGCGGCGCAACACAGGGGCCGACGATGAGGGCTGAGAGCAGCCCCATAATCGCGACACCAGCTAAGGTTCCCCCCTGCTGCTTATTGCTCTTCTCCGCCAGCCAGCTCTGAACTGCGCTAGGTAGCTGTAGCTCATAGAAGCCAAACATCGATAGCGCTAGCAGTACAAACACCAGACTAAAACTGCTCAAAATCCATGGGTTTTGGAACATCGCCTGCAGATTAGCCCCAAAGAGACCGGCCAAAACACCGGCAACGGTATAGGTGAGCGCCATCGCTAGCACATAGACTAGCGAGAGGGTAAAGGCGCGGCGGGTACTCAGCCCCTCCCCCTGACCGACGATAATACTCGATAGAATCGGGATCATCGGAAAGACACAGGGGGTGAAGGCGAGCAGCAGCCCCAGTCCAAAGAAGAGCAGAATGGTTGACGCCGCACTCCCCGTCGCGAGTGACTGGGCGAGGCTATCTTGTTCGTTAAGAGGGGGAGAGGTCGCTGCCACTGCGGTGGTCGTCGTCTGCACGGTGGAGTTAGGCGCTGTTGGAGCCGCAACTGCCGGCAGGGTGAGCGTAACGGTTTTTGAGAGCGGCGGATAACAGATACCGATCTCAGCGCAGCCCTGATAGTTAGCTGTTAGGGTGAGTTCGGTCGCTTCAGTGGTTGTGCGAGCGAGGGTAAGCGGGATATCGATACGGTGGTGGAACACCTCAATGAGCCCGAAGAACTCATCCTGCTTCTCCTCACCGCTCGGAATCGCTGCGTTAACGAGTGTGACCCCCTCGGCGCTGATCTCAAAACTGAACTTATCTTTATAGAGATAGTGTTCTGGAGCTATCTCCCAACTGGCCATGATCAGCTCGCCACTCTCAACCCGGTGGCTAAACCTAAACGCCACATCGGGTTCGAGCACCTCCGACTCCTCTTCAAACAGCGATAGCGGGGTTGAGGGGAGGGTTGAGGGGAGGGGGAGCTCTAGCGATACGGTATGGGTATAGGGGGGGTAACAGACGCCAATATCGGCACACCCCTGCGAGTTCAGCTCCAGCGTGATCGCTTGACTATTGCCACGCTCTAGCAGCGGGATCTCAGCGACCACCTGATCGCGGTAGATCTCAATGCGGCCAAAAAACTCATCCTGCTTCATCTGCCCCGCTGGCAGCGACAGCTCACCTAGAGAGAGGCCGGCGGTGGGGGTGTCAACCCTAAATTTATTTCGGTAGAGGTAGTAGCCCTCGGCGATCTGCCAAGTTGCCTGCAACCTATCAGCCCCTAGAGGGGTGACGGTGACGGTGAAGGCCTCCTCGGGGGGCAGTAGCTGTGGCTCTTCAGTCAAGGCTATTGCTAAGAGAGGCAACAGCCATAGCAGCAGCAGCAGGGGGAGTGTGCGTATTATCATGGCAAATGTCCGAAACAGGTGGGGTAGGGTTAAGTAGAGGTGAGCGATTGACTAATCCAATCGAGATAGGGAACCGAGCCGCTATCGGCCACGGTAGCAATGAGGGCGGGCACCTCGTAGGGGTGGTGCTCTAGTAGATAGGCCTCAATGGCGGCAAGGCGATCGCGGCGAGTCTTAATCAGTAACAGCCACTCCTCACTCTGTTCGACCCTCTCTTCCCAGCGATAGAAAGAGCGGATAGTTGGAACGACATTAACACACGCCGCTAACCGAGCTTCAACCAGCCTCTGAGCTAGCTCTTCGGCGCTCTTCTGTCCTGGGCAGGTGGTATAGGCGATTCGGTAACCCGTATCGGTAGGATTGCTCATCTTTATCTCCCCCATTATTGATAGCAAGCAGTGGCTAGCATACCCCATTTCGCCGTCACGATGCTATGCCGAAAGGGGAGAGTTTTTTCGAATTGGCTGAAAATCGTGGTCAACCGGTGTGTCGTGGGGCCAAGCTATGCCATAATAGAGGCCTCAATTTTTGCAAACTCTATTCACACTTGGAGAGATTATGAGCTTTTTTATCGGTGAGGCATGGGCTGAAGGTGATGCGGCAGTGGCAGGGGCGGCACAGCAGCCGGGGCTGTTAGAGGCGCTGTTTCCGTTTATTATTCTGTTTATCGTCTTCTATTTTCTGTTAATTCGACCGCAGCAGAAGCGGGTGAAGCAGCATAAGGCGATGACCGAGGCGCTGCAGAAGGGGGATGAGGTCATTACCAATGGCGGGATATTAGGCAAAGTAACCGAACTGGCTGAGGAGTTTCTCACTATCGAAATTGCTGAAGGGGTGGTGATTCGGGTACAGCGCTCTGCGGTGGCGACCGTGATGCCTAAAGGGACTATTAAAGAGTTACTGTAAGCCTATTACAGTATTACAGGATAGAGTCTGTATGATTAATCAATACCCTCTGTGGAAATATCTGCTCATCGCTATTTTTATCACGATGGGGGCGGTTTACGCCCTGCCGAACCTCTATGGCGATGATCCGGCGTTACAAATTACCGCTAACCGCATGGCCGAAATCGATGAGACGACTCGTGATCGGGCGCTGCAAGCGCTTGAGGCGGCAGGCCTACAGGTGAAGTCATACGAGTTGCAGCAGGGCTTGCTGCTCATTCGCTTTGCCGATACCGCCCAACAGCTTCAGGCCTACCAAGTGGTCGAACAGGCGCTAGGCGAGAACTACACCGCCGCCCTCAATCTAGCCCCCGCGACACCGCAATGGCTGCGTGATGTCGGGGCGCTACCGATGTATCTAGGTCTCGATCTACGGGGGGGAGTCCACTTCCTGATGGAGGTCGATATGGATGCCGCCACTCGTCAGGCCTATGATCGCTATGTTGATGATTTACGAACTCTGCTGCGGGAGAATCGGCTACGCTATCAGACGCTGTTAGCTCGTCATCAGGAGGGAGATGAGGGGAGTCTGTTGGAGCTGCGCTTTAAAGATCAGGCTGAACGGGAGCAGGCCGAGGCGCTAATAGGTGAGCAGTATCGTGGTCTGGTGTTAACTGCCGCCGATGAAGAGGGTAGGGCGATGCTCTATGCCACTATTGATCAGCAGGAGCTTTTGGAGATCCGCAAATTTGCGCTAAAGCAGAATATCACCACCTTACGCAATCGGGTTAACGAGCTAGGCGTTGCCGAACCGGTAATTCAGCAGCAGGGGGATAGCCGTATTGTGGTGCAGCTACCGGGGATTCAGGATACCGCACGGGCGAAGGAGATTTTGGGGGCAACCGCCACGCTGGAGTACCACATGATGGATGAGAAGGGGAGTGTCGAGGAGGCGTTAGCTGGCCGCGTCCCCCCCGGTTCGAGACTCTATCGTGATCGTGACGGTCGGCCGGTACTGCTCTATAAGCGGATCATTATTACCGGCGATCAGATTATTGATGCCTCCTCTTCCATCGATACGCAGACCGGCTCGCCGCTGGTCATGGTGACCCTCGACTCTAAGGGGGCGCGTAAGATGAGCGACAATACCCGCGAAAATGTCGGCAAGCAGATGGCGGTGGTCTATATCGAAAACAAGGTCGAGACTAAAGTGGTCGATGGTAGCCAACAGAAGGTGCGCCAACGCATTGAAGAGGTGATTAGCATCGCTGTTATTCGGGAGCACTTTAGCAAACGCTTTCAGACGACCGGGCTAGATAGTACCGAAGAGGCGCGTAACCTAGCGCTGCTGTTAAGGGCAGGTGCGCTAGCGGCACCGATAGAGATCATCGAAGAGCGCACTATCGGCCCAAGTCTAGGGCAGGAGAATATCGATCAGGGCTTTTTGTCGGTGATGGTCGGTTTTGTGCTGGTGCTGCTCTTTATGGCTTTCTGGTATCGCGGTTTTGGACTGGCGGCTAATGTGGCGCTGGGGTTGAACCTAATCTTTATCGTTGCCGTGCTATCGATGCTGCAAGCGACGCTGACGCTGCCCGGTATCGCCGGTATTGTGTTAACCGTCGGGATGGCGGTCGATGCGAATGTATTGATATTTGAACGGATTCGGGAGGAGCTGCGCCTAGGTAACGCGCCGCAGTCGGCGATTCATGAGGGGTATGCGAAAGCCTTTTCAACGATTGCCGATGCTAATGTCACTACCCTCATTGCCGCCGTCGTCCTGTTCGGTTTTGGCACCGGACCGATTAAAGGGTTTGCTATCACGCTCTCTATCGGTATTGTCACCTCAATGTTTACCGCCATCTTTGTCACCCGTGGATTGGTGAACGCCTTTGTGAGCGGTAAACGGATTAAGAGTCTGTCGATTTAGGAGAGTAACATGCAGATATTAACCGAGACTCGTATCGACTTTATGAGCCGTCGTCGGCAGGCGTCCCTCTTTTCGGTGGCCGTGCTGCTGATTGCGCTTGCCGCGCTGCTGTTTCGATCACTTAATTTTGGTATCGACTTTACCGGGGGCACCCTAATTGAGGTCGGCTACAGCACCAGTGCCGATCTGGAGCAGGTGCGACAGCAGTTGAGCGAGCAGGGGTTTGATGAGGCGGTTGTGCAGCACTTTGGTTCGGCCAGTGAGGTGCTCATTCGGATCCCGCCCCAAGAGCAGCTCTCAAGTGCCGCTGCGAGTGACCAAATTGTCCGAGCCTTAAAGCTAACCGATGAGAGTGTTGAGCTGCGGCGGCAGGAGTTTGTCGGGCCACAGGTGGGAGAGGAGCTGACCGAAGATGGCGGGTTGGCGATGATCTATGCTCTCATCGGGATTTTGATCTATGTTGCGCTGCGCTTTGAGTACCGCTTCGCCTTTGGGGCGATTATTGCCTTGGTGCATGATGTGGTTATTGTCCTCGGCGTTTTTGCCCTACTACAGCTAGAGTTTGACCTAACGGTGCTAGCGGCGATACTGGCCGTTATCGGCTACTCGCTAAACGATACCATTGTGGTCTTTGACCGTATTCGGGAGAACTTTCTGCTGCTGCGTAAAGGGAGTTCGGAGGAGGTGATTAATCGCTCTCTCAATGACACCCTATCGCGAACCTTAATGACCTCATTAACGACGCTACTGGTACTGTTGGCGCTGTTTATGCTCGGCGGTGAGTTGATTCACGCCTTTGCTTCCGCGCTCATTATCGGCGTGCTAGTTGGTACCTACTCCTCTATCTATGTAGCGAGTAGCGCTATTCTAGCGCTAGGGATCAGTCGGGAAGATTTGATGCCGCCGGAGAGAGAGGGGGCCGATATTGATGGTATGCCTTAGGAGAGGCGGTGCAACAATAGCGGTTAGGCTACTGCTACTGCTGCTAGCGGGAGCGGGCTCTGTTACGGCCGCTACGCTGCAAAATATCGCTTTTACTACCCCCTATGAGGCGCTCTACCTCGTCGATGTCGATGGCATTGAAGTTGGGGAGATGGTGCGTTCGCTAACTCTCAACAACGACATTTTAACGCTTCGTTCGACTATCTATACCACGGGCTTTTGGGCCGTTTTGCGCAAGGAGCGGCGGAGTGAATCGAGCCGGTTTCAGCCGACCGCTACCGGTCTGAAGCTGCTCGGTTATCGGTTTCACAAGCTCTCACGCAGTCAAGAGAAGGAGGCGACGCTGGTGATTAACAGCAGTGGCACCGCCATCAGTCGAGTCGATGGGAGAGAGCACCGCTTTCCCTATGCCGCTGGATTGCACGATGTTTTAAGCTATCAGTGGCTAATGCGACGCCAGTTAGCCTCCGGTATGCGCCAATTTAGCTATGAGTTGATCGACAAGGATGAGCGCAAAACCTACCAGTTTCAAGTTGAGGGTCGGCAGCAGTTAGAGCTTCCCTATCAGACTTTGGAGACTATCCATATTCGCCGTACCGATAATCCTGCACGAGAGGTTGAGTTTTGGGTCGCGCCAGCACTGAATTACTTGGTGGTTAAAATCAGCCACCACGATGATGGCCGCATCTTTTCTAGTCAGTTATTAAAGTTAACCTATGAGGAGGAGCACCGTGCGCCACTACACACCGATTGATCGAGTGGTTAGTCAGTTTGATACCAGTTTGCGAACTCTGTTCGGTCACCCCAAAGTAACCGAACGGCCCAATCCCGCCCAACAGATCGCCGAGGCGGAGCTCTCCTCTTCGCAAAAGGAGCTGGCCGGGCGTTTCATGCGGATTAACCACGCCGGCGAGGTGGCGGCGCAGGGGCTCTATCAGGGGCAGGCGCTGACCGCTCGACTACCGCGAGTGCGGCAGCAGATGGAGCGGGCTGCACAGGAGGAGAACGACCATCTGCGCTGGTGCGAAGATCGTGCTAACCAGATGGGTGCCCATGTTAGCTATCTCAATCCGCTCTGGTATCTCGGTTCGGTCACTATCGGGGCGCTGGCTGGCGCTGTCGGTGATCGCTGGAGTCTCGGCTTTGTGGTCGAGACCGAAAAGCAGGTGGTAGCCCATCTACAATCGCATCTTGATAAGCTCCCGCTAGAGGATAAGAGGACGCGGGCGATAGTCGATCAGATGCAGCAAGATGAGGCGCGACACGCGACCATGGCGAAGCGAGCGGGAGGTGCCCCGCTACCGCTGCCGATAAAAAAGCTCATGGGAGTCACGGCTAGCCTGATGACGCGGACGGCCTACTATGTGTAACGCTCGTTGCTATCTACCTATTGCCCTTTGGCTACTGCTGCTAGCTCCCTCGCTGTGGGCAGCTACTGGTTCGATTGCACTGGGGTATGAGCCTAAATATGGTGATCATTTTAGCCACTTTGACTATCTGAACCCCACAGCCCCGCGGGGGGGAGAGCTAACGCTAGGAGCGTTTGGTAATTTTGATACGCTAAACCCATTTACCTTAAAAGGGCTCGCGGCAGAGGGTCTCTCACTGCTCATGTTTGAGACGCTGATGGAGCAGAGCCTAGATGAGCCCTTTAGCCAGTACGCTCTGCTGGCCGAATCGGTGGCGTTGGCGGCAGATCGACTCTCGGTGACCTATCGGCTACGGCCAGAGGCTAGATTTAACGATGGCAGCTCGGTCACCGCAGCCGATGTGAAATTTTCGTTCGATACTCTCAAAAGTGATCAAGCCCATCCCCAACACCGCTTCTACTATGCCGATATTGCCGCCGCCGAAGTGGTCGATGAGCGAACGGTGCGCTTTACCTTTCACCGAGAGAATCCCGAGCTGCATCTAATCACAGGACAGATTCCGATCTTCTCCCGCCACTGGGTCGGGGAGGGGCGCTTTACCGAACTGGCCGAGACGATGCCGATCACCTCCGGCCCCTACCTGATTGAGAGTGTCGATTTGGGCAAACAGATTCGCTACCGCCGTGATCCCGACTACTGGGGGCGTGAGCTGAATGTTCGGCGGGGGAGCTATAACTTCGATAGGGTGAGTTATAAATACTATCGCGACTTTACTGTGCTGTTAGAGGCGTTTAAGGCGGGGGAGTTCGATTTTATTCACGAATACAACTCCAAAAAGTGGGCAACCGACTACACCGGCCCCCGTTTTGCCAGTGGCGAGATTGTCACCGCCGAGATTTTGCACCACAATAATGCCGGTATGCAGGGGTTTGTGATGAATCTGCGTCGGCCGCTGTTTCAAGATCGACGCGTACGGCAGGCGCTCTCACTGGCGTTCGATTTTGAGTGGTCGAACCGTAACCTCTTTTATGATCAATATCAGCGCTGTGACAGCTACTTTAGCAACAGTGAGCTGGCCTCCTCCGGACTCCCCTCTGAGGCGGAGTTGAAGCGGCTGCTACCCTTTAAATCGCAGCTACCGCCAGAGCTCTTTACCACCGCTTGGCAGCCATCGACGACGACAGGCCGAGGAGGCTTGCGAGCCAATTTGCGTCAGGCTAAAGAGCTATTGCAGCAGGCGGGGTGGCAGATTCGGGAGGGTAAGCTGACGAATCGTGACGGTCAGCCGTTTCAGTTTGAGGTGATGTTAGCCCAAAAGGCGTTTGAGCGTATTTTAGCCCCCTACGCCCACAATTTGGAAAAATTGGGGATTGAGATCGACTATCGTACTGTCGATGTGGCGCTCTATCAGAAGCGGCTAGATAGCTTTGATTTCGATATGGTGGTGAGCAGTTTTGGGCAGTCGCAGTCGCCTGGCAATGAGCTTATGGGGATGTTTCACTCCTCATCGGCTAACGAGCAGGGTAGCCGCAATCTGTTCGGCTTGCAAAATCCGGTGGTCGATGCGCTGGTTAAGGAGGTGATCTACGCGGCGGATCGAGAGGCGCTCGTGACCGCGACCCGAGCTCTAGACCGAGTGCTGCTACACGGCGACTATCTAGTGCCACACTGGTATATCGGTAGCCACCGTATCGCTTGGTGGGATAAATTTGAGCGACCTGAGCGACTACCGCTCTACTTTGATGCCGTCAGTTGGATGGTGCGTAGTTGGTGGCTTAAAGCGGAGAGCCATTAACAGTAGCGAACTCAGTTGCTATGATGGCATAACAAATATGCTCGGCTACCTGCTAAAACGGCTCCTATTAATGATTCCGACTCTGTTGGGGGTGTTGCTGATCACCTTCATGGTGACCCAATTTGTCCCCGGTGGGCCGGTGGAGCAGATGCTAGCTGAGCTGCGCGGCACCAGCTCTGCCGCTGAGGTCAGTGGCGGCTCTCACAGCGGCTTCTATCGCGGTGCTAGCGGGCTAGATGAGGAGCGGTTAGCCGAACTAAAGGCGCTCTACGGTTTCGATAAGCCGGCGCATGAGCGCTTTTTAGAGATGCTAGGCCGCTATCTGCGCTTCGATTTGGGTGAGAGCTACTTTCACCACCAGTCGGTGACCGAGCTTATTCTCTCTAAACTACCGGTCTCTATCAGTCTGGGGGTCTGGACTTTTCTGCTTACCTACCTTATCTCTATTCCACTGGGCATTGCAAAAGCGGTGCGTGATGGTTCGACCTTTGATGTTATCACCAGTACGCTCATTTTGGTCGGTTATGCTATTCCCGGCTTTGTACTGGGGGTGACGCTGCTGGTTCTGTTCGGTGGCGGCAGTTTTTGGGATCTCTTTCCGCTGCGAGGGTTAGTCTCCGATGGCTGGGAGAGTCTGCCGTGGTGGCAGCAGATTTTGGACTATTTATGGCATCTGGTGCTGCCGATTACCGCCTCGGTGGTCGGTAGTTTTGCGGTCATGACCATGTTGACCAAAAACAGCTTTTTAGAAGAGATTAAAAAGCAGTATGTCATCACCGCCCGTGCGAAGGGGGTGAGTGAGCGGGGGGTGCTCTATGGCCATATCTTTCGTAATGCGACTATTCCGCTGGTGACCGGCTTTCCGGCGGCCTTTATTGGCGCTTTTTTTACCGGCAGTCTGCTCATTGAGACTATCTTTTCACTTGATGGCTTGGGGCTATTATCGTATGAGTCGGTGATGAAGCGCGACTATCCGGTGGTACTCGGTTCGCTCTACCTGTTTACCCTTATGGGGCTAATGGCGAAGCTGATTACCGACTTCTGTTATGTCTGGATCGATCCGCGCATTCAGTTTCAATCCCTAGGGCGACATTAACACAGGATAACTATTTAATGAGTAACCATCCGATTAAAATTGGTTTAATGCCCCCGCTAACGGGGTTAGTCGAACTCTATGGGCCAGAAATCTGTTATGCCGCCGAGATTGCTGTGGCCGACATTAACCAGCAAGGGGGGGTGATTGGGCGCCCGCTAGAGCTGGTGATAGAGGATGATGGCAGTATGCCCGAAACCGCCATCGCCGCTGCCAAAAAGCTGGTGGAGCACCATCGGTGTGACGCCATCATCGGTAATCTGTTGAGTAACTCCCGCATTGCAGTCGCCTCTCGTATCGCAGAGCCGAATAGAGTCCCCTATCTCAACTTCTCATTCTATGAGGGGAGTATTAGCGGCCGCTACTTTTTTAGCTACTCGGCCCTGCCGAATCAGCAGATTAGCGCCATGATTCCCTACATGGTGCGCCACTACGGCCATAAAATCTATTTTGCCGGCAATAACTACGAGTGGCCGCGCGGTTCGATTGATGCTGCTAAAGAGGTGCTGCAGCAGCTCGGTGGCGAGGTCGTGGGGGAGGAGTATCTCAATATAGGCGTGAGCGCCTTTGAGATTGAACAGCTACTCAGTGGGGTCGCCCGCTCCGGTGCCGATATCTTTGTCCCCTACTTTGCCGGCAGTGATCAAATTACCCTGCTCAAACGGTTTGTCGAACGAGGGCTCAAAGAGAAGATGGCGGTAGTGATGGGCCACTATGATGAGGCGATGGTTCGTTTACTACCGCAGCAGGTGCGTAGTGGGTTCTACTCCTGCAACAGCTACTTTATGGCGGTCGAGACCCCCCGAAATCGCGCCTATCTCCAACAGCTCGCCTCCCATCCGAAGGTGAAGGGGCTCTGGCCCGAAGGGAATGGAGTGATGACCAATTTTGGTGAGGGGACCTACACCTGTGTCAGAGCCTACGCTCAGGCGGTGGCCATGGCGGGGAGTACGGAGAGTGAGGCGGTCGTAGCAGCTCTGGAGCAGGGAGTTATCGACTCCTGTCAGGGGGAGGTACGGATGGATAGCGAGACCCACCACGCCTGGGTTAATAGCTACCTAGCCCGCTGTCGTAACGATGGGACTTTTGAGCTTATCGAGTCGTTTGGGCAGCTACCGCCAATCATACCGCAGCGCTACCAACAGCATCGCGCATTGCATCAGCCCGCTAGTGCCGCTATCCCGTCAGAGTTAACCACCGTGCTGCCACGGCCTGGCAGTGATAGCAGTGTCGAACTTATCTTTGGTCAAATTCTCGATATTACCGATATGGCGGTGATCGCCACCGATGAGGAGGGGCGGGTACTCCAGGCCAATCGCGGGGCTAGAGAGCTATTTGGCTACACTATGGACGAATTTATCGGCATGAGTGTGCATATACTGCTACCGCCCAATTTGCGCGATTTTCATCAGCAGGCGTTTAAAAGCTTTGTCGAGGGTGAGCCGATGCAGCTACGAATGGGGGAGCGGGGCGAGATTACCGGCTACCGTCAGGATGGCACCTTCTTTCCCGCCCAAGCCTCTATCAGCAAGTTTCGTAACAGTGGCCGCTGGGTCATGGTAGCGAGTATGCAGGATATTAGCGCCAAAAAGAGGGCGGAGGAGGTGCTGCTGTGGCGAGCCACGCACGATCCTCTCACTCGTCTGGCCAATCGGTCGCTGATTAAGACGCGAATGCAGTCGGCGTTAGATCGGACAGAGACGAGTGGCCATCAGGTTGGCGTGCTATTTATCGATCTAGACCAGTTTAAGTTAGTCAACGATACCTATGGCCATGATGCAGGCGATCAACTACTGATACGGGTGGCCAATATCCTGCTCGAACAGGTACGCGCTGGCGATATCGTTGCCCGTCTTGGGGGCGATGAGTTTGTCGTGCTGTGTGAAAATATCACCCATTTGAGCGTGCTAGAGGCGCTAGCGGAGCAGGTGATTCGTGCGATGCGCTTTCCGTTTAGTTTGGGTGGACAGGAGCTGATCTGTACCGCCAGTGTTGGTGTCGCACTGGGAACGGGGGGGCAATTTAGCGCCGATGAGTTGCTACGAAATGCCGATGCGGCGATGTACTACAGTAAAGAGCAGGGGCGCGATGCGTGGTCTCTTTTCAGCGAAGATCTGACCGATAGAGCCCGTTCAAGGCTAGAGATGATTAATGGCCTGCGACGGGCGGTGGAGCGGAATGAGTTTGAGCTCGCCTATCAGCCGATAGTGGTGGCCGAAACGGGCGAGATTAAGGGGGCTGAAGCGCTGCTGCGCTGGTACCCCCCTGGGGGCAGCGTCTCTCCGGCGCAATTTATTCCCCTAGCGGAGGAGAGCCAATTAATTATCAGCATTGGGCGGTGGGTCTTTGAACGGGTGTGCCAGATGCAGGCGCGGCTGCAGCAGCAGTTTGGCGAACAGGCGCCCTATCTGTCAGTCAACCTCTCTAAAGTACAGCTAAATTGCGATGAAATTGTGACGGAGTTCGCCCAAATTTTGCGTGAAACGGGCGCCTCGCCGCGATCGATTCTGCTAGAGCTGACCGAAACCTCACTCTTTAGTGATGTAGAGAAAAATCTGGCGGTGCTGCGTGGCCTGAATCGACTGGGGATGGATATCGCGGTCGATGACTTTGGTACCGGCTACTCCTCGCTACTACAGCTATTAAAACTGCCGATTTCGACCATTAAAATAGATCGTGACTTTATCGACGGCATCGATAAGCAGCACGACGCCCGATTAGTCACCAGCGCCATTATCAAAATGGGTAAGGCACTCAATAAATCGCTCATCGCCGAAGGGGTTGAGACCAAAACCCAGTGGTTAGAGCTCTGTGTACTTCAGTGTGATGCGATTCAGGGGTTCTACTTCTATCGGCCGATGTTAGCCGATGAGTTTTTGACGACACTGACGCACCAGTTCGATAAATCTTAAACAATGCAGATAGAAGATCTAATCGACACTCATGCGACCGAGGCGCTAGGCGGTGCGCTAATCGACGCCATCGGCACTGCGCCAGCGGTGGTGTGGCTACTAGGCGAACTAGGTAGCGGCAAAACAACGCTAGTTAGAGGGGCGTTGCGGGCGCTTGGGTTTAGGGAGGCCGTTAAAAGCCCAACCTATACGCTCGTCGAACCCTACTCGTTGCCACACCGTTCACTCTATCACTTCGATCTCTACCGTTTAGGGGCGGGGGAGGAGTTAGAGTATCTCGGTATTCGTGACTATTTGAGCGAACCGGAGGCACTGCTCTTTATCGAGTGGCCCGAGCAGGGGGAGGGGTGGACACCGGCGGCCGATCTACAGCTAGAGCTGCACTACCATGGCCGTGGCCGCCGGGCACGATTAACGCCCTGCTCCCCCCGAGGCGAGCAGATAGTCGCACGGCTATGACAGAGAGTGGAGCGATACGCATTGATCGCTGGCTCTGGGCGGCGCGATTTTACAAACAACGCAAATTAGCCACCGAGGCGGTGAGCGGTGGCCATATTCAGATCAACGGTCAGCGAGTTAAGCCAGCCAAGGCGATTAGGATCGGCGATGTGATTGAGATTAAAAAGGGAACCCTCCTCTTTCGGCTCACCGTCATCGGCTTAAGTGAGCGGCGGGGGCCGGCGAGCGAGGCGCAGCAGCTCTACCGTGAAGATGAGACGGTAAAGCGGCAGCGTCTTGAGCAGTTACAGCTACGAAAATTACAAGCAGAGTCGGCACCGTCTCCGGCGGGTCGTCCCGATAAAAAAGCGCGGCGAGCGCTACTACGGTTTAAAGCTTAGAGCAGATTTGTTATAGTGGCCCCACTCTCCACTCTATTTTATGAGGTAACTATGGCAACTATCGAACTCAATCAGGATAATTTTGATACCACGATTAGCAGCAACGACTTTGTGATTGTCGATTTTTGGGCACCGTGGTGCGGCCCTTGCAAGCAGTTTGGACCGGTCTATGAGGAGGTATCAGAAAAAAATCCCGACCTGATCTTTGCCAAAGTCAATACCGAAGAGGAGCAGGCGCTAGCGAGCCACTTTCGGGTTCGCTCCATACCGACTTTAATGATTTTTAGAGAGCAGATCGTGATCTTCGCCCAGCCTGGGGCGATGATGGGGGGGCAGTTTGAACAGCTTCTGACCCAAGCGAAAGCGCTCGATATGGAGGATGTGCGGCGTCAAATTGCCGAGAAACAGGCTAATCAGGAGGCGGCTAACAGCTAGCTAATTAGCTCGGCCGACTCGCTAGGGTGGGTCGCTGGCTAGCGCTGCTGGCGGCACTGGCGCTGCATGGCGGGTTGCTGCTGCTGCCGCTATCGACACCGCAGTTGCCGCAGCCCCTGCCGGTTGCGATGCCGCTGCAGATGAGACTGGTTGCTCCTCCTCCCTTAGCGAGCGCTGTCAAAGTGGAGCAAGTTGCGCCATCGCCCCCTCCCGCCCCTAGCGGGACGGCAAGGCTCGCTCCGACTGCGACTGAGGTGGCCGCGCCTGAGCCTGAGCCTGAGCCTGAACCTGAACCTGAACCTGAACCTGAACCTGAACCTGAACCTGAATCTGAACCTGAACCTGAACCTGAACCTGAATCTGATAGGAGAAGCCTCCCTCCCCCGCAAAAGGCGGAGGCGAGCGCTGTTGCGCCGCTGCCCCGTGAGGAGGGGTCAACGCGAGTGCTGCAGCTCTTAGCGCAGCAGTTAGAGGCGCATAAACGCTATCCGCTCAAGGCGCGTCGTCGTGGTCTTGAAGGGGAGGTGGTGTTAACGCTCGCCATTGATCGCCACGGTGAACTGACGCTGGTGGCGATTGAGGGCGAACAGCTACTACAGCGAGCCGCCCGAGCGGCGGTGAGTGGTGCTTCGCCGCTAGCACTGGCAGGCGTTGAGCTACTCTCACCACTCACGGTTGAGCTAAGTCTAGTGTTCCGGTTGCAATAGTAGCCGTCACAGAGGCAATTTGGTACATTGTGGAGAGTGGTTGAGACATGATAGAGAGTAGGAGCAGTTATGAATAACGAAACCATTGGCTTTATTGGTGGCGGAAATATGGCCATCAGCCTGATAGGTGGGCTGATTGCTGATGGGATGGTGGCAGAACGACTGTTGGTGGCGGAGCCAGATAGCGCTCGCCGAGCGGAGATAACCCGCCGTTTTGGTGTTCATACCACCGATAACAATCTGGAGCTAGCCAACCAGTGTGAGGTGGTGGTGCTGGCCGTTAAGCCGCAGCTGATGCGTGAGGTGTGCAAGGCGCTGGCTGAGGAGTTAACGGCGCAGCCGCTGTTTGTTTCGATTGCCGCTGGGGTACGCATGGCCGATATTGAGCGTTGGCTAGGGGGAGAGCGGGCGCTGGTGCGCTCGATGCCCAATACGCCGGCGCTTATCCAGACGGGGGCGACGGCGCTAGTGGCCAACCGCTTGGTCAGTGAGACGCAGCGAGAGAGTGCTGAATCGGTACTGCGGGCGGTAGGGTTAACGCTGTGGCTGGAGCAGGAGCAGCAGCTCGATATTGTGACCGCTCTCTCAGGGAGCGGGCCGGCCTACTTCTTCTATATTATCGAACTGCTGCAAAAGAGTGCCGAAGCGTTGGGGCTAGCGCCTAAAGTGGCCCGCCTGTTAGCGCTACAGACCGCCTTTGGAGCCTCAAAAATGGCGCTAGAGAGCGAGGAGGGTTGCGACATATTGCGCCAGAGAGTCACTTCGCCGGGAGGGACGACCGAGCGGGCGCTACAGGTGTTACAGCAGCAGGAGCTAGGGGCGACGCTTGCGGCAGCCGTGACAGCGGCGCGAGATCGGGCCGAGGCGTTAGCTCAGGAGCTAGGAGGGCGCTAATATGATCGATAGCCACTACCTGCTTAACCCGCTCTCGTTTTTAATAACGACCCTCTTTAGCCTCTACCTTATGTTGGTAGTGGTGCGGTTTTTGCTTCAGCTCACTCGCGCCGATTTTTACAACCCGATTTCGCAGTTTATCGTGAAGTTGACCTCGCCGCTACTGATTCCGCTGCGGCGCTTTATTCCCGGCTGGCAGGGGATCGATAGCGCCTCAATCGTGCTGATGCTGCTGCTACAGGGGGTCTCAACGCTACTGTTGGTGGTGTTAAGTGGCCAGAGCCCAACGCTGGGCTTTGTGATCTTCTGGTCTGTGGCAGAGCTTATAAGCACTATTTTGACGATTTTTGTGTTTGCGATTATCATTCAGGCGATTATGAGTTGGGTCAATCCAGCCCCCCACTACAATCCGATAAGCTCACTACTCTACTCGCTGACTGAGCCGCTATTAGGGCCGGCCAGACGACGGATCCCGCCAATCTCCGGTATCGATCTCTCCCCTCTTGCGGTGATTCTACTGTTGGAGGTGGTGAAGATGCTGCTTATCCCCCCCTTTAAGCAGCTCGCTCTCGGCTAGGCGAGGGTGGCACCTTCTAAAGAGGTCACCGAGGCCGATAGCCAGCTATTTCGGCAGAGTATCGGCCAAGTTAAATTGGTGGGTGATGGTAACCGCTTACCCCCCCAACCGCCAGCGGTTACGAAGACAAAACAGCGCCGACAGGTGGGGGTCTCCAACTCGCAGTGGCTAGATCACCTCTTTTCAGATGAGTTAACCCACCAGGAGCTCGAATCGCCGGAGCAGCTCGCTTTCTGTCGTAACGGTATCGATCAACGCCTCTTTCAGCGTCTGAAACGGGGGCAGTTTGCGCTGGAGGCGCGACTCGATCTCCACGGTTGCACGGTGAAGGAGTCGCGCCAGCTATTAACCACCTTCATCCATAGCGCTCAGCAGCGGGGAATGAAGGTGGTGCTTATTATTCATGGCCGAGGCAACCGCTCGCAGCAGCAGGCGCCGATCTTAAAACGCAAGGTGAACTACTGGCTCCAGCAGAGTGCGGAGGTGCTGGCCTTCTGTTCGGCGCAGAGTCTGCATGGAGGGTTGGGGGCGACCTATCTGTTGTTGCGGCGATTACGGTAGGAGCCATTAACAGGGGGCTACACCTTCAAATCGATCAACTCCATACGCTGGTTGCCGCTGGGGTTCTCTGGAGAGGGGCCTTGTGTGAGCACGATATAGTCGTCGAGGAGGCCGTTCTCAGCCGCCCACTGGCGTACATATTGGCTCCAGTCGTGTCGATCCTGTTCCACCTCTATCGGCCAGACCCCGTAGGAGAACTGTAGCGACTGGGCAGTGGTTTTTTGTGTGGTTAGGGCGACGATCCAGGCCGGCAGGCGGTAACGGGTGACATGGCGAGCCATATTGCCGCTGCGGGTGGGGACGACGACCACGGTCGATTGTACCCGCTTTACCGCTTCGTAAACGCTGCTGGCGATCAGATCCTCCACTTGGAGCTGTTTTTTGCCCTTTTTCGGTTTTTCGATCACCTTAGGGCTATTGTTATCGCGATAGGGCTCGGTTGAGGCGGCAATTTCGGCTAACATCTCTATCGCCTCGATCGGATAGCGACCGACCGCCGATTCGCCCGAGAGCATCACCGCATCGGTGCCATCCATAATCGCGTTGGCCACATCGGTCGCCTCGGCGCGGGTGGGGCGGCGGTGGTAGGTCATCGACTCTAGCATTTGGGTGGCGGTAATCACCGGTTTACCGAGCTGTCGCGCCTGCTTCATAATCTGTTTCTGTACTACCGGCATCGTCGAGATCGGAATTTCGACC
This sequence comes from Ectothiorhodospiraceae bacterium BW-2, assembly GCA_008375315.1. Taxonomy (NCBI): domain Bacteria; kingdom Pseudomonadati; phylum Pseudomonadota; class Gammaproteobacteria; order Chromatiales; family Ectothiorhodospiraceae; species Ectothiorhodospiraceae bacterium BW-2. The sequence continues at coordinate 412,231 of CP032507.1, read as the reverse complement.
CCTAAATCGCCACGGGCGACCATGAGTCCATCGGTCACCTCTAAAATGGCATCTAGGTTATCAAGTGCGTTCGCCCGCTCTATTTTGGCGATAATAAAGGGCTGATGGCCATCCGGTCGTAGATCGATGACCTGACGCATGGCTAAAATATCTAACTCTGAGGCGACAAACGATTGGCTAACGGCATCAAGCTTCATCTCTAAGGCAAACTCAAGACAGGCGCGATCTTCTGGGGTGAAGGCGAGCATACCGAGATCGATACCGGGGAGATTGAGCCCCTTGCGGGAGGAGAGCTCACCGCCGGCGCGAACCTCGCACTCGACCTCCTCTTCGCGGCATTCGACCACCTTTAAGGAGATTAAGCCATCATTTAAAAATAGTTTATCCCCCGGCTTAACCACTCGGGGCAGGCTGCTAAATGAGACTGAGGCGCGATAGGCATCGCCCGGCTCATCGCGAGTGGTGAGGGTAAAGCGCTGGCCGATAGTGAGCTCGACCGGTTCGTTAACAATCTCGCCGATACGCATCTTCGGGCCAGGGAGATCGGCCATAATCGCCAGTCTGATGCCGGTCTCACTAGAGGCCTGCCGCAGTCGGGTGATGGTCTCGCGGTGGCTCTCAAAGCTACCGTGGGAGAAGTTCAGCCGTGCCACACTCATGCCGGCCCGTAACATCGCGGCTAATTTAGCCGGATTGTCGGATGCTGGGCCGATGGTGCAGACGAGTTTGGTTTTGTGATTTAAAAACATGCTTAGTTCCTTGGTTAATGGCTAAAAAAAGGGGGGTTAATAGGGAGGGGAGGCTCTAACCGGCCTGATCTTTCGTAGCTGACGGTAGAGGATAGGGAAGCGGCGGCTACAGCGTAAGATATAGCGCCTTGCTGTGGGGGAGTATTTTAGCAGCAGCGGTAATCCGGCCATAATTAGCGGCAACCCTAAGGGGATCGGCAGCCAGAATATCACGACCCCTAACGAGACTAAAAAGGTGCCGAGGATAACCATTAGCAGCTTGAGTATTGTTACCATCTCTATATCGCATAGTGGGGGGAGGCGAGAGGCCTGCTCGGGAGCAATCGCCCCGTGACACTCGCATTTAACATAGTCGTGGTATATATAGCAGCGCTTCCATGAAGAAGAGTAGAGGGGCACCATTGTAAAACGGGTGCGTGATCATTTTATGACAGCGGCATAGCAGTTCAGTTACAGCAGGAGCAGACGATGCAGATATTTGTCATTAACTGTGGCAGTTCATCGATTAAATTTACCCTGTTTGAGATGGCGCAGGAGCAGCGACTGGTTGAGGGTGCCATTGAGCGCATCGGCAGCCACAAGAGCGAACTAAGCCTTCATCTCAACTCGACCCCGATCACTCGGCGCGTGCGGGCGACCGACCACGCCGCAGCCCTGACACTGCTCTTAGCAGAGCTAGAGCAGCAGCGGTGGCTAACGGCGGCACGCCCTCCCGATCTAATTGCCCATCGGGTCGTGCATGGCGGTAATTGTTTCTATCGCGCCACGCTGATTACCCCATCGGTGCTTCAGGCGATTAGCGAGGTGAGTCAGCTCGCCCCGCTCCACAATCCGCCTAATGTACAGGGAATTGAGGCGATGTTAGCCTTTTTTGGTCAGGTGCCTCAGGTCGCCTGTTTTGATACCGCCTTTCACCACCAGCTCCCTGAGGTGGCCAGAACTTGGGCGCTCGATCGCCAGCTAGTCGAACAGTATCAGCTACGACGCTACGGTTTTCATGGCCTATCACACGACTATGTGACGGCGGCGCTGGCCGATTATCTACAGCGCCCCCGACAGCAGTTGCGGCTGATTTCGCTCCATTTAGGTAACGGGGCGAGTGGGTGTGCGGTGAGAGATGGGCAGAGTATCGACACCACGATGGGCTTCACCCCCACCGATGGTTTGGTGATGGGGAGTCGCTGTGGGGAGCTGGATCCGGGAGTGGTGCTCTATCTACAGCAGCAGGGCTTCAGTTCAGAACAGATTTCAAGCCATTTGAACCACCTCGGGGGGCTAAAGGGGATCTGTGGTCTGAGCGATATGCGAGAGGTGGTGGCGGCAGCAACGGCGACTGATGGCGATGAGGCGGCTAGCCTAGCGTTAGCACTCTTTTGCTATCGAGTCAAAAAGGTTGTCGGCAGCTACTGGGCGGTGATGGGAGGGGTGGATGCCATTATCTTTACCGGCGGTATCGGCGAGCATAGCGCCGTGGTGCGCTCTGGTTGTTGCGAGGGGTTAGAGTCGCTCGGTATTGTGCTCGATAGCGATCAGAACCGTGCGGTAAGGCCGGGGCAGATTGACGCAATTCACCCCCCCCATAGTCGTGTTGGTCTCTTCGTCGTCCCGACCGATGAGGCGCTGCAGATGGCTCGTTTAAGCCAGCAGCAGCTCGAACAGAACCCTACGGCGGAGTAAACGATGGCTCATAATCTCTATCTTCATAGTAGTAGTGGCGGCAGCGGTCTGTCGGTAGTGGCACTCGGGCTCATGGAGCAGCTAGTCGGTATGGGGCTACAGCCGGGGCTCTTTATTCCGGTCACCCACTATGCGGTTGACCACCACCCGCTGCTGGAGCTGTTGTGGCAGCGCTACCCCTTTAACTACTCACCCTCGCAGGCGGTTGGCTGCGATTTAACTCAGGCTCGAAACTGGATTGCCGCCGGCGAGTCGGAGCGGCTGCTAAAACAGATCCACTCCCGTTATAAAGAGATCGAGCAGCAGGCTAACACCTTTTTAATTATCGGCCCGCAACTACAGCGAGATCTGCCGGCGCACGATGTGGCGATGAGTGTCGAAATAGCCAATAACCTAAGCAGCTCTATCTGTGTGCTTATTAACGGCTACCTTTGCTCTAACAGCGAGTGCGTGGAGCTAGTTCAGATTCAGCGCGAGGCACTGCACCACCACGGCGCTGAAGTGGTGGCCGCGATAGTTAATCGAGTTGCCCCTGAGCAGATGACGACGCTGCAGCAGCAGCTCAAAATAGCGTTGAGCGACTATCCGGTCTATCTGCTTCGAGATGAGCCGCTATTGACACTGCCGACTGTCGGCGAGGTCGCGACCTCGCTACAGAGTCGCTGGCTCCACGGTAGTGAGGCCGATCGCCAGCGCGATATTAGCGGCTTTAAAGTGGCGGCGATGGAGCTAACTAACTTTGTTGGCCATTTAGAAGATGGTGATTTGGTGATTACCCCAGGCGATCGGGCCGATATTATTCTCGGGACGCTGCTAGCGCATGAGTCGAATCGCTATCCCCACCTAGCCGGCCTGCTGTTAAGTGGCAATCTCACTCCTGATCGGGCGATTATGGCGCTCATTGAGGGGCAGCGTCACACCTCACTGCCGATCTTAACGGTCGCTAGCGATACCTACGATACCGTGGTGCAGGTGAGAGCAGTTGAGCCGGGATTGACGGCAGATAATAGCCGTAAAATTGCCCTAGCCATTGGCTTAATCGAAGAGAGCATCGACCGCCAATGGCTACAGCAGCTACTCTGTCGTCAAGCGCTGCCACGCATGACCCCGCTGATGTTTGAGTATGAGCTGATGCGCCAAGCAAGGGCGGCCAAGGCCCATATTGTCCTACCTGAGGGGGCGGATGAGCGGATTTTACGGGCGGCGGAGATTCTGCTGCTGCGCGATATCTGTCGTATTACGCTCTTAGGTCATGAGGCGACCATTCGAGATAAAATTGCCAGATTAGGGCTGCAACTCGCGCCTGAGCAGATTGTCGAACCGGCCAGTTCGGTAGATCGAGAGCACTATGCGGCGCAATTTTTTCAGTGGCGTCAGGGAAAGGTGGTGTCGTTACAGAGTGCTCGCGATACGATGGCCGATCTCAACTACTTTGGCACCATGATGGTGATGAGTGGGGCGGTGGATGGGATGGTCTCTGGGGCGGCTCACACCACGCAACAGACGGTAAGGCCGGCGTTTCAGATTATAAAGACCGAGGTGGGGCGCTCGATTATCTCCAGCATCTTTTTTATGTGTCTGCAAGATCGGGTGCTGGTCTATGGCGACTGCGCGGTCAATCCCAACCCCAATGCCGAACAGCTAGCCGATATCGCCATCGCCTCAGCCGCCACGGCGGCGCAGTTTGGGATCGAGCCGAAAGTGGCGCTGCTCTCTTACTCTAGTGGCGATTCGGGTAAAGGCTCGGATGTCGAAACGGTACGCCAAGCCACCGCACTAGTCCGGCAGCGGCAACCCCAGCTAGCGGTAGAGGGGCCGATTCAGTACGATGCGGCGGTAGATGAGGCGGTGGCAGCCTCAAAACTGCCGCATAGTCAGGTGGCGGGGCGGGCGACGGTCTTTATCTTTCCCGATCTCAATACCGGTAACAATACCTATAAAGCGGTACAGCGCTCTGCCGGTGCTATCGCTATTGGCCCCATTTTGCAGGGGTTAAAGCGGCCGGTGAACGATCTCAGTCGCGGCTGTAGTGTGGCCGATATTATTAATACCGTTGCCATTACCTGCATTCAGGCCGGACGGGTGAGGGCGATGAGAACGACACAGGCGTAACGACGACTACGCTATGAGCGAGCGGCGAGGGGAGCTATTGATGGTCGCTACCGTGGTGCTCGACAGCGCTTTTCCGCTGCTGACGCTAATCATACTGACCTACCTACCACCGATTAGCAGCTATGCGCTAACGCTACTCTTTGCCACTCTCTTTCTACTGCTCTTTGGCTTTTGGCGCGGCAACATGGTGCTAGTTCGTGCTGGAGTGCCACCGCTACTCATCGCTTCAGCGCTGATTACGCTCATGTTTAGCCTCATCTTTATCGGCCTGACTACCACTAGTGCCACCCATGCGGCGGTGTTAATCTTCTGCCAGCTCTTTTTCGCCTTTATCTACTTTAACTTGGCCGGAGGGGAGCCGATCCCTAAGCACCATCTTCTCGGGGCGCTATTGATGGCTGTGGGGGCGCTGGTGATTTTAGTGCCTACCGACTGGGAGATCGTCATTGGCGATGGACTGATTCTGTTAGCGGCGGCCATCGCGCCGTGGGCAAATCTCTATCAAAAACGGGCGCGGTGCTATCTATCCGCAGAGCTGATCCTAGCCTTTCGATCACTCATGGCGCTACCGGTGCTGCTGCTGTTAATGCTCTGGCTCGAACCGTGGCCAGAGCGCGAGGCGGTGGTTAGTGCTCTGCCGTGGTTAGTGATTAACGGTGTGTTGATGATGGGAGTGGCTAAAATTTTCTGGATTGAGGCGATTAGCGCTATCTCAATTACCAAGGCGAGCGCCATGACCGCCTGGGTGCCGGTATTAACGCTATTTTTAGTCTGGCTGCTGTTTAACGAGCCTCCCACCGGAAAACAGCTCGCCGGTATGGTGCCGGTTGTTATCGGCGGCTGGCTCATTACCCAATCACGGCCGCTGCGCTAGCGCAAGCGCGGGTGGGGCCGATTTTTGTATTGATGCAACCGGTCGCCTATGGTACGATTCGCCCCTCATTAAGGAGAGGTGGCTGAGCGGTCGAAAGCGGCGGTCTTGAAAACCGTTGTGTCGAAAGGCACCCAGGGTTCGAATCCCTGCCTCTCCGCCATTTTACCGTTTTTTCCCCTCTCAAATTGTCTCAAAAAAGCCCAAAAAGCCCGCCACAGCAGCATTTACCCGTTTCCACCTGCTTCAATTGACACCACACAAGCGCATCAATTACCATTAATTATCATGGGTAGGTTAGTGGGTAGAGAGCGGGGCCGTTAATATGGGTACAGAGACAGAAACCACCGAAAAGCCAAAAAATCAGATCAGAAGCGCGAGAAAGAACAAAGGGCTTACTGCGCTATTTGTCAAAAAAACCACCAAGCGCGGCTATTATGCCGATGGTCGTGGACTCTATCTGCAGGTATCCGCCACCGGCTCAAAGAGCTGGGTTTTCCGTTTTCGCTTCAATGGCCGTAGCCGCGAAATGGGGCTTGGTTCAATTCACGATGTCGAAATGGCACAAGCGAGGGAGCAAGTAAAACTCTACCGCCAGCAAATAAAAGAGGGAATCGACCCGATTGAGGCACGGCAACAGGCCAGACAGCAGCGGGAGTATGAGCGCCAAGAGCAGGAGCGGCAAAGCGAGTACCTGTTCCCCGGACAGCGAGTCGGCAAACCGATCAGTAATATGGCGATGCTCACTCTATTAAAGCGCATGGGCTATGGTGGCCAGATAACGGCGCATGGTTTCCGCTCTACCTTCAGAGATTGGATGGCCGACTGGCACCGTTACATTGAAACGCCACACCATGAGGGCGTAATAGTTCCGTTTGAGCAAAACCACATAACCGCAGAGCAACAGGGGTAATCGCATGGCAAATATGAATATGATCTACTGGAAATCGGATAAATTCTATCTTGGCAAGTTATTGGAACACCCGGAGATAATGACGCAGGGGGAGTCACTCGAAGAGCTGGAAGAGAATCTGAAAGAGGCTTATCTGCTCATGGCGCTGGATGATGTGCCAGAAGAGTACCAAACCAAACAGATCGCAATATGAAGCGGAAAAAGTTTATACAGCTATTGGAGCGGCAAGGCTGTTATCTGTTGCGGCATGGTTCGCGCCATGACATTTATATTAACCCGGCAACAGGCCAGCGCCAACCCGTACCAAGACACCCTGACATTGATGAAATGCTGGTTAAACACATCAAAAAGCATTTAGGCATCAATTAACGATTAAACCACCACAGCTAGGTTAGCTCCCGAAAACAGAGTATTCCCTGCTCTGCTGCTGTGGTGCCTTTTTTGCAGGGGATTAGCGCTTTGGGAGGCGTTATGACACAGGAACCGGTTTTGCCGTCTGCTTTCAGGCAGATGCGCCAAACTCTAATCGAAATAGCTAAAGCAGCTATTGCGTACGGGGAACTATCCCACCCTCAAAGAGAAACTGCATGGCCAGCAATTCGTTAGGATTGGCCAATTCTGCAAACTATCCACTCTCAGCCGCTCTACCGTTTGGCGCAAAATTAAACGGGGCGAGCTGCCGCCACTGGTTAAGCTATCCACTCAGACAAAGGCTTTTCGAGTAGTCGATATCCTGGACTGGTTTGATCGTATTGAGGAGGGGCTGAAATGAAAAAACCGACACCCCCCGAGAGAGCTGCCAGCAAATATACTGATTCAGTCGGGAGCAATTATATCACCAAACCTATTCAAAAACCCGACACTCCGCACACCTTGAGCATCAGGAACTATTTCCCCAGATCTAGTTATTTTCAGCGTTAGGTGAGACTCACATGGCATCACACATCAGCACGGGTTCAATGGAATCCCCTCAATATTACCGTAGCGAAAACCTGGATCATCTGGGTTTGGTTGCAGGCATGTACGATGAGCTGGGGATCGGCAGTCTCATCGATGCATTGATACTTCAAGACGGGAAAAAACGTGTCGTCTCGATTGGCCAGGCAGTTAAAGCCATGGTTTTAAATGGTTTGGGCTTTGCCAATCGCGCGCTGTATCTGACAGAGCAGTTCTTCAGCAATAAACCCGTGGAACGCCTCATTGGCCCAAATATTGAATCAGCGCATCTGAATGACGATGTATTGGGGCGCGCTTTGGATGCGATATGGAACTACGATCCTTCAGTGCTCTACCCACAGCTCGCATCACAAGCGGTGCACAGGTTGGGATTGTCGTGCCGTTTTGGACATCTGGACTCGACCAGTTTTCATGTTGATGGTCGGTACAACAGTGATGAAGAGCCGGAAGAGGGTGTCATTCAGCTCACCAAAGGCTACAGTCGTGATCACCGCCCGACCTGAACCAGGTGGTACTGCAACTGATTTGTGAGCGTCAAGCCGGAATCCCATTACTGATGCAGACGCTGAATGGTAATAATAGCGATAAAGAGAGCTTTCGTGAGATGGTGACCGATTTCACCGAACAGATGGATAGCGATTTCAGTATCGAATACCTGGTTGCCGACAGTGCGTTGTATACAGCCGATACACTCAGTTCGATGAATCACCTGCTGTGGATTAGTCGGGTACCGGAAACGCTGAATTTGGCACGCGAGATCATCGATATGACGGCTCCTGAATGGATACACACTCCGGAACAACCCGCCTTCCGCGCGCTGGGGGTCAACTATGGCGAGGTTAGGCAGCGTTGGGTCGTTGTGTTTTCACCAGAAGCCTACCAGCGTGCTCAGAAAACTATCAATAAACAGTGTGGCAAACAAAGTCTGGCTGAGTTGAGGGCATTTACCAAGCTATGCAAGCAAAATTTTGCCTGCGACGCTGATGCCCGCCAAGCGTTGACTCAATTTGAAACGACGCTGAAGCTGAATACTCTCAGTGAGGTGGAGATCAACGCTATCCCGCGCTTTAAGGGTAAAGGCCGACCCGCACAAGGGCGGCAACCCGACTATTTCGATTATCGCATTGAGGGTGCGATGGCTGTAGATCTTCAAGAACGCACCCGTCGCTTGCAACGCAAAAGTTGTTTTATCCTCGCCAGTAATCAGCTCGACGATCAAGCCTTACCGCATGAAGAACTCATTGCGGCCTACAAAGACCAGCAAAAAGTCGAACGCGGCTTCCGCTTTCTTAAAGACCCAATGTTTATGGCATCGACACTGTTCCTTGAGTCACCTAAGCGCATCATGGCGCTGATGATGGTCATGACTCTGAGTCTGATGGTGTACGCCGCTTTGGAACATCGTATTCGGGAACGACTGGCGGCCTGCGACGAAACCTTCCCCAACCAAAAAGGTAAACTCATCAACAATCCTTCTGCACGCTGGGTTTTCCAATATTTTTCGGGTATTACATTGCTTGTTATTGCGGAAACGCAGGAGCTTGTGCTGAATCTGAATGAGTATCATATCGCTCTGGTAAACATGTTGGGTGAGCGCTATTCCAAGTTATATTCTGGAAGTGGATGATGTCGTGCGGAGTCCCGGATATACACATAAAGCTGCAGCGATCATGCCTGTTTTATCGTCACACAATTTGAGCAATAGCGGTAGTCGCCACACTGACAGCGACCGGCTAGCTGCTGCTTGGTAACGATCTGCTGTCAAAACGGTAATTTTATCTAAATCTAAAATTATCATGGGTAGATTAATGGGTAAAAATAGATTAAGCCAATATTTTCAAAAATTAAATATTAATTATCAATTACTTAAAACAAAAACAATAAGGACTGCCCCTCCGCTATTTTACCGTTTTCCCCCCTCTCAATCGGTTATGGGCCTGTCCAGTTTCTCGAAAAACTACATACAACGCGATGGACGAAGCCGAGTTTTTTGGTAATGCCAGGTGAGATAACGAACGGATAGGCATGCTCATGCCCCATGCTGCGATTAAGGCTATTAAGGGCAAAGGTTAGGGGCAGCCAGTGGTCAATAAGGATATCGATCATCTCGGCACGGTAGGGATCGAAATCATGGCGCACGACTGCCGTGGCATCATCACCGGTTTTAGGAAGGATGCCGATGCCGAACTGCCAAGCGGTCTCTAGGGTATCGACCATGTGCAGGTAGTGAGCCCAAGTTTCAGCCCAGTCCTCCCACGGGTGCATGGTGGCGTAGCTGCTGATATAGTTCTCCTGCCAGTTCGATGGCGCTCCCTGTTGGTAGTGCTGCTCAAGGGCGCCGCCATAGTCGAGAGTATCGTCACCAAAAAGCTGGCGACATTCGTTAAGATGCTGTGTGTCGCGAATCAGGCGATCCCAGTAATAATGCCCTGACTCGTGGCGAAAATGACCGAGCAGAGTCCGGTAGGGTTCGGCCATCTCTTCGCGCATGTGTTCGCGCTCGGCAGGATCGGCTTCTTTGATGTTGATGGTAATCAAGCCCTGGTCGTGGCCGGTGAACACCCTTCCGCGCTCACTGAAAGCAGAATCGCTATCTGCAAGAAAATTAAAGGACAGTCCATGTGGTTCGACTTCATCAGACACAACAGGTAGTCCTAGTCGCAACAGCGAATAGACCAATCTGCGTTTCTCTGTTTCAAGTGTGCGCCACAAGTCAAGATTACCCTCGACACTCAAATCGGGAATTGTCTTGTTGAGTCGGCAGGCGGTACAGAACTTCTGCCCGTCTGTAGCCGGCACCATCCAGTTACACACCGCGTGTTGCGCATAATTGGCACACATACGATATTCCAAGGCCTCCCCGTGAGGTCGCCATTGCCCTTCACCTAGCGTATCTAGCGACATCAGATGAAGCCGGTCGGGCGAAAAGCCGAGAGTCGCATCGCAGCGTTCACAAACGACATTTTCAAAGTACAATCGATGACCGCAGTGGCTACAATTGAATAACCGCAAGCGCCTCTCCTTTTGCTGGTTTTGCCAAGTCGCACTCCGATACATCCTGTGACCCGTCGGTCGCTAAGTAGGGGCCGTGCGATCAGGCAGACAAACGCGGTTAGTGGACGGGGCTATCTTTGTCTAAGTGGTGGAGACGGCGGGAATCGAACCCGCGTCCGTCAATCCTCCGCCATCGGCTCTACATGCTTATTGCACCTTTTATTTTAACTGACAGCAACCCGGCACACAGGGCAAACTAGCAGCGAGTCTGTAAGGTTTTAGCGCTTAGGTACCAGACTGACCCGCACGCGATTCTGTGAGATATGACACCTGAAACCTAGACGCACAGACACGGCTCTAGTCAGATGGCACCCTACTGGGGTTTAAGCAGCGAGTGCGTAGTTGTCGTCGTTGGCAACTATAGATTTTGCAGAGTGATTAACGAGGTCACTGCACCTCGACATGCACCTCAGGTTTTGTAATCGGCGTCGAAGCCATGTCGTCCCCTGAAGAGGGCATTGTACGGCTATTGGGGTAGAATTCAAGCACTGATGCAGAATAATTACGAAAGCGCTTGGCGCTCGACTTTGTCGATAAGGTTGACCACTTGGTCAGAGAGGGAGATAACCTCTTGATAGCCCGCCTCGGCAGCGCTGCTGTTTCCCTGCTCCTTGTGGCGGATAATCTCCTTAATTTTGTCGTGTAGTGCTTTGTGGGGCGCTTCGATTTGGCGCATCGTCTCAATATGGCCAAATCGCGCTAGCCCTTCATTGTAGTACCAGCGGCCGAAGCGGCACTCTTGGGCTGAGAAGGCCTCTTTTGAGGTGAGTGCGGTCTTGCCATCAAGAAAGCCGCGCATTCTCGATTTCCAAGAGAGGTGGGAGGCTTTAGCTCGGTGGAGCTCGGTGGTGGCTAGCTGTTCACTCTTAAAGCTGGAGAGGAGTGTCAATAGCTGTTCGGCCTGAGCAGCTAGCTGCTGGCTAGTTTCGGAGCTATTGGCGGCATCTTCGGCGGTCTGGGTGGCGATATCGTTGATAGTGACAATATTACGGTTAATTTCGTCGGTGACTGCGCTCTGCTCTTCAGAGGCGGTAGCGATCTGGGCGCTCATGGTAGTAATGGTATCAACGGCTGTAGCAATATCGTTTAACGCCTCTCCGGCTCTGCCGGTCTGCTCGACACTCTCATGAGCCATCTTTTCGCTGGTCTTCATTTTGGTGACCGTCTCGACTACCCCAGATTGCAGGCTCTCAATCATCTCCTGAATCTCTTGGGTTGATTGTTGAGTTCTTTGCGCAAGTGAGCGTACCTCATCGGCCACGACGGCAAACCCCCGTCCCTGTTCGCCGGCGCGAGCTGCTTCGATGGCGGCGTTGAGGGCTAACAGGTTGGTCTGTTCGGCAATATTGCGAATGACATCGAGAACTGTCCCGATGCGCTGACTATCCTCCTCGACATGGCCAATCTTTTCGGCTGCGCTGCCGACATCACTCGCTAGGCGGTTAATACTCTCCATAGCGGAGGCGACGATGGCGCGGGTATCGCCCGATTTACGATCCGCATCCTCCGCTGCGAGGGCAGTTTGAGAGGTGTTTTGCGCGACTTCATGCACGGTAGCGGCCATTTCGGTGATCGCTGAGGCGACCTGACTCAGTTCGAGCTGCTGCTGGCGCACGCCGCTGTTGGTGTGTTCTGCCATGTGGGAGAATTGATCGACTCGCTGTGATAGCTCAATCGCGGTGGTGTTGACCCGAACGATCAGGTTTCGTATCTTGTCGATAAACTGGTTAAAGGCGTTGGCGAGCTGGATGATCTCCGAGCTCCCCTCGGCTAGGAGTCGCACATCTAGGTCGCCATCACCATGGGCGATAGACTCTAGCGCTAGTGTGGCACGCTTGAGTGGGCTGATAATACTTTTGGCAATCAAAAATACCGCAATGGCGATAAGGAGTGTCATCGCCACCCCCATCAGAGTGACCTTGAGCAGCAGGGTTGACATTTCGTTAACATAGTAGCTGTTATCCATCGCCACCTGCATCACCCCAATCGGCTTGCCGGAGTAGTCACTAATCGAGTGGAGCAAAATGGCTCGGTGCTGGTTATCGAGTTTAGTGACACTGAAGTGGTTGTCACCATCCATGCTCTCTTGCAAGATCTGTTTGCTAAAAATTTGGAGATTATCGGCAGTCGTGGCAAATAGCTCCATGCCGCTGCTACGGTTGAGATAGAGGGCGATATCGACGCCATACTGCTTTTTGGCGGCATCGAAAAAGGGTTGGCCGAACGACATGCCGAACTCAACCGAGCCGATATGTTGCTGCTGGTAAAAGACCGGGACGATACCGCGCATACCTAAGCCGGCAACGCCAATTTCGAGCCCTCGGGTCGGAGTCTGGGTGCGGTTGGTTTGGGTGACTGTGTGGCGGAACGAGGAGAGATCATCCCCAAACTTCTCCAGCTTGTGAATCCGCAGATAGGAGAGGGCAGGAGGGGTGTGGAACTGAAATTGGCGTACCCCATGCTCCGCTTTGAGCTGCTCAAATCCTGCCGCAAAGAGCTGTTTTAGCCGTTCGCGGTTATCGTTAGCAAAGGCCTGTTGGACATCGGGAATCGTGGCAACTAGAGCAGCCATCGACTCGGCCAGACGCCCCTCTTGTGCTAGCATCGCCTCCAGCGTCTCAAAAATCGCCGTGACTTCGCGCTGCTGTGCCGTTTTGAGGGTGGCTCGCATATCGGTGAAGATATACCCTAAGACCAGTGTCGTTGTGATGATGACCACCAGTAAGGTTGCTGATATAAAACGCTTAGTAATTGATGTTCCGTGCCACATAGAGCCTATCCCCCTTGAAATATTGCTGTTCTTCGCCAAAAATTATAGCACGATGTCAAAAAATTGTAGAATTTATGACTCGACACTGCTAAAAACCACCCTCTTGCAGCGGGTAGTCGCTATAGCATCCAGTCGGTAGGGATTTGATCACTCTTTAATGGTGAAACCTGTAGTGAGCCCGACTCGCCAGAAGGGAGCGTATAGTCGACGGTCACCCGTTCAGCATGGCGTCCCTGACCATAGCGGGCGAGGATGCGGGCGGCGAGTGTCAGATCATCTAGCTGCGGTGCGCCATCAATGAGCGCGAGAGGGCCTTTATGGGAGACGGCGTTTAGCCAGATAAACTGCCGTTTATAGCCGCAAAGAAAGTTATTCTCCCCCTCTTCGCGACCGATAATCAGTTTATAGTGAGGAGCGGGGCGAAGATGACGCCCCACTTTGAGCAGCATGATATCGTCCATCTCATAGTGGCGACTGTCGCGAGCTTGCCATAGATCGGCCAGTTTGCGCGAGTAGGTTGCATCGGTAAGAAAGCAGCAGCCACCGGCGGGGGCGGCCCAATCGTTAAGGTTAAACGCTTTGGCTAGGGCGATCTGCGGTTTACGACTACGACCCGAGAAGTTGTAGAGCCGCTCCCGATCTAGCCACCCCTCTCGCTCCGGTAGGGTAGGGGGGAGATTTTGGGCACAGAGTGGCCGAACGAGCCGATCCTCGGCACCCGACTCTCTGGCAATAATGGGGAGCTTCTCTTTGAGTTGCGACATCGGTCGCTGGCCGATTACCTCGCCGGTAATTATGAAGTCAAAGCGGTGCTTTTTGGCCCACTCCAAGGCCTTAGAGACCATAAACACCTTGCAGTCAAGGCAGGGATTTAGGTGGGCACCGTAGCCATGTTTGGGGTTTAAGAGCACCTCTTTGTAGGGCTCGATAATATCGATAATGTGGAGCTTTATTCCGAGCTGTTCAGCGCTCCAGAGGGCGTTATTGCGTTTGGGGCGATCTGTTGCCTGTTTACGAATGGCGTGGGTGTGCCCCTCGACACAGAAACCGGTATAGAAGTTTATCCCTTCGACATGGATACCTTGCGCCATAATCACCTTGGCGGCTAGCATCGAATCGAGCCCTCCGGAGATGAGGGCTACCGCTCTGCGTTGAGGGGAGCTATCGGGCATGGTAGGGCTAAAATTTCATCTCTTCAAAGAAGTTTTTGACGCTATCAAACCAAGAGGTGGCCTTAGGGCTATGCTCATTGTTGCGCCCTTTAAGTGAGTCATCGAAGCGACGCAGTAGCTCCTGCTGCTCTTCGGTCAGGTTGACCGGCGTCTCTATGACAATACGGCAGAGCAGATCGCCCACTTGGCTGCCTCGAACCGATTTTACCCCTTTACCGCGGAGGCGAAACAGCTTGCCAGTCTGACTCTCTGGCGGAACTTTAAGCTTGACCTTGCCGCTTAGGGTCGGCACATCCATTTCGCCACCTAGGGAGGCGGTCCCGAAGCTTATCGGTACCTCACAATAGAGATCGTTGCCCTCGCGCTCAAAAATTGGGTGTTTTTTGACATAGATTTGTACATAGAGATCACCGGCAGGACCGCCGTTATCTCCCGCTTCACCTTCACCGGAGAGGCGGATACGATCACCTTTATCGACTCCAGCCGGGACTTTGACCGAGAGCGTCTTTTGCTGTTCAACCCGACCCTGACCGTGGCAGTTGCCACAAGGGTCGCTAATAATTTTGCCGCTACCGTGGCAGCGAGGGCAGGCTTGTTGGAGTGAGAAGAAGCCCTGCTGCATCCGTACCTGACCTTGGCCGTGACAGGTGGGGCAGGTGGTGGGGGAGGTTCCCTTTTTAGCGCCACTACCGTGACAGACCTCGCACTGAAGTAGTGTCGGTACTCGAATCTTAACGGTGGTACCGTTGACCGCATCCTCCAAGCTCAGCTCTAGGTTGTAGCGCAGATCGGCGCCGCGATGGACTCGTGAGCCGCCCCCACGGCCACTCGCGCCAAAGATGTCGCCAAAGACATCGCCAAAAATATCGTTAAAGTTGCCGCTACCACCGCTAAAACCGCTGCTGCTACGCCCCCCTCCCATAGAGGGATCGACACCGGCATGACCAAACTGATCGTAGGCGGCCCGTTTTTGGGCATCAGAGAGGATATCATACGCCTCTTTGGCCTCTTTAAACTTCTCTTCAGCCTCTTTATTGTCGGGGTTGCGGTCGGGATGGTACTTCATCGCCAATTTTTTAAAGGCCTTTTTCAGTTCGGCCTCGGTCGCGTTTTTCTGAACGCCCAATATTTCGTAATAGTCGCGTTTCGACATCTGTCTATCCGTTAATTTTTAAGTTACAGCGCAAGACAGGCGCCGTAGCGCCTGTCGTGTAGCCGTTTAGTACCTAGCGGAGCTACTTTTTGTCATCAATCTCTTCAAATTCGGCATCGACAACATCATCGTCCTTCTCTTTTTGGGTACCGGAATTAGCACTATCGGTACTGCCGCTAGCCCCCTCTGCTCCCTTTTGGGCGTAGAGTTTTTCAGCCATTTTAGCAGATGCATCGGTTAATGCCTTGGTTTTTGCCTCAATCGCCTCTTTGTCGTTGCTCTTGAGCGCCTCTTCGAGCTCCTTGATGGCTGATTCAATGGCCGACTTTTCAGCCGCATTGAGACCATTCTCACCTAGCTCTTCCATCGACCTGCGGGTGGCGTGAATCATCGAGTCGGCGGTATTGCGGATGCCGACGAGCTCTTGGAATTTGCGATCTTCATCCGCATGGAGCTCGGCATCTTTGACCATTTTGTCAATCTCTTCATCGGAGAGGCCGGAGGAGGCCTTAATCACGATAGTCTGCTCTCTGCCGGTACCCTTATCTTTGGCCGAGACATTGAGAATGCCGTTAGCATCAATATCAAAAGTGACCTCAATTTGGGGCGTACCGCGCGGTGCGGGGGGGATGTCGGTCAGATCGAAGCGTCCGAGTGACTTATTGGCCGAGGCCATCTCCCGTTCTCCCTGTAAGACATGTACGGTCACTGCCGGCTGGTTATCATCGGCGGTGGAGAAGATTTGGCTCGCTTTGGTCGGAATGGTAGTATTCTTCTCAATCAGCTTGGTCATCACGCCGCCCATGGTCTCAATACCGAGCGAGAGTGGGGTGACATCGAGCAGTAGCACATCTTTCACTGCGCCGCCGAGGACACCGCCCTGAATCGCGGCTCCAACGGCGACCGCCTCATCGGGGTTAACATCACGGCGAGGCTCTTTGCCGAAAAACTGCTCCACTTCGGCTTGAACTTTAGGCATCCGAGTCTGGCCACCGACTAGGATCACATCGTTAATGTCGCTCGCACTTAGGCCGGCATCTTTGAGTGCTACTCGACACGGTTCGATTGAGCGGCTAATGAGATCCTCAACTAGCGACTCAAATTTAGCTCGATTAATTTTAACATTCAGATGTTTCGGGCCAGAGGCATCGGCGGTGATATAGGGGAGATTGACCTCGGTCTGGGTGCTAGAGGATAGCTCAATTTTGGCCTTCTCTGCCGCCTCTTTCAGCCGCTGTAGGGCTAAGGGATCGTTATGGAGGTTGACCCCTTGATCTCGTTTGAACTCATCGGCGATATAGTCGATAAGGCGCATATCGAAATCCTCTCCGCCGAGGAAGGTATCGCCGTTGGTGGCGAGGACTTCAAATTGGTGCTCGCCATCGATATCGGTAATTTCGATAATGGAGATATCGAAAGTCCCGCCACCGAGATCATAGACCGCGATTTTGCGATCCCCCCCCTTTTTATCCATCCCAAAGGCGAGCGCGGCAGCGGTGGGTTCGTTAATAATTCGTTTTACCTCTAGTCCGGCAATACGGCCGGCATCTTTGGTCGCTTGGCGCTGGGAGTCGTTGAAGTAGGCCGGTACGGTAATGACCGCTTCGGTGACCGTTTCGCCGAGATAATCTTCGGCGGTCTTCTTCATCTTCTGTAGCACTTTGGCCGAAATTTCGGGGGCGGCCATCTTTTTGCCCTTCACCTCGACCCATGCGTCACCGTTGTCCGCTTTGACGATTTTGTAGGGAACCAGTTTGATATCTTTTTGTACTTCTGGCTCTTCAAAGCGGCGGCCAATGAGGCGTTTAATCGCAAACAGGGTGTTTTCGGGGTTGGTGACCGCTTGGCGCTTGGCCGATTGGCCGACTAGTACCTCATCATCATCTTTGCTGTAAGCGATAATCGAGGGGGTGGTTCGTGTCCCTTCGCTATTTTCAATAACACGGGGACTCTTCCCCTCCATGACTGCCACACAGGAGTTGGTGGTGCCCAAATCAATTCCGATAATTTTTCCCATCTCTCTATTCTCCAGATCTTTTGGTTTCTCCCTCTCAGGGAGGGTAATGACTACACGCTAAATAGGGACATTGCTTGAGGTTTCAACTGCTATTTAGCTGGCGCTACCTTGGCTGACCATCACCATGGCCGGGCGTATCAGTCGCTCATTGAGCAGATACCCCTTTTGCATGACCACGGCGATACTATTGGCCGGATACTCTGCCGATGGCTGCATGGAGACGGCTTGGTGGTAGTCGGGGTTAAAGCTCTCTCCTGGTTCACCGACGGCTTTAATGTCAAACTTTTCTAAGGTAGCTAGAAAGAGTTTGAGGGTCATTTCAGTCCCCTCATGCAGTTTGGCGACCACTTCATTCTGTTCGGCATCGCTCATGGCGTTGAGGCCCATCTCTAGGCTATCGACCACTGGCAGTAGCTCGGTTGCAAACTTCTCTAACGCAAATTTATGCGCCTTTGCGATAGCTTGTTGTGATCGACGGTGACCATTTTCAAGTTCGGCGTGAGCTCGTAGTAGCTGCTCTTTGAGAGTCTCGTTCTGCTGTTGTAACTGGTTGAACTCCTCCTTCATCTGATTTAACTGCTGTTGCAGCGCCTCGAACCTCGCCTCTTCATCGAGTGGGGGAGTGGGGGGGGATCGGGGGGGGTATCGGGACTCTGATCAGGCACAGATACCTGTGCTGCGGCAGTTAGGTTTTGTTCCGGTGGGGTCTGTTCGATTTTACTCATGGGTAGTTCGATCTCCTTAATCTAGCTGTATCAATCGGTTAGGTTAATTGGGTTGGGGGTGTTTAGTGTTGTTGTGCTAGTACTGAGCCTAGCAGGTTGGCGGTAATATCGACAATGGGAATTACCTTGTCATACTTCATGCGGGTCGGGCCGATGACTCCTAGAACGCCCACTTTAGCGCCATCAATTCGATAGGGGGCGGTAACGACACTACACTCATCTAGTGCTTTGTAGCCCGACTCTTCGCCAATAAATATCTCGATTCCCTGCGCTTGCATCGACTGCTCTAGTAGATGGAGCAGATCACGCTTTTGGTTAAATGCTTCAAATAGCTGTCGCAGTCGATCTAGATTGCCCATTTCGCTGTAGCCCATCAGTTTGGTTTGGCCGGAGATGAGGTAGCCCTCCTGCTCCTCCTCCTCAGCGAGGGTCGATTGCGCCACTTCGATAATATTACGCATTATTCGATCCATATCGTCGCGGTGCTGCGCCATCGCTTCGACTACCGTCCGTCTAACTTCAGAGAGGTGTTTGCCGCCGAAGTGGCTATTAAAGTAGTTGGCCGCTTCGGTGAGCTCCGATTCGCTGAAGTGGCGGGAGGTGTGAATAATTCGGTTCTGTACCAGACTGTCGTTGGTAACTAAAATGACCAGTACCTTATCTCCCGATAGGGGTAGAAACTCGATTTGTCTTACTACCTGCTGCTCCCAGCGGGGGAGCATCACAATACCCGCTAGACCGGTGAGCTCGGCTAGTTGGGCTGAGGCTATCTGTAGTGCGGTATCGGGGCGGTTGAGCAGATCGGCGCTTAACTCCTGTTGTAGCTGTTTTAATGTTTTGGGTGTCAGTGGCCGCACCTCTAGTAGCTGTTCGACAAAGAAGCGGTACCCTTTTGCGGTGGGGATGCGTCCGGAGGAGGTGTGAGGGGAGCAGATAAGCCCCATCTGCTCCAAATCGGACATCACATTACGAATTGAGGCCGAGCTTAGATCGATATTCTCCTCGCGGGAGAGGGTACGGGAGCCTATCGGTTGCCCATCGTGAATATAGCGACTGACGATGCGCTTTAATAGAAAGCGTGCCCGATCACTTATCTGTAGTTCAGTCATAGTCACCATAAAAGCTTTAAGGTTAATCTTTTTGTCGCCAGCGTTAGCACTCATTGCTCTGGAGTGCTAACAAGGCAGTTTATGCAGCCGAATGTGGTAGTGTCAAGGCCTGGTTTCAACTGCTGTTGCTCAAATAGTGCCGCTAGCGCTCCCTCACCAGTGTGCTCGCAGAGCATGGAGTGAGCTAGGATAGATTGTGATTTAGAGTCGGTTCTGCTTTACACTATACCCCCCTTCGATTTGATCTGAGAGTATGATTATGAGACTACCTGCACCGCCAGAACAGCGACAACCGACCCCTCGCCGAGAGGGATTTGGGGTGTGCTATATGATGGGAATGATCTGGATTAGTTGGGGAGTTATGTCGATAGTGCAGCCACAGAGCTTTAGCCTGCTTACACTGGAGCTTGAGCATGCACTGCTAACCCAGCTACTGCACTGGCTCTATGCTGCCATGGCGATCTGGCAAGGGATCTGGTTTTTTCGTCAGCAAGGGTTAGTACCGTGGTTAGGTGGACTCTTTTTTCTGATCTTGGTGGGCTATTTGACCTTTAGCGCCAGTCGCCACTACGACAGCGGATCGGCACAGGCCGATTGGCATACGCTGATCTTAATGGTGATGACCACCTTAAGCCTACTAGGGTGCAGTCGGAAGGCCAAATCTAGCCAAATGACGGAGTGAGAGCCGACTTTGAATTGACATTGCCTGACCCCCATAAACACCCATCCCCCTTACATACCATACCAAGGAGCCCTTATGTCAGCCGATCCTCTTGAGAAGCAGAAGAACCAGCGTCATCAACAGCGAATGCAACGCAAAAAGAGCTATATCGATGAGGGGATTGCTAAAGCGAATCAGCAGCGCGGCATTGTGCTGGTTCACACCGGTAACGGCAAGGGAAAGAGTAGCTCCGCATTTGGGATGATTGCCCGCTCCTTAGGGCACAATATGCGCGTTGGGGTGGTGCAGTTTATCAAGGGGGCGATAGTGACCGGCGAGGAGCAGTTCTATCGCCGTTTTCCCGAGCAGGTCGAATTTCATGTGATGGGGGATGGCTTTACCTGGGATACCCAAAACCGGCAGCAGGATATCGCCTCTGCAGAGCGGGCTTGGGCGCAGGCGGTCAAATTTTTAACTGATGAGTCGTTTGATCTCGTAGTGCTTGATGAGCTCAATATCGTGTTGCAGTACCACTACCTGCCGATAGAGGGGGTGATTGCGGTACTTAAACAGCGCCCGCCGAGGCAGCACGTAGTGATAACTGGTCGTGGGGCACCGGCTGAGATTCTCGATATTGGCGATACGGTGACCGAGATGCGAGAGATCAAACACGCCTATAAAGCGGGCATTATGGCTCAAAATGGGATTGAACTGTGATTTTTTAGCCCTCTCCCGCGCCTAAGCGTTGGCTGCGCCGGTTAGGGCAGCGTCGCTAGATAGACCCGTAGCGTCTCAATATAGCAGCCGTCGATGAGCTCATACCCATTAGCGACGGTGGCAGACTCCTCCATAAAATTAGGCTCAGTAAAATAGTAGTCGCGAAACACGCCCCGTTTTTGCAGCACCACACGGTAGCTCATACCTAGATCCTGTAGCTGCTGTTCGGTAAGGCGAAAGTCGGCCATGCTACTTTGAACAAACAGCAGCTTACCACCGGATCTAACCAACTTAGGGGTGTCTTGTAGCAATTGATGAATAAAGTGGCGTCGTATCGGCTTTCCCGATTTGCAAAAGGGCGGATTACAGAGGAGTAGATCGTAGCCTTCAGCGACACTAAAGTGGCTCCAGTCGCGCACCAGTGCCTGACGGTAGCTGATGCCGTTTAGAGCGCCATTTGCAGCGGCATTGTCGAGATAGCTCTGGTTGATTTCGGTAATATCGACCGCTGCTGCGCCAATTTTGGCCGCTAAAATGGCATGAATGCCGCAACCTGCGCCGAGTTCTAACACGGTTTGGTGGCAGATCGCCTCTCGGGCTGCCACCATCCCTTCGGCCAAGGCTAGGCCGTGAGGGGTTGGTTCCCATACTCCCCCCTCCAGACCGATTTTGATCACATAAGGGTCAAAGAAGTAGTAGCGTAGTGGATTCTGCATGGGTGACTCCTGTCAGTGCCGTTGAGATGAGGGGGGTTAATCTTCTAGCGCCATCACAGTGCGATTTAAAGTACGGATCTTCTGGCTCATGACAATACCGATACCGGAGAGGAGTCGATTAGCCAACTGGGGCTGCTCCTGCTGTAGCCGCTTAAAGGCTTTCGGAGTCAGCTCTGCAACGGCTAAGTCCATCTCGGCGACAATGGTGGCTGAGCGGGGTTCATTGTCAAGTAGCGCCATCTCGCCAATCATACTGCCGGGACAGAAGGCGTAGAGCAGTTTGGAACGGCCGTGACGACCACGGGAGAGCGCTAGTACGCGACCCGAACGAACTAGCAGCAGTCGTCCATCCTGATCGCCTTGGTGGCTGATAACCGTTTTGGCCGGATACCGCTGCTGTTCAAGATAGGTCTCAAACAGATCGAGCTCGACACGGCTAAACAGCTTTAGAATGTTAAACGCACTCCATGGGACGGTTGTATGGTAGCGGTGTGGCCCTAGCTCGCGATCTAGCAGCCGATCTTCGCAGGCAAATATGGCATCATGCACCGTCTCAAACTGATGCTCTGCGCCTACTAAGTAGAGTATGCCGCTCTTTTGTAGCTTTTCGGAGAGGGTCGGGCTCTCCTGTAGGCCGGTCAGTACCAGTCGGCAGCGGTTATCAAGAGCTAGGTGGTGCAGCCGTCGCAGCAGCCGGATTGCAGCTTGATCGAGATCACTTAAAGCGTGACAGTCGAGAATAGTATAGCCACCATTGTGCTGTAGCAGGAGGGGGAGTAGCTGCTGTTGTAATGACCGGCAGTTACCGGAGAAGAGGCTCCCTTTTAGCTCGGTAATCTGAATCTGTTTGCCTAGCCGAATGAGAGCTTCAGTTTCAGCAGGGGAGCGATCGGCATGACCTGGCACCTCCAGAGCGCTATAGCCGCGCCGAACGACGCGGTCACTCATCTGTGAGCTGAACATCAGCCGATTGGCAATATGGCTGACCACCCTGCCTAGCAGCAGGAACCAGAGAGCCACATACAGATAGAGCCAGAGCATAATCTCCGGTGCCCGAATCGCGGCGATGACGGTATTGGCGCGGGCGACAATCTCATCGACCCCGATAACCGAAGCGGTGGAGGAGGCCATAATGATAATGATGAAGTATTGAGTCCAAGCCAGACCAAAGCTCATCAACGGATGGTGGCCGCCGGCGCGACGATCCTGGTAGAGTTTAACCACCTGATCGGAGACGAAGCCGGTAACGGGTACCATCAGAGCGATGGAGGCTTTAATCCAAGCGGGCACCTTGACCACCTCATCGCCCCAGTTGATCTCAACTGGTAAGATAAAGGCGATATAGAACATAAAGACGAAGCTAGGGATATTGCGAAACAGGCTAGTTAAGAGCGCCCCGCTCTGATTGAGACTGCGATAGGGGAGGGTTCTCATCCAGCCTAACCCCCATCCGACCGCAGTGCCTAACCCCATGGAGAGGAGCGATAGCAGCAGGTTCATCATAAACCCGCCGGCAAGGTAGGGAGTCCAGATGCGTAGTTCGTTCAGAATCTCTAGGAGGCCCATCGATTGACTACCCGACGCAAGCTATTGAGTAACACGATCGCAACGGCGACCAGTAGAAAATAGAACAGCATTAAAAAGTTCATCATTTCAGTACTGTTACCATGTTCAGATAAAATCGCATTGGTGGCCGAAATGAGCTCCGGTACCGCAATCACTGAGGCGATACCAATCGCTTTAACGATATTAACTGAGTTAGCGACTAGGGCGCTAAAGGCGCTCTCAATCACCTCTGCTAGGTGGGCATAGGGGGGATCATAGGGGTAGCGGGCACCGATATTTTCCATCGCATGCAGTAGCGCCACCGCGTTACTAGCACCGGCGTAGAGCGAAAAGACCACTCCAGCTACCGCGATGGCGTTAAAGGTGATATTCCACTCATTCGCTGCCACCGTACCTAGCCCGAAGAAGATAATGTAGAGCTGTAAAATAGGGGGAGTCTTCTGAAATAGCTGTACGATGGTAGCGAAGAGCCAGCCTAGGGGCCAGAGGCCGCGTAGCTGGCTATAGGCCGCTACCAATCCGAACAGCAGTGAGCCGACAATAGCGATTAGACTGAGCAGAAGGGTCAGCACGATGCCCTGCCATAAAATGTCGCCCGCATAGGGGTCAGTTAGGGGGACAAAGTCGATGCCTAAATCGACTAACCAGCCGCGAATGCCGTCAAAATTGGGCGTCGTTTCGACACCGGCCTCTTTCAGCAGCTTCTGGTTTTGGCACGGTAGTGGAAAGCGATTATCCTCGCCACGGCGGCAGAGTAGTTCGCCATCGGCATCTAATTGGTTAAAGAGCTGATTTTGCTGCTGTAGATAGGGGCTCGGAGGGAGTCCCCACTCCGCCTCCTTGGCCAGCAGAAAGCCACTGCGATGCCACTCGGCGATGGTATCGGCGACAAAGAGTCCTAGGGCGCGATCAACTTCACTGCTCTTGACTGCCACCGACCAAGGGCCGACCAGAATCGACTCTAGTGGCATATAGAAGTCGCTCCAGCGCTCCTGTTTTAGCAGCCGGGTAATCACCGTATCGTCATAGGCCCAGCCGATACAGCGTCCCCCCTCCAGCGCCAGTTGGGCATCGCGGTTGCCTTTAAAGATCACCGGCTCAATGAGATAGCGCTGAATCAGAACGCGGTTAAAGTGGGTTGACTCATTGAGACAGATTTTGCGTCCCCGTAGCTCCCCCCAAGAGTTAACGATAACCCCTTTGTGGATCATGAGATTGACCCCACTGGCGTAGTAGTTTGGCTCTAGTAGGCCGGCGATCTCCCGCCGCTTGAGAGTATCACTCATCGTGGCAATGATGAGATCCACCGCCCCCTCTTCCACCTTGCCCATGCGGTTACTCGCCGTGACGCTGACCAACTCCAGCTCAAGGCCGAGACGCTGAGCCAGATCGCGCGCTAAATCGGGCTCTAGGCCGTAAATGTCAGCATTTTCATTAATGCCGCCCCACGGGGGGTAGTCGGTCTTGACCCCGACGATCAGTTTGCCACGGCTACGAATGAGCGCCATGCGATCATCGCTGTCAAGGTGGTCGGCTATCGTGGGGGAGAGCGGTGGTGGCGAGCTGACGGGTGGGGGGGCAGCGGTGGGGGGCGCTGTCGTTGTAATGGTCTCCGCTGTGGCATGAGATAAGGGGGGCGTCGTTGCCGGTTCAGGTGTGGGTTCGGGTTCGGGTGTGGACGGCTCCTGCGGGGCGGTTAGCTGTTGTAGTAGCTGCTCTGATAACTCTCCATCGACCGGTAGCTGCTGATCTTGCTGATAGTTGCGAATGGCGCTACGAGTCTTTGGCCCCGGCAGGCCATCGACTTGACCTGCATCGTAGCCGCGCTGATTTAGCTGCTGCTGAATCTGTGCGATCTGATCTTGATTCACCTCTGCGGCCCACAAATCAGCGGCTCCGTGGCTAAGCCAGACGAAGCAGAGCAGTAACCAAAACAGCAACCGCAGACCGGTTTGGGTCTGGCGTAGAGGTAAACGCATAGAGTGTAGAGTGATTAAAAAAACTAGATAGTGATCCCAATGAGTGCGGTAGGTTACCATAGCCGGTGGCAAAAACCTATAGGCTCTTTTTTTAATGGATTGATTGGAGGGTGTTTCATGCGGCTACTGGCCAAAATGGGTTATTTAGTGTTGATCGTGGTTCTGGTGGGGCTCATCTGGCACCGCTATCAGAGTGATATGGAGCGGTTAGGGGAGGGGGAGCAGCAGCAGCAGCTCGCTATTGGTGTGGTGTTGCCGCTAAGCGGCAAAAACAGTACTACCGGCCAGATGCACCTGAACGGGATTGAGATGTTAATCGATGAGATGAATCAGCACGGTGGCGTCAATGGCGCTCGGCTGGTGCTCAATGTCTATGACGATCAGAACCAAGCCGAGTTAGCCCGACAACGAGCCGCAGAGCTAGTTAGCGATGGTGAGAGTGTGGCGGTCATCGGCCATAACTACAGCTCGGCATCGCTCGCGGCAGCGCCGATCTATCAGCAGGCCGGTATCGTAGCCATTACCCCTAGCTCCAGTAATCCGGCGATAACCCGCGATAACCCCTACTACTTTAGTGCCCTTATTAATAACGACTTTGAGGCCCATATCGCGAGCTACTACGCTAAAGGGGTCTTCAATTTTGAGCGGGTTTGTGTGATTCATGAAGATCTTGCCTATGGCAGCGATTTAGCCGCGAGTTTTATCACTATGGCAGAGCAGCTACAGATGGAGATAAGCTGTCAGCACGGTTATCGGGTGGAGGATGAGACTCTGGAACAGAGTCTGCAGCAGCTAGCGTTAGGGCTAGCTGCGCGTGCGTCTGAGTTGGGGGTTATTTTTATTGCCGGTCATAACCATGAGGGGGCGCTACTACTACGGCAGCTGCGTGATGCGGGGATCGACAATACCGTCCTGCTCCCCACCTCGTTCTACAACAACGCCTTTACCACCGCGTTTGATCAGCTACCGAAGGAGCAGCGCCAGCCGGGATACTATCTACGCAACAGCTATGTGGTGTCGCCAATGCTGTTTGAGACGGCTAATCAGCAGGCGCAAAAGTTTCGTAGCGCCTACCGGCAGCGGTTTGACTCTGAGCCGGGGTGGCATGCGGCCTTCTCTTATGACGCGGCTAAAGTACTGGTTAGCGCCCTGCAGCAGGCGGGTTTAAACGGTAGTGATGGCCCGATTGAGGGTGTTAGAGAGCGGGTACGGCAGGCGATGGTTCGCTTTAACTCGGTGGAGCGTGGCGTTAGCGGTGTTACCGGAGTGACCTATTTTGATCAACATGGAAACGCCTTTAAGCCAGCCTATATGGCCACTTTTGTGCGTAATCGACCGGTATCGGCGCTATTACAGTTAGAACAGCTTAAGATAGTTTCACCCCCTAAGGCGATGGCCGAGGCGGTGGCAGCGGGGGAGTTGTTACAGATAGGTGAACACTATCTACAGAAAATTTATGTCGTCCATAGTGGTATTACCGTCAATCGTATTGAACCGGTTGCCGAACGAGAGGGGATGGTGGAGCTCGATTTTTATCTCTGGTTTCGCCATCAGCAGCAGATCGATCCGACCGATATCGAGTTTGTGAATGCCGCCGAGGCGATAACGCTACCTGAGCCGGATCGCTATCAGCTCGATAACGGGGTGGTCTATCAGCGCTTTCATCTGAGCGGGCGCTTTGTGACCGACTGGAATCGGGCGATTAGCAGTATGGTGCTCGATGGGCGCATTGTCGGGGTGGCCTTTAGGCATCGGCGACTGGATCGTAGCCAGTTAGTCTATGTTACCGATATTGTCGGTATGAATATGGAAAATAGCGATCACTATCTACAGCGGCTACAGCAGAGTACCCTCTTTGCCGATCACGATGACTGGCAGCTACATGGGGTGCGGCTATTTCCCGATATCTTATTGCAGAACAATATGGGGCAGCTCCACTATCTTGATCGCGGCGTGGGTGAAATCCCCTTTTCACAATTTAACTTTGTGCTCGATATCTCGACTAAGAGCCTCTCGCTACGACGGATGCTCTCTCCCGAACGCTCATTTTGGGTGGTGGTGGGTAGCGCTATGCTGCTGCTACTGCTACCACTTTTGCTGCGCTGGAGAGGCGTTAGACGGGAGGGGGGGGGGCGCTATGTGTGGCTGCTGCAAGGCGGTGCGATTGTGCTGCTACTACTAGCGCTGGAGGTCGAGCTGCTACAGTGGCTACAGCAGAGCTCGGGACGCTTTGAGAGCGCAATGTTTATCACCCTATTTGACCTCTTGTGGTGGTTTATTCCGGCGCTGCTGCTCATTAGTGCGATGGCGACCTTCATCTGGCAGCCACTGGAGTACCATACTCGGCGTAAAATTCCTAATTTGGTGCGGGCGTTTAGTGGCGGCTTGATTCTGCTGTTAGCGGGATTTGGGATCCTCTCGTTTGTCTTTGGTTATAAAATTACCGCGCTGTTGGCTACTTCAGGGGTGATTGCGATGATTGTGGGTCTGGCGATACAGATCAATATCTCCAATATCTTCTCCGGCATCGCGATCAATCTGGAGCGGCCGTTTCGGATTGGGGATTGGATTCAGCTACAAGGAGGGAAAGAGGGGAAGGTGATCGATATTACCTGGCGCTCGACTCGGCTGCTCTGTCGTGATAGCACGATTATCTCCATCCCTAATGCGGTAGCGTCGGAGTCGGTGGTGCAGAACTTCTCATTACCAGATGAGGCCTACGAAACGGTATTAACCGTGGTTATCGATGCAGATGAGCTACCACATCGGGTAGAGAAGATTTTGCAAGATGCGCTGCTGACTATCGATGAGGTGGAGGCTACTCCTGCGCCGTGGGCTAAATTTAATGGGATAAAGGAGTATAACGCCCACTATATTGTCGGGTTTACCAGTCGCGATTTTGGGGCTAAACTGCGTCTGAGTCGGGCGTTTTGGGGCCGTATTTGGCGCCATCTGCACTGGGCGGGCATTCAGTTGGCGACAAATCCGCTGCTACAGAGTCGGCTACTTGAAGAGGAGGTGGCGGCGACTCTGCTTGCGGCCGAGCTAATCGGCGAAGTGGAGCTATTTTACGATCTATTTACCCCGCAAGAGCTCGAACAGCTACTGCAGGGGAGCGAAACGCGCCACTACCCTCGGGGGGAACAGCTAATCGGCTGTGGTGATGAGGAGCGCTCAATGATTATTATCTGTGAAGGGGCCGCTGTGGTGAGACTGCCTCAGAACCAAGGCGAGCCGATTGAGCTGCAACGCCTCGGAGCAGGCGATGTGATAGGGGAGATGGCGCTCTTTACCGGTGAGCCTCGTAGTGCCGATGTGGTCGCGTTAAGTCACTGTTGTGGCTACGTGATAGATAAAGCGGTAATGCAGCCGTTGCTAGAGCAGAATCGGCAGCTCGTTGATCGCATCAGTCGGCTGTTGCACCAGCGCCAGCAGAGCACGCTTTCGGCCCGTTCAAACAAAAGCGAGGCGGTAGGCGGGGATAGCGCTAGCCTGAAGCAGCGTATCTGTCGCTTTTTTGGGTTATAGTGGCACAATTAAAAAAGGCGCAGCGAAAGGGGAGGATGCTGCGCCTAAAATCCACCAAAGGAGGATGGAGGAGTCTTGAACAATTGTCGTCCTTAACAATCAGTGGCTGTTAATATAACTGTTTTCTAATATAAGTCAACCCCCACTGGGTGAAAAATATTACCAACAATAGTTATCATCATGATTTTAAATATATTTTTTATTTGTGTTGGGCGGTTTATTTTTTGGTAGTTCGGGGCTAGTTTAAGTTTAGAGGGGAATTGCCGATATAATAGGCAGTTGGATTTGAGTCATTTTTTATCACGGGAGTAACCCTTATGGATCTTATTACCAATGGGCGTGCGGCGCTGGTAGCCTTTCAAAATGCACTGGTGACCACCTCAAATAACATCGCCAATGTCCATACTGAGGGCTATACTCGCCAACAGACCGAATTCACTGCCCGCAGAAGTGAGGGGGGGATGGGTACCGGTGTCGAAGTCAAGGGTATTCGTCGCCACTACAATGAGTACCTGAGCCGCGATCTTCAGGAGAGCATCTCTCGTAAAGAGGAGCATAACCTCTCTTTGGATCTGATGGATGAGATAGACCAAATCCTAGTTAACAGCGAGACCGGTATCGGCCGCTTTAACCAAGACTTTTTTAATGCGGTTGAGAATGTGGCTAACGATCCGACCTCTATTGCCGCTCGGGAGGAGATGCTAGGGCGGGGGGAGACCCTTGCCTCCCGCTTTCGTGAGGTAGGTAACCGCCTGAACGCCATTGACGAGCAGGTAAATAATCAGCTCTCCGATTCGGTGATGGCAGTTAATGAACTCGCTGCCCAAATTGCCGGCATTAACAGCAACATTCAGGATGTTGCCACTTCCGCCGAAGATACACCCAATGATCTGCTAGACCAACGCGATCAGTTAATTAATCTGCTCTCGGAGTATGTCTCGGTAAAAACCATCGACATGCCCAACGGCACCAATAATATCTACATTGGCGATGGTCAAAATCTAGTCGTCGGAGCGAACCATAATACCTTTAGTCTGCAAACGACGGAGTTTGGTGGTTATACCCGTAAAATTGGAATTGTGACCAATACCGGCAGCTTTACCGATGTGACTGACCGAATTAATGGCGGTAAAATTGGAGCGACTCTCGATTTTAAAGAGGGAGTGTTACAGCGCACCAAAGACGATATTGGTTTAATGGCAGCCGGAATCTCAATTAAGTTTAATGAGTTGCATCAAAATGGCTTTGATATGGATGGAGATACCAATGAGCCATTTTTTAATAGCGCCGCCCCCGCTATCTCCTACAATAGTAGCAGCAATAGCAGTGGTGCCACGGTTGCCTACGACTATACTTTTGCACCTCTGCCAGCGACTAACAGTGATACTGTGATCGATAGTTGGCGCGGAGCGCAATATCTAGTCGAGTATGATGGGCCTGCCGATGCGTGGAAGGTAACTAATCAGCGCGATAGCAGTGAACAGACCTTTGCTGGAGCGGGTGGTGCGGCGACCAGTTTTACCTTTAATGGCGTCACCCTGACCACCTCAGGAGTGGCCGCTAACGGTGATCGCTTTTTGGTCACCCCCTTTGCCAATAATGCCCGCGATATGGCGCTGCTGATTAAAGAGCCACGCGATATTGCCGCCTCTGATACCGCAGGCCAAGAGGGCAATAATGTCATCGCGGCTCAACTCGCTGAGGTTGGGCAATTTAGAGGCTTTAATGGCAGTACCCAATCGGCCGATATGATCTACGAGGGGTTAGTCTCCTATATTGGCTCGAAAGCTAACTCGGCTAAAGTCTCCTATGAGGCGAGTGAGGTGATCTATCAGCAGTCACGCCGGGCACGGGATGATGTCTCTGGAGTTAATCTGGATGAGGAGGCGGCCAATCTCATGCGCTATCAACAGGCCTATCAGGCGGCCGCTAAGGTGATGTCAGCCTCAGATGAGATGTTTCGGATTTTAATCGGCTCAATACGGGTCTAATGATAGTTACTAAGCGGGAGTTCATAGTATGAAACTGGCCACAACCACCATGCAGCGCCTCTCTATTGAGGCGATGCAAAATAAGTATGAGAAAATTGCCAACCTACAGACTCAAATTAGCTCGGGGCAGCGTATTCAGAAGCTATCGGACGATCCGGCCGGAGCGGCAAGAATTAACGAGCTAACGCGCGAAATTGCCCGCTATGAGCAGTTTAGTTCCAATATGGACTACGCTGAGACGCGATTAGAGTTTGAGGAGACCAACCTACAGAGCATTGGCGATGTCTTGCAGTCGGTACGCGAAGAGGCGGTACGGGCGGTCAATGGTACCCTCAATACTCAGGATCGGGCGGCAGTGGCCAAACAGTTTGAACTGGCGGCAGAACAGCTAGTTGGGCTGATGAATGCGAAAGGGAGTGATGGGGAGTATATCTTCTCCGGCTATAACAGCAGTGTGACACCGTTTAGTTTGACCGAAATTGCCCCAGCGACCACGCCACCGACTTGGCAGGGTGCTTATAGCGGTGATAACAATCAACGCGCGGTCAGAATTGCCGATGGAGTGACGATGCCGTTAGGCCATGCCGGTCAGTTAAGTAACGGCGATGCGCTGTTTGGCACCGGCACAGCACCGGGAACCAACGGCGGTGAAAATATCGCCGCACTGATTATGAATTTTGCCGAAGAGCTGAAAGCCGATAATCTTGCTAGTGGCGGTTCGATTTTAAGCCAAATTGATACCGTGATGGAGCGGGTGACTAATGCTCAGGCGGAAGCCGGGGCACGGATGAATATGATTAGCTCCCAGCGCGAGGTCAATCTCGACTACTCGCTCTATTTAGAGCAGAAGAAGGCCGATGTGCATGATGTCGATATTACCGAGGCGATTACCTCCTTAACCCAAGAGATGACCTCAATGCAGGCACTACAGCAGACCTATACCCGAGTCAATCAGCTTAGTCTGTTTAACTATTTATAGTTCCTAACTGCCAAGGCGATATTGTCAAACTGTAGCGGCTCAGTCAGCCGCTGCGCTGCATCGCCACCTTCACCCCTGTACCAGCAGGCGACATGGCTAAAAGCGGTATCATTACGCGCCGCTTCGCCGCTGCTCTGAAACTCCTCCCGAAAGTGGGCACCACACGACTCCTCCCGTTGCAGTGCGTCAAGACACATTAATTTAGCAAACTGCATAAAATCGGCGACCCGACCGGCGCGTTCCAGACTCTGATTCAGCTGCTCGCTGTGACCGCAGAGCGCCAGATCGTGCCAAAACTGATGCTCAAGCGCCTCAATTTGAGTTAAAGCCTGTTGTAATGAGGCAGCGGAGCGCGACATACCGCAACCTTGCCACAATATCTCTCCGAGTTGACGATGAAACTCGGTGACCGAGCGGCGTCCGTTAATGGCTAACAGGGCATCCATTCGCGCTTTAGCGTCGGTTTCTGCGGCGATAAACGGAGCGGCTGTTGTGTCGAGTCGATCGGGGCGATGCTGCGCTAAAAAGTCCCCTATGGTCTGCGGCAAAATAAAATAGCCATCGGCTAACCCCTGCATCAGTGCGCTAGCGCCAAGGCGGTTAGCCCCGTGATCGGAGAAGTTCGCCTCCCCAATGACAAACAGCCCCGGAATGGAACTCATCAGATGGTAATCAACCCACAGCCCACCCATAGTGTAGTGGGGCGCCGGGTAGATCTGCATCGGCACCTGCCACGGATCATCATGGGTGATATTTTGATACATCTCAAACAGATTGGCGTAGTGCTGCTCAATCGCCTCCCGCCCCATGGTGGCAATGGCATCGGCAAAGTCGAGATAGACGCTGCGCCCCATCGCCCCGACGCCGCGCCCCTCATCGCAGACCTCTTTGACGGCACGGGAGGCGATATCACGAGGTGACAGATTGCCGTAGGCGGGGTATTTGCGCTCTAAAAAGTAGTCCCGTTCTGAGAGTGGAATGTCGTTAGCGGGGCGGCTATCCCCCGCCTGTTGCGGTACCCAGAGTCGGCCATGGTTTCGTAGCGACTCCGACATAAGGGTCAGTTTCGCCTGACCGGGGTGGCTCAGTGGGGTACAGGTGGGGTGAATTTGGGTAAAACAGGGGTTAGCAAACAGCGCCCCGCGCTGATAGGCGCGCCAGGTGGCGGTGACATTACAGCCCGCTGCATTGGTAGAGAGGTAGTAGATATTACTATAGCCACCGGTGGCCAGCACCACCGCATCGGCGATATGGCGGCTAATTTGACCGTTCACCAGATGACGGACGATAATACCGCGGGCGCGACCGTTAACCACGACCAGATCGAGCATCTCGCTGCGGGTATAGAGCTTAATCCGACCGCTATGAATCTGACGATTCATCGCCCCATACGCACCGAGTAGTAGCTGCTGTCCGGTCTGACCACGGGCATAGAAGGTGCGCGAGACGAGAGTGCCGCCAAAGGAGCGGTTATCGAGATAGCCGCCATAATCGCGGGCGAATGGCACCCCTTGAGCAACGCACTGATCGATAATATTGCCGCTCACCTGAGCGAGTCGATAGACATTGGCCTCACGCGAGCGAAAATCGCCCCCCTTAATCGTATCGTAAAAGAGACGCTGAATGCTGTCGCCATCGTTACGGTAGTTTTTAGCGGCGTTAATCCCCCCCTGAGCTGCGATAGAGTGGGCGCGGCGCGGGGAGTCGTGAAAGGTAAAGAGTTCGACCCGATAGCCGAGCTCCGCCATCGTGGCGGCGGCTGACGCGCCGGCTAGGCCGCTACCGACCACAATCACCCGATAGCGGGGTTTATTATTGGGGCTAATAAGCTGTAGCTGGTTACGGCAGTTATCCCATTTGTCAGCCAGCGGGCCGGAGGGGGTGCGGCTATCAGGTACCTGCATGGTCAATCTCCGTTGCAAGCTCAAACCCCCCTAGTAGGGCAGTGAGCAGAATAAGGATAAATCCGATGACAGTGAACAGGGTTAATAGCAGTGCTAGGGTATGAAAGAAGCCAAAGTAGTTATCGTGATAGAAACCGAGGGTCTGAAAAACGCTACGAATAGCGTGGTAGAGGTGGAGCCCTAACGCTGCCATAGCGATGAGATAGAGAGTCGTTAACCACGGGTTGGTAAATGAGAGGACTACCCGAGCATAGACATCGACATACCCTTGGTGATCGAGTCGCGCCATATAGCGCTCGCCGCCGATACCGAGCGTAAGATGGCCGATATGGAACAGCAAAAACAGTAGCAAAATAGCGCCACTCCACATCATAAAAGGGTGCTTAACACGGCGCAGCCAGAGGGTATCGTGACCATAGTCGCACGAACGGGAGCGGCGATTTTCACGACTAACCACCACCGCTAGCGCAATGTGAATCATCAAAATGGCGATCATGCCGAACCGTATTAACCACAGCAGCGGATTCTCCTGTAGCCAGTGGGCGTAGGTATTGAGCGCATTGGCGCTGACAAAGATGGTTAAATTACCGACCGCATGGCCGATGATAAACAGAATCAGCACTAGCCCCGAGAGCGACATTAGCAGCTTTTTGCCAATCGAGGTACGAATGAGACGAAGCAGACGAAACATACGCTATCCCTGTAGCCAGAAGGTGACTGGGCCATCATTGGTCAAGCTAATCTGCATATCGGCACCAAAGCGACCGCTCGCCGTTGGGGTGTGTGCCGCTTGGGCCAGAGTCAATAGATAGCTAAACAGCTCTTCGCCCACCTCAGGGGGGGCGGCAGGGCTAAATCCGGGACGATTACCCTTACGGGTATCGGCCGGCAGAGTAAATTGGGGCACCAGCAGCAGCCCCCCCTCGATCTGTTGCAGATTTAGATTCATCTTGCCCTCGCTATCGGCAAAGACTCGGTAGGTTAACAGCCGCTGCAAGAGTCGATCGGCCTTCGCGCGGCTATCTTGTCGCTCAATACCGATAAACACCAGTAGGCCTTGGTCGATTTGCGCCACCGTTTCGCCCTGAATAGCGACCGAAGCGTGGCAAACCCGCTGTAACAGCCCAATCATAGCGCCTTAGCTAGGTTCGGCTAAGCCGATACTCTGCCGAACGGGCGTGCGCTGTCAACCCCTCTCCCCGCGCCATAATGGAGGCGCTATGGCCAAGGGTAGCGGCTCCGGCAGCGGAGCAGAAGATCAGGGAGGAGCGCTTTTGAAAATCGTAAACCCCTAAGGGGGAGGAGAAGCGAGCGGTGCGCGAGGTAGGCAGCACATGGTTAGGGCCGGCGCAGTAGTCACCTAATGCTTCAGCGCTATAGCGCCCCATAAAAATGGCACCGGCGTGGTGGATCTGTGGCAGTAGTGCTTCGGGATCGGCAACCGATAGCTCTAAATGTTCCGGAGCGATAAAGTTGGCGACCTTCACTGCCGCCTCCATATCGGGCACCTCAATTAAGAGACCGCGCTGCTGTAGCGAAGTGTCGATAATCTCTCTACGCTCCATGGTTGGCAGTAGGCGATCGATGCTAACTCGCACTTGGTCGATAAAGGCGCTATCGGGGCAGATGAGAATCGACTGGGCATCCTCATCGTGCTCTGCTTGGGAGAAGAGATCCATCGCGATCCAGTCGGGATCGGTCTGGCCGTCACAGAGGATAAGAATTTCAGAGGGGCCGGCGATCATATCGATCCCGACCGTCCCAAACACCATCCCCTTGGCGGTGGCGACGAAGATATTGCCGGGGCCGACGATTTTATCCACCTTAGGCACGGTTTCGGTACCGTAGGCGAGCGCGGCAATCGCTTGGGCACCGCCGATAGTAAAGACTCGATCCACTTGAGCGATAGCCGCCGCGGCTAAGAGCAGAGGATTGACCTCGCCTGCGGGCGTAGGCACCACCATAATCAGCTCACCGACAGCGGCGACCTTGGCCGGTATGGCGTTCATAAGGACTGAGGAGGGGTAGGCCGCCTTACCGCCGGGGACATAGAGCCCGGCTCGCTCTAGCGGGGTGATCTGCTGTCCTAGCACAGTGCCATCGGCTTCGGTATAGCGCCAAGAGTGCTGTCGCTGGCGCTGATGGTACTCTCTTATTCGCTCTGCCGAGAGCTCTAACGCCTGTCGCTGCTCGGTCGGTAGGCCCTGTAACGCCGTCTGTAGCCGCGATAGTGGTAGCTCTAGTTCGCTCGCGTGGCCGATAGCCATGCGATCAAAGCGGTTGGTATAGTCGATGACGGCGCTGTCGCCTTCGGTTTTGACTCGGTGCAAAATCTCCCGTACTGTCTGATTGACGCTCTCATCAGAGACCCCCTCCCAAGTCAGTTTCTGCTCTAGTTGGTGCCAAAATTGAGTGTCGTTATAGTTAAGTTGCTGCATGGTTACGGTTCTCCAGTGGATCGAGTGGCAGAGGTGTGGTCGTCGAGACCTTGTCGAATCTGGCTAATAATGGTGTTTAGCTGCTCAAAGCGGGTCTTCATCGACGCTTTGTTGACGATAAGGCGAGAGGAGATATCGGCAATATGCTCCAGAGGTTGCAGGCCGTTGGCTTTGAGGGTGTTGCCGGTATCGACCAGATCGACAATTAGATCGGCTAGCCCGACTAACGGCGCTAGCTCCATCGAGCCGTAGAGTTTAATAATTTCGACCTGCTGCCCCTTCGAGGCGAAGAACTTTTCGGTCGATTTGACAAATTTCGTCGCGACTTTGAGCCGATTGTGGCTTAGGGGGTGATCGACCCGACCGGCGGTCATGAGGCGACAGCGGGCGATACCTAAATCGAGCAGCTCAAACAGCCGCTCCCCCCCCTGCTCTAACAGTACATCTTTGCCGGCGACGCCTAGATCGGCCGCCCCATACTCGACATAGGTGGGCACATCGGTGGCGCGAATCATCACCAGTTTGACATCGTCGCGGCTGGTATCGAGAATCAGTTTGCGGCTGGTTTCGGGATCATCGATAGGTTCAATACCGGCTAGCGCGAGCAGCGGTAGGGTCTCTTTAAAAATGCGCCCTTTAGAGAGGGCGATACGGATCGGGGGGGAGGGGGGTTGACTCATCGTATATTGGATCACAATCGTTAAAAGCTAAACGGAGAGGGTGCCACTATGGCCGGGGAGGCGACGAATAGTGGCACCGAGTTGGGTCAGTTTCTCTTCGATACACTCATAGCCGCGATCGATATGGTAGATGCGATCAACGATAGTTTCGCCCTCTGCCACTAGCGCAGCTAGCACCAGCGAGGCCGAGGCGCGTAGATCGGTCGCCATGACCGGTGCGGCGGTGAGTCTATTGACGCCGGTAATGGTGGCCGTATGGCCTTTGAGCCGAATTTTCGCTCCCATACGAACCAGCTCCTGGACATGCATAAAGCGGTTTTCGAAGACCGTTTCGTTAATAATTCCACTCCCTTCGGCAATGGTGTTTAACGCGGTAAATTGCGCCTGCATATCGGTCGGAAAGGCGGGGTAGGGGGCTGTATCGACACTGACTGCGATCGGCCGTTTACCCGCCATATCGAGGCTAATCCAGTCACTACCGCACTCAATGGTCGCTCCCGCCTCACGCAGTTTATCTAGCACCACCGGCAGCAGGGTCGGATCGGTCTGTTTCAGCTTAACCTTGCCGCGACTAATCGCGGCGGCGACTAGGTAGGTACCGGTTTCGATTCTATCGGGCAGCACCCGATAGTGGCCACCGTGGAGCGCGGTTTGACCATAAATAGTCATCGTATCGGTGCCGGCTCCGCGAATATCGGCCCCTAGACGGTTGAGAAAGTTGGCCAGATCGACCACCTCCGGTTCGCGGGCGGCGTTACGAAGGGTTGTGACTCCCTCGGCTAGCGTCGCTGCGGCGAGCAGATTTTCGGTACCGGTGACGGTGACTAGTTCCATGGTAAAGTCGGTCCCCTGTAGGCGACGACCGCGAGTGGTGGCGTAGATATTGCCATTACGAACCTCAATGTCGGCCCCCATCGCCTTAAGACCATCGAGATGGATGTTGACCGGACGGGTACCGATAGCACAACCGCCAGGCAGTGATACCTCAGCGTGGTGAAAGCGGGATAGCAGCGGCCCAAGAACTAGAATTGAGGCACGCATCGTACGAACTAGCTCGTAGGGGACGCAACTACTTAACTTATCACTACTGTAGAGCTCTACCGCCATCTGCTCATTGACCACCACCTCAGTGCCGAGATTACCGAGCAGTGCTAAGGTGGTGGTAATATCGTTTAGGTGGGGAACATTGGCAATTGCGACCGGTTCGGAGGCGAGTAGTGAGGCGATTAAGATCGGCAGGGCGGCGTTTTTGGCACCGGAGATGCGAATCTCTCCCTCTAATGGGCCACCGCCCTGTATATGTAGTCGATCCAAGGCCGGTTAGCTGTCACTGATTGGGAATGAGAGCGCCTTCTGCCTCTCGGACGGGGTGTGGCAGTGGATATTGACCGCATGCAGTTCGCCACTGGTAATATAGTCGGCCAGCACCTTATAGACCGAACGCTGCTTATTGACAGCGCTCATACCGGCAAACTGTTCGCCGATGACGGTCACATTAAGGTGGCCACTGTCACCACTGACGCTAACTTCGCAGTCGTTAAAACTCTGACGCACAATGTCGGCGACCTGTTCAGGTTGCATCGCTCTCTCCTCTACTTCTCTTTGTAGTCGTCGTGGCACGATTTGCAGCTCTTACCGACAGTGGCAAACGCCTCACCGATGAGCTTACGATCACCGCTGCCGCTCACCTGCGCTAGCTCGGCTGCTCCCTGCTGGAACTGCTCCATCTTCTGGCTAAAGTCGTCGAAATTGTCCCAAATCGCCTCTTTAGCAGCCGTCTTACCCATCACCATCTCATCGGGGTAACCGCGTAGCTGATTGATGGAGGCGACAGCGGCGAGATCGCTAGCATATTGACGAAACTGCGCCTCATTCCAAGGAATCTTATTTTTTAACATATCGCCCATCGGTTTAACATTAGCGACAATGAGCGCCATAGAGGCTTGACGATATTTAATGGCAGGGTGCTGATCGCCGTCGGCTAGCG
This sequence comes from Ectothiorhodospiraceae bacterium BW-2, assembly GCA_008375315.1. Lineage (NCBI taxonomy): Bacteria > Pseudomonadati > Pseudomonadota > Gammaproteobacteria > Chromatiales > Ectothiorhodospiraceae > Ectothiorhodospiraceae bacterium BW-2. The sequence goes on along the minus strand of CP032507.1, from coordinate 373,806 downwards.
CAAGGGGGGGGGTCGCTAGTAGGGCGGTGAGGGTTGTTAGGGCTACAAGCGGTTTTAACATAGTCGATTCTCCTAAAAAAAGTTAAGGGGCGGTTAGGTTGGGCCTGAGTTGAGACTCCGTGGCCCCGAAAGGCGCTATGGTGGACGCAATAGGCGCTAAACTCAAGAGTTAGAGCCGTTTTTAGTCCATTTTAGTTGCACTAACCCTTGTCAAATTGGGGGGGGATAGCGACAATGGCGCTCTTTAGATGTTTAGACATAAGGAGCGAAGGCACCGATGAGTGACGCGACCCCCCCTAACGAGAGTCAGGATGAGAATCGACTAATTGCCGAGCGGCGAGAGAAGTTGCAGCGACTGCGACAGCAGCAGCCGGTCGCTTTTCCGAACCAGTTTCGGCGCGATAGCTACGCAAAAGAGTTACAACAGCGCTATGAGTCGTATGATAAGCAGCAGCTGACGGAGGCTGCCGTCGAGTGTCGGGTGGCCGGGCGCATGATGGCCAAACGGATTATGGGCAAGGCGAGTTTTCTGACCGTGCAAGATATGAGCGGTTCGCTACAGCTCTACATTCAGCGCGAGGCGGTGGGGGAGGCGTTCTATAACGATGCCTTTAAGCACTGGGATATTGGCGATATTGTCGGTGCGGTTGGGGAGCTGTTTCGTACCGGTAAGGGGGAGCTATCGCTACGGGTAGCGAAAGTTGAGTTACTGACCAAATCGCTGCGACCGCTACCGGAGAAGTTTCATGGTCTAAGTGATCAGGAGACTCGCTATCGCCAGCGCTACCTTGATCTGATTGCGAGCGAAGAGAGTCGGCGCACCTTTACTCTGCGCTCGAAAATTGTGCAGTTTATCCGCGATTTTATGAACCGGCGCGACTTTTTGGAGGTCGAAACGCCGATGATGCAGATGATTCCCGGCGGGGCGACAGCTAGGCCGTTTATTACCCACCATAACGCCCTTGATATCGATCTCTATCTGCGTATCGCCCCAGAGCTCTATCTAAAACGGCTGGTGGTCGGCGGTTTTGAGCGGGTCTATGAGATTAATCGTAATTTTCGCAATGAGGGGCTATCGTCGCGCCATAATCCCGAATTTACTATGATTGAGTTCTATCAGGCCTATGCCGATTACCACGATTTGATGGATTTAACCGAGACGATGCTACGAGAGTTGACCCAAGCGCTACTTGGCACCACCACGATCGAGTATCAGGGGGAGCGCTACGACTTTGGTCAGCCCTTTAGTCGCATGACAGTGCTAGAGTCGATTCTGCACTTTAATCCCGCTTTGAGTTTAACGCAGCTACAAAATGAGACGACAGCGCGTCAAGTGGCGCAACAGTTGGGGATTGTGTTGCAGCCCTACTACGGTTTGGGCAAGGTGCAGATTGAGATTTTTGAGAAGAGTGTGGAGCACCGTCTGCAGCAGCCGACCTTTATTACCGCCTATCCGACCGAGGTCTCCCCGTTAGCGCGGCGCAGCGATAGCGATCCTTTTGTGACCGATCGCTTTGAGTTTTTTGTCGGTGGGCGTGAAATTGCCAACGGTTTCTCTGAGTTAAATGATCCTGAAGATCAGGCCAGTCGCTTTAAACAGCAGGTAGAGGAGAAGGAGGCGGGTGATGAGGAGGCGATGCACTTCGATGCCGACTATATCACCGCACTAGAGTATGGCCTACCGCCGACGGCCGGGGAGGGGATCGGGATTGATCGGTTAGTGATGCTATTAACCGATTCGCCATCGATTCGCGATGTGCTGCTATTTCCGCACATGAAACACGCTTAACACTCCCTATCGCTAGCCATAACCAAAGACCCGTTTATACGGAATTTTTTATTTTTTCTTGTTACGCGATATGGTTCCCCTCCAACTCCCCCGCTGGGGGAGGCGGAGAGGGAAGGCGAGGGAGTCATGCCTCATGAGGGTGAGGAGACGATGAACAATGCCCAGGTTTCGTAGGTAAGGTCTAACCGTTTCAGGCGGTGAGGCGATAGACGATAAACATCGCCGCTGCCGTTAATCCCATCGACCAAAACATAAACCGGTCAATCCGCTTGGAGAGTTCGGTAAAGCGCTGGTCGGCTCGCTCAAAGCGCTTGTCCATCTGTTCAAATCGCTTGTCAACTTGTGCAAAGCGCTCATCCATCGCCTTTTGCATTGCTTCGAAGCGTTTATCCATCTGTAACTGCATCGCCTCAAAGCGCTCATCCATTGTCTTTTGCATCTGCTCAAAGCGCTTGTCCATCTGCTCAAAGCGCTCATCCATTGTCTTTTGCATCTGCTCAAAGCGCTCATCCATTGTCTTTTGCATCTGCTCAAAGCGCTTGTCCATCTGCTCAAAGCGCTCATCCATTGTCTTTTGCATCTGCTCAAAGCGCTTATCCATTGTCTTTTGCATCTGCTCAAAGCGCTTGTCCATCTGCTCAAAGCGCTCATCCATTGTCTTTTGCATCTGCTCAAAGCGCTTGTCTATCTGCTCAAAGCGTTTCTCCATCTGCTCAAAGCGCTTGTCTATCTGCTCAAAGCGCTTGTCTATCTGCTCAAAGCGTTTCTCCATCTGTTCAAAACCGAGTTGCATCAGCTCCTGTTGTCGCGATAGCTTCTCCTCGACGCGCACAATCCGTTCCCGAATCTCTATTTCGTATTTGTGATCATAGTTGGCTGCGGTGAGCGAGGGGATCTGAAAGAGGGGCTGGGGGGAGTGTTGCATCATCTCCATAATCACCTCTTTAATCAGCTCTCTATCTTCGGCAACGGTAGTCATGCGTGGGTATCCTCTTTGGGGTAATAGCGGCTATTGGCTAATTATATATCGTTTATCTGAATCGGCAACCGCTGGACTAAAGAGGGGGGAGGCTCAATAGGGGTTCAATAACCGTTGTGGAATCGTCTAAGGAGGCTGAATGGGTTATAGGGTCTAACCGTTTCAGGCGGTGAGGCGATAGACGATAAACATCGCTGCTACCGTTAATCCCATCGACCAAAACATAAACCGGTCAATCCGCTTGGAGAGTTCGGTAAAGCGCTGGTCGGCTCGCTCAAAGCGCTTGTCCATCTGTTCAAATCGCTCATCCATTGTCTTTTGCATCTGCTCAAAGCGCTTCTCCATCTGCTCAAAGCGCTCATCCATTGTCTTTTGCATCTGCTCAAAGCGCTTGTCCATCTGCTCAAAGCGCTCATCCATTGTCTTTTGCATCTGCTCAAAGCGCTTGTCCATTGTCTTTTGCATCTGCTCAAAGCGCTTGTCCATCTGCTCAAAGCGCTTGTCCATCTGCTCAAAGCGCTTGTCCATCTGCTCAAAGCGCTCATCCATCGCCTTTTGCATTGCCTCGAAGCGTTTATCCATCTGTAACTGCATCGCCTCAAAGCGCTCATCCATTGTCTTTTGCATCTGCTCAAAGCGCTTGTCTATCTGCTCAAAGCGCTTCTCCATCTGTTCAAAACCGAGTTGCATCAGCTCCTGTTGTCGCGACAGCTTCTCCTCGACGCGCACAATCCGTTCCCGAATCTCCATTTCGTATTTGTGATCATAGTTGGCTGCGGTGAGCGAGGGGATCTGAAAGAGGGGCTGGGGGGAGTGTTGCATCATCTCCATAATCACCTCTTTAATCAGCTCTCTATCTTCGGCAACGGTAGTCATGCGTGGGTATCCTCTTTGGGGTAATAGCGGCTATTGGCTAAATTATATACCGTTTATCTGAATCGGCAACCGCTGGTTCAGGCGGTGAGGCGATAGACGATAAACATCGCCGCTGCCGTTAATCCCATCGACCAAAACATAAACCGGTCAATCCGCTTGGAGAGTTCGGTAAAGCGCTGGTCGGCTCGTTCAAAGCGCTTGTCCATCTGCTCAAAGCGCTCATCCATTGTCTTTTGCATCTGCTCAAAGCGCTTGTCAACTTGTGCAAAGCGTTCATCCATCGCCTTTTGCATGGCTTCGAAGCGTTTATCCATCTGTAACTGCATCGCCTCAAAGCGCTCATCCATTGTCTTTTGCATCTGCTCAAAGCGCTTGTCCATCTGCTCAAAGCGCTTGTCCATCTGCTCAAAGCGCTTGTCTATCTGCTCAAAGCGCTTCTCCATCTGTTCAAAGCGCTTGTCTATCTGCTCAAAGCGTTTCTCCATCTGCTCAAAGCGCTTCTCCATCTGTTCAAAACCGAGTTGCATCAGCTCCTGTTGTCGTGATAGCTTCTCCTCGACGCGCACAATCCGTTCCCGAATCTCTATTTCGTATTTGTGATCATAGTTGGCTGCGGTGAGCGAGGGGATCTGAAAGAGGGGCTGGGGGGAGTGTTGCATCATCTCCATAATCACCTCTTTAATCAGCTCTCTATCTTCGGCAACGGTAGTCATGCGTGGGTATCCTCTTTGGGGTAATAGCGGCTATTGGCTAATTATATACCGTTTATCTGAATCGGCAACCGCTGGACTAAAGAGGGGGGGAGGCTCAATAGGGGTTTAATAACCGTTGTGGAATCGTCTAAGGAGGCTGAATGGGTTATAATGCCGAAAGCGTACTAAACAAGAGGGTCATTTTTATGAAAACAGCCGTAGTAACCCATATCGCCTTGGTGGCGACACTCCTGACAACTCCAGTGGTCGTCATCGCCGAGCCGCGCTGGGTGAGCGAACCAAACTATGACACCCATTACAACGGTGCCTCCTCCTGCGTTAATGAGCAGCAGGCCCCCACGGCGGCCATGGCCGAACAGATGGCGTTAACCTATGCCCGTCGTGAGCTGGCTCAATCGTTGGCGGTACAAGTTGAGACGAGCTTTGAACAGATGCTCACCGCCACCGGTAGCCCGAACAACTCCACTATCAAACGGGCCGTTAAAGATCATATTCAAATTGAGACCAGCGCCCTGCTTCGTGGTAGCCGCGTAGCGGCCAAGTGGCGAGACCGAAGCCAAAAGCAGATATGTGTTTGGGTTGTGCTACAACAGCAGCAAGTTGAGCAGATGACGCAACGCCTTTTCGCGCAGTTACCACCGCTCAGTGACCAATCACTTTGACCTCATTGTAGAGGATAAGAGAGGAGAGATAGAGAGATGCTACCCCTACCCCTGCCCCGGCTGCTACTACGGTTATTGCCACTGTCACTGCTGCTATTGTTATTACCTGTAACTATCACCCAAAGCGCCACCACTACCCTAGAGACCTGCTCCTTAAACCACCGTTTGAACTTTAGTGCCGCCGAACGGGATACTAACAAGATGGCGCAGCGTATTGAGAGCACCGAGGGGGTGACTCGCGAGCAGCTAACGGTGATAAAACAGAGCCTTAGCCGCTGTCAGGCGAGTGTTGATGCCCATATTAGCGAACTGACCGCACAGATAAACGCCCTAGTGCAGCAGAAGCAGAATCTGCTACAAAACAGCGATATAGAGAAGATAGGCCAACAGATAGCGGCCAATCGCCAGAGCCGAACCGATATCGAAGCGGAGCTTGATAAACAGCTCCAATCTACCAGCTACCGTGGGCTCTACATGGCGATACTCCCCTATCAAGGCTTCATTCCGCGCAAAAACGACCTCATTCAACAGGCGCAACAGGCGATTACCCCTCAGGCTAGCGCTGATCTAAACGGTATCTTCATCCGCTCAGTGACCGACATCACCACCACCAACCACCAGACGACCCTAAAAGACCGCATCACCAGCCGTCTCAGTGGCACGATGACTATCGACCACACCTTCTTGGCCGAAACGGTAACTGCCGCCCGTAAGCTCTACTACCTAGTTAAGGTTGCCGTGACCCCGCTACAGGGCAAACCCGACAGCGCCACCAGTGCTAGCGGTAGCGGTGCCAAAGTGGTTAATATTGCCGCCGATGATTGGGAGCAGCAGCTACAACAACAGGGTGCCGACGCCCCCCGCATCGAAGCGGTGAAAGCGGTGCGCGAGCAGGCGCTGCGTACCATTGAGTTACAAAACAACAACCAGCGTACCAGCGACCAACAGGTGCTGAGCGAGACTCAGCGCAAACTACAGCAGGTTGACCAGCGCATTGCCACCTTAGAGCAGGAGATTGCCGCTAAACGCGCCACCCTACAGCGGATTTTGCAACAAAACGACCAGCGCTGCGCCACCTCACCTGAGGCGTGTATTGGTACCGCTACCACGGCGATTGATGAACAGATTGCCGCCCTTAAAGACAATATTATGCAGATTAAAGAGCAGCAACTCTTCTATCGCGACACCACCGTTCGTTTAGAGGGGACTCAACCCTACCACGACATCGCCACTCAGGCGCTCGGCGTACTGGCGCAACTGGAGAGCAGCTATACCCGCGATGAGCGAATTATGGAGCTGACCATGATTGAAAATGGCATTTTGACTAACTACGAGCGCCATAAAGATACTCCGGTTACCCGCGAGTTGGAACGCTTTTGGCTCTACCTGACCCCGACTGACAATGTCGCCGATACTTTTGGGGTTACGGTGGTGAGTCGGTTTCGGATGAGCGATGAGATTCGCCAACGCTTTAAGCAGGCGGCAACGACTCAACGGGTGCAGACGCCACAGGCCGCCGTTGCGCCGCCGGCTCCTGTCGCACCACCCAAGGTTGCGCAGGCCTACTTAACCGTGCGCAGTAATGTCAGCGGTGATACTGTCTGGATAGAGAGTAGAGCAGTCGGCCCAACCGGCCGCCACGCCCATCCACTCACCCCAGGGAGCTATACCATCAAAGTGACCAAGCCCGGCTATAGCGACTGGCAACAGCAGGTGACCCTAGGTCGCGGCGAGCGAGAGACCCTGAGGGCTGTGCTGGTAAAACAGGAGACAAAAGCAGAGATTGAGGCAAGAGCAGCGGCTAAGGCGAGAGCAGAGGCAGAAGAAGCTAGGGCGAGAGCAGCGGCAAGAGCAGAGGCAGAAGCTAAGGCTAAGGCAAGGGCAGAGGCAACGGTAGCATCATTGACAGCAGCAGCGGCAAAAACAGCGGCTGAGGTGGTGCCGGAGGCAACAAAGAGCGCTCTGATAGATAACCGCTACCGTGATAATGGCGATGGCACTGTGACCGATGTGGTTACTAAACTAATGTGGCAGCGCTGTCTTGTCGGTCAGCATTGGAGTGGCAGTGGCTGTAGGGGTGAAGCTGGGGAATTTGGGTGGAAGGATGCTAACAATATGGGAAAAGGGTTTTTTGGAGGAAGGTCTGAACCGTGGGCCTCGGCGGTCAAATTTGCCGGCCACACCGACTGGCGCTTGCCAACCATTGAGGAGCTAAACTCGCTAGTTTACTGCTCAAGCGGAGAAACCGATGACGGAATGGGCGATGGCAGTCGCTACCCCTTTGCCGGAATGGAAAATCAAGACGGATGTGATGGCGACTATCAACGCCCAACCATTAATCTGCAAGCTTTTCCTGATACGCCAAGCTCGAATGTCTGGTCGGCTTCGGCCTTTGCCGGCAATAGTGACGGTGCCTGGAATGTCTTTTTCGGCTATGGCGGCTCCCCCTACTACAACCGTTCCAACTCTTACGGTGTGCGGCTGGTTCGTAGCGGACAGTGATTTTGTTTTTTTATTTTTTAGAGCCTTCCCGCCGCATAGCTCTCTAAATTGTGAACATCGCTGTCTCGCTACTGTTAATTGTTCCTGCCCGTTCCGTCCCGTGCGCTGATAAGGCCTAACCGTTTCAGGCGGTGAGGCGATAGACGATAAACATCGCCGCCGCCGTTAATCCCATCGACCAAAACATAAACCGGTCAATCCGCTTGGAGAGTTCGGTAAAGCGCTGGTCGGCTCGCTCAAAGCGCTTGTCCATCTGTTCAAATCGCTTGTCAACTTGTGCAAAGCGCTCATCCATCGCCTTTTGCATTGCTTCGAAGCGTTTATCCATCTGTAACTGCATCGCCTCAAAGCGCTCATCCATTGTCTTTTGCATCTGCTCAAAGCGCTTGTCCATCTGCTCAAAGCGCTTGTCCATCTGCTCAAAGCGCTTGTCTATCTGCTCAAAGCGTTTCTCCATCTGCTCAAAGCGTTTCTCCATCTGCTCAAAGCGTTTCTCCATCTGCTCAAAGCGCTTGTCTATCTGCTCAAAGCGCTTGTCTATCTGCTCAAAGCGTTTCTCCATCTGCTCAAAGCGCTTCTCCATCTGTTCAAAACCGAGTTGCATCAGCTCCTGTTGTCGCGATAGCTTCTCCTCGACGCGCACAATCCGTTCCCGAATCTCTATTTCGTATTTGTGATCATAGTTGGCTGCGGTGAGCGAGGGGGCCTGAAAGAGGGGCTGGGGGGAGTGTTGCATCATCTCCATAATCACCTCTTTAATCAGCTCTCTATCTTCGGCAACGGTAGTCATGCGTGGGTATCCTCTTTGGGGTAATAGCGGCTATTGGCTAATTATATACCGTTTATCTGAATCGGCAACCGCTGGACTAAAGAGGGGGGGAGGCTCAATAGGGGTTTAATAACCGTTGTGGAATCGTCTAAGGAGGCTGAATGGGTTATAGGGTCTAACCGTTTCAGGCGGTGAGGCGATAGACGATAAACATCGCCGCTGCCGTTAATCCCATCGACCAAAACATAAACCGGTCAATCCGCTTGGAGAGTTCGGTAAAGCGCTGGTCGGCTCGCTCAAAGCGCTTGTCCATCTGCTCAAAGCGCTCATTCATCGCCTTTTGCATTGCTTCGAAGCGTTTATCCATCTGTAACTGCATCGCCTCAAAGCGCTCATCCATTGTCTTTTGCATCTGCTCAAAGCGCTGGTCTATCTGCTTAAAGCGCTCATCCATTGTCTTTTGCATCTGCTCAAAGCGCTTCTCCATCTGCTCAAAGCGTTTCTCCATCTGCTCAAAGCGTTTCTCCATCTGTTCAAAACCGAGTTGCATCAGCTCCTGTTGTCGCGATAGCTTCTCCTCGACGCGCACAATCCGTTCCCGAATCTCTATTTCGTATTTGTGATCATAGTTGGCTGCGGTGAGCGAGGGGGCCTGAAAGAGGGGCTGGGGGGAGTGTTGAATCGTCTCCATAACCACCTCTTTAATCAGCTCTCTATCTTCGGCAACGGTAGTCATGCGTGGGTATCCTCTTTGGGGTAATAGCGGCTATTGGCCAATTATATACCGTTTATCTGAATCGGCAACCGCTGGGCTAAAGAGGGGGGATTCAAACCGTGCTTTTATAGGTGCTCATCTGTTAATCTCTCTATCAACGGAGAACGAATGACCGACAAAACGCCATGAGCCATTGTGCTGGCCTTGTTCATCGTTTCGTCAGGCCGCCATCGCTAGCACAGGCTTAGAGTCCGGCTTTACTCTTTTTTGTGCGGGGCGCCGAGGTAGATCAACCTGATTGAGCAGGTAAGCAAATAGACTGTCATGCGGCCGCTGAAACAAGCGTTGTGCCGGAGTGTCATTTCCTGCTGCGTTATGATAGTTGTGTACGATAGTTAGTGCAGAGAGCCTCTCATCGCTGAGTCGGTGCAAAGGGTGATGCCAAAGCGCCAAGTGGCCATTGCGCCCTTCCACGGCAGAGCTGGAGCGCTGGAACAGGTCAGCGCACTCATTGGCTACGGCGTCAATTTGTGCCCTTTCTTGCTCAGGTAGTGACATAATGGGGTGTTCGGATTGGCGTAAGGGTTCGAGCAACGCCTGACTGGTAGCGGCGATCGGTTGGGCTTTTTCTGCGGTGGTCATTCTCTGAGCTACCCGTTGAAGGTAGAGCGCCGGAATAAGCTGATCATGAATAGCATCTGTTATCTCCTCGTTGAGATCGAGTTCCTTCAGTCGGGTATTCATCGTCTCAGTCACAAAGCAAAGCGTCTGTTGCATTGCCGGGAGTAGGCGCTCAGCCTTCTCAATAGAGGCGATCACTTTATCGCCTAAACCATAGCGATAGACTAACGATTTTAGCCGTTCCATGCGCTGTCGAATTAAGTCGATGCGCTCTTCTGGCGGTAACCCTGTGCCTTTTTGCAAGTCGACTAAATGGTAGTCTGAACTGATGCCGTTGAGCTCATCTTTGGCTTGCTGATAGTCGCGGGCGATTTGCTCGAAAGCGCGTTGTTTTTTATCAAGAACGGCTTGAGCCTGCTCCAGTTTGGGTTGATGGTTAGCGGGTCTGCCGGGGCCTCTCTGCTCAGTCTGTTGCCTCTCTATCCGGTCTTCCCAAGAGTTGACTCTTGTCTGAGCACTATCGAGTTCTGTCTGGCATTCGCTATATTTTTGTGAAAAACGCCGAAAAAGTGTTTTGGCTATTTCGTGGAGTAGGTGAAAAAGATCGGGACTGTGATTGGCCTCGTAATGTTTGGCATGGCTGATGAGGCCTTTGGCTTCATCACTGGTCGATTGAATAACCTTCATAGTCAGCTCGTTAATCGACTCATCTACCGCCTTATTCCAGGTATCGGCGCTACGATCTGCTGCATATTGCTCCACAAGGATATAGCCGCTCACCGCTTCCATCGCCACTAAGCAAATGTCAGGATGAAAGGTCTCATCTTCGATCAAACTGATAGGCTTTACCGGCGTTTGGCTGCGGTGGGCAACGGCCTGTTCGCGTTGCTCGGCTCCATAGCTAAGGATTTTCTGTTCAATTGGCTGGGCAACGGCTTGCTGAGCCCCCAGTGAGTTAGCCACAAAAATATCTAGTCCACTGAGCTGAATCATTTGCATCACGCCCCGCAGACCATGCGGTTGATAACTCAGCACAAAGTGAAGTGTAATAATCAATCGATGCAGAAACGCAATTCCATCCGGGTGCTCAAAAAAGTCAGCCACCACCGGTGAGCAAGGCAGCGACTCTTTGCGCTGACGCCAGTGACGCAGTGTGGTGCGAGGAATGTCCAAGTGCTGTGCAATGTCGGCTTCACTCAGCTCCTGAGTCATTTGCTCGTATTGCTCTAACAGTTGGGCAATGTCTATACGGCTACGGCGCGGTTTCTGCTTGGGATTTGCGACCGATTCAGTTACACTTGCTTCTGACATGACACTTCCTCTTTTGTGGCGATAAATGGTTTTCGTCAACAGATTTTACGCCTCATGAGTGTATGTGTCATGTCTCTTGTAAAATTGGGCAAGCTGCCGGTTTGTGGCTGTCCCTGACGAAACGATGAACAAGGCCATTTATGGCCTTATTCATCCCTTTGTCAGCCCCCCTCCAACCCTCCTCCCGCTGCCCCGCTAGGGGAGGTGGAGAGAGAAGGCGAGGGAGTCATGCCTCATGAGGGTGACGAGACGATGAACAATATCTGGGTTTCGTAGGGGCGGGCTTGAAACCCGCCCCTACACGCCGTGGATTACCGGAAGTGGAAATGGTGGTCTAAAAAGCACGGTTTGAATCACGCTTGGTTGGAGGGGCATAATAGAAATCGCAAGGGTAACGAGACGATGAACAAGGCCTTATTTATGTCTATCGTAATAGCTAATTACCCTCGTATCTCTTCTTTGTGAGTTTGTCCAACCCTAACTCTCTTCACTAGAAAATGAGATAGCAACAATCTCCCCCCCCCCCCCCGCGTTACATCGAAATACAACTTTGATTTAAATATTATTAACGACATACAGCTATATAGAGAGGGAAATAGATATGCCATGCCGTTGGAGTGATGAGAATGAGGAGAGGTTGATAAAACGAATGCAGCAGCAACGGGAGCACTATTTGTCTAATATTCAAAGAGTCAACGATGATCCTACCCAACAACAACCCATTGACAATCAATGCCACAATAGCGAAATATCTTCACTTTTATGTGAAGCGATGCAAGTTTTAGAGCGGCATCAGATGCTAATTTACACATCACCACAACTTCAAAAGTGGTGGCAAGAGCATAAAATGCGAGATAGAGAAAAAGAGTGCTTAGAGGTAGAGATAGAAGTTGAAGCGGCCAAGTCGGAAGAGGCTAACAATCGATCAATACTAACGCATAAAAAATGACCTGATACCTCTCTCTTTTAGTCGGTTACGCTTGCTTTTTCGCCTTCCACTTCCACTTCCACTTCCATAATCAAGGGCCACTCTCTATACCTCTTAGGTGACAGAGCAGAGCATCACAACCTTGTGACAATAGCTAATAGAGGCTCTCAATGGTAGGATGGCTTCCCGTTAACCGCAATAGCTAAACAGAGACAGCAAAAAGTATGAGCCATCCTGAGACCCTACCAGTAGCCCGATACCGTTTTGAGATCCAATTTAACGCCCCCTTGCAACTTAATTGGTATGGCGGCTCAATGCTCAGAGGGAGCTTCGGCCATGCGCTGAGGCAGATTAGCTGCATGACTCGTGAAGCAGAGTGCGACGGGTGTCTGTTACAACAGGGCTGCCCCTACCCGCACATTTTTCAACCTATCGCTAATCTAGCCACACAAAAGAGCTGGAGCGGGCGTTTTGGTAACATTCCGCCCCCCTATGTCATCGAAGCGCCACTCCCTGGAATGCGTTATCTGCAGCCGGGGGAGTCGCTCTGCTTCAACATGGTACTCATTGGCCAGGCAGCGATAAAACAGCTATCGCTACTTATCTTCGCGTGGCAGCGGGCATTTCAGCGCGGAATCACCCCACAACGAGTTGTAGGTGAGCTGGTTCGGGTCAGCTACCTAGCCGAGGCGCTTGAGGAGGAGGGAGTGACCCTATTTGCCCCTAGCGAGGGGATGATCACTCTCGATAAACCGGAGCCGCCGTTAAGTGCCATGAGACCCGATAACGAGCGTTATCGTAGTGAAGGGGGAAGGCTGTCGCTATTGACGCCGCTACGGATTAAGATCGATGGCCGAGTTCAGGGGCAAGAGTTGAGTGCCGAGAGGCTCTTAACCACCCTTTTACGGCGCTACTGGCTTTTGTGTCAGCTCTATGGCACCTCCCCCACGCTCGAACCCTCCTTTCCCGTGCGGGAGGAGATGGCAAAGATCGAGACTGTCACCCACTTACAACATTACGACTGGTGTCGCTACTCTAACCGCCAACAGCGGCGGATGAACCTAGGTGGCATGATGGGAGAGATCGAACTACGGGGGGAGCTAGGGCCTTGGTATGAGTTACTCCATTTAGGGCAGTGGCTCCACATCGGGGGCCAGACCTCATTTGGGTTGGGGGGGTATCGCTTAGCCCCCTTATGATGATGAAAAACTTGCCATACTAAAGTAATAGCGTATGAGAGCAGCGTATCCGCTTATGCAACCTGCTGACGATTTTGTCGTTTAATCCCGCTAGCAGTGGCTGGGTCAGTTGGCAGGGGGAGACCTTCCTTGAGTGAGTCAGCTGCATGAGCTGTTAATCGCTCCAACATTATGCTACCGTTTGGTGCGATGCTGCTGCTGCTCTATGCCGGTTGGGGGTTGCAGCGACAGCTCGTTAGTCAGCAGCTAGTTGAGGAGAGTGAAATCAGAATGCGACTGGTGAAGGGGCCATTTAAGCACCTCGATGGCCACTGGTGCTTTATCGCGCTACCGCAGCAGGGGTGTCAAATTCTACTCGATATTGAGTTTGAGTTTGCGAATCGTCTTATCTCAATGGCGCTCGGGCCGGTGTTTAACCCTATCTGTCATACGCTGGTGGATGCTTTTGTGAAACGCGCTGCCCAAATCTATACCGCAGAGGATAAAAATTAACTATGACACAGATGTTACAAGTTGAGGTGGTCTATGCGTTAGCACAGCAGCAGTCACTACTGACGCTGGAGGTCGAGCAGGGCACTACCGTTGAGGCGGCGATTCACCAGTCGGGAGTGCTACAGCGCCATCCTGACATTGACCTACAGCAGAATAAGATCGGTATCTTCAGTAAAGCGACCACGCTGGATCAGATTTTAAGAGACAGAGATCGAATCGAAATCTACCGCCCGTTAATTGCCGATCCAAAACAGGTGCGTAAAGAGCGTGCCGCCGCCGGTAAAAAGATGAAAAAGGGGGCAGGAGAGGAGTAGAGCCGTTATGCAGTAGCGGTTATCAGAGGTTGGCAACCATACTCCGGTCACCTGCTAATTGCACAACGCCAATTTTTTTGGTGCAATGAAAAATCACTACAGAGTCGCCGATGCAAGTTTTATCTAATCTCAACCACTACCGCCAACTGGCGGATCAACAACAGTTTGAACTCTTGCTGACTGAGGCCAAAGTCGCGTTTGCACAGCATCAGCAACACGCGTTACTGCCACTCATCGCCTTTGCCCATGCTCAGCTAGGGCAGCGACAACTGGCGGAGAAGGCATTGAGCCAACTGGCGGCTAGCGACTATCAGCCTGACTTAGAGGAAGAGGTCGATCTGGCCGGTGCCTGGCTGCTGACCGGTCGGATTCAAAAGGCGACCGCCCTGTTACAACGGGTTATTGCTACTAACCCAGATCATGCGCTGGCACTGGCACGACTGGCATTTTGCCACTGGCAGCAGGGTGATTTAGAGCAGGCACTGCAGCACTACTACCGTTCGGTGGAGCTACAGCCGCACCGAATCCCGATCTGGACTGCCTTGACACGCATCGAAATGCAGCTACAACACTATCCGGCGGCAGAGCTGGCACTGGCGAACAGCCGCCAGCAGCTACAGAGTCAAACCGGTACTCTGTCACAGCCGGTGGCGCAACTGTTGCGCGATCAACTTAACGGCTTGCAGCTAGAGCTATGGGTCGCCACTAATCAGTTAGCCGCAGCGGAGGCGTGGTTAACCGAACAGCAGTCAATAATGGCCGAGGCGCAGTGGGTTAACGTTGTGGTTGGCTTTGCTACGGTACTAGCTAACGGCGATCGCCACGCCGACGCCGAAAACGCCCTGCGCGAAGCACTAAAAGGGCTCCCCGATAACCCTGAACTGCTCGGTCAACTGGCAGAGTTGGCACAAATACAGGGTCGCAGTGGTCAGGCGGTGCAACTGTTGCGTCGCAGTTTACAACTGGTGCGTAAAAATCAACAACCGCTCACCGATCAAATATCACTGCATATCCGCTTGTCACAGGCGGCGCTGCACCAGTTTGATCAACTGGCGCGACAGTCGGCGGAAAAAGCAACGGAGCTGGTACAGCAGCTGAGTGAGGGTGAGGAGACGCCGGCAGCACTCATTCGTCAACTGACCCTGCAAGCGAAAAACGCGCTGGCACAGGTCGAGAGTGATGCGCAGCACTACGATACCGCCGAAACCCTGTTTAACCAAATACTGGAGGAGAATAGCTGGTTTCTGCCGGCGTTGCAGGGGCTGGGGCAACAGCAGCTGCAACGGGGGCGGATTGATGAAGCCATTGCCCTGTTTGAGCGGATAAAAGAGATTGACCCCGCCAAAGGGGTCGCCTCACTGATGAATGCCCGCCAGCTACCGGATGATCCGGCGGTACTCGACCGCATGGAAAAACTGGCGCACCGTCCCACCCTAGAAGGCTCCGTGCGCAGCGGGATTCTGTTTCAGCTCGCCAGTGCCCGTGAAAAACGCGAAGAGTATGATCAGGCGATGGCATTAGTCAATCAAGCCAATGCTGCCAGCCGTAAGTTTCTTAAGTACGATCCCAAAGCGCATCGCCAACGCTGTGCGCGTATTCGACACGCCTTTCCCAAAGCACTGTTTGAACATCGCAAAGAGTGTGGTTACCGCGGTGAGGATAAGAGCCTGCCGGTGTTTGTGCTGGGTATGCCGCGATCCGGCACCACACTGGTAGAGCAGATCCTCGCCAGCCACAGCCAGATATTTGGTGCCGGCGAGCTGGGTATCATTCCGCAGCGGATTCAGGGTCTCAATCGCTGGGAGCGCCATATCGGTTCGGGGCGGGAGTATCCCGACTGTATCGATGATCTGACCCCCTATGTGGTTAACGGCATTGCCGAAGGGATAATGACAGAGCTAAAACAGCTGGCCGCCAATGACAAACCCGAAGCGAAACATATTGTCGATAAGCTGCCGCACAACTTTGAGAATGTCGGCCTAATTAAGTTTCTCTTGCCGGAGGCTAAAATTATCTCAGTGCGGCGTGATCCGCGCGATATTGCCCTCTCTAACTACTTTACCGACTATCAGGCCAAACATGGTGGGATGGGCTTTGCCTACGATATGGAGTGGATTGGGCAGCAGCTGGCGGATCACAATTTACTCATGCACCACTGGCGACAGATTTTTGGTGATGAGATTTTAGACATTCACTACGAAGCGGTGGTGGAAGATACCGAAGCGGCAGCGCGACAGATGCTAGACTACATCGGCGTTGAGTGGCAGCCGCAAGTGCTTCACTTTAACCAGTTAGATCGGCCGGTGAAAACAGCATCGGTGTGGCAGGTACGCCAGCCGATCTACCAAACCTCCAAAGCCAAATGGATGCGCTATCAGGATCATCTAGCGCCATTGATTAAAGGCACCAATGCCAAAATCGACTGGGAACCGATCACCGATATGGTGACGCTACCAACGCCCGGCATCTTTACCGACGGCATTGCGCTGTATAAAGACGATCAACTCGATGAAGCCGAATATGAGTTTAAAAAGGTACTGCACCACCTGCCAGAGCATGCGGCAGCCAACTTTATGGTCGGGTTAATCTATGTCCGCAAAGGCCATTTGACTGAAGGCGTTGTGATGATGGAAAAGGGGCTGGAAAAGTGCCCATGGAATCGCAACTGGCGGCAGGACTTGATTCAGGCATTGGGGCTAAATGGTAATCATGACAGAGCCGAAGCGTTGCGTCGTGAGCACAAACCGGACGATGAGAACGAAGCACCGTTACCCGATTTGGATCAGTTAACAGCTTCGGCGTTATAGCACTAGCGGGCTGGTGAAAGAGAGTCCAAACCTGCGAACAAAGATCTGCGCTCCCTCGTTAACCTGAAGAGGCTCAAATCCTGCCTGTCGATGCAGCCAGCGCACCATACCGGGGCGCTGCCACTTTTCGTTATCCGCTGTAGTGTGTAGCTGATGTAGCTGGTCTCGATCTGCCGCTAGACGGGTTTGTCATTATAGGTCGGATCACGGGTTAGCGAGATACCTTCCGGACATTCCCTTTTGTTGTTATGCTGAGATGATGGTATTCTCCATGACCTGTAGTGAGCAGTAGCAATAACAGATACCCCAGCCAGATTAGAGGAGGTGATATTATGCAACAAGCAGTTATAACCATAGATGAATCGAGAGAACGAATTGCCTGGAAACTGCTATGAGCCATTTTGACTAGGTTTTTAGGAGCAGTTATTGATGCTGAAAAAAAGATATCAGTTGTTGTTAAGCCTGCTGCTTATTTCGCTACAGATTAACGCAGCGCTACAGGATGATAGTGCGACCGTTGTAGTAGCAGAAGAGAACACAGCTCAGACAGCTCACCTCCCTGCCGAGATGACTGTCGCGTCACTAGAGGGGCTGAAACAGGCCATGCTCATGACACTAACCCACCATCCGGCACTACGGGGTAAGACGGCAGAGATCGCTGCTGCTGAGGCGGAGGTCGCCTCGGCAAAAGCCGCACGCTACCCGACCGCGATGGTGCAGGCGGGGGTTGATGATAGTGGCGATTCGCTCGGTGCACTGCAGCTGACCCAACCGCTGTGGGCGTTTGATAAGATCGACAGTAGTATTCGTTATGCTCAACAAGATCAACGCGTGCAACAGGCCGATAAGGTGCGAATCTGGCAGCAGCTACTGGAGCAGACTGCGACCGCCTATCTCGATATTACCGGAATCAGGCAACGCATTACTCTGAGCGAAGCCAATATTGTCGCCCATCAGCAGCTCTATGAGCAGATTGTTAGTCGTCAACAGGGGCAGATGGCGAGTGAGGCCGATGTGGTATTAGCCCAATCACGCATTATTGATGCCCAAAGTCATCTGAGTCAGCTGCAGGGGGAGCTGCGGTTAGCCGAAAATGAGCTCATCTCCCTGACTCAGATAGCTGTTGATAGCACCCTACCGGTGAGTGTAGCAGGGTTAGAACGCCACGATGAGGCGCAGTTGTTAAACGCAATCCTAGCGCGTAGCGCGCTGTTAGCCTATAAAGAGCAGCAGCAGCAGCTCGCAACGCAGAGCATTGAGCGCGAGCGGGTCGCCCGCTATCCGACGCTGTCGCTACAGGCGGTACAGCATCTAACCGAGAGCAGCGACTACGACACGCAAGCGCTGCTAAGGGTGGAGGGGAGCCTGGACGGACTCGGACTGAGCGCCCGGGGCAAAATTGCAGCGGCTGAGGCGCGGCGGCAGGCGCGTCTGTACGACTGGGAGGTGAGCCGTAATGAGCTGCAACGCAAAGTGCAACATCTGTTAGCCACTCAAGCCCAGCAACAGCAGTTGGTGACAGGTTATCAACAGTCGGTACAGGCGCTACAGCAGACGCTCGACTCCTATCAGCGTCAGTATCGTTTTGGTAAAAAGTCGTGGTTGGAGCTGCTTAATATGCAGCGCGAAGTGAATGAACAGCAGCTAAAGCTGGCCCAAGCCGGGAGTGAGTGGCTCAATGCCACCGTCACACTCATGGTGTTAGCGGGTGAGTTTGATTCGGTTATGGCGGGTAGTGATTTTGAGTGAAACCACCCCGAACGCGCCTCTGCCACCGCCGCCAGCTGAGTTACTACAGCAGCTCTTTGCCCTGCTTAAAATTAGCGTGAGCCGAGGGGCTTGGCGTCGTGCAGTGGCGCAGATTGAGCAGACGCTTCCGGCTGAAACCCCACTTCTGCAACGGCTAAATGGCCTGATTAAACAGCTTAAACTGCGTGGTGTACAGCCGGCACAGCTACTTTGGCGCCGCTTTGATCAGCGTAAGCTGCCGGTACTGCTCTGGCTCGATGGCCAGTGGTTATTGGTTGCAGCGGGAGAGGAGACCCCGCGTTTTATAACCGCTGAGGGGGAGACGATAACCCCCGCTGATGCAGCGTTGGATGAGGCGGTGGTGCTGTGGCTGCGGGTGCAGCAGCCGGAGGCGGAGACGGCGCTCTTCTCTAGCCGTAATATCGCCGCCCGTATGGTGTGGCGGGCACTGTTTGCCAAAACCGGCTGGCTGCGCGATATTATGATTGCGACATTGGTGATTAACCTGCTGGCGGTCTCCACCTCGCTGTTTGCGATGCAGGTTTACGATCGAGTGGTGCCGACCCTCGCCTATGCCACCCTGTGGACACTGGTGGCGGGCATGGCGGGGGTGGTCGGGCTCGACTGGTTATTAAAGACCTACCGGGCGCGGGTACTCGATAGTGTCGCTAGTCGCGCCGATCGCAGTGTGAGTGCGCAGGTGTTTGACCATCTGCTGCGGCTGCGCATCGATCTGCAACCGAAATCGACCGGTGTGGTCGCCTCGCAGGTCGGGGGGCTCGACAGCGTGCGCCAATTCTTCTCCTCTGGGGTTATTTTCGTACTTATCGATATGCCGTTTGCGCTACTGTTTATCGCCCTTATCGCCACCATTGGCGGCAATATCGCTTGGGTCTATCTGCTTCTGCTGCCGCTGGCGATCCTTATCGGGTTTATCACCCAAATCCGGCTGCGGCGGCTGTTTCAGCAGCAGCTACAGCGCATTCATGAACGACAGGGGATGCTGGTCGATACTCTGCGCGGTGCCGAAACGATTCGCGCCAATAACGCCGGTTGGCGCTTTAATGAGCAGTGGCATCAGCTGACCGAAACCGTGGCGCACTATCATTTGCGCCAAAAGTCGATTAGTAACTTTGCGACGGTGACCACCAGTACTTTGGCGACTTCGGCCTATGTTAGTGCGGTGGTGGTCGGGGTGACCCTGATTGAGGCGGGCAGCCTGACCATGGGCGGTTTGATCGCCTGCTCCATTTTAGGCGGACGGGTCATCGCCCCAGTGGCGCAGGGGATTCAGCAGCTAAGCCACTGGCACTCCGTGACTCAGGCACTACAGATGGTCAATCAACTACTGAAAATAGAGTCGGAGCGGCAGCCGGGGCAGAGACTACTGACGCCGGATCAGCCACCCACCCAAATAGCGCTGGATCGGGTGCGTTTTAGCTACCCTAACTCGCCGGTGAAACAGGTCGATATCGAACAGCTACAGTTTAAAGCGGGCGATCGGGTGATGCTGATCGGATCGGTAGGGGGGGGTAAATCGACCCTGCTGAAGCTGCTGGCCGGTCTCTACCGTCCAACCGAGGGGCGGGTGACATTAGGTGAAGGCGATATGTGGCAGATGGAGCCGCAACTGGTGAATAACTTTGTCGGCTATCTGCCACAGACAGTGCATCTGTTTAAGGGGACACTGCGTAGCAATCTGGCACTATCGGGCGCGGTTGATGATAACCGCTTTCTGGAGGTGTGCCATGCGCTGGGGGTGGATCGCATTGCTGCCGATAATCCGCAGAGTATGGAGCTGGAGATTAGCGAGGGGGGCGATGGCCTCTCCGGTGGTCAGCGTCAGTTGGTGGCACTGGCGCGGCTGATTATGGCGCGTCCCCGAATCTGGCTGATGGATGAGCCGACCGCTTCACTCGATAGTGATAGCGAACGCAACGCTTTAGCGGTTTTGAGCCACTATCTGCGTGAGGAGGATATAGTGCTGTTTGCCACCCACCGTCCGGTGATTGCCGCGACCGTGGCCAATCGGGCTATCGTGATTCAGCAGGGCAAGGTGGTGCAAGATGGCACGCCACAACAGATTCTACAGCAGCTACAGACACAGCGTGTCGCACCGCAAAGGGGGGCGGTATTCGCAGGAGGGGTGAACCATGTGGTCTGAGCTATTTGATGATGAAGAGGTACGCAACCGTAAACGGGCCGAGCGGCTGGAGCGCTATGCTGATCACCACCACTCACGACTGATACTGCTTTTATTGACGGCACTTATCGCTGCCGTTTACTGGGCCAATCGCTTTATGATCGACGAGGTGGCACGCGGACAGGGGGAGGTGATTGCCAGTAGTCGCACTCAGGTGATTCAAGCGGTCGATGGCGGGGTGTTGCGTGAGCTGCCAGTACGGGAGGGAGATCGGGTGGAAGCGGGGCAGGTGGTTGCCCGGCTCGATGAGACCCGCATTGGTGCCGCAGTTAAAGAGATCGAGGCGCGGTTAGCGGCACTACAGGCGAAAGCAGCACGGCTGAAAGCGGAGGTGACCGGTCAGCGGCGGCTCAGCTTTCCGGCGGGCTTAACCGAACACTATAGCGAACTGACCGAGCTGGAGACGGCACTGTTTGTGCAGCGTCGTGACGGTTTAAAGACCGAACTGGCCAATATGAGTGAGGCGGTCGCTTTAGCAAAAGAGGAGCTAAAGCTCATCCGCCAGTTAGAGCAGCGTGGCGACAGTAACCGCAGCGAGGTGATTCGGGCCGAACGGGCGCTGAATGAGGCCGAAGCGAAGCCGATTAACCGCCGTAACCGTTTCTTTGAAGAGGTGAGTAGTGAGCTGGCCAAAATTGAAGATGAGATGGCACAAAACGAGCAGATTCTGACCCAGCGGCGGCAGCAGTTGGAAGATAGTACGCTGATTACGCCATTAAGTGGTATTGTCAAAAATATTGCGATTACTACCGTAGGCGGGGTGCTTCGTAGCGGTGATGCGTTGATGGAGATTGTGCCGGTCGATGATAAGCTACTGATTGAAGCTAAAGTCAGCCCGGCCGATATTGCCCGTATTGCACCGGGGCTGAGTGCGACGCTGCGGCTCGATCCGTTTGACTATACCATCTACGGCGGTGTGGTGGCGGAGGTGGTCTATGTTAGTGCCGATACTTTGAAGGAGAAGGGGGCTAACGGTGAGGAGATCTACTATCGGGTCCATCTACAGACAGCCAGTAGTCAGGTAACCACGACCATTGGCCGTGTGCTGATGCTCACCCCCGGTATGACAGCTCAGGTCGATATTCGTACCGGTGAGCGCAGCCTGATTGATGTGCTGCTAAAGCCGATTCGTAAAACTTTGAGCCAGTCGTTCGGGGAGCGGTAGATTGCGACAGCGTACCATCAATCCTCAGTTATGTTCCTCGCATCATCTGCCTTTAAAACAGATTAACGAATAGATTTTTATAAAGATTAACCCAAGGGTATATTAATGTGGATGAAAACAGCCAAACAGTGGCAGCAGGGGAGGGGACCCCTCGGTTTGAACTCTTCTCCTCACGCCAGTTTCCTAGCTGGCTGGCAGAGCGTGGCAGTTCACTCGCTTTTACCACTTACCAGAGTGGTAAGCTCTTCTTTATTGGTACCAATCCCGCCGGCGAGATGGCGGTGTTTGAGCGAACCTTTGACCGGCCTATGGGGCTCTATGTCGATGGCGATCAGATTTGGCTCAGCACCCTCTATACCCTCTACCGCTTTGTTAATTCGCTACCACCGGGGCAGCAAGTTGAGGGGTTTGACCGGCAGTATATTCCACAGGCGGGCTATGTGACCGGTGATATCGATATTCACGATCTAAATCTCGATAGCCGAGGAGAGCCGCTATTTATTAATACCCTGTTTGGCTGTATTGCCACTACCGATGCGCACCACAGCTTTGCGCCGATGTGGCAGCCGCCGTTTTTGAGCGATTTGGCTCCGGAAGATCGCTGCCATCTTAACGGTCTGGCCATGCGCGAGGGTAAGGTGGCCTATGTTACCGCTGTGAGTGAGAGTGATGTGGTCGATGGCTGGCGTGAACACCGCAGCGATGGCGGAGTGGTGATCGATGTTGCTCGTAATGAGGTCATCTGCCGTGGCCTGTCGATGCCCCACTCGCCGCGCTGGTATCGTGATCAGCTCTGGGTGGCGAACTCAGGCACTGGCGAGCTAGGCACCGTGAATCTGGATAGCGGTGAATTTGAGCCGAAGGTGTTTCTGCCCGGCTATCTGCGCGGGCTGTCGTTTATCGATAACTGGGCGGTGGTCGGCCTCTCTAAGCCGCGCCATAACCGCACCTTTAGTGGCCTGCCGCTGGATGAGAGGCTGAAACAGAAAGATGTGGAGGCGAGGTGTGGTCTCTATGTAGTCAATCTGGATACCGGCCATATTGAGCACTGGCTCCATATCTCGGGCGTGGTGACAGAGCTCTATGATGTGGTGGTGGTACCCGGCGTGCGCCGCGCCAGTTTTCTTGGCTTTCGTAACGAACAGGTGCGCCGTACGCTCCATATTGGTCCGGCAACTGAACTGCCTTAAGTGACTCGGAAAAGGGGCTGTTTGAGTCTTTTCGGCGGATTAACTGCTGCAATGCCTGAGCCATGCCCTCTTTCACCCCGTCACGATGCGACTTCTCTAACGAACCGCGCTGCACTTCATCCCCTTTAGCAGCGGAATTTGGTAGGGATCGATAATCTCCAAATCGACCACCTGCTGCTCCGGCGTAACCTTACAACCGAACTTCCCCTTCTAGTGCATCAATGACCCGCAGCACATGCTCTAGTCGCAAGGTGGGCTTGTCGGCCTCAAGCCAGCTTTTAATGGCCCGAGTTGACGCGATTATTATGCCTTTGGCTTGATGGCTTCAATAGTTGCGGCAACAATATAATCCTCCATCTTGCTATCAGGCAACCAATGTCGGATAAATTCCCTGCTTTCATCTTTTGGCTTTATGACTATCGCTTCAAATCCAGCATCTTTGAGCATTATTTCAATCTCTGTGATTGTCGATGCTCCTGACATGCACCCCGTGAATAAGGTCATGTCGCTCTTCAGTTTTTCTGGTAGCTCGGCGGTGGCGACAACATCTGATATTGCCAACCGACCACCTGGCTTCAACACACGGTATGACTGTTCCTAAAAACCTAAGCAAAGTTGCTCATGGCGGTTTTTGGTAATTCGCTCTCCGTTGATAACACCCTTGCGGGCGAGCAACTGGAGTCCTGGTTGAGCAGTCCCAACCGGATGGCCGGTCAACACCGGCAACATGGGCAGTTTCAGCCATCGAAACCCAGCTTGCGCCATAAAAATTGCCTCGACGTTCATCCTGAACAGAGAACAACCTTGCGATTCGACTTCGACTCTAACCATGGCACGCAAAACTTTCGCGCTTGTAGATAACCTATCTACGGTGGAAAATTCTAATGACAAATAAATAAAAAATCAAGAACTGTTTTTTGCTCTTGGAACACCTTGGTCTTTTCAGGCGAGAGATTAATGACGCAATTAGAGATGATAACATCAATAACATCATCAGCCACCGGCAGGTTTTCAATTTCCCCCAAACGAAAATCTACATTAGCGTACCTAGCCTTTTCGGTATTGGCTCTCGCCTTACTCACCATTTCTGGGGTCATATCAACGCCTATTACCATACCAGACTCTCCAACTTCTTGAACGGCAAGAAAAGCGTCAAATCCACCACCGCTACCTAAATCAAGGACGGTCTCACCTGGTTGCAATGAGGCAATTGCCTTGGGATTGCCACAACCTAAGCCCATATTGGCACCTTCAGGTACCTGATTTACATCTGAATTCGAATAACCAAGCTCCATTGAAATTCCTTTTGCATCTGAGCCTGATTCATCACAGCATGAGGTTGCTGAACACCCGCAACCTGAATTCCCAGATTCCGCAACTTTGCCATACTGTTCACGCACTGCCTTGCGGATGTTGTCATTTGCTAGTTGAGTCATGTTCGTTCTCCTGTATAGAGGTTAAAAAAAGTGATGTCACCCCTATAGACGGAGGCGCCGAGAAAAGGACGCAGATTTTCTAGCAAGATTTACAGTCCCTTTCTTTTTTATCATACGAAATAACCTGATTCTTGTGATTGATTTCAAATTGGCAACAGTCATTTAGCATGGTTTTAAGCAATGCCCGGCCTCTTTGAACTCTTGATTTTGCACCTGACAATGAAATTCCTTCCAGTTCTGCCACCTCTTTTTGAGTTCTATTGTCTATTTCGGATAGTTGAATAGCATTGCGATATTTATCTGGTAACTCTTTTACCATAGGCTCAAGACAAGCTGACAACTCTTTTATGATGATTTCCTCTTCTTCTGGTTGAGGCTGTTCCAGCCATTCAGGAAGCTCTTCCGATATTCGCCTGGTACGGTAATAATCAGTTATTGCATTTCGTGTTATCTGATATAGCCAACTTTCTAGTTTTGTGTCGTCTTTGAGGGAATCAATGCGTAAATGGATTTTTATAAAAACATCCTGTAGAAGATCGTCCACCGCATCTTCAGCAACTTTACTTCTAATGAAAGCCGCCAATCTTGATTGGTATTCATGCCAGATGTTTTCGGTTACTTTCACGATATTTCCTTTTAGGCATAACCTGGCAAAAACCGCCCTTGACCGGAAGTACAAAGGTGGAGGTACTACAACACTTTGATAGCGGGCAACTTACGTAACATTTGCCTGCGGTTTTTGCTCAGGTTAATGCCGATTATTATATTTCTTTATGGCTCTTGCCCTGACTTTTTAGAAAAAGCGCCTCCATTCGTCTTTGAATATGTGGATCGGGGTAATGGTAACGCTCATACTCCAGTTCGTTTATCTGCTCTTCAGTGAATTCAATTTGGATCATGGTTCTTCAGAATCTATTTAGGGAATACGCTACATTATAGGTTCATAAATCAGCCGCGTAACCTATCAGCTCTTTAATTGACCAGTCATTCACATCTGACCCCTTTTATTTTTCTGTTATTCGGGTGTGGATGGTTCACATAACAGTTCAATTCCACGCAGCAACCATTGGCGACCTTCGATAATCCAAGATTCAACCTCCTCAAAAACCTCTTTAGTTAGCCCCATCCGTTGAGCGATTTGGAGTGCGGAATGGCGTTCCTCGTCACTGTAAACATTGTCCACCACAGATAACTTAATAATCTCCTGCAACACGATTATCTTGGCACTGTAGCGGGTAAGTCCTTTATATACGCTCTCGGCATCAGGCTCGATATCGGGGGTAAACTGAATACCGTTATCTTCGGCGAAGCCGGCGAGATAATCGAGCTCTGAAGATTGCAGCTTACCGTCAACAATCGCCATATGCAGTAATAACTGCATGAGTGACTGTTTTTCATGCATGGTCAATTGAGATACAAACACGATATTTACCTTTATAGAGTGGACGATGGGTTAATTATAACCTAAAACCGCAGTCCCGAATAGACTCCGACCTGTCAGATTCAAAATCGCGAACACACGGCATCGAGAACTAGACGCTTTGGCAGAGACTGCTGCTGAATTTCGTTAAAACAAGAAAGAACACAGCTAGCTACGCCACTCTCCAATATCCAAAAACAGCGGATTACCAGACAATAGTCTCTCCCCATTAAACCTGAGGAGAATGATGCCTTTTTAGGTTACCTAGTTGTGCGTGGTTAATATTGGTTTTATGGACACCAAATAGCTTACGACATAAGTTATTTATTGACTATTTTAATGGCCCATGTTACTTTTTCAGCCATGGTCACGGTTGAAAGAAGCAACAATTTAATCACGAATATCTGCTACGGTATCCGCCTCTGTTGCTGCTAAGAGGGAGCTATGGTATGGAACGGACTGTTCCATACTATCAGTGTTAGTGCCGATGATACACTACTTTTAGCCGGTTACATCTCAATAACAAGGGGCCGTTTATGCAATATGACGCAGATCCTATCACTATAGGGGACTGGGCAGAGCAGAGGGTGTGGCAGGCGTTACAGCAGCTACCTAAACCGTGGCGTTATTACCACACCATTGAGTGGCGACGCTTAACGCCTCATGGCGAACTGGAGGCCGATGTGGTCATTTTGGCCGGAATAACCCGCCAGGCGGCTCGCCATGCCGAATGGCTCTATGTCGGAGCTAGTCGTGCCAGAGTGCTGCTTTACCTATTGGCGTTGCGCAATGCTGAGTTATCGCTGTCAACGACACCTCCTGTCATTCCACTGTGTCAATATAGCGGATAACGCATTT
Source organism: Ectothiorhodospiraceae bacterium BW-2 (assembly GCA_008375315.1). Classification (NCBI taxonomy): domain Bacteria; kingdom Pseudomonadati; phylum Pseudomonadota; class Gammaproteobacteria; order Chromatiales; family Ectothiorhodospiraceae; species Ectothiorhodospiraceae bacterium BW-2. The sequence goes on along the minus strand of CP032507.1, from coordinate 347,108 downwards.
TGACTGGCAGGAGTAGATAATGGCGTTCAAAAATCACGACACACTGGCCTACCGGCTATCTCAAATCTTAATTAAACTCAATGAGATCCCATTTGGTTCCATCGGCTGACGCCGTCTTGCCTGTACCCCAGATCTTCGGTAGCGAAAAACGGTTGTAGGCGTTAATTACTTTGGTAATCGCCTCATCAATCTTCTCCTCCGTCGGATGCCGTAGGTTCAACCATGCAATCTGTCGTCGGTTAATGCCCTCAATGGAACGGGAGGTTTGCGTGGGTCCTAGGTTACTTCGTGGTGGGTGTCAGAACTTCTCGAATCCGGGTTTTAGCGCCTTCAGACAAGTCATGATAGACATTCTCGAATAGCTCACGATTGACCTGTGCTCGCGCCGCTTTTGCTTCGCGCACGAACGTGCCGAATGCTGGCAGTTCGTACCGGGCCTTTGCCATCGACTCCAGGCCCATGTTGATAATATCGGGGATCTCGTCTTTAGTGGTGGCCGCCTCGCGCAATATAGACTTGAGAAACTCAAGGGTGATATCGCTAACCGGGGTAATGCCCAGGAAGTCACGGATCAACTTGAGATGCCGCTGACGGGTGCCGGAAGTATCGTAATTATCAAGGGGAACGGCTTGGCTTTTAAGTTCTAGGCACGCCATCAAATGATTCAGGATTGCCTCCGGCACTTCAGCAATGGGAACAAAATAGCCCAGGCGCTGAAAGGTTTTTAGCAACACCATGAACCCCAGGCGAGCGGTGGGCTGGCGAGTCTGGGATCGAACCAGCTCAAGCTCTTCGTCGTTTGGCGTGTAGACAGTCACCAGATCCTCTGGCGTCGGCTGTGATTTTAACCTCGGATAGGCAGTTTCGTGTAAGGCAGTCATGGTTATTTTTGATTTTTATAACATCGAATGCATTCCAGAGAAATCGATACTATACATCACTATCGCATGCATACGCCATATGGTATTATTTGCCATATGAAAGCAGAATTACTCTTTAAGGACAAGTATGTCTACGGGGACGGTGCCATCCGCGAAATGGTGATTTGGCGATTACCGGCTCCCGACGCGGAGCGACCACACGGATTGAAATACCGGCTCTATTACGGCCAGTCCGGTCGCTGTCTGGTTCGCTACGACAATGAGCGCGGCAAAGGGGATCACAGGCATTACGGAGGAACTGGAGGACAAGAGCGCGAAGAGGATTATACCTAGATCTCCGTACAACAACTCATCGCCGACTTTAAAGCCGACATCGAACGAACTCGAGGTGAACAACATGACTAAACAGCATATCCATATTGGTATAGAGAGCCCTGAAAAAGGGTTTGATCGCTTCGTGGATGCCTGGCAGCGGGCGGAAAGTGGCGAGAAAATCGATATAGAGGTCCACCTGAATTTCGAAGACCTCTCGATGCTTCTGGCAGTGATTACCCCACGGCGTCTGGAGGTGCTGAGAACGCTCCGCCAACAGGGGTCGATGAGTGTGCGGGCGCTTGCGACCACATTGGCGCGTGACTACAAGAATGTCCATGCCGATACTCGCGCCCTGGAGGAAGCGGGTTTGTTGGAGCGGACGGAATCCGGCACCTTGCAGGCTCCCTGGGATGTCATTGATGCACATTTGAGCCTGGCGGCATGATGGTTCGCGTTGCTCGGTAGTCATGACATATACCATTGGTCAGTTAGCCAAAGCCACCGACGTCAATTTCGAAACTGTCCGCTATCATGAACGCCTGTACCGTCCCACACTCTCCAAGGAGATTTGTCCCGCCCTTTTTTAGATGAGACAGAAGCAAAGTCCCACGCTAAAACAGAGCACACCTCACCCCAAAACAAAACGGGACAAATCCATCACAGACTCGTCCCGCTCTATTTGTGGTTGGCCGCGTTACCCACAACCCGCTCCCCTTACGATATATAAGGGTCTCCAGGGGAGCGAATTGTGGATAACGCTAGATTGCCCCTAACGCAACTCCTCAATAGCGGCCTGGATTAACTCATCGGGTAGATGATTCATCCCTTTTTCCGCTGCCAGATTTAACGAGGTTTTCAATAGAGTGCAACCCGCCTTCCGCGCCCCCAAAGCGGATACCCCTTGAAAAAAGGGCTCATACCAATCAAGCTTAAGGTACTGAGTAAATAAAGCGTAAAAGGTAGAGCCCAGATGACCAAGATGACAGAAAATCCTATTGAAATCAATCCTTCAGATATTGATAATCTTCCCGCCGCACTGAAAACCTGTCTAAATTCAGCGCAAGAGAACGGGGAACCGCTGCACGAGACGGAGCAGAATATTTTGGATGCCTTACTGGAAATGGGTCGTCAGGCAATGGCATGTCACATTGCGAGGATGGGTAATGGAGATCAAGGCAGTACTCTTGAGATGGCAGATGGAACTGAGCTGAACCGGCTGCCGACTGAACACACACGCCAGTACTGCTCAATTTTTGGCCGGTTCACCATTTCGCGGGTGGTTTACGGAACCCGGGCGGGTCAGAAAATCGAATTTATCCCGCTCGACCACCAACTGCAGCTGCCTGAAAGCGTCTTCTCCTATCTATTACAGAACTGGGATCAGTCGTTCGTTCAGGGGGAGCCATATAATAAAGTGGCAGAGATTATCAAAAAAATATTCCATCTATCTCAGTCAGTGAATAGCCTGGAGCGCAGCTGTTTACAGATGAGTGAGGCGGCTCCTGAGTTCATGAACACGCTCTCACCGCCTTTAGCGGAGAAAGAAGCCGAGTTATTCGTCTTACAGGCCGATCATAAAGGCGTTGCGATGAGGAGAGAGGAGCAGCCAGGCCTCCCCAAATCGACCAAAGGCAAGGAGTCTGATAAGCGTAAAGGGGAGAAAAAAATGGCTTTAGTAACGGCCGTTTATAGCGTTGACCCTTATATCCGTACCCCCAAGCAGATGTGCAGTATCCTGATGGGGGAGCGATTGCCTAAGGACGATTTTCCCTCTCGTCCCAAACCCTGCTTTAAACGTGTCCGGGCCATTTTGCAGCGCAATGAGGCCGGTACCACGCATGGCCAAACGAAGGAGGGATACCAATGGCTTAAAGGGGAGCTTGTCACCCGCAATCCTGACGGAGAAAAACCGACGATTCTGCTGTGCGATGGGCAACCGTCACTGTGGGAAGCGGGTGAGGACTATTTGCCGCATAAAGCGTTCAATATCGTGGAAATCCTCGATATTATGCATGTTAATGGCTACTTATGGGAGGCTGTTCACCTTATCCATCCTAAAAAAAGCCCACAGGCTTCAGCGCTGTATCAAAAGCAGTTGCTACGCATTTTGTCGGGTGAATTACCGGTCGTGCTCCGGTCATTGAAGTATATCGCCTCGCGCAATGGGCTGATAAAAGCGGATAGGGATAAGTTGGAGAAAATTTTTAACTACTTTACGGCGAACGAAAACCGTATGAAATACAACGAATATTTAGAGAAGGGTTACCCGATTGCCTCAGGCGTAATTGAAGGGGCTTGCCGCAGTGTCGTCAAAGATCGCATGGAGCAGTCCGGAATGCGTTGGACTATGGATGGTGCCAATGCCGTGCTCGCATTGCGTTCGGTTCATGCCAGCGGGTTATGGGACGACTTTATCCCTTTCTATATTCAGCGGGAGCAGCAGAAGCGCTTTCCCGTTCTCCCGGCCAAAATAGCGGCTGCCAATGATGAGACAGTTTACCATGACAGGTTACTGGCTTGAGAGGCGGGCGCGCGAGGCGGGTTGCACTCTTTTCAATAAACGGGCGGCCCGGCGGGGGATCCCTCCCGAAGAGCTGATAACTGTGAGGATTCAGTCCTTCGGTGAGATGGCGTAGCCAAGCGGTTTTGCCCACCCCCCGGCTCTCCAGTTAACAGTCCGACTCCGAGAGACTCCAGTCACCACTGAAACCGGTTTTTCAGCAGTTGTGTTTTGCCACAGTGCGGGCAGTCATCCGGACGATAACGCTCCAGATCGGCCTGAAGTTGCTGATGGTGTTGCTCAAGAGTAGTGATATTGGGCACAATACGCGACATGGGTACTCCTTTCGGTTGCGTGCGATGACGGCAAATTGTCACATTTTACCGCAGGGAGATACCCTCTGTTTTTCTCCTTTCCGTCCCAGACTGCTAGCAAGTGAATTGAAAAAGAACCTCTTTGTCAGAGCGGGTCATTTCGGCTGTAGTGCCCTTTGATTTTGTGGGTCGTTACAGTGTTCACTAAAAGAATGAAAGTAAAATTGTTAATTTTATTCAACTTTGGAGTGTGTGTCATGAAATATCAGTTGCTGTTATTTTTGGGGTTGTTTTTATTAATAAACAGCAGTTACGCCGATACATTAGAGCCATCTGATACACCACCGTCTAATTCGAAAAATTGTATGGTGAAAGATGTTGAACCGCTTAGCGGCTCGCAGTTAGCTGATTTGCTTAGTGCTTCCCGTCTTAAACGCAATGAGTTAAGAGACAAACTGTTTCAGTTAGATATGAGTGGCTATGAGACACGAATCGTGGCCAAGTTTGAACGCTACTGGTTTCAGCCAGAGGTGCAGCAGCAGTTTAATGACTTCTATTCTGAGTTGGAGTCTGAATTAAACCAAATCACAATTGAACAGAGTAGCATGGATGTTATCTCAGCAAAGATGGATACATTTTGGGGAACCGTAAAAAACACGGTAAAGTGCTGGTTTAAGAACTGTGATTTAGAGGATGAAGAGATTAATGAAAAGCTAACAGTCATTATTGATAACTTTTCTGAGAAAGCTATTGATAAAATTAAGCCACTACAGACTCAGTTTATTGAGCAGCAGGTGCGCCAGTTCGGACCAGAAGTCCAGCGTTTACGCGATGAGGAGACCGAGCGCTTAGCTAATGAGATTGCTGCCCTGACCAACGACTATTTTCCCTCACTACAACCGGAAACGATTTATCTGGCAACCTTAAATGTGAGCAAACAGCAACAGCTTAACGATATCAGAAATAGTTCTGAGCTATCTCAAGGGGATATACCTGACATCGGAAACGCGATGGTTGGTGCCATTATTTTGGCCATGAACCGCACCATGCAGCGTGTTATTGTCCGCTCTGTGGCCGGTAAAGTTGTCGGGGGCGTGGCCTCAAAGATGATTCCTATTTTAGGGTGGGTGCTCATTGCCGGAGATGCCTGGAGTGCTGCACACGCTAAAGAGGGCATGGAGCAGGAGTTGCGTGAAGGGTTTATGCAGGTCTATCGCGCCAACCTAGCTCCGGCAACCTTCATCGACTTTACCAATGATCACAACGATCAAAATAGTGCATACAGTATAGTGTTTAACGGTTTGAATCGGGTACAGCATCAAGTAAGTGATGAGATTAATCAGCTATTAACGCTACCGGAGTTGGTTTTGGTTAACCCCTGTATTAATAGCTACATTAACGCGCGACTCGAAGCCGGGGATTTAATGGAGCATATCGCTAAAGATATTGTGGCTATGGGGCAGCAGTTTGGGATTGAGGCGATGCGCTACTTAGCACCACAGCAGATGCAGCACCTTATGACGCAGCTTCCTACCGGTGCGCCATCGCAGTTTATTGGTAAAGTGGTTAGCCAATATCGGGATCAGTTTTGGCCGCTGTATGAGCAGCATGGAGCCCTGTTACTTGAGAGCTCTTTTGTGATGGGGATTGAGCCGACTGCTTGGCTGATTGAGGCGAAGCGATCGTTACCCAATACGCTGCAACAGTTTCGACAACATCAACTGCAACACGCCTCATTAACCGCGAAAAAGGGTTTTAGTCTGGCGATAAGGCTTGAGCTAGATCTGCAAGATCGTGGATGGAGTGTGACCCGTTTTGAAACACTATCGCAGCATGAAGAGGCAGTGCGGCTACTGCACCAGTCGGGTATCAATCAGGCTAAACTAATGCCACTGCTATCGCAACCGGCACTGTTACCACAGCTACAGCAGCGTTGCAATGAAGGGGGGTGCGAAGTGATTAAAGCGGTTGTACAGCAGTGGAGTGTAACCGAGCTGGTCAATGGGATTGATACCCCACTAGTCGATAAATTGATGTCGCTCTATCGGACAGAGCCGGAGTTTACCTTACAGCTGTTGGAAAGCTTAAATTATGCCAAGCTTCATCAATTGCTGCGGGAAGAGGGCACGGTTAGTGCGTTGCAACGCTATGTGGCTGAAGAGCGGCAGCAGGGGGGAACACAAGAGCAGCTAGTTCAACAGCTGCATCGGGATCCACAGCTTCTCTCTCTCTATCAACAACTAGGTCGAGAGGGGGTAGCGCTCTATCGCTACTACTATCCCGATCCGATCGCGGGTGAGGCTGCGCGTAAACTAGCCACCGCAGCCATTGCGTTAGTTCAACAGGGGTATAGTTACGATGAGCTAAGAGATGCCGATTTAGTCCAGTTTGCCACAGAGTATGAGTGGGCACCGAAATGGTTGGTTCGATTGATTCATCAATGGGTACCGAAACTTATTTTGTTAGTGGTATTCATTATTATCACGGCTTTGACCTACCGAAGTTTTCTCTGGGCGCGTCGTGGAAGAGGGGCTAAAGCCGCTAGCAAACCTGTGCCGGCGGTATCGCCATCGGCAGGGTTTCAGACTCGTGCTATTGATACGGTAGATTATAGTGTCAGTAGTGATGAGACTGCTTCAACTGATCCTAAAAAGCTAAAGTAACCGGAGGGTATAAAGTATGCAATCGACAGTAAGAGTGTTATCGATTGAGTCGATGCCAATCGATTGTCAAGAGGTGCTCGGATTAGTTGCGGTATCGTTCTGCTATAGCCGCTCGCTAGTCGGTGATATGTTGGCTAATATCAAAAATTGGACTGTGGGAGGGGAGTTAACCGGCTATACCACCTTAGTCGATGAGGCGATGGAGGCGGCGGAGCGTAAACTGATAGACAAAGCGGAACAGATGGGCGCTAAGGCGGTGATTGGGATCCGCTTTAGTACCACTCAGGTGACTCATGGTGCGGCAGAGCTAATCCTCTATGGAACGGCAGTTAGGTAGGCGGCGGTTATATTTAGAGGAAATGGCTATGACTTATTAATCTAATACATTTATTATTCAAGCTTAAATGTTTAATTTGATTAGTCGTCTATTTGCGTGGGTTGTGCAACATTTAGTATTACCGCTCCTGTTAGCAGTTGTATTAATGCTGCTAAAAAATATATTTATTCCTCAGTTAGAGCGGCGGATAGAAAGCCATGATTGTGATGAGTTACAGCAACTTTGCTTGCAAAAAGTCATTATGGGTCAAACTCACTGTGAAATGCTAAGAGAGTGCGATGGCTTTAGGTTACCTCCTTGGACAAAAATCTGTAAGTCACGCGTTGAGAGGCGCTTGTATATAGGTAATCAGGTTCGATAACATCAAGGGAGGGACTTGGTGTGATAAAAATCGGTGGCCTGCTAAAGGCGGGTTAACCTATTTCCTGATTATGTATTCGTTAAAACCAGGCTGTTTCCCGTGATTGTTGAATTTGCAATTCGACTTCATCAAGTAATTGTAGTTTATTAGTATTATTGGCAAAAAGTACTCTGAGTTGTGCCATAGCATCATAACCATTTTCGGCTGTAGCCTCGATAAAATCCAGAGCCATCTCAAAGAGATCTTCGTCATCATTATTCTGTAAAAAAGCTTGTGTATAGCACCCAATCAGCTGTGGTAAAATAGGGTGGAATTGATGAAAAAAAAGCAGTAATTCCAATAAAAGAGGGCTATCAGGCCGCGCTGCTAAGCCTTCTAGGATTAAGTGGAGAATCCGAGGATTACCAGCGATAAGATATTGTTCGTAGAAATCAAATTTAGCAATATTCCTGTAGATATCGTGCCGCATCGCTTCGAGCATATCGGAATTATAGGCAATGTGCCCGTTAAAGTAGGCTGTCAGATACTCTTTGGTCTCATTTTGTAGCGTTAGGTCATGTTTCATTGGCTCTTCATCGTCCTCGTAATATTCCATTCCTAGTTCTTCAAGGTTATTGCGCCATTTTTTTGGATCATGTCGAATAGTTTCATTCACTTTTTCAATGAATATCCAGTGATTAAAATTATCCTACAGGTCATTAATGGCGATCATTAACCGCCTTGTCATCATTTTGAATTATAACAATTTTTTAAATCACTTGAAACTGATAGTTAATTTTCTCGCTATCGTAGCAGAGGTTATCCTGAACTTCTCCCTCTGTTTGCTGATAGACTATACCATTGTCATAGCTTGGATCGCTCACTTTTACCGCCAATTCAAATTCAAACAGGCCGGTGCGGGTTGGAATGCCCTCTAAAGTCACTGATTGCTGATTATCGCCCCATTTTAGAGTGATGCCTGCTGGTAACTCACCGCTAAATTTAAGTGAGTAGTTGAAGAGGTTGTCGTAGGGCTCGTTTGCGATCGCCACATCAATCCGCTGTAGATAGGGCTGATAGAGCTCTGCCGAAGATAGCTCGGTTGGATTAAATTCAGGTCCGTCAAAGTCGATACAGTCGATGATATCATCTTCGCTACAGCCTGTGGTCATAGCTATTAAGCCAAATATGGCACAAACTGTTAATAGTGGTTTCAGGCTGATTCTGCTAGGAGGTGGCAAGGACATGAGCTACCCGGGCTAAGGGAGGACATTGAAATAACCACCGCCCTAATTGTTGCAGAGTGGTTTCGCTGCCATAGGCGATAACCTCTACTGTACCGTCAGGAAGATTACGGACCGAGCCATCAATAGCTAACTGGAGTGCCTGGTGACGGGTAGATTCGCGGAACCAGACGCCCTGTACTTTACCGCTAATGGGGACGGAGGAAATCGTCATGCTGCTCATCAAAAGTGTGCTAGGCGAGGGCGTTAAACCCATGGTTACCCATAATGGCCAGCGCGTGGCCTGCTTCGACCATCGGCTTGACGATATGGATAACTTCCTGCTGACTCGGACCTTGGTCGATAAAATCACCGACAAAAATGACGGTTCGTTTGGGATGTTCGCTCCCATTCTCCCCCTTAGTGCTTTTGGATATTCTCCTGCTTTCTCTGTTGCAACCGCTAGAGCAGTGTCTGCAAATCCTCTTCGCTTAAATTGTTCGCTAGTAAACTGTTCTAGGGTATAGGCCATCTCAGGCTCCTCCTCGCTGTAGATTTCCAATAACTGCTGTATCACGCCATAGGCGATTTCGCTACGATGTTGGCGATAACGCTGGCTCGCCTGCCGAACCCGCTCGGCTTGGTGGCTAAAGAGATGCCACAAATCGTTATGCGGTTCGGTAGCGATTTGAGTCAGAACAATGAGTGTGATTGTATCACTGCCCCAGCTAAGGCGGTAGAGCCCCGGCTTATTGCCTGCACTGAGATAAGCCGACAGATTCTGCGGGTAGTGGTGGCTGACCGCATAGAGTCCGAAATCGGACTAGGGTGGGCGTTTGCCACTTTCGCTGAGCTGTTTGCGGTAGCTGACATAGTAGCCGACTAACTCTTTGACCGACCAGTCGCTGAGCGATTCATGGTGCGATTTAAAGGTAATCAGGTTGTGGGGACGCAACGGCTGCAACCCATCGGGTAGCGTATTGGCTCCCGCCCAATCTCTCGCCTCACACTGCTCCACTACCACATCGAGAAATTGTGGCACCTTGGCGACATCGATCTCTACCTCAACTCGGTAGGGGCTATCGTGAAATGGCTCTTGTACCCTCAGCCCGAACAGGCGATGCCATTGGCATCGGCGCTGGGGTGACAAGGGGAGGGGAGATGCGTTGCTCATGGTTTAATTGTAGGGGATAACAAGAGGGGGTTGGCCTTGTTCATCTCTTCGTCAGCTCCCCTCCACCCCCTTCCCACTAGGAGTGGCGGAGAGGGAAGGCGAGGGAATCATGCCTCATGAGGGTGACGAGACGATGAACAAGACCCGGGTTTCGTAGGGGCGGGTTTGAAACCCGCCCCTACACGCCGTGGATTACCGGAAGAGATGGTCGTTTAAAAAGTTTATCAGCCGCAAGCCGGATTGTTGCGCTTACTGTAACACAATGCGACAAATAGTGTCTTATAGCGTTGGCTGAACTCTTTTTTCTGGCGCATAACCGGCTATACTCCCACCATTGCCAGAGCCAACAGGAGAGCGATAATGTCCTTATTTATGAAAATGAACAACACTTCCGATAAGGTCACCCCCAGTGCTAAACAGCTCGGACTCCACACTGGAGCAGGGGTTACTATGTCGGCGAGAGCGAACAGGCCATCGCGCAGATGTTTCAACAGGCAGAGCAGGACGAGGCGGTGCTGCTACTGGATGAGGAGCAGTTTGACAGCATTTTCATCTGCTCGACTAACGAAGTTCTTTATCAGGGGCTGAAAAAGGAGTGCGCCGTTAAACCGGGACCGAAACTACAGTCGATTGGCTTTACGGCAGCGCTATAACTACGATGAATGAGGAGAAGAGAATGGTGATATTTGTCTATGGCACGCTACTACGCGGTTTGAATTTACACTCGGCTCTCAAGACGGGCGACTACCTCGGTCTGGCGACAGTTAACGGCGAGTTATTCGATTTAGGCTACTTTCCCGGTCTGTTAGCCGGTCAGCAATCCATTGTCGGTGAAATCTATCGAGTCAATGAGGCGACTCTGCAACAACTGGATCAGATTGAGGGGGTTAACCCGACACACCCTGCCAGCTCGCACTATCTGCGTCAGCAAACTGAAGCGACGCTGTTGGCTGACGGATCCATTCACACGGTTGAGCTGTATCGCTACAACTGTTCGGTTGCGGGGAAAACCGCAATCGGGTGTGGCGATTACCGCCGCTATCTGTTGGAACAGCAGAGCGATGAGCAATGGGTGGTCGCCTATGGCTCCAATCTCGATCCTAATCGACTAATGGATCGGGTTGGCACGGTTACTGAGTGGCAGGCGGGAGTGCTGCCCGGATTTACACTGCGTTTTAATAAAGCAGCCAGCCATTCGTCCGGCAATTGTTACGCCAATATCGGCCATGACGCGAATAAACGGTGTCCGGCGGTGGCCTACCGGTTAAGCCGGGAGCAGATGGCCACTCTGGATGGGTATGAAGGGGTTCCCAACCACTACCGGCGCATTGCTCTGCCGTTTTACAGCGAAAATCCGGCCATTGAGTTTGCACAGGTCTATATCGCTCAACCGGAACAATTGATTGAAGGGGCTGAACCCACACCGGCTTATCGGGGTCACATTGAAGCCGGCTATCGCTATCATCAACTGTAGGGGAGTGTGTGATGCTAACCCGTGCGCGGGAGTTAGTCAGAGAGGATATTGCCCAACTGGAGCAGAGGGTGGATGAGTTGAACCAATTTTCAGACAGCGAGTGAATAGAGGCCAAAGCGTATGTTTCCCTTAGCAGAAGTGACACCGAAAAAGGCGTGGTTAAATATTATTGCCGCCGGAGAGCAGAGTGAGACGATGGTCGATGCCGTGATTGAGCGGGGTATTTTCGGTTTTGAACGCCTCGTGGCTGAGACCGAATTTAGTGAAGCGATCACTATCGGTAACACCGTGTTGGCACCCCGGTTGGGGGCGAGTGAAGCCGAAGTGGAGCCACCGGACGCGCTGATTATCGTCTCAACGGTTGAAGAGATAGCCAATATTGAGCAGCGAACCGAAAAGGCACTCAAATACGCTGCGATCAGCTGCCTCTATCTGCTGGTCGATAATCCGGCACAATTTGCCACAGTGTACGCCAAACTCCCTGAATCTGTGCAATCGGTCATTCCTGTATATCGGAAACTCAGCTCGGACAATCTAGCGATTATGACCCGACCACAGGAGATCCTCTACTGGAGCATTAAAGGGATGGTTGAACTCATTACCAAGCCCGGCTTTATCTGCATCGATTTTGCCGATATCCGAATCATCATGGAGTATATTGCAGTCGGTGTGACCTGCTTCGGCATGGCCGGTGGCGATAATCTGGCCACGAAAACCACGCAACAGATTGAACAGATGATTCAGGCAATGGAGTATGATCTGACTGAGGCCGAGGGTGTTGCTATCACTCTTATCACACCCAAGGAGGTTGGAGTGCAGCTGTTTAATGAGGTCGGCGATATTATGACTGATTGGTTTAGAGATGAGGCCACTTGGGTAATCGGTGCACTGGTTGATGAGTCGATGGCGGCAGATTCGCTGCGTGTCACAATGACAGTCGGACATGGGGGTAAGGGTCTGTAGTTATCACCACACGAGGAGGAGACGAACCGCTGGATGACTGAATTTCTACGCTCTGCAACAGAATCAGGCTTGGACTAATAGGAGAGGTGCGATGTTACATGCTATTGCCAGCCGGGCTCGCGGTTATTTGGATGAGAAACTACAGCCCATTGTCGACCAGTTTATGACCCAATATCAGGCTCCACGGCTGTAGCCGTATATGACGCCCGTGAGAACAGAGCAGCGCCTTGATCAAGGGGAATTTTCGTTTGAATTTGATTCGCTGACACTGCACTTTAGCAGCTGGCAAGAGGGATTTAGCGTCATAGGCCAAAGGGTTGACGGCAGTGAGATGCGACTATCCGATTTACCCAACAAAAAGATTCTCTGGCCTGCCGTCTCGCCTGAGACACCGTTGGGCAAGCTGCAACAGACTATTCCTGAACCGATCCGTAAGGTGATCTCTCCTGTTCGCAATCACCAATATCGACTGATTCGCCTGACCGCGCTGCATCCGTTTGCGGCACAGCTATGCGTTGACAATCCGGTGCTGTTTTGGTTATGGGGGGTGCAGGTAGCTATGGCAGCGGGTGATCTTGCCGATGTCATTAAGCGGGATTTAGGCCAAAAACAGCACCAACTGCTGCTGCAGCTGTTAGCCGGAAAATGCGCCCCATGGGTGCAACAGCGCCCGAAATCGGCGGTCAAACTGCTAAAAAAGATGACCATTCAAGCGGGCGATCAAACAGAGATTAACCAAATTATGCGGCTGTTAAACCACCCTGAAAGCGAGTCTATGCGGCACCAAACCGATATTGACGCGACCACTGAGAGCTATCTGTTTCACTGTGAAGCGCTTAATCCGCGTTGGAGACAGCATTTACGAGGGAGTTGCCGCGAGACCGCAGTGGCTGACCGAACTATATTGCTAAAACGGGAGCTGGGACGGATTGGGACTCTCTGGCGCGATGCGGTACGAATGGCACAAGAGCTGGAGATAGAGATATGGGAGCGGCAACTCTACCGGCTAAAACATAGTGAACAGTTAATTGCCCTGCATGACGAGATTGTGCGCCACTACAACCAAAAGATGGCGACTTTGCACAAGCAGATTAACTTTCCACCCCCCCCTATTGCCGGCACAGAGAAGATTCGGCCTGTTACGAACTATTTTGAGCTACTGGAGGAGGGGCGAGTGATGCACCACTGTGTTGGTAGCTATAGCGTTCGGGTACAGCAGGGGCAGAGCTATATCTATCAGGTTCTGTCGCCGCAGCGCGCTACGCTGGAGCTAGATTTAACCCGCAGGAAGATAGTCATCGGACAGATGAAGTGCCGGTTTAATGCAGAGCCAACCCGGGAGAGCTATGATTTTGTGCAAAAATGGATAGAGGAGCAAAAAACAGCATTACGAACATTTAAGAGATTGACTTAACGATGAAATTGTCTATTACTGCTATCCTCTTATAGTGATGCGAGTGGAATTATTGAGTTGTTAACACTGCAAATAACCGGCGCTGAGCGACAGCGAAGCGTCCGGGTTAATTTGACTTATGCTTATTTATAGTGCGTCCAAAGACGTATTATTTTGATAACTTTATCTTCTTCCAGTACTTGATAGACGATACGGTATTGAAAATTGATGGGCCTGTAAAACTAAGGACAAACAGCATGAGATCAACTCCACTATCCGAACATATTTTTAAACGGGCTCAGGGGGCCTGGTTAGGCCAATTAGCCGGAGACTCGCTCGGCAGTTTGGTTGAATTTCAAACCGCTGCAACGATCGCTAACGCTTATCCGCAGGGGATTCGGGAGTTAGTCGATGGGGGGACATGGAATACCCTTGCCGGTCAACCGACTGATGATTCAGAGATGGCGTTAGCTTTAGTAAACTCCCTGCTAGAGGAGTCAAACTACGCTGCTGCAGGGGCGATGACTCACTACCAAAGATGGTACCAAAGTCAGCCTTTTGACATCGGCTTCACAACTGTTCGTGCCCTGACAGGTGATCCTAACCACGATAGTCAGGCGAACGGAGCGCTTATGCGAGCTTCTCCTCTTGGCATTGTTGCAGTAGGTACCCCCTTAACCCAGCGTTGTGCCTGGGCGGCTGCCGATGCAGCGCTAACTCACCCCCATGCTAACTGTGTTGCCATAAATCAGCTCTATGTGGCGGCTATTGCTACAGCTATTGAATCGGGTTCAACTGGTGCTGATCTCTATGAGCAGATTACTCGTTGGGCACGGCAGTGGGATTTGCCCGCAGAGGTGACAGAGGTCACCGAAAAGGCGGCCCGGATACCGGTTCAGGATTATCAAAGTCATATGGGATGGGTCATGATAGCGTGGCACAATGCATTATGGCAGCTGCTCAGTGCGCCCTCTTTGGAAGAGGGGATTATCGACACGGTTATGCAGGGTGGCGACACCGATACTAATGCGGCTATTTGTGGTGCACTTTTGGGTGCGGTATATGGCTTAGAGGCTGTACCGACCCGCAATGCAGCACAATATGGCCGCAATTACCCGCTCGATTGAGACCATGACCACCACCGTCAGCCAGATGAGCCGCGCCGTCGATAGCATGAGCGGCAGCGTGGTGGTGATGGGCGAGGAGTTAACCGCCGTCAGAGGCGCGGTTGAGGCGATTTAGCGGGCAAGCCCATTGTCAAAGGAACCCGGCTATCGGTCGATTTCTTACTGAGCCTGTTTGCAGCCGGTTGGACAGAAGAACAAATTCTTGATAACTACCCCCAACTGAACCATCAGACGCTGTTAGCCGTGTTTGCCTTTAGCGCTGAAATTTTACGCGAAGAGACCATCTACATCACCCAAACGGCTGCCTGATGCGCTGGTTGTTAAACGAAAACATCCCCCTGACGACCATCCGCGAACTTAAGGCAGCGGGACACGATGTCTTGGCGATTAAAGAGCACTCGCCGGGCAGTCGTGATGAAGAAGTGATGGCTTTGGCGCACCGGGAGCAAAGAGTTATTGTCACCTTTGATCGGGATTATGGTGAATTGGTATTTCGTTACCGCCTGCCACAGCCTGCCGGTGTTGTCTATTTGCGTTTTGCGCCGCAAACCCCGCAAGAGCCGGCGGTATTGGAAGGGAAATTTACCACTGTTGACCGAACCCATATCCGACAACGCCCGCTTGCATGACACAGTAAGTGGTTTAGAGCTATCTCAATGGCAAACCGCTCCCGTCTGACCCTTTTCTGGCTTGTTGCCCTAACTGGTCTCATCGCCCCGTGGCTCAACACCTGCTCGCTACTGTTACCGGCCACAGCGCCTCAATCGTGCCGCGTGAAATCGGTCTATGATGGCGACACCACCCCCCTGAACTGCAACGGCGAGACGATCAAAACCCGCTTCTACTGCATTGACACCCCCGAAATGGGGCAGAAACCGTGGGGCAAACAGAGTCGGGATCACTTGCGGGGGATTATTGGCACTGAAGTTACCCTGAAACGCCATGATACTGACCGCTACGGGAGGGGGGTGGCAGAGCTGTTTGATGCGACCGGTCAGAGTGTCAATTTGGCAATGGTGCGGGCGGGGAGGGCTCCAGCTTGGTTGATGGTCGCTTTATTGAAATTATTTTCAATGACGAAAAATGGGCTATAATTTTAAACAGAGACGGAAAAATTAAAACCTCTTAACTCTATAGAACCCGACAGAGAGAGTTTTTCCGACTATTACCAGAGAAGGGGGCCCTTGAGATTCTAATGGTGGGAGTGGTGGGGGTGGGGCAGCGGCTGTTCTTGCTCCACCGGCGCGGCTAGCGACGGATTAGAGAGCTCATCACTCACCGCATCACTCTTCTCTTGGTCACCTCCTTGTCCACGCAGCTGCTGCATAAACTCATGGTTAGCACCGTTGTGTTGCATAGGGTGTCGGTGGGGATCGCTCATCACTTGGGTGATTGCCGTTAACGCAATACCAAAGGCGATTAGCATGAGCCACTGGGGGATTGTCACCTGTTGGATTGGTTGCCGCTGTCGCACCTCACACACACCACCGGCGCAGAGGGTTATCTCGCGTTTTAGCACTCGATTGTAGAATAGGCAGCCGAGGCAGATACCAAATGATGACTCCATAAACAGCAGTGCGATACAGATGCCACAAACCGCAAAATTTAGAAAGCTCATCTGCTGCATGAAGATCATTGTCACCAGCATAAAGGCCGCTAACCCGAGGCCGATCCACCATGCAAAGCGCTTCGGTGCTGCTGCGGTGTACTCAGGTGTCTGATGCGCCACCACTAAACGACCGAGGATTAGAGTCGGTGCGTAGCGCGGAGTTACCACCCGAAGCACAAAATCGATAAAAAATGCAATAATCATCATCTGCGCCGGCAGCATCAGATCGGCATACCACGCTCCCCAGAAGACCACCATCGAGATAAAAAAGAGGATTCCGGCACCGGCACGGACCTCGCGTTCGTTTAAAACTGGCTGATCGTAACCGGCTACCTGTTCACCAAAGGCCATCGTCTCTATCCTCTTGAGTAAAAAGTTAAACTAATGATGATTCGTCATGATAGCAGATTAATCATTAGTCGTAACGGCTTTGTTCACCGTTTCGTCCAGGCTTGCGGTTTCTATCATTCCCCCCTCCAACCTCCCCCTGCTGGGGGGGCTATTAGCTCCCTCCCCTAGCGGGGGAGGGTTGGGGTGGGGGCAAAAAATGGCGAAACGATGAACAAGGCCCAATGAGTTAAGAGACCGATCTAACTAGATAACGGTGGACTATTCTATCTGGAATAATATTAACGATTTTAACCATGATAAAAATAATCGATACACTAAAGAGAATGCGCCCGACCAAAATAGCTGACAGATGGGCACCGATTAGCATCATAAGTAGCGTATCCTCAATTAAACTGTGTGATAATCCCAATAAAGAAATTGAGAATAGAATATCATGCGGTTTAATCTCACCCGCCTCTGCCTCTTGTATCAGTAAGGCACCGCCATAAGAGATTCCCAAAGTTAGACCTATGAGGGTAATCGTTTCTGCCTCGCGACCAATACCTAGCAGATGGAGTAGCGGCCGTAATTGTCGATTAAACCACTGTATGATGCCTAGTTTTTTTAGCAGATCAAGAAAAAAGACTAAGCTAAATACAATACAGATAATCAATCCAAGACCTATCACCTGATTCATAGCCCACTCGCTAAGTGAGGGGTCAATCTCATCGGGTGACCAGAGTAGCTCACTCGGTTGCTGTAACCACTCTCCAAATAGATAAATTTGGTTAAAGATAGCTGCAAAAAAAATCGCCATGCTCACTCTTAAGAGGACGGTAAGTGTAAAACTGACCCCTGCCTTTTGCGCAATTCTGGCCTCTAACGGCAGGGCGTGAGCAATGAGCATCATCGCGCTGATAAGAGTGACTTGTGCCACTGTCATAGGTGTCTCAGGCGCTAGAGTCGCATAGACAACGATACCGCCATACAGATTGGTCATAAGAGCTGTCGCCCATACTAATCCCATTGTTCCAGGTAGGCCAACTAACTCCATTATCGGTGCTAATAGCTCAGAGAGGAGATTGACCACTCCCATCTGTTCCAATATTTTCATAATAATAATAATTGGAATCATCAGTTTGAATAGTGTCAAACTAAGGTTAAAGGATTTTACAAAAGTAGAGTGTAGATATAGCCACATCGCTTGTTACCGTAGCACCATTATGGCGAGCCGTTGATGGCACTGCTCTGCCATGAGTGCCCTTCCCTGTAGATAGAGAGGGGGCTTTTTGAGACGCACGAACTGACCATCGGCGGCTTGCGCCGGTTGAGTTATCGCGATTACACTCTGCTTAGTTTGCGAGAGAGAGTTGTCTAACATAGTGATAAGGCCGTCATATTTGGGTAACGATGGTAGATAGTTATTGCAGTATATTACCATCATAGACTAAACTAAGGGCCAATTCATTAACACCACTTAAGGAGATGGCCATGAAATCCCCTCCACCAAAGAGGCGTAATCCACTTTATGACGCACCACTGCTGCGTAAAGGGGGCGTACACGATAAAACCAATAAGGCTAAGCGCCGTAAAGAGAAGATGGGCCTGCGTCGGGAGTGGGCTGCTCCATCCGCCACCCGATGGGTGGATCGAGCAGCCCATTGTCAGCGGCTGCCGGTTTGATCAAAACTTCCGGATCGGTATGTCATCGGAGTCAGTAGTGGAATTTTTTCGGCGCCTCGATACCCCTCTTCCCCCCTCAGGGCTTCAGGCAGCTCTGACGATAGCCGCCTTGCCGACGCTTTGCGCCTCCATCGGCCAAGTGCTACAAAATAGCGGTGAAGAGGGGGAGATCTACTCTCTTTGGGGCCAGTTTAAAGTTCGGCGAGAGGAGATTAACGGCGGAGTTCGCTTTACCTTACCGACTTGCCCGAATGCGCTAGCTTGGACGGTGACAACAGCACCGGCACAGCTAACTATTCACACAACCATTAACCGCACGGAGCATGATCCAGATTTTATCGAATCAATTGAGCTATTTATGGATGATTGGGTCGAGGGGTTATCACAGTTAAGATGAGATTGGCACAACTAACTTGGCCAGAGGTGGAAGCCTATCTGCAACAGCGGCAAGAGCTGATAGTGCCAATCGGCGCTACCGAACAGCATGGACCGATGGGGCTGATCGGTACCGATGCCATCTGCCCGGAGGTGATTGCTGATCAGATATCCGCACGCACTGGGATAGTGGTGGGGCCAACTATCGCTTTTGGAATGTCGCAGCACCATTTAGCTTTTCCCGGTACGCTCTCGCTTAAACCGACCACTTTAATGGCGCTGCTAAAAGATATTATCGACTCATGTCGCCACCACGGCTTGACTCGGATCTATTTCATTAACGGCCACGGCGGCAATGTGGCCACTATCAATAGCGCTTTTGCTGACATTTATGCCGCAGCGAGTCTTACCGACTCTCCCTCAACACTCTATCTGCGACTGTGGAACTGGTATGAAGGGAGCGGCGTTAGGGCGATCTCAAAACGGGAGTTTGGGCTTGAAGAGGGGATGCATGCGACCCCTTCCGAGATCTCGTTAACCTATCTAGCCTACCCCGAGACAGTTAAATCGATACCCCTCGCTCCCATTCAGGCGACAGTCGGCCACTTTAGAGACAGCCACGACTTTCGACGCCAATATCCCGATGGCCGGATCGGGGCGAATTCAGCGTTAGCCTCTATTGAACACGGTAGAGCACTATTGGCGGCGGCGGTGGAAGATTTTTTGCGGCTATTGGATCAAAATCGTTAACAATCTAATCTAGTGTGTTATCTCTGACTCTTCTGCATTAGACATTTTTGTTAAAGGTTTTTAAGTGAATAAATTTGAAGAGGCAGAAAATAGCTATCATTTATATCAAAATAGGGCAAAAAAATATTACCAACAGCTAATAAGTAACTTGAATTCAGCGAGTTTTTTATTACAGCTTGAGGCTGATTATAAGAGATTAAAATCACCCCCTTCTGGGGTCGCTAATATTGTTGGATATTGGGTGGATAAAGTATATAGCAACGCTCCCCCTATGTCGGATGCAAAAGCTTTTTTGAATTATCTTGACGGGAAGAAGCAGCTCCATAACTATTTAGATAGATCCATTGGTTATATCTTTTTAAGAGATTTAGGAAAAGATCTCTCTAAACAGGAGGTGCAATCTGACATAGAGCAGATAGTTGGTAAACTAGAAGATAAAATAGTTCGCTCTATATTGCAAAACTCGGCACCAAAAAAGAGTTTTTTGTCGCTATTGTTTAAAAAGTCGTGCGAATATAATGCAGAATCTGCGTTGGTATGGTTGATCGAAAAACTTCAGCTGATTCAAAATAATATCCCACCACAGCTCTCATCTGAACAGGCGCTGAGAAAGTTGGTTAAAATTGTGGCGGGTGTGGTGATGATAGCGATCGATACTGCGCCAAAAACATTGACGAAAGAGGAGAGGGGGAGGCGATATGCGAAGGCTGTACGCTTAGGGTACGCTTACGGCTTAACCTATCCATTTATTGACGATATTTTAGATCACTCCTCGGTGCTAACCGCTGAGGAGAAATTGATGTTTTCAGATATGATTCGTACCACTTTAGTTGAACAGGGAGTCCCTGTATTGCAGCCGTTAGGTGGGGAAAATGGTGATTTTATCTATTTTGTCTATCAGGAGCTGAAAGAGGCGTTTCAGACGATAAAAAACCATCAATTCGATTCAAATATTAAAGATTTTTACCAAAAAGCCTATCTTTTCTTTAACTCACAAGAGTTGGATAGAGCTAAAATTATAACTAATACAACTTACTCAAATGAAGATATTTTTATCCCCCTTATCTTAAAGTCCGCCTCGTCAAGACTAATGGCTCGCTCCGTATTAGGTGGCGGCGGCGATAGTGATTTTGATGATAATATGTTCTATTACGGAATATATAACCAATTTAATGATGACATTAAGGATATCGACAGTGATCTATTGCAGGGAGTGGTTACCCCATACACCTACTACCTGAAGCACTACAAAAAAAGAGCCGATTTGGTGAATCCCTATGAGATATATTGGAGTGTTGTCTTTACCTTGATCTATGTTGTGTATAAAGAGGAGCCAATAGCCAAAAAATTAATTTTAGAACGGACAATTAATGCCCATAAAAGCCTCTGCTCTCAAAAAGGTTTGCGTGGTTATCATGCGTTTATGGATGTGTTTAAAACCCGTTCAAATAGCTTTAACTCATTGATAAAAAAAATCACCTTAACATCACCCAATATCTATTGGTTTGATAAGCTGATAAGCGTGCAAATAACCGACTATTTTTATAATAAAAAAACCGATGCCGCTATCTATTCGGAAGAGCTGAAGAGAATCGGAAATTTTATAAATAAAAATTTAAAAATTGAACAACAGCAAAGGCATAGCGGCCTAGATGAGACTTTGGTGGAAGCAGCAAATTATAGCTTAGGGTCAGGGGGTAAGCGGCTTCGGCCTATGTTAGCCTATATCGCCGGTGTTGATATGTTTGGTATCAAACAGGAGCTGTTAATCCCTCTGTTTAAATCTATAGAATATATGCATACCTCTTCGCTTATTTTTGATGATAAACCGACTCAAGACAATGCGGAAAAGAGAAGGGGAAGGGCTGCGTTGCATGTTAAATATGGAAGTGAATCTTTGGCTGAGTTGACTGGTGTTTTTATCATATTAAAGGCAGTTGAAGAGCAGGCTTCACTCTCTGGGTTCGATGCGACAATAATCAATAGACTTATAAAATATAGTGCCGAGATTGTTGAGGCTATGTGCAAAGGACAGTATATGGATTTAAGCTCTAAAGAGGAGAGGTTGACACTGGAGCAGCTAGAGAATTTATCTTTTTATAAAACTGGTTTAGCGATCGAGGCGTCGTTAATGATGCCCGCAGTACTGAAAGAGGCAACGGACGAGAGGGTCGATAAACTTAAAGTGTTTGCTAGACATGCAGGGATAGCGTTCCAAATTCGTGATGATATTTTGGATGAGCAAGGTGATCCGGACAAGATGGGTAAGCCGATAGAGATGGACAAACGAAACAGAAACGCCACCTTTGTTACCGTTTTGGGGGTAGAGAACGCCAAGATCGAGCTATATAGGCACTATTTTCGGGCTATGGATGCGTTAGATGAGATGCCTTCTAAGACAGATTTTTTACGATTTATTTTAGACTACTTTGTTTTGCATAATAGATAATTAGGATGCCTTATTGTTGGGGCTATTGATTAATGGCGTCGGGTAAGATTGCCGTACCACTGAGACAATTTTTTGGGGAGATCTTCTACCTGTCGTACCCACACCCACCCCTGTTGACCAAAGAGGTGGGGCAGATAGGCTTCGGCGCGTTGGTCGATAGTGATACAGAAGGGGCGGACACCTTGTCGTTTGGCCTCTACGATGGCGTGACGAGTATCTTCTAGGCCATAGCGCCCCTCATAATGGTCAAGATCGTTCGGTTTACCATCGGTTAATAGCAGTAGCAACCGCTCCTCAGCTATTTGGCTTTGAAGTTGTTTGGTGGCGTAGCGAATCGCCGCACCCATGCGGGTGTAGTAGCCCGGTTTAGTCGCCAAAATGCGCCCACGAACCCGATCATCGTAGCGTTCATTAAACGCTTTAAGATGGTTATAGCGCACCTGTTGGCGATGGATAGATGAGAAGCCGTAGAGGGCAAACGAGTCGCCTAAGTGGTGTAGTGTCTCTCCAAATAGCAGCAGCGCATCTTGGATAATATCAATGACTCGGGTGTTATTATTGGCGCAGCTATCGGTCGAGAGCGAGAGATCGGCGAGCAGTAGCGTGGCGATTTGGCGCTGACGGGGGTGAGGTTGGCGATAGATAGCCGGCAAGGTGAGGCGCTGTGGTTGGCTCTGATAGTCGATATACTCCTCAATATCGATCTCACTCCCCTCCTCTTGGCGGTTGCGCCACTGCGGCAGAGTCTCTACCACGGCCATCTGTTTTCGTAGCTGCCGTGCTAATGGATGCAGACGGGAGGGGAGCGGAGCCGAGCTCTCTTCTCTGGCGGTGACTATTTGTAACTTGCAGTAGTTAGCCCGAAGCTGTTGGTGGCGATAGTCCCACTCGGGGAGGGGGATTCCATCCCCTAAAGGGAGATCATCATACTCGGTTGCCGGGAGATCAAAATCGAGCCGAATACGGTGCGATAGCCGACTGCGACTTCGTTGCAGGTGGAGCTGTTCCATATCTTCAGCGGTGCGGGCGGCGTCGGGGTTGGGGCTCTCGTCATGGGCGCGATTAAGTGGCAGAAATTCGGTCCAACTAAAGAGGCTCTCTAGCCGAAAGGCGAGCATACTGCCTCGTTGTTGGGGGAGTTCGGCTCGCTCGGCGCGATGGCGCTGCGGACTCTGTTGCGAATGATTGCCCTCATCTTCTGGAGGGCTATTGTCGGCTAGAGCGGCGGGATCTTCAGGAGTCGGGGAGGGAGGCGGCGAACGCTCTGCTATCGCTAGTTGCAGCGGCAGGGGTGGCTGCTCGCCATAGAGGCGCTGCCAGGCTTGAATAAGTCGTTGCCAGCGCGGTTGTAGTGCCGGATAGCGTTGCAGTAGCGCCTCTCGACTGCTATTAAGGCTACCAAGGGCGGTCAGCCAGAGATAGTGCTCCCGATTGAGCCGGCTATCGTCAAACAGAGCGAGGGTTGTGGGTAGATAGAGGGTATCGGCATCACGCCAAGCGGGAGTGGTGAAGGTTCGGTTACCGGCAAGGCGCTGTAGCCAGCTCCGCTGCTGTCGATTCACCCGTTTAAGCGCCGGGCGAATCACCACCTCGCTCTGGCCGGAGAGTGCTCGTAGCAGCAGTGTCAACGAGTAGTGTTGTGTCGATAGCTCGACGGCAGCATGGCGATGAGGATCGGCCAACCTTGTGATCCAGTGGTGCCACTGTTTGCCGACTAACTCCTCCATGGCGATGGGTCTATCCTTGAGTGTGCGCCCTAAGCGCTTCGATATTGAGCAGATCGATACGATTCTCATGCAGCTGCAAGTAGCCCTGCTGTGCGAGCCGTTTTAAGATGCGGGAGAGGGTTTCGGGTTGAATCGATAGTCGTGAGGCGATCACCTGTTTGGGCAGTGTTAATTCAACTGTCGTATTAGGCGCATTCGTAGCGTGATCGAGTAGCCAGTTGATTAGGCGCGAGGTGGCATCATGGAGGGTCAACTGCTCAATCTCTCCCATTAACCAGTGGATGCGTTGGCTCATTTTGCCCATTAACTCAAAACAGAGATCGACTGATGAGCGTAAAATCTGCTCATAGAGGAGGGCGGGTATGGCTGCGACCACCGTACTTTTTAGAGCGATAGCATTGAGTGGATAGCGGCGGGCGCGAAAAAAGAGGATCGCTTCTGCAAAAGTGTGGCCGCTGCTGACGATATCGACAATCTTCTCATCGCCATTTGCCATGAGCTGAAATAGTTTAATATCCCCCTCCAAGGTCACAAACAGAGCCTTAAAGGGATCTCCTTGCTGAAACAGCAGCTCTCCCCCTTTTAAGCTGTGGCAGTGGGTTTGTGCCATGAGTTGAGCAAACTGCACTGATGTCAGCGACTGGAATAGCGGTAGCTGGCGGATGAGTTGTTGTTGTCTCTCTGTAGGTAAGATCATGTTCTGCTGCTCTTGTGATGCGGGTGATAGAGTAGCCCCGATAATACCCCTATCCCAAATAGAGTAAAGAGTTGTGCGAGCTGTGGCTGTGCTATCCCCTCGAAGCCGACCGCGATAATACCTGAGGCCATGACCATGGCAAAATAACCCGGATGGAGCGATCGTAGTGGCAGTAGAGGCGTTTGAATCTGCGTCAGGGTGAACATATTAGAGCTTGCCAATATGGGTCGTTACCACTTCCATTAACGCCTCAACGGTCTCTTCATCATCACTTAACGGTTCAATCAGCGCTGCCTGACAGGCAGTCACGGGATCGAGTCCGGCTTGAATCAGGCTGGCGGTATAGACTAGCAGGCGGGTCGAGGCCGACTCCTCCAGATCGTGTTCGGTGAGCGTTCGTAGCGCGGTGGCGATATCGACCAATTTTTTCGCCCACTCTACCGAGATGGCCGTCTCATTAATGACAATCTGCTGTTCATGCTTCGGTTCAGGGTAGCTCACCTTGAGTGCCACAAAGCGCTGTCGAGTCGAAGGTTTTAGCCCTTTGAGCAGATTTTGGTAGCCAGGATTGTAGGAGATCACCAGCATAAACTCTTTAGGGGCCTGTAACAGCTCACCGGTTCGCTCCAGAGGTAGCAGGCGGCGGTGATCGGAGAGCGGATGGAGCACGACAGTGGTATCTTTTCGCGCCTCGACTATCTCATCGAGATAGCAGATTGCCCCTTCGCGTACCGCACGGGTGAGTGGGCCATCGCTCCAGTAGGTACCGTGGTCACCAATCAGATGGCGGCCTACCAGATCGGCGGTGGTGAGATCATCATGGCAGGCGACGGTGTAGAGCGGTCGCTGTAATGTTGCCGCCATATATTCAACGAGTCGAGTTTTACCGCAGCCGGTAGGCCCCTTAATAAGCAGGGGCAGTTGACGGCGATAGGCGTACTCAAACAGGATAAGCTCCTCCCCTTGGGGTAGATAGGCTTGGGTCATTTATTGGACTCCTGTCGGTGTGGGGGGGGCGGCTGTAGCCGTGGCGCAAGGCGGGCAACCTGTTCAGCATCGGCAGCAGTGACCCACTGTAGCAGGCTAGCCTCTCCACTCTGCTGCTGCACCTTCTCACAGCTCTCAATACAGCGGCGACACTGCGTACAGGTAAACATCGCCCGCTTAATGGTGCGCGGCTTAAGTCGCATTGGGCAGGCGTGCTCGCAGGAGTTATCGCATGTTTGGCACAGTTTAGCGCGGCGGCTATCAAAACCGACCACCAGCGCACGCCGATTACCCATCCAGATTAGGCTCTGTGCCACCCCAACCGCGCAACCAAAACGGCAGAAGAGGTGGCGGGCCAAGAGAAAGTCGATGGTAAAGAGGATCGTGGCGACTGCCAAAAAGCGCCACTGATTGGCGCTAAAATCGAGTGTCAGCAGGTTAGCATAGATGAGTGAGGGCGGGAGCAGGTAGGTGAGCAGCACCACCGCCCACAGTGCCGCCATCGACAAGGCCACAAGCACCGTGATGAGTTTAAATCTCGGCTGGGGTGTGATAGCGCTACCATCACACTGCTGTTCGGGAAGGGGGGCTCTATCCCAGATAGATAGTCTGCCGATAGCTCGGCGCAACAGGGCGTTAATCAGTTCGACCACGCTGTAGTGGGGGCAGAGCCAGCCACAATAGAGTCGGCCATAACGCCAAGCGATCACGATGCCGGTCACCACAAAGCCTAGCAGCGGTAACAGAAAGTAGAGCGCGATAGTGAGTGCTAGTGCAGCAGGCGAGCTATCAGCAGAGATGCCAAGGTGCCACGGCTCCCCGAATAGAATCAGATGCCCCGCCAGCAGATCGATCCGTAGCAGATCGAGCGGTGGGGCGGCGATAAAGAGGGCGAAGAAGCCGGTTTGGGTTGCTCTGCGTAGCGTACTCATCGCCCCGAAATAGAAGTGTCAGCTCTAAACGGTAGCCGTCTGCTGCTTGTGATCAGGCAGAAAGCTGAGTACAAACAGGGTTGCACCGGTAATAAAGACAAAACCGCTGAGAAAGCGCATCCAGTAGAAGATGGCGACCTTATCTTGTACCGTCATAAAGTTGAGCGGAGTCTCGGTATAGCGTTGCAGATAGACCTGTAAAATACCGGCACCAGTGAGAAAGAGCGTGATAAAGACCATTGAAACGGTCATCAGCCAGAACGACCACATCTCCATCACCTGCCGTCGGTTAGATTTCGCCTCCTGACCACCCATTAGCGGCACCGCATAGGAGATAATTGTCATGACGATCATCGCATAGGCGCCAAAGAAGGCGAGATGACCGTGGGCGGCAGTTATTTGGGTGCCGTGGGTATAGTAGTTGACAGGGGCAAGCGTATGCATAAAACCCCAGACACCAGCGCCTAAAAAGGCCATTACCGCCGTCCCCATCGCCCAGAGCGTTGCCGCCCTATTCGGGTGCTCTCGCTTGCGGCGATTAATCACATTAAAGGCGAACAGAGTCAAAATAAAGAACGGAATGGGCTCTAGGGCTGAGAAGATCGAACCCCACCACTGCCAGTAGGCGGGAGCGCCGATCCAGTAGTAGTGGTGACCGGTACCGATAATGCCGGTAATGAGCGTCATAGCAATAATCACATAGAGCCACTTCTCCACCACCTCACGGTCGATGCCGGTGATTTTAATTAACACAAAGGCGAGAATAGAGGCCAAAATCAGCTCCCATACCCCCTCAACCCAGAGATGCACCACCCACCACCAGTAGTATTTATCTTTAACTAGGTTATCGGGGTTATAGAAGGCGAACAGAAATAGCAGCGCCAACCCCATCAGACCGGTGAGTAGTACCACAGTGACGACCGTTTTCCGACCGGAGAGAACGGTCATAGCGATGTTATAGAAAAAGGCGAGGATGACAATCACCAGACCGATTTTGGTAATCGTCGGCTGTTCAAGAAACTCTCGTCCCATGGTAGGCAGCAGTTCATTACCGGTTATCTCCGCTAAAGTGGCGTATGGCACCGAAAGGTAGCCGATAATGGTAAGCACCCCAGCGGTGAGGAAGACCCAGAAGGTCACTATCGCCAGCCGTGGTGAGTAGAGATCGCGACCGGCCTCCTCAGGTACTAAATAGTAGGAGGCTCCCATAAAACCGAATAGTAGCCAGACAATGAGCAAGTTAGTATGCACCATGCGGGCGACATTAAAGGGGATTTCGGGGAAAAGATAGTCTCCGGCGACATATTGATAGCCCATCATCAGGCCAAAGATAATTTGCAATAAAAACAGCCCAATCGCTGCGATAAAGTAGGGTTTAGCCACCTCTTGTGAAGGGTATTGCATGATAGTCACTCCGTTTAGCCTTGAATGTTAGGGGGCCAGTTTTCGGTATTAATACCGCCGACATATTTAAGAAACTCAATTAGAGCATCGAGCTCCTCATCGCTGAAGTTAAACTGTGGCATACTGCGCCGCCCCGGTACCCCTTCGACAGGACGACTGCTGATAAAGGCCTTAATGGCGATATCACTACGACCAAAGCGCTCATAGACATTGCCGAGTTCAGGGGCGAAATAGGCGCCTTCACCTAGCAGGGTATGGCAACCGATACAGTTATTCTCCTCCCAGAGCCGTTTACCGAAAGCGACCTGTTCGGTCAAATTCTCTCGATTATCGCGCTCTGGCCAAGCGCGATGGGTATCGAATGTCAGCGCCAGAAAGAGCAGTATGAAGAAAAGAGAACCTCCATAGTAGATATTTCTGGCCATGCTTTTGGTAAAAAACTCCTGCATAGCTAAGCTCCTGTCGATAAAAAAAGGGAGCGAAGGGTAAGGGGTGGAGAGAGAATGCGCCTTGATATAGATCAAGGATGCACCGCTATCGATCGGTTACTCTCCTTTGTAACTGTAGTTAGGAGAGTGTTATGACGATTTTTCAGCAACTATCAACGCAGCATCAACGCTGCGACAGCGAACTTTCGGCAACAGAGGTAGCGATAACCAAACAGCAGTGGTCAGAGGCTTCGGCGGCATGGAGTCGTTTTATGGCCGAGACCGAACGCCATTTTCAGCTAGAGGAGCTGCAACTTTTTCCGAAGCTAGAGGCGCAGATCGGCTCACCGATGGGGCCGACGGCGGTGATGCGCCACGAGCATCAGCAGTTACGAGAGCTATTGACAGAGGTGACCACCCTTATCGCCGCACAGGCGAGGGAGGCGGCGCTAGGGGAGATCGAAACGGTGCTGGTTCTGCTACAGCAACACAACGGCAAAGAGGAGTCGATTCTCTACCCGATGGCTGATCGTTTTGGGATATCGCTTGAGGTGGCGTAATGGAGCTAGATGTTAGTGAGCTAGAGCCGTGTGAACCGATGATGCAGATTAGGGCGGCACTAGAGCAGCTTACCGTAGGGGAGAGCTTGGTGGTCTATCACCGTATGGAGCCGGTTTTGCTCTATCCTACGCTCGAACAGCACGGTTTTAGCTGGCGTTGTGAAACCGGAGTCTCGCATCCGGTGAAGTTGACTATCTGGCGTAGCGCATGAATCTAGGTGGGTTGACGCTGGAGCAGACTCCCCCCCTAGGGGTGCCGCTGCGCTACTTTATGACTGCGCCACTGTTTGCCCTGCTTGCCGGAGGGTGGTGGCTCTGGCACTATGAGACCATTCTTGCCGCTCCCCTCTCCCCCGAAGCGCTAGCGCTAGTCCATCTAGTGGCGTTGGGGGTGTTACAGATGATCTTTATCGGCGCTATCCAGCAGTTAGTGCCGGTTCTGGGTGGAGTAGCACTATGGCAGTCGCTGTGGGTGGCGCGGCTAGTTCATGGGGGGCTGGTAGTAGGAACGCTGCTACTGAGCACCGGACTCTACCTAGGAGAGTCGCGGCTGCTGCTTAGCGCGGCACTGCTGCTTCTGTTAGCTCATCTGTTGTTTATCTTGGTCGTGGCGGCTGCGCTCTGGCAAGCTCGCCGCTATCTGCGCGAGACGCTGCACGGCTTAGCGCTACTGCTACCCTTTGTGGTCACACTGGTCGGTTTCGGGATTTGGCTAATATTGGCCCGTAGTGGCTGGCTAACTCAGCTCGGTTACTATGAGATACTACGGCAGAGCCATATTATCGTTGCGGTAGGGGGGTGGTTTATCGGTGTAGTGGTCGCGGTGGCGCTACAGCTAGTACCGATGTTTCAGACCACGCCCCCCTACCCGCGCCGATTTAGAGTCGTTATGGTGCCGCTGTGGATTGTGCTACTGTGGGGAGGGCTCTTTATCGATGATCTGCGTTATGTTGCGCTGGCGTGGTTAGCACTGTTTAGCGTAGTGACTCTATGGCTACAGCAGCACCGAATGCGTAAGGTGGCTGATGTGACTGTGAGTTGGTGGCGCTCTGGGGTGGTGGTGTTGCTACTTATCTCTCTAATGGGGCTGTTGCACCCTTGGATAGCGCAGTTATTTAACTACTACTCCCTGACGATAGCGCTACTATGGGTGGGTGCTGTCTTGCTGCCGTTAATGGTGGGAATGCTCTATAAAATCATCCCTTTTCTCTGTTGGCTGCACCTGCATAACCGTCAGTTAGCGCTCTGGCAACAGACGACTCGGGTTAAAATTCCTAATATGCGACAGTTTGTTTCCGAGCGTTCGGCACAGTGGCTACTCTATCTCTGGTATGGGATGGTACCCGCTATCCTGTTACTGAATGGCTATGCCGATAGCGCCGCCCTAATTTTGGGCGGAGTGTGGTTGCTGTTTTGGATTGGCTGGAGTGGGCAGCAATATGCCGCCATTCGTACCTTTATGCAGGTGGATCGTCAGCTTAAGCTGGTGACTTTAGAGTCTGCAGAGCACCGTTAGATTAACATGCAACATAGTCATATATAGTGACAAGAGGCTACCCGATGAAGATGTTTGAGCGTTTTTTAGTGCAGTTAAGAATAGGGCAAAAGTTGTTGTTGCTAATGGCGGCTCCTCTCTTGGCGATACTCTATTATGGTGGAACAACCCTATCGAACTCTTGGGATAACTATCGCGATGTGGACTATCTACAGCAGATGGCCGAGTTCTCTGTTGCCATCGGCGATATGGTGCATCAACTACAGCTAGAGCGGGGGCTTTCGGCCGCTCTTCTCTCCTCTAACACCGCACAACAACAGCAGCAGCTAATCGCCCAGCGGCAACAGAGTGATACCGATATCGCTAAACTAGAGCAGATGTTGCGGCAGCAACAGCATGACTCCCTATGGCGCTATTTTGCGATCGATACCTCCCCCCTGTTGCAGCAGTTAGAATCGTTGTCGCGACTTCGTAGCCGTGTCGATGATGCAGCATCAGAGGGGCAGAGAGGAGAGATCGTGGAGCGCTATACGCAGACTATTCGCCAATTTTTGCAAATCATTAGCGAAAAGGGGAATCAGACTAACCATGGTCACTATAGTCGTAGTGCTAGTGCCTATGCCCTCTTTTTGCAGACTAAAGATCGCCTTGGATTAGAGCGGGCGTTACTAAGTGGGCTATTTGAGCGAGATAGCGTTCGTGTTGAGGAGCTAATACAGTTAGTCGAATTGATGCAGCAACAGCAGACCCTACTCGCCCGTTTTAATCAGCTCGCCCCCTCTGAATTAAAGCAGCGCTATCTGGCGTTAACGCAGCAGCCTATCCTGGCCAAAGTCGCTCAGATGGAGCAGCTTATTTTGAGCGCTCCGACGAAAGAGGGGTGGGAAGGGGAGGCTAATCGAGCTCTTACTCAGCAGCAGAGAGGCTACGGTATCGCCCCCTCGCTCTGGTTTGCCACTATAACGGACATGATAAATTTATATAAAAAGCTGGAGGATTGGCAAGCAGAGCAGCTAATACAGCTAGCGGTAACGATTGAGCATGAGTCGTTGAATCGTATGGTGTTCACGCTCGTACTCATTGTCCTGATAGTGACGGTAGTGAGCCTTTTAGGGTGGCTAATTGGCCGCTCGATTCGTAACGCACTGACTGAGAGTTATCAGTTTTTAGATGATATCGCTAAGGGCGAGGGCGACTTAACCCGCCGCTTTACCCTGTATGGGCGAGACGAGATAGCGTTACTCGGTGGTGCCTTTAACCGTTTTGCCGATAAAATTGAGTCGATTATCAGTGCTGTGAAACAGTCATCGTCAGCAATGGGGCAGTTAGTGAATGAGATTAGTAGCGGTAACGACGATCTCTCCTCCCGTACTGAACAGCAGGCAGCATCGCTACAGCAGACCGCCTCAAGTATGGAAGAGTTGACTTCTGTCGTGCGTCAAAATGCCGCTAATGCAAACCGAGCGACTGAGGTGGCGCAGTCGGCTCGCTCATTAGCCGAGGAGGGGGGCTGCGTTGTGCAGGATACCGTTGATGCAATGCAGCAGATCCAGAACTCTAGTAAGCAGATTGCCGCCATTATTACGACTATCGACGAAATCGCTTTTCAAACCAATCTACTCGCCCTCAATGCTGCCGTCGAAGCCGCTAGAGCGGGTGAGCAGGGGCGCGGTTTTGCTGTGGTAGCGGCAGAGGTTCGCAATCTAGCGCAGCGTAGCGCAACAGCCGCAAAAGAGATTAAACAGCTAATAACCGATAGTCTGGCGAAGGTAGAGCGGGGCGTTGAGCTGGTGGATAAATCGGGTGGCTCATTAAAGCAGATTGTGACCGAGGTGAGGCAGATGAGTGATCTGATACAGGATATCTCCGCAGCTAGTAAGGAACAGTCGCAGGGAATTGAGCAGGTCAATACAGCAGTGGTGCAGATGGATAGTGCGGTGCAACAGAACGCGGCAATGGTCGAGCAGCTCTCTTCGGTGAGCCAAACGATGAAAGAGCAGTTTAACGATCTGTCGCAACTGGTCTCTCGTTTTCAGGTACGCAATGGCTAATCCTAGCTTTCATGGTGCAATTTTAGCTGGAGGCCGATCTTCCCGCATGGGTCAAGATAAGGCGCTATTAACTCGCAATGGTGAGACGCTACTACAGCGGACGCAGCGTCTATTGCAGGAGGCAGGAGCCGGTGAGGTGTTGATCTCCCGTAATAGCGGGGAGTCGGGATACATTGCCGATAGCTTTGTCGATAGCGGCCCGCTAGGGGGGATCTACTCGCTCTTGCGTCACTATCGCGCTACTCTGCCGCTGCTGGTGGTGCCGGTTGATCTCCCTTGGCTAGTGCCCGAGACCCTCTCCTGTCTAGTCGATAGTGGTATGGCCCATGCCAGCTCATGCTGCTACGATGGCCATCCGCTGCCGCTGTTTCTCTACCAGCCGATCGAGATGGTTGAGCCGTTACATCGGGCGTTAATTCAGCGGAGATCGCTGTCGGTGCGCAATTTTTTAGCCCAATTTCCCCTGCGGTATCTTCAGGCTACCGCCCCTGAGACGCTGCTCAATACCAATACCCCCGCTGAGTGGGCGCGAGCTAGCATGGAGTGTACTGGCGATTTTCTAACTAACGAGAGGTAGCTTCATGGCTGTGGTAGGGTTAAATTTAGAACCAGTGGATCAACAGCACTTTGCCCTGTTTAACCTCGGCTTTCGCCCCTTTTTTTTAGGGGCGGGGTTATTTGGTGCGGTGGCGATGGTGATTTGGTTATTAAACTACTCACACCATCTACCACTGAACCTGTTAGCTATGCCGAGTTGGCAGTGGCACGCCCACGAGATGATCTATGGTTATACCATGGCAGTGGTGGCCGGTTTTCTGCTAACGGCGGTTAAGAACTGGACGGGAGTGCAGACCATTCGTGGCCCTCTTTTGGCGCTTTTTGTAGCTCTATGGTTCTTGGCGCGGCTGGTTATGCTGCTTAGCGATATCACTCCTTGGATTTGGCTAATGGCGATTCAGCTACTGTTTCTGTTCGGGTTGGTGGCGGCGGTCGCTTGGCCTGTGGTTAAGGTGAGGCAGTGGTCGCAGTTATCTATTGTGTTAAAACTGCTGCTGATCGGGGTCTCGGAGCTCCTCTTCTGGTTAGGTATTGCGGGGGTGGTTGCCGATGGCGAAATATGGGGTCTCTATAGCGCTCTCTATCTGATTCTGTCGCTACTACTGTTAATGTTACGGCGAGTTGGCCCCTTTTTTATCGAACGGGGTCTTGATAATGGCTTTAAACCGAAAAACTATCGCACAGTCGATATCGGCTCTATGGTCGCGATGTTACTCCTGCGGGTAACTTGCTGCGTATTGTTTCAGTTCATTGTCATCCAATTGGGTGTCAATATCAGCAATTCAGGGGCAGCTCCATAACCGACTAACTTCATAAACTTACATTGGCAAAAAAATTATTTTTTCCAGCAAAAATAGCCCATATATCTCCAATTTTGAGAGGTAACCGCATGTCAACTGCACGAAAATCAGCTTCGAACCAATCCGTCCGGTCTAAAAAAAGAATCGGAATAAACGTAAATTACAGCGCAAAGATGTCGTCTATCAACTCCACCTGACCATCACACACTTCTTTCCTGCTCTCTTTGAGCAGATGAGAGAGCTGGATGAGTGCCGGACATCTACTAATTATGATTTGGCGGCTCTTATTACGGCCTGCATTGCCATGTTTCTCTTTAAAGCCGGTTCTCGTAATGAAATGAATAATCTGCGCGAAGAGAAACGCTTTCGCAAAAACTACCAGCGGTTGTTCAAAATGCCGCTACCTCATTATGGATACCGTCGATAATGTCATGCGACAACTCACGGAGGATCAACTGCAAAAACTGACTCAATCCATGGTTAGGGCGCTGTTGAAAAAGAAGATATTCCACAATCAACGGCTGTTTGGTGAATGGTTTGTCATTGCGGTGGATGCGAGCGGGATTCATAGTTTTACAGAGTGTCCCCATGAACAGGCGCTGCACAAAGACTACAGCAGCGGTAAAAGTAGCTGGCATAACATGGTTTTAGAGGCCAAACTGATTACCGCTAACGGCTTCGCCATCTCCATTGCCACAGAGTGGCTGGAAAACCCCGAAGAGGGCAACTATGACAAACAGGATTGTGAGCGTAAGGCATTCAAACGCCTAGCAAAAAAGTTGAAATCGGCGTTTCCGCGTCTACCCATCTGTCTGGTTGCCGATGGACTCTATCCTTATCAGGGATTCTTCGAAATTTGCTCAGAGTATGGTTGGGGCTGGATAGTCACCTTCAAGGATGGCAATCTGCCATCTGTTTGGGAAGAGGTTAAATCCTTGTGCCAGTTAACATCCGGCAATCAACGAAAAATCATTCTACGGCAACAGGATAATGTCATTGAGCAAAACTATACATGGATTAACGATATTGACTATCATGGCGTGAAACTACACTGGCTGGAATGCATAGAGACAACCACCGACAAAGAGGGGCAGATAATTGAAAATCGGTTCGTTCACATTAGCTCCTATCCCATCAACTGGAATACGGCACCGGAATTGAGCCGTACCGGACGCTTACGCTGGAAAATAGAGAACGAAGGCTTTAATACCCAAAAAAATCATGGATATGCATTAGAGCACAAATTTTCACGGGTGAGTTATCTGGCGACCAAGAATTACTACCAGTGCTTGCAAATAGCTCACATCATCAATCAGTTACTGGTATTTAGCAAGACATTTCAAAGTGTTATGCAGGGGAAGATGACCTTAAAGCGCATCTGGGGAAAGATGATTGCCGTTATGACTGAACGAAAACTGTCGGTAACGAAATTAGCCCAACTCACCGGGCGCCCCTGCCAGATTCGACTCATCAATTAAAAGACGATGGAGATCCCCGCTCCGAAATTCGGGATAACCCTCATTACACACTGGAGACAAGCTCACTCAACACCGCTGTACAATTTGAAATAGTTGACTTTTCAACAAGGAAATGTTGAGAAGAGGGGGGGTATTGTCGCCAAGAAAGCAAGGCTATGTAGTGATGCTGGTTTGGCGGTGACTCTGAATTGCTGGTCAATATCTACGGCCTTGTCCATCGTTTCGTTATTTGTCAGCCTCCTCACAGCGAGGAATAGAGATCGTAAGCATGATGAATCGTTCTATGGCCGCTGCCACTGTCCAGACTTACCGCCCAACTTTTCCATAAGTCGGATCTCCCCCATTACCATCCCTTTATCGACCGCCTTACACATATCGTAGATGGTCAGCAGGGTAATCTGTACGGCGGTAAGCGCCTCCATCTCGACACCGGTTTGACCGTTGGTAGCCGCGGTAGCGGTGCACTCTACTGCATGGCGTTCTCGATTCGGGGTGAGCTCAATTGCGAGGTGGGTTAAAGGGAGTGGATGGCAGAGCGGAATCAGATCAGCACACTTTTTCGCCCCCATAATGCCCGCTAGGCGGGCGGTGCCGAGCACATCACCCTTTTTATGTCCCTGCTCGATAATGAGTTGTAGGGTTGGTGGCTGCATAAAGATGGTACCGGCTGCGACGGCGCGTCTATCGGTGGCGGCTTTGTTAGAGACATCAACCATGTGCGCTTCACCGGCGGCGTTAAAGTGACTCAAAAAAAAGGGGGGGGTCATACGGTGCCTATCTGTTGCTGAATAAAGTGGGCGACTTGATCGATCTGATTAAGGTCGAGTCGGGGTAAGCCTTGAGTATCAAGATCGGGGCGATCAGTGGCGATAGCGATGCAGTTTGGATCAGGTTGGAGCGGATCGGGCAGATAGGGCTCTCGTAGCAGCCAGATTTTGGGTATCGTCTCCTGCTTAAAACCTTCGACTAGAATAAGATCGAGCTCTTGCTGATGAAAATGGTGCGGCAATTGGGATAGGGTTAGCGCTTCGTGCGGCTCTAACATCATCGCGAGTTTATGATCTGCGGCCAAAATTACCTGTTTAGCTCCGGCTTGGCGCAGCCGGTAGCTATCTTTACCCGGTTGATCAATCTCAAAATGGTGGTGGCTATGTTTTATGACGCCAACCCGAACCCCGCTGTGCTGTAATGTGGGAATCAGTCGCTCTAGTAGGGTGGTTTTACCGACGCCGCTCTCGCCACTAATGGCCAGCAGCGGTAGGTTGAACTCATTGCGCTTAGTCTGCCATCTTGTCGCGGCCCTCTCATCGCTCTGCTTGGCCTCTACCCAGTGTGACTTAGCAGCGGTGGACTCTTTTTTCCAAAACGGTGCCTGAGTTTTGAGGTAGTCTATAATAAATTCACAGGCGGCAAAGGCCTCACATCGGTGGGCTGAGGCGACGGCGACCAGCACAATTCTGTCAGCCGGTTTTAGCTCGCCATAACGGTGAACGACTAGCACCTCCTCTATATTCCAGCGTAATCGCGCCTCATTTTCGATGGCCTGTAGCCTCTTTTCGGTCATACCGGGGTAGTGTTCGAGGGTAAAACCGGTCAATGGTTGTTCGGCCATGTCGCGTACTAAGCCGAGAAATGAGGTCACGGCGCCGATGTTGGGGCGGCTCTGGTGTAGCTGGGCGATCAGCTCACCTGGGTTAAAGTCGTCTGGTTGGACTTGAATCATGGTCAATTTTACAGTAGCTATCTACGATGGGTCGTGGTTTAGAAGGTGTCTATGCTGTGGCGATTTTGGCCTGAGGGGGCGGTTGTGTCAAGCATCTTAACAGGAGCTATACCACTATTTTTGCCTGCTGAAGTTTATGTAAGTCAATGATTTTTAAATATTGTTGGTTGCATTCAATCAGCCCATCTCGATTAAGCTGCAGCATGGTACGCGATAGTGTCTCGGGTTTCATATATAGGTGTGAGGCGATGGTTTGGCGTGAAGCGGGGAGGTGAATGGTTAAGTTTTGCTGCTGTTGCTGGAGTTCGATAAGATAGCTGATAAATCTTTGGCGCGAGGTTAACATCGTGTATTCATTTGCTTCAATTAAGAGTTGATGTATGCGACGACTCAGATGGCCTAACATCTTTAAACAACACTCGCTTGATTTCGTAATTGTTTTTCTGTAAGTGTCTGAGTTAAATTGAATAATTTCAGTATCCTTCTCCGCTTTAGCCGAGACTGGATAGTAAGATGCCTGCAAAAACATTAATGCTTCGGCAAAAGTTCCCCCAGCTGAGACTAGCTCAATCACCCGCTCCTCACCATTATCGGCCCGAAAATTGAGCGATACGCAACCTTGGCAGACTAAGTAGAAGTGTTTCGCCTCATCCTCCTGAAAGAAGAGGTACTCACCCCGTCTAAAAACTCTTTTTTTGGCACAGGTTTCGATTTTTTGTAGCTGTTTTTCATCCAAAAATTTAAATAATTCGTGATGTCTGAAGAGTATCCGATTAGGAATTGTCATAATTTTAGTCGCTCCATCCGCCGTTGATCCCCCTAATTGTCCCCATTTTCGCCTAAAAATCGGTTAATAAAATTGATCTATATCAAGAACACTCTTGGCGCACGCTATAAAATCTCCCTCTATGAGTGTGGGAAATATTTTTAAAGCCACTCACTGTTTTACCTTTGATAACCACCGATAGGAGAACTAATCGATGAGACTGTCTATTTTTTGCCTAAAATGGCTATTTTTTACGCTTTTTTCGCTCTTGATGGTGAGTCAAAGCTATGCGGCTCGTCCGGCGGGAGCGATAGGCAGCGACTGGGGCAATCCTAAAGGGATCGCCTGTGTCGAGTGCCACTTGAGTGAAACCCCCGGATTGACCAAGCAGTGGAACGATAGTCAGCATGGCCAGAGTGGGGTGAACTGCCTCGACTGTCACCAAGCTAAGGCCGAGGATAGTGATGGCTTTATGCATGAGGGGGAGCTTATCTCAATTATTGTCACCCCTAAAGATTGCTCTAGCTGCCACACGACCGAATTTGAGGAGATGGATGGATCGCACCACTCCAAAGCGGGAGAGATTTTAGCCTCGCTCGATAACCTGCTCGGTGAGGTTGTGGGCGGTCCGGCTGCGGTTAATGCCGGCTGTCGGCAGTGTCATGGCGGGGTAGTCGAAATAGGGGAGGATGGTAAGCCGCTTCCGGGAAGCTGGCCAAATACCGGTATTGGCCGTATCAACCCTGATGGCTCCAAAGGCTCCTGCACCGCCTGTCATGGCCGTCACGGCTTCTCTAAAGCACAGGCGAGAACTCCTGATACTTGCGGAAAGTGTCATGTGGGTCCCGACCACCCCCAAATCGAGGTCTATAACGAATCGAAGCATGGCATTATCTACCGCGCTAGTATCGATGAGATGAATCTTAAATCGGATAAGTGGGTTGCAGGTATCGACTATGTTGCCGCACCGACTTGTGCAACTTGTCACATGAGCGCCGGTGGTGAAGAGGGAAAGACTCACAATGTCGGAGAGCGCATCTCGTGGACACTACGCCCGCCGATTTCGCATAAACTCAACCTAGTTCGGCTTGAAAATGGCGATGAGTTTGATGTTAAAGAGGGGGCAGAGATACCTCAAGTCGGTGACATGGCTAAAGGATCGCGAGTGATTGAGGTTCTGACATGGCAAGATAGACGCAACAAGATGAAGAGCGTCTGTAGTGCCTGCCATAGTGGCAGTGTTATTGAGGGGCACTACAAGCAGTTCGATGATCTGGTTGATCTCTACAATGAGAAGTTTGCTAAACCGATTGCGGCGATTATGGGGGTTCTTAAACAGGAGGGATATATTACCTCTGGTCCATTCGACGATGCGATTGAGTGGACTTGGTGGGAGATTTGGCACCACGAAGGTCGTCGCGCTCGCCATGGCGCCTCCATGAGCGGCCCCGACTACGCTTGGTGGCACGGTATCTACGATGTTGCGAAACACACCTATATGAAGTTCATTCCAGAGTTAAAAGAGGTGGTGATGCATAAAGATGGCAACACACAACGCGCCGATGAGCTGCTAGCTAAGTACTTTGGTTCCCATGAAGGGCACGACTGGTACTTTAACGGCATGAGCAAAGAGCAGCTCGATACTGTACGCAAAGGGTTTGAAGCGCGTTACGGTAAGGGCGCGCTTAAATAGGCGCTTATTCACCGCTACCTCTCTGCTATTGAGCTCAATGACGAGCCTATTGATAGCAGAGAGGGTTACCTCATAGGAGAAAAATATCGATGCGAAATAGATACTGTTCCACTCTAAGAATCGCCTTCGCTGGGCTTATGCTCTATACAGGGCAGCTGTTAGCGAGTGCGGCCTCTGTGCCGCTAACAGAGCAGGCGAATCA
The DNA here is from genome assembly GCA_008375315.1 of Ectothiorhodospiraceae bacterium BW-2. Classification (NCBI taxonomy): domain Bacteria; kingdom Pseudomonadati; phylum Pseudomonadota; class Gammaproteobacteria; order Chromatiales; family Ectothiorhodospiraceae; species Ectothiorhodospiraceae bacterium BW-2. The sequence continues at coordinate 307,707 of CP032507.1, read as the reverse complement.
GCAGCTTTTAAACCAACACTATCAACAGGCAGTGCAGAGCTATCAGAGTGCGATCCGTCAAGGCGAAGAGCCCGGTCGCGCTTTTATTGGTATGGCTATCGCTTATCTCCATCTAGGCCAATACCCCTTAGCTCGCGCCGCACTAGATGAGGCAAGAGAGCGAAAACCGCACCATAGTGAGGAGATTGATAAATTGATGATTTGGCTAAATGGGCGTGAGGATAAGTTATGAGCTCTAAATTCCGACTACTGACCACTTTAGTTCTATTTGGCGGGATCGTGGTCGCCCCCTACAGTTCTGCGGCGACACCACGCTCAGCGGCTATGTTAGCTAATACCTGTGCTGGCTGTCACGGTACCGATGGGTATAGTGCCGGCGGCCACATGCCCTCATTAGCGGGGTTAAATAGCCGCTATCTCTATCAGGCGATGGTTAACTATCAAAACGATGTTCGTCCCTCAACGATTATGGGTCGTATTGCTAGGGGGTATAGCGACAATGAGTTAAAAGCGATGGCAGCCTATTTTGCCGCTAAACCTTGGCAGCAGGCGGCTCAAATCGAGGAGGGGAGTCTCAGTGAGACGGGGAGTGAGTTACATCAGCAGCTCTGCGCCTCTTGCCATCAAGATGAGGGGCGTTCGCAGCAGCGAGATACCCCTAGATTGGCCGGTCAATGGCACGACTATCTCTTTGATCAATTGACCGATATGCAGCAAGGCGGCGGCTACCATGGTAGCCATCCGGCTAAAATGCTACAGCGTGTCGAGCAGCTCAGTTCTGATCAGCTTCGCGCTATCAGCCATTTCTACGCCAGTCAAAAATAGGAGCAGCCTACGATGAGTCAACTTAATCGCAGAGATTTTATTAAGATCGGCGCAACGCTGCCGCTGTTAGCAACGGCTAAAAGCTATGCCGCTTCCCCCTCTAGTGCCAAAATTGTGGTTATTGGGGGGGGATATGGCGGTACCATTGCCGCAAAATATCTTAAAAAGCTCGATCCATCGCTCGATGTCTTGCTTATTGAGAAGGAGGCCTCTTATCGCTCCTGCCCACTGAGTAACGAAGTATTAAGTGGCGAGCGTACACTCGATTCGCTCACCTTTAACTATCGCGGTCTCTCCTCTCACGGTATTCATATTATGCAGGATGAGGTGATTGGTATCGATCCTGTTAAGCAGCTAGTTCATGGCTTAGAGGGACGGCACTACCGTTACGATAGGCTTATTGTCTCACCTGGTGTCGATTACCGTTGGGAGATGATAGAGGGATATAGTGCCGAGATCGCCGCAACCACCTACCCCCATGCGTGGAAAGCTGGAGCACAAACGGAGCTATTGCGAAAGCAGCTATTAGCGATGCGTGATGGCGGTACGGTGCTAATTAGTGCTCCCCCTAACCCTTTTCGTTGCCCGCCCGGGCCTTACGAAAGGGCGGCGCAGATTGCCCACTACCTTAAACACCATAAACCAAAATCTAAAATTTTAATTTTAGATCATAAAGATGCCTTCTCTAAACAGGGGCTATTTACCGCAGGTTGGAGCCGTTTCTATGGCGACATGATTGAGTGGGTCGGCGGCGCTGCGGGGGGGAAAATAGAGGCGCTAAGTCTTGATGATCACCAACTTGTGGGTGAATTTGATAACTACCGAGGGGATGTGATTAATATTATTCCGGCACAAAAAGCGGCTCCTTTAGCGGTTAAGGCCGATCTGACCGATCAAAGTGGTTGGTGCCCTGTGGATCAACGCAGTTTTGAATCGACTCGTCACCCGAATATCTATGTGATTGGCGATGCGGCGATTGCGGGTGCTATGCCTAAATCGGGTTATGCGGCTAATTCACAAGGAAAGGTCTGTGCGGCAGCCATTGTTGCGCAGTTACAAGGCGTTGAGTTGCCGGAACCCTCCTATGTCAACACCTGTTACAGCTTAATTACCCCCGATTATGGTATTTCAGTTGCAGCCGTTTATCAGCTACACGAGGGTCGAATTGAAGCCATTAAGGGGGCCGGTGGACTCTCGCCTCCTCAAGCTGATCCTCGCCTTAGAGCGCGCGAGGCTCAATTTGCTCACGGCTGGTTTAAAAATATCACTACCGATATGTTTGGTTAACTCAACAAGGCCTACATCACCCTCTCCCACCTGGTGGGGGAGGGCTACACTGACTGTTCAAGCCCTACATCTAACTTCCGCTTTGCCGCTACCGAGCAGTAGCCCCACTCCCCCTGCCGAACCACCAATGCGCGTGGCACGGGGGCCAGTGACCACATATTGGTAATCCGCCAATGTCATTTATGGGGGTTACTTTTAAGAACGAAGGTTATGGATGAGAGATGGCTGACTGTCGGTGGCATCGACGGCTTTGTCGCGATGTGCCAACACCAACTCGGCCAACAGCCGCGCTCGGGCACCGTGTTTGCCTTTATTAACCGCTCCAAAACGATGATTCGCCTGCTAGTCTATGAGAACAATGGCTACTGGCTGATGACCAAGCGCCTCTCCAAAGGCAAATATCGGGGTTGCCTCGCCCAGCAGAGCCGATAAGTGCGATTAAGGCACAGCAATTCAGGGGCAGCTCCATAACCGACTAACTTCATAAACTTACATTGGCAAAAAAATTATTTTTTCCAGCAAAAATAGCCCATATATCTCCAATTTTGAGAGGTAACCGCATGTCAACTGCACGAAAATCAGCTTCGAACCAATCCGTCCGGTCTAAAAAAAGAATCGGAATAAACGTAAATTACAGCGCAAAGATGTCGTCTATCAACTCCACCTGACCATCACACACTTCTTTCCTGCTCTCTTTGAGCAGATGAGAGAGCTGGATGAGTGCCGGACATCTACTAATTATGATTTGGCGGCTCTTATTACGGCCTGCATTGCCATGTTTCTCTTTAAAGCCGGTTCTCGTAATGAAATGAATAATCTGCGCGAAGAGAAACGCTTTCGCAAAAACTACCAGCGGTTGTTCAAAATGCCGCTACCTCATATGGATACCGTCGATAATGTCATGCGACAACTCACGGAGGATCAACTGCAAAAACTGACTCAATCCATGGTTAGGGCGCTGTTGAAAAAGAAGATATTCCACAATCAACGGCTGTTTGGTGAATGGTTTGTCATTGCGGTGGATGCGAGCGGGATTCATAGTTTTACAGAGTGTCCCCATGAACAGGCGCTGCACAAAGACTACAGCAGCGGTAAAAGTAGCTGGCATAACATGGTTTTAGAGGCCAAACTGATTACCGCTAACGGCTTCGCCATCTCCATTGCCACAGAGTGGCTGGAAAACCCCGAAGAGGGCAACTATGACAAACAGGATTGTGAGCGTAAGGCATTCAAACGCCTAGCAAAAAAGTTGAAATCGGCGTTTCCGCGTCTACCCATCTGTCTGGTTGCCGATGGACTCTATCCTTATCAGGGATTCTTCGAAATTTGCTCAGAGTATGGTTGGGGCTGGATAGTCACCTTCAAGGATGGCAATCTGCCATCTGTTTGGGAAGAGGTTAAATCCTTGTGCCAGTTAACATCCGGCAATCAACGAAAAATCATTCTACGGCAACAGGATAATGTCATTGAGCAAAACTATACATGGATTAACGATATTGACTATCATGGCGTGAAACTACACTGGCTGGAATGCATAGAGACAACCACCGACAAAGAGGGGCAGATAATTGAAAATCGGTTCGTTCACATTAGCTCCTATCCCATCAACTGGAATACGGCACCGGAATTGAGCCGTACCGGACGCTTACGCTGGAAAATAGAGAACGAAGGCTTTAATACCCAAAAAAATCATGGATATGCATTAGAGCACAAATTTTCACGGGTGAGTTATCTGGCGACCAAGAATTACTACCAGTGCTTGCAAATAGCTCACATCATCAATCAGTTACTGGTATTTAGCAAGACATTTCAAAGTGTTATGCAGGGGAAGATGACCTTAAAGCGCATCTGGGGAAAGATGATTGCCGTTATGACTGAACGAAAACTGTCGGTAACGAAATTAGCCCAACTCACCGGGCGCCCCTGCCAGATTCGACTCATCAATTAAAAGACGATGGAGATCCCCGCTCCGAAATTCGGGATAACCCTCATTACACACTGGAGACAAGCTCACTCAACACCGCTGTACAATTTGAAATAGTTGACTTTTCAACAAGGAAATGTTGAGAAGAGGGGGGGTATTGTCGCCAAGAAAGCAAGGCTATGTAGTGATGCTGGTTTGGCGGTGACTCTGAATTGCTGTTAAGGCACAACAACTACGCCAACTCCTCTCAAATTTGGTAAAATAGTGCCATCTGGATGACACACCCAACCGGATTTTGAATCAGGGCACGATTCTGAAGCCTGACAGACGGAGCGGTCAACTTAAACCCCGCAGCGGTACTTTCACTTCCGGCTTAATCGCGACACTGGAGAGTGGCCAACAAATCGTGCTCTACCAGACCGATATCGGCCATGCCGGAGAGTTGATCGATGAGATTCTGCGTCTGCGCCATCCTGGGTTACCCAAACCCACTATCATGTGCGATGCGCTCAGTCGCAATCTGCCTACGGTGCTGGATGAAACACAGCGACACGATACATTCTGCAACAGCCACTGTAGGCGGGGGTTTGTGGATGTGGCAGAGCTGCATCCGGATAACGGCCCATGGGTGTTAGCGCTCTACGACCCGGTGTGGCACCACGATGCTCACTGCAAGGAGGAGAAGTACACCCCGGCAGAGCGGCTGGCTTACCATCAGCAGCACTCACTGCCGCTGATGGCGCAGCTCAAACAGTGGGGCGAGGCGCAGATTGAGAGTGGCGATGTCGAGGAAAACAGTCCGCTGGGCAAAGCGATCCGCTATCTGCTCAACCACTACGACAAATTGACCGGATTTTGCCGCTCTCTAAGTCTATCAGGCCGGCTCCGAGGCCGTCACGCTATGGTGGCGTAAGGTTACGGATGTTTCCGCTCAAAGGAGGGAGCTATGATGTTTGCCAGAATTCGCAGCTACCTCTCTACCTGCCAGAAGAATGGGGTATCCCCAGCTGAGGCTTTGCGACTGCTCTACAATGGAAAGTGGCCAGAGTTTATGGAAATTCACCCCTGAATAGTTACGATTTTTTTTACTATCTTACCCCCCCTGAGTAGTTACGGTTTGAGAGCTGTTTGTGTTGCAAAAGAGGCCTGTTAACAAGGGTGTTTTAGCTGGTCGGCGCTATTTTTTTTGGCTTAACCCGCAAATCGGTATGCCGCTATTGGGCTCGCGGCACGCTGTGCGGCACAGCGAGATGGGTTATTAAAGGATTTTTTGAGAGAGCAATTAACAGCTCAGGCTAATGCCTAACCGTTGGGCAAGTCTGTCTTGACGGATTAAAACGCAAAAAAAGCGCCTGAATTTTATTTGTGACCATTCCCAAATTGGGAACTTTGGGTTATGATTTGGGGCTATAATGAGACTATTCGGACGAGACAAGCTGGTTAAGTTTTGGCAGAGACATGCCAACTCGAAAAGAGCACTACAAGCGTGGTTTGATGAGGCGCAACGAAGCCACTGGCAAACGCCGCAAGATATAAAAGAGCGCTATCGTAGTGCTGATTTTTTGGCTGACAACAGGGTGATTTTTAATATTAAGGGTAACCACTACCGACTGGTCGTACAGGTGCAATATCGTCATGGTATGGTGGTGATTGAGTGGGTAGGTACCCCATGCTGAGTATAGTCAAAAGCAGTTTTAAGAGGGTTGGTTATGCAACAGATGAGAGTGATTAAGTCAGGGGCTGAACATGAACAGGCGCTTAACCGCCTAATGACACTGATGCAACTTGACCCGGTAGAAAATAGCCCTCAAGCAGATGAGTTGGAGCTGTTGGCTCTGTTAATAGAGCACTATGAGCAGCAACAATACCCGGTTGATCCCCCCGATCCAATTGATGCTATTCGTTTTCGTATGGATCAGATGGAGATGAGTCAAAGAGAGCTCATTCCCTATATCGGTTCGGCTTCTAAGGTCTCTGATGTGCTGAACCGAAAGCGTCCGTTAAGCATTAGCATGATTAGAAGACTGACTCAAGGGTTAGGTATTTCGGCAGCAATTCAGAGTCACCGCCAAACCAGCATCACTACATAGCCTTGCTTTCTTGGCGACAATACCCCCCCTCTTCTCAACATTTCCTTGTTGAAAAGTCAACTATTTCAAATTGTACAGCGGTGTTGAGTGAGCTTGTCTCCAGTGTGTAATGAGGGTTATCCCGAATTTCGGAGCGGGGATCTCCATCGTCTTTTAATTGATGAGTCGAATCTGGCAGGGGCGCCCGGTGAGTTGGGCTAATTTCGTTACCGACAGTTTTCGTTCAGTCATAACGGCAATCATCTTTCCCCAGATGCGCTTTAAGGTCATCTTCCCCTGCATAACACTTTGAAATGTCTTGCTAAATACCAGTAACTGATTGATGATGTGAGCTATTTGCAAGCACTGGTAGTAATTCTTGGTCGCCAGATAACTCACCCGTGAAAATTTGTGCTCTAATGCATATCCATGATTTTTTTGGGTATTAAAGCCTTCGTTCTCTATTTTCCAGCGTAAGCGTCCGGTACGGCTCAATTCCGGTGCCGTATTCCAGTTGATGGGATAGGAGCTAATGTGAACGAACCGATTTTCAATTATCTGCCCCTCTTTGTCGGTGGTTGTCTCTATGCATTCCAGCCAGTGTAGTTTCACGCCATGATAGTCAATATCGTTAATCCATGTATAGTTTTGCTCAATGACATTATCCTGTTGCCGTAGAATGATTTTTCGTTGATTGCCGGATGTTAACTGGCACAAGGATTTAACCTCTTCCCAAACAGATGGCAGATTGCCATCCTTGAAGGTGACTATCCAGCCCCAACCATACTCTGAGCAAATTTCGAAGAATCCCTGATAAGGATAGAGTCCATCGGCAACCAGACAGATGGGTAGACGCGGAAACGCCGATTTCAACTTTTTTGCTAGGCGTTTGAATGCCTTACGCTCACAATCCTGTTTGTCATAGTTGCCCTCTTCGGGGTTTTCCAGCCACTCTGTGGCAATGGAGATGGCGAAGCCGTTAGCGGTAATCAGTTTGGCCTCTAAAACCATGTTATGCCAGCTACTTTTACCGCTGCTGTAGTCTTTGTGCAGCGCCTGTTCATGGGGACACTCTGTAAAACTATGAATCCCGCTCGCATCCACCGCAATGACAAACCATTCACCAAACAGCCGTTGATTGTGGAATATCTTCTTTTTCAACAGCGCCCTAACCATGGATTGAGTCAGTTTTTGCAGTTGATCCTCCGTGAGTTGTCGCATGACATTATCGACGGTATCCATATGAGGTAGCGGCATTTTGAACAACCGCTGGTAGTTTTTGCGAAAGCGTTTCTCTTCGCGCAGATTATTCATTTCATTACGAGAACCGGCTTTAAAGAGAAACATGGCAATGCAGGCCGTAATAAGAGCCGCCAAATCATAATTAGTAGATGTCCGGCACTCATCCAGCTCTCTCATCTGCTCAAAGAGAGCAGGAAAGAAGTGTGTGATGGTCAGGTGGAGTTGATAGACGACATCTTTGCGCTGTAATTTACGTTTATTCCGATTCTTTTTTTAGACCGGACGGATTGGTTCGAAGCTGATTTTCGTGCAGTTGACATGCGGTTACCTCTCAAAATTGGAGATATATGGGCTATTTTTGCTGGAAAAAATAATTTTTTTGCCAATGTAAGTTTATGAAGTTAGTCGGTTATGGAGCTGCCCCTGAATTGCTGTATTTCGGCTGATGTACTGATTCGTGAGCCAGCTCGAAATGAGGCACCGGAGAGTCCTGCTGATTGGCGGGCATTACCTGTATGAATAGTATTGAAGTGGCTTTTGTCAGACTACTGCACCGGCGCGAGATATACTATAGGGAGAATACTGGATAGGTGCCAGCCCTTACCGATTTATTGAAGTACCGTTGAAAAACATTGAGATCATGGGCTACCAACTTAAGCCGGGACAACTAATGATTTCATGAAGTTAGAATTAGCATGCCCTCTTCCTCTTCTGGGTAAGGGTAATTCTCCCATTTGGGCCTTGTTCATCGTCTCGTCACCCTCATGAGGCATGACTCCCTCGCCTTTCCTCTTCGCCTCCCCCAGCGGGGAGAGGTGGAGAGGAGCTGACGAGGAGATGAACAAGACCTGTTTAGGGAATACGCTAAATTATAGGTTCATAAATCAGCCGCGTAAAGTATAGTTAATTTGATTTAATACCTACAAATAAGGCTCTATTTTTTGAAAAAAATAGTACCCCCTATTCTCTGTTTCCGTATTCCCATTATCAGAGAGTAGATTTAGATATTGAAAAAGCCACTTTTTTACATACTTCGCAATGAGTCGTTGAAAGTGACTGTTGTCACCCGTCTCTGATATTTGAGCGGTTTCTAAAGCATTATAGTACGCCAATCTTTGATCTCTATCTGAGTGAATCACGGTAATAGGATAACCATTTTTAAGTAGAATGAGATTCATGACTAATCTGGCAGTTCTTCCATTACCGTCAATAAACGGATGAATCGTTACTAATTTTTCATGAAGATTGCTCGCTAACTCAACTGGATGAGTGTTAATTCTATTCGCTTCATAATAGTGAAAATACTCTTCCATAAGTTGCGGTATTTTTAAATAATTCGGGCAAATATGGCGACTCCCTGCAATGCGTACTCGCTCTCTTCGATACATCCCTGCATTTTCCCTATCTATGCCTGACAAAATAATAGCGTGGATTTGTAATAGCACATTTTGGTTAAACTCTGTCTCATGACGAGCTAACTCTCTAATAAGCTGAATAGCATCTCTATGGTTAATCGCTTCCTGATGATCTTTTAATGGCTTTCCGCTAATAGTCATTCCTCGATGAATGACCATTTCGGTTTCCATAAGGGTCAGTGTATTCCCTTCTATAGCATTCGATTCGTAAGTGTATTCAGTATCAAAAACTTCAGTAATATTTTTCACCTGATTAGTGGTTAATGGACGAAAGCTATCAAGACACTTTTTTAGATCGGTTAACTGCTCATACAGCTCAAAAAGATCATCTGTTTCTGGGTAAATAACGCTTAAATCAAAATCTTGAATGTGCATAAGACTCGACATTAAAGAATTAAACTGCTCTTTGATTCGTAATAAACCACTTTGTTGCTCACGAGAGAGTGATGCAGGCATCAATGGTTCTAAAGGTATGCTATTTGTTTGAGGCATTGATGTTCAGGCCTTGTTTATCGTTTCGTCAGCTAAGAGCCAAAACCGGTAAGGCTTCCCAATACACAAGTGACACAACACCCATCGCCAAAAGGAGGCAGTGTCATGTCAGAGGCTAGTTTAACCGACTCTGTCGCAACCCCAAAGAAAAACTCTTTACGCTAAGGCTAACTCACTAGGAGCTCAACAGGAGTTCCATGATGAATAACCCCAGTCTCAATTGTGATCTGCCGTTACAGCAGCTCGATATCACCGTTACCGTCTCCGACCCATCTCCTCATATACTTATCGGTCAACGGCAAGCGTCTGTTCGTACTTCTTGCTCGAAATCATTTATTTTTATTTTGGTGATTACTCGTTCACCGCGCCGATTAACCAGCTCAACCTTTGGACGCATGACAAGCCCTTCCGGAGGCGTAAGCCGTAATCTGGAATCATAGCCATTTTTGACCCTCTCAATGCCTTCAAGTAAGGTTCCCTCCCCAATCATAGGCACACTATCAATGACCAGTTTTTGAGCGATGTCTTCAACATTCTGACGCTCAAGCCAAATGCCATCAATATTGATATCGAATAAGATGAAGCTGACCCCATCGGGAATATAGTTGCCACCCCCTTTCTGAATTTTGGCTCCATACCCTTCGCCATACAAACACAGTGGTGGGAGTTTATGCATAGCAAACGCCTCAGCCGTAAAGAGTTCATCAAGTTTATCAAGCAAAAACTTCGGCGTCTCAGCATGGTCAGTTTTTCCGGCGAACGAGACATGATCTCCGTCCCATTGAACACGGATATTCGTACCATCAACTTTTTCGGTGAATACCCATATATTATTTTTCAAGTATTCAAATTCTGGTTTGGCGAATTGACCTTCAAGTAATGTTTTATGTTTCGTTGCAGGATCGCGTAGATATACCGTCTGAATCTTATGATACTCGTTCACTCCTAGTTCCTCCATAGATTAGTGCTGATAAATGTGAACATTTCGGTCTTGTTCTTCGGTATTTTTTTCTCAAAAAACTCTTTAAATTCAGTTGGATAATTAAATTTTATAATTGGCATATATGCTAGTTCATTTGATGCGTGCGCCAAAACACTGAGGCGAGCTTTTGTGAAAATAGCGCCATAGCACGAGTCCGCCCCAGCACCAGGCCAGAACCATCCATATCACACCGGTGCTATCGACCCAGTCGGCTAAGGTGTGATCCCATTCCATCGCATGCATCATTGTCAGCAGCGTCTCCCAGTCGTGGTAGCCGATCGTCTCTTGACCGGTGACACCGCCGAGCAGCATTAGCTGGCCATTGCGGGCATCGTTAATGTAAGGGGCAATATCCATCAGACTCTGTCCGGCCCACCAGAGCCCGACTGAGGCGGCGAAGGGATTGTCTTCCTTAATTAAAAAGACCAGCATCACTATCAGGGGCATTAGTACCTGAAACAGTGAGCCGCCGAGTACCGTCATAAAGTGGCCGAAGGGGCGGAACAGCACATGGCCGGCTTCATGAAAAATTAGATTCACATTGTGCATAAACGACTAGCCGATGTCGGGTACCGGTATATCGTAACGGTAGCCGAAATCGAGGTGGTAATACTCCATTTGAATGAACTGAACACACCAAACGATGAGTGCGATGTATAGCAGCAGATAGCCAGTAAGTGTTGCCTGGTTTACCGGTTTTGGCGGCTGTAAGAGCGAAGGGAGGGGCCATCGGATTTTACTTGCCGCGCGATTCTCAGTAACCGGTTCGGTTCGAAAGCGGTTTTTTAACCATTTTTTAAAGACAACCCCACAAGTAGGGCAGCGATCTGTTAACGGCTGCTCGGTTTGGTGACCACAATTTGGACAGACTCGATACATGGAGCTATTTTAATCGGTGTTACCTGTACATAGTAGCCTTGCAACTTAAAAAATTGACCAAAATCACCAAACTCTGTCTCTTCCCGGTGAGCTATAGTGTGTATCTGTTAATTGCTCCTCTGTTGCCCCCTGATTCTACATTCATCTCTCGTCAGGGGTGGTCTCAGGGTATCTTGACACTCAGGGGGGTTATCGATACAGGCAAACAGCAGGCGAAGCTCATCCAACATGATTGTGCGGGAGGAGTGGGCACCGCCTCGTTCAAATTTAAATCCTAATCAGTTTAGGCAGGAACTATTATTACTCATTTTCATCAGTCGTTTCTGTTGCTCTATCACATCTAACCCATTCGCCCGCATTGCTTGCTGCCATAAACATCGCAGTCTTGGCTGTACAATAGAACAGCATAAATCAGTAAGTCATCACTAGCCTACGCTAGCCGACAGACCATCAGCCCATCTTACACCGGAGCCCTGGCCTTGTGAAGTGACCGCCTGCTGTTCTGCTAGTTGCCAACTCCCTCGCAACTTCTTCAGTTCCAGCGTCTGCTGATAGTTCCAAGGGAATCACAACTCTAGATGACGATTGATCTGATGGGCATAACGCTGTAGCGTCATCAAGTAAGCAAACGGATTGATCTTAAGCAGATCGTTCTAATTCTAGTCCACAAACCTCGTTACCCGGTACAGCAATATCGATACGCTTAGGTTGAGGGAGATTCAGATTAGCCATTTTTTGAATAAAAGCCGCTTCGTTTACACCAGTAAAATAGGGGTTATAAGCCCTCTCTTCTTCAATAGTTGACGCGGTTCGGCCATTGTAGTCGTGACCGGGATAGACTGCTGTTTCGGCAGGGAGTTTAAAGATCTTTTGGGTGATGGAGTGATAGAGTTGACGACTATCACCAGATTGGAAGTCGGTGCGGCCACAGGCACGAATCATTAATGCATCTCCGGTGAATACTGCGCCATTAATTTTGTAGCTGACATCAGTATTGGTGTGGCCTGGAGTAGCAATGACTTCAATAGTCTGATTGCCTAAATACAGAATTTGGTTATCGATCAGAAGCTCATCTGCGCAGCTAGCCTGACTGTTTTTATGTAGCGCGATCACAGCACCAAATCGCTGCCGTAACAACCCTGAAGCAGTGATATGATCAGCGTGAATATGGGTTTCCAATGCATATTTAAGGGTCAGTCCTAATTCATCAATCAGGGTGCTATCACGCTCAAATTGCTCCCGAACTGAATCAATAATAGCAGACTCTCGTGTCTGTTCATCCCACAGCAGGTAGGTGAATGTGCTGGTATCACTATCAAAAAGTTGTCTGATTTGCATCATTTGGTCTCCTTATAGTTGTATCCTCTCGGAACAATATACTCCATGGCTAAATCAATTTTGTGTTAGTTAAGAGATTTAAGCAGGGCTTCTGCCACAGCAGCTGAAGAGGCAGGATTTTGTCCTGTGATAACCAAACCATCAACAACAGCCAGCGAGCCCCAATCTTCGACTTTTTGGTAGAACCCACCTAGTTCGTTTAGCTTATCTTCAACCAGATAGGGTACGACATTTGTTAACTGTACCGCTTCTTCTTCTGAGTTACTAAACCCAGTGACTCTCTTGCCTTTAACCAAGGGATCACCATTTTCATCCTTAGCGTTTAGCAGAACTGCCGGAGCATGGCACACTGCGGCAACAGGCTTTTTAGCAGAAATGAAGCCTTCTATCAGTTTAATGGAGTTTGGGTCATTGTGCAGATCCCATAACGGACCATGACCGCCCGGATAAAAAACAGCATCGAAATCTTCTACCTTCATTTCAGATAACTTCGCGGTATTGGCTAGCTCTGCTTGAGCGATCGGATCATTGTCAAACCGGTGTGTCTCTTTAGTTTGAAAAGTGGGTTCATGGCTTTTCGGATCAAGAGGAGGTTGACCACCTTCGGGTGAGCACAGTGTTACCTGCACACCCGCATCTATAAGTTGGTAGTATGGGGCGGCAAACTCCTCCAGCCAAAAGCCTGTTTTTTCGCCGGTATCACCGAGTTGGTCGTGTGATGTTAAGACAATAAGTACTTTGTTCATAAATATCCTCAATAGATTTTGTTTCATCTTTGTTACTAGGTATGTTGTCTTTGACAACCAAACTATCCTGAATTGTATGCTATATCTGGCAACAGGGATAGTTTCCGTGTATTGCAGAATTGCCGGTGCGTATATTACATTTTCACTGTGTAGGTGAGGTAATATGGAGCGACTGTAGGAAAAAGGCAACCAATTAAGTGCCTGACTAAATAGTCTCCGGTATGGCACCACTAGCGTATTTGGGTAATGGTGGATAATTTGAATAAGAAATCTTAATTTAATTCAATATCTTAGATAAATAACAAGGAGGAAAAGATGCTAAAATAGATCAGCATTGTTGTTTGGCTTTTTAACAACAAGACTTCAGTGACGATGAAATGAGCAGAAGAGGGCGCGCAACGGGTTCTGCATGAGTTATACCTTAAACCCTGCTGCAACTGATAAAACTCTGCAAAACATTCCACCAACCTGACGGTCACCTTCGTGTACTTGACGGTGTTGATCTCAGACTTGACACCGGCTGTTCTGCCGCCTTACTAGGCGAAAGTGGCAGTGGTAACTGTGGTCGGCTTGATACAGCTTTTCGCGATGACCTGATTGACCGACTCGGGCTGTTACCTCTGTTAGCGCGGCTGCCGCATCAGCTATCCGGAGGTCAGCAGCAGCGTGGGGCGATTGCCCGGGCCCTACCGCATAAACCGCGTCTGGTGCTGGCCGATGAGGCGACCAGCGAAGCGGTTATTAAAGTTGTTTCCTAGCCAAATTATATGGTTTATAATTAATTTTTTAAACAATTTTTTGAAAGGTGTTATTGATGAAATTTAGCACATCAGAGTTAAATACTGATAGAGGTTGGGCTGCTGCTACTGGCATAAAGAAAAAGCAGTTTTACTTGATTTTGGAAACTTTCGAAAAAAGCCACTTGAGCATTATCGAATCGAAATCACTTAAAAATACGATTAAAATTGGTGATGAATTCTGTATCAAAAACACAGAGGAGCTTTTATTTTTTACGCTGTTCAGTTTAAAGAGTGGGTTAACTTATGATAACTTAGGTTTTGTGGCTGGAATATCACCATCTTATGCGCACAAAGTTCAAGCATTTGGTCTCTCTGTTTTGGAGCACGCATTAAATGAGTTAGAATGTATGCCGATTAGAAAATTTAAGGATCCCATTGAGTTTAAAGAGTTTTTTGAAAAAAGTAATATCGAAAATATACTCATAGATGCAACCGAGCAAACGAAACAAAGACCATTGGAATATGGTAGATAAAAAGAACATTTTAACTGTTGATTTAGGGTTTCTTGGTATTGAGTCTGTTTATAATTTTAACTCAATAAAAATTCCACAAGCATTGAATCGGATGAATGGCAGTGGCTCGACCACCCGACCTCATCATATAACGGGTGCTTCTAAGTGAACGCATGATGGGTTCCGAACCGCCGGTTTTAGGCGAAAAACAGAGAGGATGAGAGGAATGGAGAAGTTTTTTAACACCGCAGGGCCGCAGATTGCCACCGATCACTATACGCTCGACCCGATGCAGCGCGTTCATTGGGCAGAGATTCACCATCTGATTGACCAAAAACGCTACTTTCTTCTCCACGCCCCCCGCCAGACGGGGAAAACCACCACCCTGCTGGCCATCGTCGAACAGTTGAACGCCGAGGGGCGTTATACCACGCTCTATGTCAACATCGAAGCGGCGCAGACGGCACGAAATCAAGTGGCGATTGGCCATTACACCATCGCCCATGCCATTGCCCGAACGGTACGCCTCACACTGCGCGACGATTCACTGCTGCACTGGCTGGAGGCGCAAACCCATCACGAGGAGAGCCATGGTCTGATTCTGAATCTACTGGAGCAGTGGAGTCTGCACCACCCGAAGCCGATTGTGCTGCTGCTCGATGAGGTCGATGCCCTCATTGGCGATACGCTAGTCTCCCTGCTGCGCCAACTGCGCACCGGCTACCCCCAACGCCCCCTAGCCTTCCCCCACTCCGCGCCCATTAACCCACGAGCGCGATCAACCCACCAGAGATACGGGCCTCGGTGCAGAGCTAGATTGGCCACGCCCGCCAAGGTGAAACAGAAGGGTTGCGCCGCCGCCTGCTCTGGAGTATTGTTTTTTGTCGAGGGGGATGACCATCACTGCGGTCGAAGCGTGCCCTTAACTGCTGCTCTGGATGATTCCGCATATCGACAAACGGCTCTGCCAGCGCCGCTTCTATCGCCCCTCGCCCGTTTGCGGTAGAGGGGAATAGAGGGCCTGTGGACTTGAGTTTGCGTCACATCAGTTACAGATTCCGAACCGCCGGTTTTAGGCGCAAAACCGAGAGGATGAGAGGAATGGAGAAGTTTTTTAACACCGCAGGGCCGCAGATTGCCGCCGATCACTATACGCTCGACCCGATGCAGCGCGTTCATTGGGCAGAGATTCACCATCTGATTGACCAAAAACGCTACTTTCTGCTCCACGCCCCCCGCCAGACGGGGAAGACCACCACCCTGCTGGCGATGGTCGAGCGGCTCAATGCGGAAGGGCGTTATAGTGCCCTCTATGTCAATTTAGAGCGGTCGCAGGTGGCACGACAGAATGCCGAACTCGGCGATCGGCAGTTCTGCGATGCCCTGTTGCAGAGTATTCGCGCCACGGCACCCCATCTGATTGATGCCAGCGCAGGGCATCAAATCATTGCTGAAGCGGAAGCGATGCAGCGATTTAGTGCCCTGTTAAGCTGGTGGGCTTCGGTTCACCCCAAGCCGATAGTCCTACTACTGGATGAGGTCGATGCCCTCATTGGCGATACGCTAGTCTCCCTGCTGCGCCAACTGCGCACCGGTTATACCCAACGCCCGCACGCCTTTCCCCACTCGGTGCTGCTCTGCGGCGTGCGCGACTTAAAAGATTACCGCATCCACCAGAGCAGCGGCGACATTATCACCGGTGGCAGCGCCTTTAACATTAAGGCTAAGTCGCTCACGATGGGCAATTTCAGCGCAGCGGAGTGCCGCCAACTCTATCAGCAGCACACCGAAGCGACCGGCCAGCCCTTTGAAGAGGGCATTTTTGCCGAGTTGTGGCTCGATACCGCCGGACAGCCGTGGCTTGTCAATGCGCTCGGCCATGAGTTGACCTGGGAAGAGGTGGCGTTGCGCGACCGCAGCCAAACCATTACCTTGCAACACTATCAGGCCGCCCGTGAGCGGCTGATTCAATCCCGCGCCACCCACCTCGATCAGTTGTCAGACAAACTGCGTGAACCGCGCGTGCATGGGGTGATAGCACCGATTGTAGCGGGCGAAGGGGATAGCATCCAGCAAGCCGCCGATGACCTGCAATATTGCGAAGATTTAGGGCTAATTCGGCGCAACCCGATGGTCCATATCAGCAACCGTATCTACCAAGAGGTGATTCCACGCGAGCTGTCGATTGTGATGCAGCAGAACATCACCCACCAACAGCAGCAGTGGTACCTCACCGCCGAGCGGCGGCTCGACATGGTCAAACTCCTCAAAGCCTTCCAACACTTCTTCCGCGAGAACGCCGAAAGCTGGATAGAGCGCTTTGACTACAAAGAGGCGGGGCCGCAACTGCTAATGCAGGCCTTTTTGCAGCGGATTATTAACGGCGGCGGGCGGATTCAGCGCGAATATGCCTTAGGCCGTAAGCGCACCGACCTCACTATCGAGTGGTCGCTGGATGAGGCGCAGGGCTTCTTTGGGCCGGTGCAGCGGATAGTGGTCGAGCTAAAACTGCAACGGGGCGATTTAGAAGAGCTCATTGCCAAAGGTATCACCCAGACCCTCGACTATGCCGACGGCTGTGGTGCCGAGGAGTCGCATCTGCTTATCTTCAACCGCGACCCGAAAGTGAGCTGGGAGGAGAAGCTCTGGTACTGCCCCGCCCGGGAGAACCAGCCCCATTTATGGGGGTGTTAATGCCGCTGCGCCGGCTGTCGATACTTAACCTAATCGTTCACTTACCTGTTCAGGAGTTACCTTATGGTGTTTAACCACTACGCGCTAACCGATATCGGTCTGGTTAGAGAGGAGAATCAGGATCGCTATCTGCTACAGTTCGGCGCCAAACCGCCGGTTTTAGGCGAAAAACAGAGAGGATGAGAGGAGTGGAGAAGTTTTTTAACACCGCAGGGCCGCAGATTGCCGCCGATCACTATACGCTCGACCCGATGCAGCGCGTTCATTGGGCAGAGATTCACCATCTGATTGACCAAAAACGCTACTTTCTGCTCCACGCCCCCCGCCAGACGGGGAAGACCACCACCCTGCTGGCGATGGTCGAGCGGCTCAATGCGGAAGGGCGTTATAGTGCCCTCTATGTCAATTTAGAGCGGTCGCAGGTGGCACGACAGAATGCCGAACTCGGCGATCGGCAGTTCTGCGATGCCCTGTTGCAGAGTATTCGCGCCACGGCACCCCATCTGATTGATGCCAGCGCAGGGCATCAAATCATTGCTGAAGCGGAAGCGATGCAGCGATTTAGTGCCCTGTTAAGCTGGTGGGCTTCGGTTCACCCCAAGCCGATAGTCCTGCTACTAGATGAGGTCGATGCCCTCATTGGCGATACGCTAGTCTCCCTGCTGCGGCAACTGCGCACCGGTTATACCCAGCGCCCGCACGCCTTTCCCCACTCGGTGCTGCTCTGCGGCGTGCGCGACTTAAAAGATTACCGCATCCACCAGAGCAGTGGCGACATCATCACCGGCGGCAGCGTCTTTAATATCAAAGCCAAATCCCTAACGATGGGCAACTTCAACGAAGTCGAATGCCGCCAGCTCTATCAGCAGCACACCGAGGCGACCGGCCAGCCCTTTGAAGAGGGCATTTTTGCCGAGTTGTGGCTCGACACCGCCGGACAGCCGTGGCTTGTCAATGCCCTTGGCCACGAACTGACTTGGGAAGAGGTGGGACTCCGCGACCGCCGCCAACCCATCACCCTACGCCACTATCAGGCCGCCCGTGAGCGGCTGATTCAATCCCGCGCCACCCACCTCGACCAGTTAGCGCACAAGCTGCAAGAGGAGCGGGTGCGGCGAGTGATTGCCCCCTTACTGGCAGGGGTGGATGAGTTAGAGCAGCCGGTTCCACTGGATGACCGCCAATATTGCGAAGATTTGGGTTTAGTGGTGTCGCGCCCCTCGCTGCGCATTAGCAATCGCATCTATCGCGAAGTGATTCCGCGTGAGCTGACCTGGATCACCCAGACCACCATCGCCAATCAGGAGCAGGTGTGGTACCTCCACCCCGACCGGCGACTGAATATGGTCAAACTCCTCAAAGCCTTCCAACACTTCTTCCGCGAGAACGCCGAGGGCTGGATAGAGCGCTTTGACTACAAAGAGGCGGGGCCGCAACTGCTGATGCAGGCCTTTTTGCAGCGGATTATTAACGGCGGCGGGCGGATTCAGCGCGAATATGCCTTAGGCCGTAAGCGCACCGACCTCACTATCGAGTGGTCGCTGGATGAGGCGCAGGGCTTCTTTGGGCCGGTGCAGCGGATAGTGGTCGAGCTAAAACTGCAACGGGGCGATTTAGAAGAGCTCATTGCCAAAGGTATCACCCAGACCCTCGACTATGCCGACGGCTGTGGTGCCGAGGAGTCGCATCTGCTTATCTTCAACCGCGACCCGAAAGTGAGCTGGGAGGAGAAGCTCTGGTACTGCCCCGCCCGGGAGAACCAGCCCCATTTATGGGGGTGTTAATGCCGCTGCGCCGACTGTCGATACTGAAACCAATCGGCCTTGTTCATCGCCCCGATTGACGGAACGGGTGGCACCCATGGGCTGGATTCCGGGCAGCAGCCGGTGAAAAACAGAGAGGATGAGATGAATGGATAAATTTTTTAACACCGCTGGGCCGCAAAAGGCGGAGCTGAACTACACCCTGCCGCCACTTATGCGGCTCAACTGGGCGGAGCTGAGCTATCTTATCGACAGCCAGCGCTACTTTCTGCTCCACGCCCCCCGCCAGACGGGGAAGACCACCACCCTGCTGGCGATGGTCGAGCGGCTCAATGCGGAAGGGCGTTATAGTGCCCTCTATGTCAATTTAGAGCGGTCGCAGGTGGCACGACAGAATGCCGAACTCGGCGATCGGCAGTTCTGCGATGCCCTGTTGCAGAGTATTCGCGCCACGGCACCCCATCTGATTGATGCCAGCGCAGGGCATCAAATCATTGCTGAAGCGGAAGCGATGCAGCGATTTAGTGCCCTGTTAAGCTGGTGGGCTTCGGTTCACCCCAAGCCGATAGTCCTGCTACTAGATGAGGTCGATGCCCTCATTGGCGATACGCTAGTCTCCCTGCTGCGGCAACTGCGCACCGGTTATACCCAGCGCCCGCACGCCTTTCCCCACTCGGTGCTGCTCTGCGGCGTGCGCGACTTAAAAGATTACCGCATCCACCAGAGCAGTGGCGACATCATCACCGGCGGCAGCGTCTTTAATATCAAAGCCAAATCCCTAACGATGGGCAACTTCAACGAAGTCGAATGCCGCCAGCTCTATCAGCAGCACACCGAGGCGACCGGCCAGCCCTTTGAAGAGGGCATTTTTGCCGAGTTGTGGCTCGACACCGCCGGACAGCCGTGGCTTGTCAATGCCCTTGGCCACGAACTGACTTGGGAAGAGGTGGGACTCCGCGACCGCCGCCAACCCATCACCCTACGCCACTATCAGGCCGCCCGTGAGCGGCTGATTCAATCCCGCGCCACCCACCTCGACCAGTTAGCGCACAAGCTGCAAGAGGAGCGGGTGCGGCGAGTGATTGCCCCCTTACTGGCAGGGGTGGATGAGTTAGAGCAGCCGGTTCCACTGGATGACCGCCAATATTGCGAAGATTTGGGTTTAGTGGTGTCGCGCCCCTCGCTGCGCATTAGCAATCGCATCTATCGCGAAGTGATTCCGCGTGAGCTGACCTGGATCACCCAGACCACCATCGCCAATCAGGAGCAGGTGTGGTACCTCCACCCCGACCGGCGACTGAATATGGTCAAACTCCTCAAAGCCTTCCAACACTTCTTCCGCGAGAACGCCGAGGGCTGGATAGAGCGCTTTGACTACAAAGAGGCGGGGCCGCAACTGCTAATGCAGGCCTTTTTGCAGCGGATTATTAACGGCGGCGGGCGGATTCAGCGCGAATATGCCTTAGGCCGTAAGCGCACCGACCTCACTATCGAGTGGTCGCTGGATGAGGCGCAGGGCTTCTTTGGGCCGGTGCAGCGGATAGTGGTCGAGCTAAAACTGCAACGGGGCGATTTAGAAGAGCTCATTGCCAAAGGTATCACCCAGACCCTCGACTATGCCGACGGCTGTGGTGCTGAGGAGTCGCATCTGCTTATCTTCAACCGCGACCCGAAAGTGAGCTGGGAGGAGAAGCTCTGGTACTGCCCCGCACGGGAGAACCAGCCCCATTTATGGGGGTGTTAATGCCGCTGCGCCGACTGTCGATACTTAAACCAATCGGCCTTGTTCATCGCCCCGATTGACGGAACGGGTGGCACCCATGGGCTGGATTCTGGGCAGCAGCCTCGGATCGCGATATTTTTTAGAGTCGCGCTATCCACCATCTACCGGTTAGGTGAAAAACAGAGAGGATGAGATGAATGGATAAATTTTTTAACACCGCTGGGCCGCAAAAGGCGGAGCTGAACTACACCCTGCCGCCACTCATGCGGCTCAACTGGGCGGAGCTGAGCTATCTTATCGACAGCCAGCGCTACTTTCTGCTCCATGCGCCGCGCCAGACCGGCAAAACCACCACCCTGCTGGCGATGGTCGAGCGGCTCAATGCGGAAGGGCGTTATAGTGCCCTCTATGTCAATTTAGAGCGGTCGCAGGTGGCACGACAGAATGCCGAACTCGGCGATCGGCAGTTCTGCGATGCCCTGTTGCAGAGTATTCGCGCCACGGCACCCCATCTGATTGATGCCAGCGCAGGGCATCAAATCATTGCTGAAGCGGAAGCGATGCAGCGATTTAGTGCCCTGTTAAGCTGGTGGGCTTCGGTTCACCCCAAGCCGATAGTCCTGCTACTAGATGAGGTCGATGCCCTCATTGGCGATACGCTAGTCTCCCTGCTGCGCCAACTGCGCACCGGTTATACCCAACGCCCGCACGCCTTTCCCCACTCGGTGCTGCTCTGCGGCGTGCGCGACTTAAAAGATTACCGCATCCACCAGAGCAGCGGCGACATTATCACCGGTGGCAGCGCCTTTAACATTAAGGCTAAGTCGCTCACGATGGGCAATTTCAGCGCAGCGGAGTGCCGCCAACTCTATCAGCAGCACACCGAAGCGACCGGCCAGCCCTTTGAAGAGGGCATTTTTGCCGAGTTGTGGCTCGATACCGCCGGACAGCCGTGGCTTGTCAATGCGCTCGGCCATGAGTTGACCTGGGAAGATGTGGCGTTGCGCGACCGCAGCCAAACCATTACCTTGCAACACTATCAGGCCGCCCGTGAGCGGCTGATTCAATCCCGCGCCACCCACCTCGATCAGTTGTCAGACAAACTGCGTGAACCGCGCGTGCATGGGGTGATAGCACCGATTGTAGCGGGCGAAGGGGATAGCATCCAGCAAGCCGCCGATGACCTGCAATATTGCGAAGATTTAGGGCTAATTCGGCGCAACCCGATGGTCCATATCAGCAACCGTATCTACCAAGAGGTGATTCCACGCGAGCTGTCGATTGTGATGCAGCAGAACATCACCCACCAACAGCAGCAGTGGTACCTCACCGCCGAGCGGCGGCTCGACATGGTCAAACTCCTCAAAGCCTTCCAACACTTCTTCCGCGAGAACGCCGAAAGCTGGATAGAGCGCTTTGACTACAAAGAGGCGGGGCCGCAACTGCTAATGCAGGCCTTTTTGCAGCGGATTATTAACGGCGGCGGGCGGATTCAGCGCGAATATGCCTTAGGCCGTAAGCGCACCGACCTCACTATCGAGTGGTCGCTGGATGAGGCGCAGGGCTTCTTTGGGCCGGTGCAGCGGATAGTGGTCGAGCTAAAACTGCAACGGGGCGATTTAGAAGAGCTCATTGCCAAAGGTATCACCCAGACCCTCGACTATGCCGACGGCTGTGGTGCCGAGGAGTCGCATCTGCTTATCTTCAACCGCGACCCGAAAGTGAGCTGGGAGGAGAAGCTCTGGTACTGCCCCGCCCGGGAGAACCAGCCCCATTTATGGGGGTGTTAATGCCGCTGCGCCGGCTGTCGATACTTAAACCAATCGGCCTTGTTCATCGCCCCGATTGACGGAACGGGTGGCACCCATGGGCTGGATTCCGGGGCAGCAGCCCCGGATCGCGATGTTTTTTAGGGTCGCGCTATCCACCATCTACCGGTTAGGTGAAAAACAGAGAGGATGAGATGAATGGATAAATTTTTTAACACCGCTGGGCCGCAAAAGGCGGAGCTGAACTACACATTACCGCCACTCATGCGGCTCAACTGGGCGGAGCTGAGCTATCTTATCGACAGCCAGCGCTACTTTCTGCTCCATGCGCCGCGCCAGACCGGCAAAACCACCACCCTGCTGGCGATGGTCGAGCGGCTCAATGCGGAAGGGCGTTATAGTGCCCTCTATGTCAACATTGAAATGGCGCAGACGGCGCGGAATCAGATCACGATTGGTAACTATACGGTTGCTAATGCCATTGCCCGATCAGCGCGTCTCACATTGCACGATAGCTCACTGCTCGATTGGCTGGAGGCGCAGCCCCACCATGGGGAGAGTCACCACGGGCTGGTCTTTAATCTGCTAGAGCGGTGGAGCCTGCACCACCCTAAGCCGATAGTCCTGCTATTAGATGAGGTCGATGCCCTCATTGGCGATACGCTAGTCTCCCTGCTGCGCCAACTGCGCACCGGTTATACCCAACGCCCGCACGCCTTTCCCCACTCGGTGCTGCTCTGCGGCGTGCGCGACTTAAAAGATTACCGCATCCACCAGAGCAGTGGCGACATCATCACCGGCGGCAGCGCCTTTAATATCAAAGCCGAATCCCTAACGATGGGCAACTTTAACGAAGTCGAATGCCGTCAGCTCTATCAGCAGCACACTGAGGCGACCGGCCAGCCCTTTGAAGAGGGCATTTTTGCCGAGTTGTGGCTCGATACCGCCGGACAGCCGTGGCTTGTCAATGCGCTCGGCCACGAACTGACTTGGAAGGAGAGCGCACTCCGCGACCGCAGCCAAACCATTACCTTGCAACACTATCAGGCCGCCCGTGAGCGGCTGATTCAATCCCGCGCCACCCACCTCGATCAGTTATCAGACAAACTGTGTGAACCGCGCGTGCATGGGGTGATAGCACCGATTGTAGCGGGCGAAGGGGATAGCATCCAGCAAGCCGCCGATGACCTGCAATATTGCGAAGATTTAGGGCTGATTCGGCGCCACCCGATGGCCCATATCAGCAACCGCATCTACCAAGAGGTGATTCCACGCGAGCTGTCGATTGTGATGCAGCAGAACATCACCCACCAACAGCAGCAGTGGTACCTCACCGCCGAGCGGCGGCTCGACATGGTCAAACTCCTCAAAGCCTTCCAACACTTCTTCCGCGAGAACGCCGAAAGCTGGATAGAGCGCTTTGACTACAAAGAGGCGGGGCCGCAGCTATTAATGCAGGCCTTTTTGCAGCGGATTATTAACGGCGGCGGGCGGATTCAGCGCGAATATGCCTTAGGCCGTAAGCGCACCGACCTCACTATCGAGTGGTCGCTGGATGAGGCGCAGGGCTTCTTTGGGCCGGTGCAGCGGATAGTGGTCGAGCTAAAACTGCAACGGGGCGATTTAGAAGAGCTCATTGCCAAAGGTATCACCCAGACCCTCGACTATGCCGACGGCTGTGGTGCCGAGGAGTCGCATCTGCTTATCTTCAACCGCGACCCGAAAGTGAGCTGGGAGGAGAAGCTCTGGTACTGTCCCGCCCGGGAGAACCAGCCCCATTTATGGGGGTGTTAATGCCGCTGCGCCGGCTGTCGATACTGAAACCAATCGGCCTTGTTCATCGCCCCGATTGACGGAACGGGTGGCACCCATGGGCTGAGCCCCGGATCGCGATATTTTTTAGAGTCGCGCTATCCACCATCTACCGGTTAGGTGAAAAACAGAGAGGATGAGATGAATGGATAAATTTTTTAACACCGCTGGGCCGCAAAAGGCGGAGCTGAACTACACCCTGCCGCCACTTATGCGGCTCAACTGGGCGGAGCTGAGCTATCTTATCGACAGCCAGCGCTACTTTCTGCTCCATGCGCCGCGCCAGACCGGCAAAACCACCACCCTGCTGGCGATGGTCGAGCGGCTCAATGCGGAAGGGCGTTATAGTGCCCTCTATGTCAACATTGAAACGGCGCAGACCGCACGCAATGATGTGGGAGCAGGAATTAAAACCATCTGTCTGGCTATCGCGGAAACTGTGGCGATGGATCGGGGAGACAACCAACTTCTGGCGTGGTTAAAACAGGAGGGTTCGGAAAAGACACCGCATCAGCAGCTACAAGCCCTGCTCAATTTCTGGTGCCAGCGCAGCGACCGTCCGATTGTGCTGCTACTCGATGAGGTCGATGCCCTCATTGGCGATACACTGGTCTCCCTGCTGCGCCAACTGCGCACCGGCTACACCCAGCGCCCGCACGCCTTTCCCCACTCGGTGCTGCTCTGCGGCGTGCGCGACTTAAAAGATTACCGCATCCACCAGAGCAGCGGCGAGATTATCACCGGCGGCAGCGCCTTTAACATTAAGGCTAAGTCGCTCACGATGGGCAATTTCAACGAAGTCGAATGCCGCCAACTCTATCAGCAGCACACCGAAGCGACCGGCCAGCCCTTTGAAGAGGGCATTTTTGCCGAGCTGTGGCTCGACACCGCCGGACAGCCGTGGCTTGTCAATGCGCTCGGCCACGAACTGACTTGGGAAGAGGTGGCGTTGCGCGACCGCAGCCAAACCATTACCTTGCAACACTATCAGGCCGCCCGTGAGCGGCTGATTCAATCCCGCGCCACCCACCTCGACCAGTTAGCGCACAAGCTGCAAGAGGAGCGGGTGCGGCGAGTGATTGCCCCCTTACTGGCAGGGGTGGATGAGTTAGAGCAGCCGGTTCCACGGGATGACCGCCAATATTGCGAAGATTTGGGTTTAGTGGTGTCGCGCCCCTCGCTGCGCATTAGCAATCGCATCTATCGTGAAGTGATTCCGCGTGAGCTGACCTGGATCACCCAGACCACTATCGCCAATCAGGAGCAGGTGTGGTACCTCCACCCCGACCGGCGACTGAATATGGTCAAACTCCTCAAAGCCTTCCAACACTTCTTCCGTGAGAACGCCGAGGGCTGGATAGAGCGCTTTGACTACAAAGAGGCGGGGCCGCAACTGCTAATGCAGGCCTTTTTGCAGCGGATTATTAACGGCGGCGGGCGGATTCAGCGCGAATATGCCTTAGGCCGTAAGCGCACCGACCTCACTATCGAGTGGTCGCTGGATGAGGCGCAGGGCTTCTTTGGGCCGGTGCAGCGGATAGTGGTCGAGCTAAAACTGCAACGGGGTGATTTAGAAGAGCTCATTGCCAAAGGTATCACCCAGACCCTCGACTATGCCGACGGCTGTGGTGCCGAGGAGTCGCATCTGCTTATCTTCAACCGCGACCCGAAAGTGAGCTGGGAGGAGAAGCTCTGGTACTGCCCCGCACGGGAGAACCAGCCCCATTTATGGGGGTGTTAATGCCGCTGCGCCGGCTGTCGATACTTAACCTAATCGTTCACTTACCTGTTCAGGAGTTACCTTATGGTGTTTAACCACTACGCGCTAACCGATATCGGTCGGGTTAGAGAGGAGAATCAGGATCGCTATCTGCTACAGTTCGGCGCCAAACCGCCGGTTTTAGGCGCAAAACCGAGAGGATGAGAGGAGTGGAGAAGTTTTTTAACACCGCAGGGCCGCAGATTGCCGCCGATCACTATACGCTCGACCCGATGCAGCGCGTTCATTGGGCAGAGATTCACCATCTGATTGACCAAAAACGCTACTTTCTGCTCCACGCCCCCCGCCAGACGGGGAAAACCACCACCCTGCTGGCCATCGTCGAACAGTTGAACGCCGAGGGGCGTTATACCACGCTCTATGTCAACATCGAAGCGGCGCAGACGGCACGAAATCAAGTGGCGATTGGCCATTACACCATCGCCCATGCCATTGCCCGAACGGTACGCCTCACACTGCGCGACGATTCACTGCTGCACTGGCTGGAGGCGCAAACCCATCACGAGGAGAACCATGGGCTGATTCTGAATCTACTGGAGCAGTGGAGTCTGCACCACCCGAAGCCGATTGTGCTGCTGCTCGATGAGGTCGATGCCCTTATTGGCGATACGCTAGTCTCCCTGCTGCGCCAACTGCGCACCGGCTACACCCAACGCCCGCACGCCTTTCCCCACTCGGTGCTGCTCTGCGGCGTGCGCGACTTAAAAGATTACCGCATCCACCAGAGCAGCGGCGACATTATCACCGGTGGCAGCGCCTTTAACATTAAGGCTAAGTCGCTCACGATGGGCAATTTCAACGAAGTCGAATGCCGCCAACTCTATCAGCAGCACACTGAGGCGACCGGCCAGCCCTTTGAAGAGGGCATTTTTGCCGAGTTGTGGCTCGATACCGCCGGACAGCCGTGGCTGGTCAATGCGCTCGGCCATGAGTTGACCTGGGAAGAGGTGGCGTTGCGCGACCGCAGCCAAACCATTACCTTGCAACACTATCAGGCCGCCTGTGAGCGGCTGATTCAATCCCGCGCCACCCACCTCGATCAGTTGTCAGACAAACTGTGTGAACCGCGCGTGCATGGGGTGATAGCACCGATTGTAGCGGGCGAAGGGGATAGCATCCAGCAAGCCGCCGATGACCTGCAATATTGCGAAGATTTAGGGCTGATTCGGCGCCACCCGATGGTCCATATCAGCAACCGCATCTACCAAGAGGTGATTCCACGCGAGCTGTCGATTGTGATGCAGCAGAACATCACCCACCAACAGCAGCAGTGGTACCTCACCGCCGAGCGGCGGCTTGACATGGTCAAACTCCTCAAAGCCTTCCAACACTTCTTCCGCGAGAACGCCGAAAGCTGGATAGAGCGCTTTGACTACAAAGAGGCGGGGCCGCAACTGCTAATGCAGGCCTTTTTGCAGCGGATTATTAACGGCGGCGGGCGGATTCAGCGCGAATATGCCTTAGGCCGTAAGCGCACCGACCTCACTATCGAGTGGTCGCTGGATGAGGCGCAGGGCTTCTTTGGGCCGGTGCAGCGGATAGTGGTCGAGCTAAAACTGCAACGGGGCGATTTAGAAGAGCTCATTGCCAAAGGTATCACCCAGACCCTCGACTATGCCGACGGCTGTGGTGCCGAGGAGTCGCATCTGCTTATCTTCAACCGCGACCCGAAAGTGAGCTGGGAGGAGAAGCTCTGGTACTGCCCCGCACGGGAGAACCAGCCCCATTTATGGGGGTGTTAATGCCGCTGCACCGGCTGTCGATACTTAACCTAATCGTTCACTTACCTGTTCAGGAGTTACCTTATGGTGTTTAACCACTACGCGCTAACCGATATCGGTCGGGTTAGAGAAGAGAATCAGGATCGCTATCTGCTACAGTTCGGCGCCAAACCGCCGGTTTTAGGCGAAAAACAGAGAGGATGAGAGGAGTGGAGAAGTTTTTTAACACCGCAGGGCCGCAGATTGCCGCCGATCACTATACGCTCGACCCGATGCAGCGCGTTCATTGGGCAGAGATTCACCATCTGATTGACCAAAAACGCTACTTTCTGCTCCACGCCCCCCGCCAGACGGGGAAGACCACCACCCTGCTGGCGATGGTCGAGCGGCTCAATGCGGAAGGGCGTTATAGTGCCCTCTATGTCAACATTGAAACGGCGCAGACCGCACGCAATGATGTGGGAGCAGGAATTAAAACCATCTGTCTGGCTATCGCGGAAACTGTGGCGATGGATCGGGGAGACAACCAACTTCTGGCGTGGTTAAAACAGGAGGGTTCGGAAAAGACACCGCATCAGCAGCTACAAGCCCTGCTCAATTTCTGGTGCCAGCGCAGCGACCGTCCGATTGTGCTGCTACTGGATGAGGTCGATGCCCTCATTGGCGATACGCTAGTCTCCCTGCTGCGCCAACTGCGCACCGGCTACACCCAGCGCCCGCACGCCTTTCCCCACTCGGTGCTGCTCTGCGGCGTGCGCGACTTAAAAGATTACCGCATCCACCAGAGCAGCGGCGAGATTATCACCGGCGGCAGCGCCTTTAACATTAAGGCTAAGTCGCTCACGATGGGCAATTTCAACGAAGTCGAATGCCGCCAACTCTATCAGCAGCACACCGAAGCGACCGGCCAGCCCTTTGAAGAGGGCATTTTTGCCGAGCTGTGGCTCGACACCGCCGGACAGCCGTGGCTTGTCAATGCGCTCGGCCACGAACTGACTTGGGAAGAGGTGGCGTTGCGCGACCGCAGCCAAACCATTACCTTGCAACACTATCAGGCCGCCCGTGAGCGGCTGATTCAATCCCGCGCCACCCACCTCGACCAGTTAGCGCACAAGCTGCAAGAGGAGCGGGTGCGGCGAGTGATTGCCCCTTACTGGCAGGGGTGGATGAGTTAGAGCAGCCGGTTCCACGGATGACCGCCAATATTGCGAAGATTTGGGTTTAGTGGTGTCGCGCCCCTCGCTGCGCATTAGCAATCGCATCTATCGTGTAAGTTATTTCGCGTTAGCTGACCTTGCTCACCCAGACCATATCGCCAATCAGGAGCAGGTGTGGTACCTCCACCCCGACCGGCGACTGAATATGGTCAAACTCCTCAAAGCCTTCCAACACTTCTTCCGTGAGAACGCCGAGGGCTGGATAGAGCGCTTTGACTACAAAGAGGCGGGGCCGCAACTGCTAATGCAGGCCTTTTTGCAGCGGATTATTAACGGCGGCGGGCGGATTCAGCGCGAATATGCCTTAGGCCGTAAGCGCACCGACCTCACTATCGAGTGGTCGCTGGATGAGGCGCAGGGCTTCTTTGGGCCGGTGCAGCGGATAGTGGTCGAGCTAAAACTGCAACGGGGTGATTTAGAAGAGCTCATTGCCAAAGGTATCACCCAGACCCTCGACTATGCCGACGGCTGTGGTGCCGAGGAGTCGCATCTGCTTATCTTCAACCGCGACCCGAAAGTGAGCTGGGAGGAGAAGCTCTGGTACTGCCCCGCACGGGAGAACCAGCCCCATTTATGGGGGTGTTAATGCCGCTGCGCCGGCTGTCGATACTTAACCTAATCGTTCACTTACCTGTTCAGGAGTTACCTTATGGTGTTTAACCACTACGCGCTAACCGATATCGGTCGGGTTAGAGAGGAGAATCAGGATCGCTATCTGCTACAGTTCGGCGCCAAACCGCCGGTTTTAGGCGCAAAACCGAGAGGATGAGAGGAGTGGAGAAGTTTTTTAACACCGCAGGGCCGCAGATTGCCGCCGATCACTATACGCTCGACCCGATGCAGCGCGTTCATTGGGCAGAGATTCACCATCTGATTGACCAAAAACGCTACTTTCTGCTCCACGCCCCCCGCCAGACGGGGAAAACCACCACCCTGCTGGCGATGGTCGAGCGGCTCAATGCGGAAGGGCGTTATAGTGCCCTCTATGTCAACATTGAAATGGCGCAGACGGCGCGGAATCAGATCACGATTGGTAACTATACGGTTGCCAATGCCATTGCCCGATCAGCACGTCTCACATTGCACGATAGCTCACTGCTCGATTGGCTGGAGGCGCAGCCCCACCATGGGGAGAGTCACCACGGGCTGGTCTTTAATCTGCTAGAGCGGTGGAGCCTGCACCACCCTAAGCCGATAGTCCTGCTATTAGATGAGGTCGATGCCCTCATTGGCGATACACTGGTCTCCCTGCTGCGGCAACTGCGCACCGGCTACACCCAGCGCCCCCTTGCCTTTCCCCACTCGGTGCTGCTCTGTGGGGTGCGCGACTTAAAAGATTACCGCATCCACCAGAGCAGCGGCGACATCATCACCGGCGGCAGCGCCTTTAACATTAAGGCTAAGTCGCTCACGATGGGCAATTTCAACGAAATCGAATGCCGCCAACTCTATCAGCAGCACACCGAAGCGACCGGCCAGCCCTTTGAAGAGGGCATTTTTGCCGAGTTGTGGCTCGACACCGCCGGACAGCCGTGGCTTGTCAATGCCCTTGGCCACGAACTGACTTGGGAAGAGGTGGGACTCCGCGACCGCCGCCAACCCATCACCCTACGCCACTATCAGGCCGCCCGTGAGCGGCTGATTCAATCCCGCGCCACCCACCTCGACCAGTTAGCGCACAAGCTGCAAGAGGAGCGGGTGCGGCGAGTGATTGCCCCCTTACTGGCAGGGGTGGATGAGTTAGAGCAGCCGGTTCCACTGGATGACCGCCAATATTGCGAAGATTTGGGTTTAGTGGTGTCGCGCCCCTCGCTGCGCATTAGCAATCGCATCTATCGCGAAGTGATTCCGCGTGAGCTGACATGGATCACCCAGACCACCATCGCCAATCAGGAGCAGGTGTGGTACCTCCACCCCGACCGGCGACTGAATATGGTCAAACTCCTCAAAGCCTTCCAACACTTCTTCCGTGAGAACGCCGAGGGCTGGATTGAGCGCTTTGACTACAAAGAGGCGGGGCCGCAACTGCTGATGCAGGCCTTTTTGCAGCGGATTATTAACGGCGGCGGGCGGATTCAGCGCGAATATGCCTTAGGCCGTAAGCGCACCGACCTCACTATCGAGTGGTCGCTGGATGAGGCGCAGGGCTTCTTTGGGCCGGTGCAGCGGATAGTGGTCGAGCTAAAACTGCAACGGGGTGATTTAGAAGAGCTCATTGCCAAAGGTATCACCCAGACCCTCGACTATGCCGACGGCTGTGGTGCCGAGGAGTCGCATCTGCTTATCTTCAACCGCGACCCGAAAGTGAGCTGGGAGGAGAAGCTCTGGTACTGCCCCGCACGGGAGAACCAGCCCCATTTATGGGGGTGTTAATGCCGCTGCGCCGGCTGTCGATACTTAAACCAATCGGCCTTGTTCATCGCCCCGATTGACGGAACGGATGGCACCCATGGGCTGGATTCTTGGCAGCAGCCTCGGATCGCGATATTTTTTAGAGTCGCGCTATCCACCATCTACCGGTTAGGTGAAAAACAGAGAGGATGAGATGAATGGATAAATTTTTTAACACCGCTGGGCCGCAAAAGGCGGAGCTGAACTACACCCTGCCGCCACTTATGCGGCTCAACTGGGCGGAGCTGAGCTATCTTATCGACAGCCAGCGCTACTTTCTGCTCCATGCGCCGCGCCAGACCGGCAAAACCACCACCCTGCTGGCGATGGTCGAGCGGCTCAATGCGGAAGGGCGTTATAGTGCTCTCTATGTCAACATTGAAACGGCGCAGACCGCACGCAATGATGTGGGAGCAGGAATTAAAACCATCTGTCTGGCTATCGCGGAAACCGTGGCGATGGATCGGGGAGACAACCAGCTTCTGGCGTGGTTAAAACAGGAGGGTTCGGAAAAGACACCGCATCAGCAGCTACAAGCCCTGCTCAATTTCTGGTGCCAGCGCAGCGACCGTCCGATAGTCCTGCTACTGGATGAGGTCGATGCCCTCATTGGCGATACGCTAGTCTCCCTGCTGCGGCAACTGCGCACCGGTTATACCCAACGCCCGCACGCCTTTCCCCACTCGGTGCTGCTCTGCGGCGTGCGCGACTTAAAAGATTACCGCATCCACCAGAGCAGTGGCGACATCATCACCGGCGGCAGCGCCTTTAATATCAAAGCCGAATCCCTAACGATGGGCAACTTTAACGAAGTCGAATGCCGTCAGCTCTATCAGCAGCACACTGAGGCGACCGGCCAGCCCTTTGAAGAGGCGATTTTTGCCGAACTGTGGCTCGATACCGCCGGACAGCCGTGGCTTGTCAATGCACTGGGTCACGAACTGACTTGGAAAGCGGTAGAGCTCCGCGACCGCCACCAACCCATCACCCTACGCCACTATCAGGCCGCCCGTGAGCGGCTGATCCAATCCCGCGCCACCCACCTCGATCAGTTATCAGACAAACTGTGTGAACCGCGCGTGCATGGGGTGATAGCACCGATTGTGGCGGGCGAGGGGGATAGCATCCAGCAAGCCGCCGATGACCTGCAATATTGCGAAGATTTAGGGCTGATTCGGCGCCACCCGATGATCCATATCAGCAACCGCATCTACCAAGAGGTGATTCCACGCGAGCTGTCGATTGTGATGCAGCAGAATATCACCCACCAACAGCAGCAGTGGTACCTCACCGCCGAGCGACGGCTCGACATGGTCAAACTGTTGCACGGATTTCGGCACTTTTTTCGCGACAACGCCGAGAGCTGGGTTGAACGGTTTGACTACAAAGAGGCGGGGCCGCAGCTATTAATGCAGGCGTTTTTGCAGCGGATTATCAACGGTGGCGGGCGCATTAACCGTGAATATGCCCTCGGTCGGCGGCGTACCGATCTCATCATTGAGTGGCCGGTGGATGAAACGGCGGGCTTCTGGGGCGAAGTGCAGCGGGTGGTGGTGGAGCTGAAGCTGCAACGGGGCGACTTAGAACAACTACTGGCCGAAGGGTGCCAGCAGACGCTCGATTATGCCGATGGGTGTGGGGCGGAGGAGGCGCATTTAGTGATCTTTAACCGCAATCCTAAGGTCAGTTGGGAGGATAAGTTCTGGTACTGCCCGGCCCGAGAGGGGCTGCCGCACCGGTGGGGGTGTTAAACGAGTGGCTGAAAATAGACGCTTCGGCCTCATTCAGAGACGACTCGCCGAGTAAAACGGCTATGAATTCCCCCCTTCACGAGCTGCTGCAACGCTATTTAGATGCGCTCTCACCCGATGAGCGCCGATCTACTCTGGCTGAACGGCACCTCTGTTTGCGAGCGGAACTGCGGGATCGGATCTCCAACCGCCAGCGGCCTGGAGATCTTTTGGACTAATAATGAGCAGATCAAGCCTCTCCGTGACCATCGTCTCTGCATCCAGAAGTTGTTTTGATTTTTAATGGATAAGTTACATTTCATTAATAACTTGTCCGAAATCGTCCACTTGACTCCAATTCGTAAATTCTACATTGGTTTTGGGATCGGTTGGTCCATGGGTAACCTTCATAATTAACCTAATCATTAAACGATCAAAAAAACTATATTTCTGATATTCGATTTTCCCTGCAAAAACTGCAAGTTTCTTTGGTTTCCATGTAATTTGCGCAAGAAATTTCTGTAAGTAAGGGTTTGTGTTAGGTTGGCTTTTTTCCGGCTTTCTGGCAACGACATTTACAGAGAAAAATGCGTTGGGTTTGTGCTCAAATTTTTGTGCATTATTGTTTATGAATTTGTAAATTTCAGGGCTATGCTTCCCATACCGAATACTTGCACCAATAACAATTTTATCAAACGAGTTTAAATCAATTGAATCTGCTTCTGATATGGGTGATAAGGTGACTTGGTTGTTGCTATTTTCTATTATTTCTTGAAGTCGAGAACATATTTTTTGTGTGTGCCCATCAGTTGTGGAAAAAATAATTAAAATTTTGCTCATCAGTTTTCCTGTACTTAGTAATAAACCGATCTAGCTGTGTGCTTCGGTGTCTTGGGTATTTAATATCTGAACCGCAAACTCTATCAGACTGATTAACAGGCCGTACTGTTAATTGCTGTTAGGAATGGATATCCATTTTCAACGGAGCCTCCAAACTTAGTTAAGCTGCCTATTTTATACAACTCTTTCTCCTATGTACAGAGCGCAACCCGCTGTCCGCACATATAAATGATTGATTTAGAGTGTGCAACCCGCCTCTCGCGCTTCTCCTGCATCGGCCTTGTTCATCGTCTCGTGTGTGCCACAGCAATGCGGTTCGGTTCAAATGGAGTTGAGCCGTGCAGTATGAGAAGCTGCTAAAGTGATGGAGGAAGACCCTCCGAAGTCTGCCTGCAGGGGTCGGCTTCAAACCACCGTCGAGCGGCATTGGCTGAAGAGCGTTGTCGTGAGCATCGAAGGAAAGGCTCATCCAAGAGGTGAGTCGAAGTAAGGATCGGGAAGAGGAGTACAAACTAAACTGCCTATGCGAAATTTTCTGGCAAAATCGTCATTTTTTGCTCAAAATTCCCAAAATATGGGTTAAGCCCGTTTGAGTGTGCTAGCGCATCAAGCTCCGCTCTCTTTCTTTCTGCTACGCAATAGCCACACAGAATAATTTGATTTGAGGGCGCAATGGTTGCAATAGTGCGTTTCAAACCTGTCGTTACGAAATGGGGGCCTTGTTCATCTCTTCGTTAGCTCCCCTCCACCCCCTTCCCGCTGGGAGAGGCGGAGAGGTAAGGCGAGGGAATCATGCCTCATGAGGGTGACGAGACGATGAACAAGACCCGGGTTTCGTAGGGGCGGGTTTGAAACCCGCCCCTACACGCCGTGGATTACCGGAAGAGATGGTCGTTTAAAAAGCATGGTTTGAATCACACTTGGTTGGAGGGGCATAATAGACACTGCAAGCCTGACGGAACGATGAACAAGGCCTGACTGGGTAACGAGTAGGTAGTCAAAAATCCGGCAATTTTTCCTGACTACAGAGAAAAATGGGGCTACAGAGAGAATTGCGGGGGGAACGGCTATTTAGGGGGTAGTCGTAGTGGAGAAAATAAATAGGATATGAGGAATAAGCAACTAAAATAAAAAGGATGTTTTTGTTTTTTGGAGAGGATTTTGAGACTGGTAACTGGTGGCGCTAAGGCAACTCTCAAATCAAACTTTATCGACGAATTAGCCATAAATTACCACATTGATTTACTCTCCCTGTAAGTCTCTTTCCTCCTCTGTGTTATTGGTGCTCTTCTGCTGTCGCTGCTGCAACCGCTCTAGTAGTGTCTGTAAATCTTTCTGACTTAAGCGGTTGGCTATCTCATCTGGTGTCAAAACCCCCAAATGGCTGGCAACAAACTCTTTAGTAAACTGTTCCAGGGTATAGGCCATCTCAGGCTCCTCCTCGCTGTAGATTTCCAATAACTGCTGTATCACGCCATAGGCAATTTCGCTACGATGTTGACGATAACGCTGGCTCGCCTGCCGGACCCGCTCGGCTTGGTGGCTAAAGAGATGCCACAGGTCGTTATGCGGTTCGGTAGCGATTTGAGTCAGAACAATGAGTGTGATTGTATCACTGCCCCAGTTGAGGTGGTAGAGCCCCGGCTTGTCTCCTGTACTAAGATAAGCCGACAGATTCTACTGGTAGTGGTGGCTGACAGCGTAGAGTCCGAAATCGGACTGGGGTGGGCGTTTGCTACCTTCGCTGAGCTGTTTTCGGTAGCTGACATAGTAGCCGACTAACTCTTTGACCGACCAGTCGGTGAGCGATTCATGGTGCGATTTAAAGGTAATCAGATTGTGGGGACGCAACGGCTGCAACCCATCGGGTAGTGTATTGGCTCCCGCCCAATCTCTCGCCTCGAACTGCTCAATCACCACCACATCGAGAAATTGTGACACCTTGGCGACATCGATCTCTACCTCAACCCGGTAGGGGCTATCATGAAATTGCTCTTGTACCATCAGCCCGAATAGGCGGTGCCATTGGCGTCGGCGCTGGGGTGACAAGGGGAGGGGGGGGATGCGTTGCTCATGGCTTAATTGTAGGGGATAACAAGGGCTGGTTTCTAGTGAAAATCGGATAGTGTTGGTTAGGCTATTGGCGCATATCGATTCATCAGGGCTCTTTAAAATGAAATGGGTCGCTATATTAAGCAGAATATCCGGATAGCACGACCTCTAAAAAGTAACCATTATTATCCATACATAAAAACATTTACCCTTAATGTCATAGATGCTTAACTTGAATTGTTTTGTAATTAACTGAAATAAAATAAGAAATATTTTTTATTAACTTGGCAAAGAGATTGCTGTTGAGGAGAGTGTCATTCAACTTAGCCTCAGGAGACGATGCCATGTTAATCAATGCCGTTCAAGCCGATATTGCCCCTTTAAACGAGCTAGTTCGCTTTGAGCAGAACATTCAGTCACACCGCTTAACCGCAGCGGTGCGGGTGACTATCGATAAGAAAGGCAAAGAGCTTCAGCTGTGGCATGATGGTACGGTGTTTCGTGGCAAAATAGATCGTCCTTTAATCCATCAATTAGGGGGAAGAGCGTGGGGTCAATCTGCCTATACCACGATTGAGCAGCGTTGGAACAACCTGTTCCAGCAGGATCCCCGCCAGCTAGAGCAGGAGCTATCGGCACTGTTTGCACAGCACGAGTTGCTGATCCGCTACTATCGCGATAGTCGTGGCGCGAATCAGATCTATGGTGTCGTGACCGATAAATTTGTTGAAGTGAATCAGCTCGCCTTTCGGCAGCAGTTTTTAGAGCAGATCCGTGACAATACCGCACTGGTTCCGCAGAGTTATGGTATGAAGCGGAATCGTAGTGGCGATGTGATTGAGTCCTTTAAGTTTGATATGCAGGGGTTTCAGACCGAATATCGCTACGGGCTCATTTACGCCAAAAACAGCGGCTATGATGCCTATAAGGTGAGCTGGGGGCGTATGGTGCTGATTTGCACTAATGGGCTGAAAGCGTGGCGAGGAACTAATTTTCGCTGGAAGCATACTCGCGAAATTGATCTAACCGATTTTATTCAAACCACGGTAAATGATGGCATCGGCAATCAAAAATGGTTGGAAGATCGCATTGGTGCTGCACGAGGCCATGCGCTAAACTCTGGCTCAATGACCGAGTTAATGGGGCGGTTATCGCTAGCTAAAGCTTCAATTGAGCGGGTGAATAGTCGTCTGCGCGTTGAGGCCAATGATGTGGGTTACAATGAGTGGGCATTGTCGCAGGCGCTCACCTGGCTCGGTAACCATGAGCGCTATATCTCTAATTGGGGTAAGCGGCAGTTGATCGGTTTGGGAACCGATATTTTGGAAAATTCGCTAGATCAGGTGCTAAGTGAAGAGTCACGGCGTTATGTTGATGGTTCGTATGGGTTGCTATTGCCGCAAGATTTTCGGCGGGCTGCCTAATTTAGGAAGATATAATGGCCAAAGATATGCATTTGATAATCTCCTTGTATGAGGAGGCGGAAGCGCTATACCAACAGGGAAAATCTGAAGAGGCGGCTGAGGTATTACGGTTTCAGTATCGTTTCTATATGGAAGAGGCCGAGCTATACGGCGATATACATGGACTTTCTGAAAATTATGTTCAAAAAGGGGAGAGGCTGTTGGCAAAAATTGAGGGGCGTGAGTATATAAATTATAGGTTAGAAGAGAGGGATGTTGGTAATAGGTCGATTGGTTTTACCATCTTGGTCTGGAGCGTTTTTGGGGTCGTTGTTTTATCAATATTAGCCGTATTATATGGCCTGTATCAATGGCTGTTTAGTTGAATTTTTGGGATTATCGGGTAAGGAAATATGAAGAAGCAGCACGATACAATCAGTTTCAATAACTTTAAGAGCTTTGGTGAGAAGATGCAGACCTTCTCCAAAAAACCAATTACACTGGTCTATGGGCCGAATAGCATGGGTAAGTCGAGTCTGCTGCATTTTTTGCTTTATATTGAGTATATTCGGCGGGGTGGGGAACAGAGTTTTACTTCATACGGAAGCTGTTTTGCTGGTGATCTGTTTGATATTGGTGAATTTAATAATTTTGTTCACGGTAAAGATATTAATCGTAAAATATCGTATAAAATAACTTTTAAAAATATAGAGAAAATTTCTCAAATATATGGAGTTGATTATAAAGATGTTATTGATGCTGGTGATGCAGGTTTTTTTGAGCTAACTGATGAGGAAATTTCTTTAAAAATAAAAGATTATATAAAAATTGTTAATAATGATGAGTTCTCGGTATATTCTTATAAAATAAGAAAAATAATAAATATGAAAAAGTTTCAGGTACTTAATGATGTTAATAAGACACTAAAGCACCCTTTTTATAATTTTGATTCAACTATTAAATTTCTTGAGAAATACCAGAGGATATCAAAAAGATCAAGGAGAGAATTATTGTCGCATAAAGTCATGAGAGATGTGTTAAGAGTTTTTATTGAATTGGGTGGATCTGATATAAATAATAAAGATGAAATAATTAATAATTTACCTGATTGTTTGCGTGATATTTTGTTTAATAAAGAGAATCAAAAAAATGAAGAAATTATTTCGGAATTGAAAAATCTTTTTTCAAGAAAATGTAGAGTAATAAATTCAATTTGTTTTAAGTTAAATAATTGCAATTTAGATATGATTAAAAAAAATAAAAAAAATAGCAATTTTTTTAATTATATTGGTTATTATATAATTGATTCAGTCTCGAAGTTTGTTGAGTTTTTTAAATGTAATAAAGCAAGTAAGCTTATAGTTAAAAACAAAGCTTTTGAAGAGCTTTTTGAGAAAGAGGAGGCGTTGCTAAGTTCCTTTGATTTAGTGGGGTTTGTTTGTGAAAAGAAAAGTTGTACTTTGGTGGATGTTTTTTTGTTGAAAATAATAGAGAATTATTTGGTTTGGTTTGAAAACATTTTCCATGGAAATGATGAGTTAATTGAAAAATCAATAATTGAATATATTAATGCTCTTAGAAAAGTTAAAAATTATAATAATATATCTTCTTTTTTTGAAATTTCACAAAAAAGTGTTGGGATCAGTTTGGTTAATAATTGTGATAACATCTGGTCTGCCAAGGATGGAAAGTTTTCTAGTGAATGCTCTAAAATGTTAGAAAGTAACTTTTTTATAATGTCTAATTTGATTAGAGATATAAATAATTCTTTTTCCGATGCGTGTTATTTTTCTCGAAAATTTTTTAATAAAAAAATCACTTCAATAATCATGCGACATGAATTCCTTTCAAGAAGTATAATTGAGGTAGTTTTGAATTTTTCCAATATCAGTCTTAGTGTCCAGTATATAGCACCCCTTAGATATTACCCAAAGAGAAACGAGTTGACTTATTCGTTAAGCAACCATAAAAAATGGCCGGCTATATTTTTTTTTCGGTGTTAAATTTATTTGCCATTAACTCAAAAAATGAATTTTTAGCTAGATTGTCGCTATATATGAAATCTATTTCTTTTATCGAATGGTTAAATTCTAAAACTAATTTTAACCATAAAAAAAAGGCTTTAGGTTGGGCAAAAAATAGTCAGCAGATGTGGGAAGGTTTTGTTAAAAAACCTGAAATCGTAGAGAGAATAAATCATTGGCTATCTAATGATAAAAAGCTAAAAAGTCATTACGAAATTATCGTTAATCGTAAAAAAGTACATAGCCTGTGGCGCAAAATACTTTTTTTGGAACCTCTGGAGAAAGCTACAATCACCTTCCTCGACAAACGCACCAAAACCGAAGTCACCCCCCGAGAAATGGGACTTGGTATCTCGCAAGTGCTGCCCGTGCTGATTGCCGCCAAAACCCTAAAACAGAGCAAAATCTTCATCGAACAGCCCGAACTCCATCTCCACCCGGCCTTACAGTGCGAAATTGCCGATGAGTTTATCCGCAGCTACCGCGAACAGGGTAACGAGCTGGTGATTGAATCGCATAGCGAACACCTGCTGCTTCGAATCATGAAACGAATGCGCCAAACCGCCGATGGTACGCTGAGCAAAGACGATCCGTTAGCAATTACCCCCGATGACATCTGCCTGCTCTATGTCGATCACAACGGCGAATCGACCTACCTCAATGAGCTTGAACTCGATGACGATGGTACACTACTCGACCCATGGCCGAATGGCTTTTTTGAAGAGAGTTACCGCGAGCGCTTTGACGATGTTTAAAGAGATCTGCATTACACCCCAAGTCTTTGATGCTGCCAGATTACAAGAGGAGGCGCGTTGGAAAGATATTAAAATCCTGCTCGATAGTTTAGCCCAAAGCGGTTATATCGTCGGCCTGAACAATAAAGAGTGGGCCAAAAGGGTGATGACGCGAGTGAATACGCTGCCGGCTTCAATTCGCGAGCGGCTATTAGGCACCATAGCGATACTGCGTGATCGGGATCGCATTGTCGGCCATCCTAAACTGACAACGATAAGCTATGGCGAAAACGAATCGGACTGGTTTTCTATTGCTCTGACACTGCACCAGTTGCGTCCTTTCTATAAAATCATCGCTAACGACACCTACCAGCCCGATGTGATGGCGCTATCGCAGCTCGATAGCATCAATATTAGCGAAGTCTTTGGCTTAACCGGTAGCCACCACTGCATTAAAAGCCAAGAGAATCTGCATGAAATCCTGCTGCCATTCCTCTCTTATGCCAAAAAGCTAACCATTATTGATCCCTACTTCTACCTAGAGCTGCCGCGTTACCAGACCTCACTGCGGGTGATGGCCAATAATTTTCGTGAACGGCGTGGCCTGCGCGAGGGCGGGCGAATCATAATTCACTGTAAGTGGGAAGAGAAGAAGAGCCACCTGGTGTCGCGCTGGCAGCAGTTTCTTAATAAAATGGGCTATGAAACGGCACACCAAATTGAACTGTATGCCTGGGAGCGAAAAGAGGATGAGCTTAAACTGCATGAACGCTACATCATCACCAATCAAGGTGGATTGGTCAGCGGTGCCGGTACCGATAAAGACGATTTTCAGCAGTCGGAGTGGAGCATCAAGGATTATCGTGAATTAGGCGATATTTTGCCTCAATACCGGTCTAACTCCTCGCCGTTTCAGCTCCGGGTTCGGGTCGATGCCGAAAGTGTCGAGATGTTTAACTAAAATCAGGAGTTACCGTCATGAGATGCAGAATCGGATTGTTTATACTTCTTTCTGTGGTGATGCTGCCGCTGCAAGCGCAACAGTTCTCTGCCACCGGTTATGGTGAAACCGAGAGCGCAGCCTGTTACGAAGCGACGCTCAATACGCTATCTGAGGCCTCGCTATTTTATGG
Source organism: Ectothiorhodospiraceae bacterium BW-2 (assembly GCA_008375315.1). Lineage (NCBI taxonomy): Bacteria > Pseudomonadati > Pseudomonadota > Gammaproteobacteria > Chromatiales > Ectothiorhodospiraceae > Ectothiorhodospiraceae bacterium BW-2. Next base: position 266,470 of record CP032507.1, on the reverse strand, counting down.
CGTTTCAGTCACCGGTTTAAATCAACTGCATCGTGCTGCGGGCAATCGTGGGGTACAATGGAACGTCGAACAGCAGCGGCAGTTGGCGCACCAGCATCAGCTCTCGATGGCGAATTTACGCGAGCAGGTGGAGTACAGTCATGAATTTAAAAGGTTTCGTTGTCAACTACAGGCGGCGGTTACACCACTGCAATCGCAAGCTAACCCTACTAAGCGGGATTCATCACAATCAACCACGCTGTCGCCAGAGCAGGTTGTTAACCATATCGGTAAAGAGGTTCGCGTCTGTGGCCGGATTGCGCAGGTATCACCCTTTAGTCAAGGAAGCTACCTTAATCTGGAGCGGCGCTACCCGAATCAGCCCCTGACCTGGGTGATTTGGAGTAACAAACGGGTCTATTTCGAGCGGCAGTGGGGTGACTTGGCAGGGTTAGCCGGACAGCGGTTTTGTGCCACCGGAATGGTGGCTCTCTACAAGGGTAAACCGCAAATGAGCCTGAACCACACCGATCAACTCTTGCGTTATTGACGGTTAAGTTTCAGACGGATAAAAGGAGCAGCAGCAACTGTGACCATTACCCGATTAATTTGTTGGGTGGGTGACCACGACCTTAAGGGCATAGAGTCGGAGGATAATCGAGGGCCGATTTTCGCTTCGCTTGCCGATCTGATGCCAGCGTTACAACAGATTCTGCTACTCAGTAACTACCCAATAGAGCGAACCCAACGCTATATTGACTGGTTACAGCCACAGATCGATGCCGAAGTGGTGCTGCAGTGGCATGATGAGCAGATGATTCCGGTCGATTATGCCGCCATCTATTTAGCTGAAAAGGCGGTGCTAACCCCTTTGATTGATGATCAGGCGCAGACTGCGGTGCTACTTAGCCCCGGTACCCCAGCGATGCATGCGGTCTGGCTGCTGCTGACCCAGACCCGGTTTAAAAAAGTTACCTTATTGGCATCGTCACTGCAATTTGGGTTGAAACAGGTGACGCTACCGTTTCAAATTGCGGCTGAGTTTACGCCGCTATCGGATCAACAGCTGCACTCGTTGAGTGATTTCGATACCACCTCTGCGACACACTTTAGCGACATCTACGCCCAAAGTCGTGTGATGCAGGAACTGAAGCTGAAGGCAGCTCAACTAGCGCAACGCTCAATTCCGGTGCTGTTGCTAGGAGAGACCGGTACCGGTAAAGAGCTATTTGCCACTGCCATTCATAACAGCAGCCCCCGGGCCGATAAACCCTTCATTGCCCTCAACTGTGGCTCGATTCCGCCAGAGCTGATCGACTCAGAGCTGTTTGGTCATGAAAAGGGGGCTTTTACCGGCGCGAATGTACAAAAAAAGGGGATATTTGAGGCGGCCAATGGCGGCACTATTTTTTTAGATGAGCTGGGCGAATTACCGCTCGATGCTCAGGTACGGCTATTGCGGGTGTTTCAGGAGAAGAAGATCCGGCGAGTCGGGGGTGGGGCAGAGATCGGTGTCGATGTTCGCCTGATTGCGGCAACTCACCGTGATTTAGCGCAGCGGGTGATGGAAGGAAAATTTCGCGAAGATCTGTTCTATCGGGTCTCTATTGGGGTGTTAACCCTTCCGCCTTTACGCCAAAGGGAGGGGGATCTACTCTATTTAGCCGAGCGACTGTTGCAGCGCATTGCCAAAGAGGAGCAGCTAGAGAGTAAAAAACTTTCTGTTGAGGCCACAAATATTATTTTAAGTCACCCATGGCCGGGGAATGTGCGCGAGTTGGAGAATACCTTAATTCGTGCCACGCTATGGCAGCGCGGTGAGATGATTACCGCGGAGGATTTGGCTCAGGCGATATTGCTGCGGCCGCAAGCACAAAGTAGTGATGGTGTGTTGGGGCGGCCACTGGATGACAATTTCAAGGTATCTCAGGTACTTGAGGAGGTTGAACGCCACTATATTGAGCGGGCGTGGCAGGAGTCGGGGCAGAGTAAGAAGGGGGCTTCTAAGCTGTTAGGCTATAAGGATACCAATCAGACTTTAACTAAACGCATGGCGCGTTATGGAATTAGCGAGCAGTGAGTATAGTTGGCATATTAAGTGCTTTATCCGGCATACCAAAGCAGCAGAGAGTCTCCTACGGCTTGAGCCCTCAGTCGTTAGCCTTATTCGCACTCTGCTGTGTGGAACATACTGCGGATAGGGCAGAGGGTTATTTTTTATTCGGAAACCGGATGGGTTTGCGTACACACTCAAAATTGGAACGGGAACAGAGCAATGGCTATTAAGTCGATTACAATTGAAAATTTTAAAGGCATTCGTGAGCCGGTTAAGTTTGAGCTGGCACCGATTACGCTGCTCTATGGGCCTAATAGTGCTGGCAAAAGTACGCTGTTGCAGGCGCTGGCTTATCTTAATGATGTGGTGAATCATCAGGAGTGTAATAACCGCTATACCCGTGTCGGTGGCACTTCGATGGATTTGGGTGGGTTTGCCAATTTGGTGCATGGGCATGATTTGAGTCGGTCGATTAAGTTTGGGATTGAGATTGATGCTTTGTGGAATTGGGATCTATTTGTTGAAAGTACAACAGGTGGATATATGAGTTTTGTAAGAGAGAAGCGTTCGGGAAAGATTTATTTTCCTCATGAGAAGCGTCCGAGAGAGATCCCTAATGAAAATGCTGCTGAAGAGATAAAAAATTACCCTCTTCTAAGCGCAAATACAGTAACAGAAGGTTTGATTATTGAATTTTCAATTAGTTGGGAAGAAAAAGAAAAGCGTGCATTTTTGTCACATCTTAAATTTATTGCAAAAAATGAAGTTGTCGTAACAATTAGCACAGAAGGAGGAAATGACCCTGACCCTAATTGGATAGAGATTAATTTTTTTCATCCTTGGTTCCTATTAGAAAATAAGCGCTACTTAACTAAAGACTCAAGAGATAACATTGGTTGGAAATACTTATTTGATGGTATAGTCTATGAAGATAGTCTATGGAAGAATGTTAATAAGGAGAAAATTCTATTTCCAGGTTTTTCTAAAGATTATGTCGGTGCTGATGTATATCGAAATGTAATGCTCCATTTTTTTGACAAGCTAAATGAAATTAGTGATTTTTTGGATCATCCTCCAAATAAAAAATCAGTAGCTTATGAAGACTTTGATAATCCTGATATTCCTAGTTTTTATTATGAGGAAGTTGATGTTGAACCAGATGTGTTGAAAAATTATATTGATATAGAGAATCGTTATAAAGAAATACCAATTAAGCATAAATATACTAATGCGCTGTTTTACTATTTTTTTAATACTCTTTTATCAGGGTCATTTGAAGAGGTATCTAATTTTTTAACAGAAGCAAAATATATTGGTCCTCTTAGAAAAGTCCCAACACAAGAACAGATTCAAGAACAATACAGTCATGAAAATTGGCATAATGGTATTGCAGCATGGCAGTCATTAAATCAACTAACAGATGAAAATTTGTCTATTGTAAATCAATATCTATGTGATACAGATAAGTTTAATTGTGGCTACCGGATAAAAAAATCAAAAGTTCTTGCACTTAATATGGAAGTTGAAGGAGAGCTGGAAAAGATCGCGAACGGTGAAAATAATATCGATCTGCCAAAATTAATTGAACAAATCAATCGTAGTGGCCGTTTTCAGCAAATTTTAAAGCTGATAGATGTTAGGCGAGATGTAGAGGTAAATGTCAGCGATGTGGGGACAGGTATCTCGCAAATCGTACCGATTATTGTCGGGCTATTAAGTAAGGGAAGTCCGATTTTTATGAATGAGCAGCCTGAATTACATATCCATCCGCGTTTGCAGGTTATACTAGGAGAGTTGATTGCAGGTAAATTATTAGATGACGATGAACAAGCAAATAATAAACAACAGCGGCTATTTCTGTTTGAAACCCATAGTGAGCATTTGTTGTTACGCCTGTTACGGCGTATTCGTGAACCGATAGAAAATGGTAATCAACTGAATCCAAAAGACATCGCTGTGTATTATATCGACACCAAAGACGGCGCCACTACCGCCCAACGCCTGCGTATTGACGAAGAGGGGGAATTCATCGATGATTGGCCGAATGGCTTTTTTGAAGAGCGAGCCGATGAGCTGTTTTAATATCTATTGGAACTAAAACTATAAAGAGAGAGAAAAAACTAAATGAACTTAGCCCTACTAATACAGAAATTGGAAATTCTACCCGAATATAAACAGGTAGAATCTCTCGATTTTGATAGCGAACGGAGCGATAGCCATGATTAAAGAGTATGCCATCGATCCAGAGTTATTAAGCAACTGGCAAAATTTTCGATACTTAACCGAACAGTTTGGCATTTCAAAGGGCAAGCTGATTGCCGAATACCCCAAACGGTGGCGAAAACTGGTCTATGATGCGCTAACCCACTGCAAAACGATGGAAAAAAAGCGGATTGAAGAGCGATTGACTTTAATGAGTAAACGGCGTGATAAATTATCGGCTCGTTTGTGTCCATGCCAGTGGCAAGATGAGATCAGTTGGCTCGAAAATGCAATCCATGAACACGCACTCCACCCGTTTGATGCCATTATTAGCGAAACCAACCCCGATCAACTCCCCTTTGTGCTGATCAATGAGACATTAGATGAAGAGGAACCGCTATGGCAAAGTAGCACCATGATCGAAATTAAACGCGATGCGGCACTGATAGCGAAAACACTCTCACCTCTGCTGCATCGAAGCCAAACATTAACTTTAATTGATCCACACTTTAGCCCCTTTTCCGAGCGTTGGTATCGACCCTTAATCGAACTTACAACCACTTGGCATCAAGGCATCATCGCTAAAAAAAATCAGAATGTTGCGCTGATTTTTCATCTTTTAGGCGATAATCCAAAGAGAAGTAAACCCGACCGAAACGGTTTTTATCAAGGGTGCCAAAATTTTGTAGAGCAACTACCGCCAAATATCTCGATCCACTTCTATCGTTGGAGCGAAACCGACTGGAGTAACAATATCCACGACCGCTTTATTCTAACCGATAGGGGGGGAGTGCAGTTTAGTATCGGCTTAGATGCCAGCACAAACCCAAACGAAACTACGCTCATTACGCTATTAGAAGAGCCGATTTATCAGTCGGTATCGCAACGATTTGATCCTCAAAATAGTCATTATCGGCTGGTAGATGAGATTAAAATTTCGCTGGAATTATGATTACTTACCATCATCCACCCCATTCAAATAATCGACAATCACATCGCCATGACACGCAGCCGGCTTACAGTGGCACCCTAACACCTTACCGATTAACTGATGATACTCGGTACGCTTGCTCTTAAGATAGTCACGCTCAAAATCGTACTGAAACTTTCGAATCGCTTCGTCCCGATCATCCTGCCCCTCATCCGGCGACATGCCAAATCCTACCGCATAGGGATTGCCCCAAGGCGAACCCCTGCCGATATAGACATCATGCGCCTCTTTTCGATCCACATTGACAATCCGCGTGAGTCGAATCGGGATCAGTCGCCAATTAAGCTGCTGTTGCTTACAGTAGTCGATTAACTCACTTAGCTCCTGACCATCATCGAATAAAACCGCGTGAGTGAGCGTGATATCCTCTAACTGATCTATTGTGCTGATATGCGTTGCTGCCTCTCGTTCAGAGCGATACTGCTCTAACCACTGATGCCAATCGTTTAGGGCGATTAAATTAACCTCACCACTACGGCTTAACAGGTGATCTAATTTACGCGCAAACTTACTGTAACAGCGAAACAGCTTAGGATATGCAACCAGTATATGGGGAAGCGATGGTGTGCTCATACTAAATGGATAACCTCCAAATTCAGATCCAAAGTACGATTCAGATACTCAACCGCAAGGCGGCGATGGCAATGGTGCGGCTGATGTTCACTACACAGCAGGCAACCGCCATGAAGCTGCTCCGGTGTGACGGAACGCTCTACCCGGCGCTGTGCCATCAGATCCATATAGCGATCTTCATAGACATCCCAGCTCATTTCGCCCTTTTTATAGGGTGTCAAAATCTGCTTAGTCGGAGCCAATTCAGTGACATAGTGGTAATCGACCTGACACAACTCCCGCAGAAAAAAACGCAAGTCATCCCGTTTAGTAAAACCCGCTAGCTGTGAGTTATTGTGTAACCGCACATCCAACAGCTGTTTAACCCCACTTTGACGAATTAACGAGAAAAATTTCTCCGCATTTTTCTGGGTAAAGCCAAGAGTATAAGTTTTCATGAGTAAACTCCTTTAAAGAATGGAGGCGACAATTTTGAAACAACTATAGTTACCATCACCATAGTAGTCGAACTTTTCGCCGAGACTGATGCACAAAATAGTGTGGTGCGTTGCCTGCTCCACCTGCTGCGCAAACGCCGGATCGGTCACCGGCAAGTCGTAGTTGTGGTGGTTATAGACGAACCGAGCCCGCCGCTTAACCCGCCCATAGCTGGTTTCGCGATAGAAGAGATGAAGCTGTTCGACCTTCACCAAAAGCAGTGATTTATCAATCACCAGTGACCCTTGCTCAATATCGCTATAATCGATCCAAGCACCGCTGCCCCACAATGATTCAGGGGTATCGAGATAATCGCCCAACTCATGGCTGTTAAGATGACGAATATAGCGCCAAGGCTTATTGGTCATTAAGTAATTTTCCGGCTGATTAACCAAGGGAACTGGATTACCTAACTCCATTTCGACCAGTTGCAGCGGAGCCGTTTCCAGCCAGCGTTGATCGGCTTTTACCAGACAGCGATTAGCGCTGATTTCGGCGCCGTCATTAGAGGCAACGGGGCGAATCCAGCCTTTGGTGTCGACCCTTTTTCCCGCGATGCAACGCTGCTGCTTTTTGATAGAGTTGGCAAAAATAACGACCTGGCTCATCATAACTTCTCCCTTAGAAAATTGGAATGTGCGCTGCTTAGAGCAACCGATGATCCAGTTTTTATTTTTTGTTTTATTTCATAATGATAAGATATTTTTGGGTGATATTTTCCTCAGTTAAAATGGGTTTTGGTAAAATAAATTATCTAGCTGGTAAAATATTTTATTTTAGAGCCGGTTTTAGGGGGGCTATTGACCACTTGCGGCGTGATGGCGTAGCAATTCATTCCATTTTGGCATCGGCTTTGCTAAGTTGTTTGCGATTTAAAATAGTAGCCGCCCTCATCCACAACTATTGGAGACATAGCCTTTGAACAACGCTGCCGTACACTACCCCTCAATCGACTGGAACATCCTGCCGATTCCGGCACTCAACATGACACTGCGTATCAGTAGCTGGCACAGCGGCTTGTGGGTGGAACAGCAGCAGTCTGATTGATGGGAGCGGGTGGAGGATATCTCCGATTTAGGACTGCTATCGAGTGCTAATCCGATTTTGCAGCAGATTCGGCAGACGATTCCGTCCGCGCATCAGCAGGCCGTGAGTTACTATCGCTATGGCAACTATCCGATGCTCCATCTTGCCGCCTTAGAGCCTTATGCGGCCCAGCTTCTCCATGTCCATCCGACTTTTTACTGGCTGTGGGCCGGTGATATCGATCGGGATCAGGCTAACTGGCAGCAACTGGTCCATAAAGCGCTACAACAGAAACTGCACCATCTGCTACTTAATTGGCTCGGTGATAGCGCCGCTGAATGGGTAAAGCGATCGCCTAAACTGGCGCTATAGCTGCTGAGTCAGATCCCAATCTATCAGGGCAGTGAACGGGACTATAGGCTGTTACAGTGGCTGCTACGCAGCGAGGCGCTAGCCCCTTTGGCGCGGGCACAACCGGCTGACTGGAAAGAGGAGGGGATAGCGACAGAGCTATTACACCTGATTCATGAGGGTGAGATGCCGGCTGAGTTGGTCTATACCTATTTTCGGCCTAAAAACCTTGAGTCGAATCGGCTGGCTCATGAACTCAGGCAACAGCCGCATCATCAGAGTGCGACTGAACACTTTTCCCGGTTTCGTAATCGTTGGATGCGAGAGATGCGCGATCTTAAAATCACCTACCGTGATACGCTGGAGATGGCGCAAGCGTTGGGGGATGACGCTGCTATCAGGCGTCTGTTACAGCTAAAACAGTATGAGGGGCTGGAGCGGCTGCATCAAAACCTGTCAGAGCGCTACAACGAACAGCGAGAGGCGCTGCTAGAGAGGGAGGTTTACCACCAGCCACCGGTTCAGGGGAGTGAGACGATTATACCGATTACCAATAGCGTGATGCTGTTGCGTGAGGGCAGAGCGATGCACCACTGTGTCGCCAGCTATCGCGAGCGTATTTTGCGGGGGGCGTGTTATATTTACCAAGTCACGGTGCCGGAGCGGGCGACTTTGGAGATTATCCTGCATCAAAACCGACCCCGCATCGGGCAATTAAGGCTGAAGTATAACCGCGAGCCGGCCCAGCAAACCTTCGACGCGGTTAAACAGTGGCTGAACGATAACGGTATGGGTTGATAGGGTTACTCGCTAATTAACGCTTCAAACTGCTGTAGCAGCTGTTTAATCTGTTTGTTAACCGCGGTCGAACCGCTCTGTTTGGCCACTCGCATGGCATAGCGAATAAAATTTTGCCGCCCTAAATGGGTATTTTGCTGATAGAGTTTACGGGTATAGAGCCGAGTTGGTGGCTGGCCTCGCTTTGCCCGCAGACGGTTATATTTGGCCTGCGTTTTGCGCGCTAACCGCACCCGGTTACGCATTTTGCGCCGGAAGCGATCAAGGCTGCTGTCGCGAATTCGCACCTCACGGCCGTTAAAAGTCAGCCCCAAATATTGTAAGGGCCTGTCAGAACTGATTCTGCCGTGCACGGTTTGAAATGAGACCACTTCGGTTTTGCTCAGATTGAGCTCCAGTTTAAGCTGCTCAATTAACGCCTTCACCGTGGCTAAAGCCTGCTGCTCCTGATTCGGTGGTAGCAGCAGCAGAATGTCATCGCAGAAGCGGAAGTAGTGGCCACCTGCTGCTTCAGCATAAGTTTTCAGGTGCGTATCAAACTCAAGCATATAGATGTTTGAGAGCAGCGCCGAGATGGAGACTCCCTGTGGGATCCCTTTGGACTGGCGGTTCACCTTCAGTAACCCGTTGCCTCTTATCTCATTTCGGAAGGTTTTAGCACTACACAGCCGCCAAATCTCACCGGTGGGTTGAGGGTTATGGCATGAGAGACCGAGCTCTGCATAGATTGCATCCCGATCGACAAAGCTAAAGCGGGTTAGCGAACGAAAAATCGCATAGTGATCATCGGGCAACTTAGCTGTGCCGAGCAGCTTCTGCCACGCCTGCTTCAGGACGCCGTGATCCAACGAATCAAAAAAAGCGTGAACATCCACCCCGATAGCGGTGCAATCTCTCATCTGCTCAATAGCGCTAAAAGCTTTAATCGCGACCTCGATATTGCTCTGTTGTCCTGGGCGAAAGGCGAGAATATGATCGGCTAACTGATATTGTGCCACCTGCTGCTCATAGCGTTCGCTGAGCATTTGTCGATAGTAGTTATAGATATGGCCATCAAGGTGCCCAGGGTAGCTTACTGCACGCGAGCGACTACTCCGTTCAAGGGTGCCATTGATGAGCTGAACTTTGCGTTTGTGCCCTAGCTGATGGGTGATCAGCGGTAAAAAAGCGTGTTGGGTGATGCGGCTTGGATGGAGCACGATTCGCTCTGCTTCGGTCAGACTACAGGGACGGTCAAAGTGGAGTTTATAACGGTTACTGCGATACCAGTCGGGTCTGTTGTCCATAGCCTTCACCTTGGAAATGGGTAAAAAAGGAGAAACCACCGAAGCGGGATTGCGGCGATCCATTGTGCTTCGGTAGTTGTCCTGATAGCGCTTAGCTACCTTCGTGCCTGAAAAATCAGACGAGCCGCCGGGTTTATAACTTTAACCCTTCGACATCCGTTGCCGGATATCTCCCACGAAGACAGCTCTTCGGGCAATAAATCTTAATGGCCTAGAAGGGCACATCGGGATAGTTATCATCAAACGGAGGGGGATTCCCGCCATAGGGCTCCTCTTTGGGAGGGCTACCGCCGGCCTTAGGTGGCTGCGACTGAGTCCCAAAAGAGTCGTCAACCGGAGGAGGAGGCGGCATGCTATCATCTTTCGCCCCCAGCATCTGCATCTCATTGGCAATGATTTCGGTGGTATAGCGCTCCAGTCCGGTTTGATCGGTCCATTTACGGGTCTGAATTTTACCCTCAATATAGATCTGTCGCCCTTTGTGCAGATAATCGCGAGCCACCTCTGCTAGCCGGTTAAACAGAACCACCCGGTGCCACTCGGTCTTCTCCTGCTTTTGGCCACTGTTTTTATCGGTCCACTGTTCGCTGGTGGCGACACTTAAGGTGGTGATGGTACCTCCGGTGCGGGTCGCCCGTACCTCTGGGTTGGCACCTAGGTTACCTAGGATAATCACTTTGTTAATTCCGCGACTCATTTAGAAAGCTCCTTCAATTAAAGATTGGGTAGGGACAGCGTAGTGTTGAACCTCTCGCCGGTAATCGGGCAGACCGTTTAACATCTGATGCCCATACTGGCGCTGAATAATGCGGCGATCGGTAATGGTGATGATACCCCGATCACTCTCCCGCCGCAGCAGACGACCGCACATTTGGGTGAGCCGTATCGCTGCGTGGGGTAGTGCATACGACATAAACCAGCTCTTACCCTGTTGATCGAGCCACTTTTTACGCACCTTTTCGATGGGGGATTCCATCGCGGGGAAGGGGAGGCGGGTAATAATCACCTGCTCACACAGCTCGCCTGGCAGATCAATCCCTTCAGCTAGGCTGGCAAGCCCAAACAGAACCGATCCACCATGCTGCTCTAGCTGCTGCTGGTGGCGGCGAATTAGCTGTACCGTCGAGCCCGACTGTTTGATAATCCGCTGCTGCAGCGCCGGCCGCATCGAGGCAAAGATCAGCTCCATGTGGCTGCGATTGGTAAACAGCACCAGTGTTGCCCGTTCCGGATTCAGCTGCTGATTGAGGTAGCTGGCCAACTCCAGCAGATAGTTCTCATCATCACTGCCGGGTTGATATTTAAAGGCGGGAACATGGAGTGTCGCCTGTTCGGCATAGTGAAAAGGGGAGCTTAGGCTGTAGTGTTGGCCACTAAACTCACCGGTTAGGCCGTTTTGCTGACAGAAATAGTCGAATGAGTTAAGGCTCTGCAAAGTGGCTGAAGTTAACACCACAGCTACGGTGGGTTGCCACAGCTTCTGCTGCAAAAATGGGGTAATATCGATGGGCGTGCCGGCAATACCGAGCTGTACCCCGCTATTGGGCAGCGCAAGATTGACCCACCAGGCCACCGGTCCGTTACTACTTTGTGGGGTCTGATAGAGCTGGCAGCACTCGACCATCTCATTGAGTTCGCCAATCACTTTGCTACAGATGCTGCTAAAGTTGAGTAGCGGCGTGGGGTTGTTACTCACCTCAATTTGCGCTTGCAGTGCATCAAGCCACTCGCTGAAGGTGCGTAGCAGATGGCGGCCACAGATGAGCAGTTGCTCCAGCGGTTCATTGAGCTGTTGCATCATGGGTGTGGAGCGCTCCAGCAACATATTCGGTTGAGAGCGCTTCATCGCCTGCTGTACGCCCCGGTCTTGGGTTAAGATCTGCCGTAGTTGCAGCGTCCTAGTATGCAGATGCTGCCATAGCGACTCGACCAGATCCTTTTTGGTTTGAATTTGGCGTTTTTTGGCCGGCAGGAGTTTAGCCAGCGTTGCCGGAACAGGTTCGGCGTATTCGACCAAATCGAGTAGCGCTTTGAGTGAGAGGGTGACCGTTTGTACCTCAACCGCTTTTTGCGGCAGATTGTGCGCCTCATCGATCACTGTCAAAGTCTGATCGGCTTTGGGCAGCAGTACACCGCCGCCGAATTTGGCATCTAGTAGCAGGGTATCCTGATTAGTGACAATGACCTGCGCCTGATCGACTTTTGCCCGGGCGCGGTAGTAGGGGCAGCCCATATAGTGTTTACACTGCACATATTGGCACGCTTCGCGGCTAATGGTGATTTTGGGGCGCAGGGTGCTCTCAATTTCGGAGGGGTAGCTATCCAGATCACCGCTCCAGTCGCCCGATTGCCACTGGTGGTAGAGTGATGAGAGTTGATGATTCATGCCGCTGTAGCTCAGCTTACCCTCTTCGATCTTAAACGATGCGGCGACATCCCCTGAGATATGCGCTTCGGCCAGCATCGGGCAGAAGTAGCGCCCCCGCCCTTTGGCGATAGCGTAGCTAAAGGGTTGATCGACAATCTGCTGTAGCAGCGGCAGCTCCTTCTCCATCAACTGATGCTGCAAGCCGACGGTGGCGGTGGCGATGACCAGCTTTTTTTGGTGTGCCATGGCGACTGGTAGCATACCAATGAGATAGGCGAGGGTTTTTCCGACTCCGGTTGGCGCTTCAATCATCAGGTAGCGGGTTGCGGGGATCGACTGTTCAATGATCTCGGCCATCTCCAGTTGCGATGCGCGAACGGACCATTCGGGTTGGAGCTTTTGCAGTTGCTGAAACAGAGTTTGGCTGTGGGGCATGACGATCCTTTCCGTTTTGGTTAACGATTGAGTGGGGCGCAGTATAGGCATCTTGATTTCTTTTAACGAAGGAATCGTGGGGGAAATGGTGATAGCCATTGTCTGCTGTATTTGCATTAGCATGTCTCGTGCCAACAATTAAAATCGCTCAAATAAGGGAGCAAAAAACAGTTCTTAATTTTTTATTTATTTGTCATTAGAATTTTCCACCGTAGATAGGTTATCTACAAGCGCGAAAGTTTTGCGTGCCATGGTTAGAGTCGAAGTCGAATCGCAAGGTTGTTCTCTGTTCAGGATGAACGTCGAGGCAATTTTTATGGCGCAAGCTGGGTTTCGATGGCTGAAACTGCCCATGTTGCCGGTGTTGACCGGCCATCCGGTTGGGACTGCTCAACCAGGACTCCAGTTGCTCGCCCGCAAGGGTGTTATCAACGGAGAGCGAATTACCAAAAACCGCCATGAGCAACTTTGCTTAGGTTTTTAGGAACAGTTTTGCACAGTTTGATGGGATATTATGGTAACTTGAGATGTCTATAGGTAATAGTTGTTACATAAAAGTAAATATATTTATGAAGGGAACTTAATTGGGTCACTGCTTCCGCCTCGCCTATGGGTTCGCCCGCGCCCGCTGTGACGAATGCGGCCATGATTTCCTGATTGCCTTCTCCTGCAAAGGGCGGGGCGTCTGCCCTTCGTGCAACACCCGGCGGATGGCGGAGACCGCTGCTCACCTCACCGATCATGTCCTGCCCCGGCTGCCGGTACGCCAATGGGTGCTCTCCCTGCCCAAGCGGCTGCGCTACCACCTCCAGCACGACCGCAAGGCGCTCAGCAGCGCTTTGCGCATCTTCCTCGATGCCGTCGAGCAACACTTGCGCGAACAGAGCCCTGGGGCAGGTCCGAAGGCGCGAACCGGCGCGGTGGCGTTCATCCACCGATTCGGCTCTTCACTCAACGAACACACGCATTTCCATGTCGTCTTCATCGACGGCATTTTCGAACCCGACCCGGAGCAGGGCGCACACTTCATTGAAGTGGAGGAACTCGATGCGGACGACGCCGAGGCGGTGCAGACCCAAATCCGCCGCCGCATCTTGCGGGCGTTCGTGCGGCGGGGATTGCTGGAAAAGGCAGATCGCCAGGAGATGGAGCAGTGGGATCACGGCGGCGGGTTCTCCCTCGACGCCAGCGTGCGGATCGAGGCACACGACCGGCGAGGCATGGAGCGTCTGCTGCGCTACTGCGCCCGCCCGCCATTTGCCGCCGACCGACTGGAGGAGATCGATGCCCAGCGGTTGATCTACCACCTGCCCAAGCCCGGCCCGGACGGGCAAACCCAGATCATCCTCTCGCCGCTCGAACTGATCGGGCGCATCGCCGCCCTGGTTCCGCCGCCCAGGCAACACCGGCATCGCTACTACGGCGTGCTCGCCCCCAACTCACCACTGCGGCCGGCGGTAACCGCCCTCGCGCCCCAGCCCGTGGCGGCGGAGCCTGAAACGAAACCGGCGGTAGAGACGGCAGCGGACGACCCTCCGGTGGCTATCGGGCGATCCCCCGCCCGCTACCTCTGGGCCATGCTGCTGGCTCGCATTTACGAAGCGTTCCCTTTGACCTGCCCCCAGTGCGGGGCCGAGATGCAGATCATCGCCTTCATCACCGAGGCCGTGGAGGTGCGGGCCATCCTAGAGCACATCGGCGAACCCGCCGCCCCGCCACGAATCGCCTCCGCCAGGGGACCGCCAGAGTGGTACGAAGAGTCCGTGGCGGACGCCATCGACGCCGAGGATTACCTTCAGGGCGACCCTCTCGCCCAGCCCGAGCCGGAGTACGAATACGATCAACGAGTCTCCTGGTAGCAGCCCGCCGAGGGGCTGCCGGACCGACCGTTGCCGCTCGCGCGAAACCCGCTTCTTTCCGTCTCTCTCCCTGCGGCGACAACCGCCTCAAACACCTCCCGACAGGCCAATTTCTGTTTCATCCTCGCCTTCCGGTGGTCAGAAGGGGCTCTGACCGAATCTTGACGGCGCTCCGGAGCTGGGGGATACTTTGGCGTAGGCGGTTGGATTTCCTATCCTTAGCAGTCGAGGCATGGAGCAGCCTGGGCAGGTCACGATCAGGCTGTAATTCGGCTAAGAATGCCGCGGTGAGCAGTCGATTTATCAAACAGAGGAACAACGGATGCAACCGGATAGCCACCGCCCGCTTTTTAAGGGCTAAATTTCTGTGTTTATTCCTTACAGTGCGGATTTGGCATTAGGCCGGTTACCGAAAGTCTCCATCGCCGTGATGCTGCTCTGTTGCCTCATCTACTGGCAACAGGATCGAAACGATACCGCCATCGAAAATGCACTGTGGCACTTCTGCACACAAACCGATCTATTCGACCCACCGCCTGAACGGCAACAAGGCAAACCGGAGCGCCCCAACTCATTCTGCCATTTGATGCTAAGGATTATTCATACCGCACCCGACCCGGAGCATCGCTTAGCCGAAGTGCTTAAAATCGGCGATTTGGCGAAGTCGAGCAATATTGAGGCGGCATATCGCCAGTTTCAACAAACATCCCCACCCCAGAGCTTTACCAGTCAACTGCTCTATCTCCCCGAATCGTGGTGGAACATCTGGCGGGTTATCACCTCTTCATTGGCTCACAGCGGTTTTTACCATCTGCTGTTTAACCTGATCTTCTTTTTTGCCTTTGCACCGGCACTGGAGTTGATTATCGATAGCCACTGGCGCTATTTGACCACCTTGCTATTGATGGCGCTGGCGGCAAGTTGGTCGTACAGCGTTTGGGTTGCTGCCGGGCATGAAGCGACGCCTTCATTGGGTCTCTCCGGGGTGGTAACCGGCTTAATGGGACTATCGGCCTGGCTGATGCCCAAAGCACGAATCCGCACCCTGCTGTTTTGGGGGATACCACCCATTACTGTCTATATTCCGGCGATTTGGCTGGTGCTGTTCTATGTCGGTGCTGATGCCTTTGATCTCTTTACCGAAGGGATGTCGGGCAGCACCAATATTGTCGCCCATGTCTTTGGTGGGGTGGGTGGGTATCTGATTGGGCTGTTTTGGTTTAACAAACGGCGGCGAGAGATTGCCCCAGAACTCAATGAGGCGATTGAGGAGGCGTTTATCCGCCGCAGAGACCCTTCGGGACTGCACTACCACCACCCGCAGCGTCATCAGCGCTTTGAACAGGCGCAGTATGAGCGGCGCGCGCAACACGCCTTTGAACGCTACACCGAGCAACTCTGCTATCTGGCAGATAAAGGGCAACATACCGAAGTGATTAGCCAGCTACTGAAGCGGTTTGAGGCGTATCAGACCAGCCCGGAGGTATATGAAGAGCTCTATCAAGCGTTGTGCCAGCTACCCGATGGACGCAGCCAGAACTGTTTGGCGCGGTTGCTGTGCCACCTCTATCTGCAAAAGAGCGATAAGCGTAGTGCTGCCCGCATTGCCGAACAGCAGATTGGTCGTAATCCACAGTTTGCACTGGGCAGCTATGCCGAAATGATGATGCTTGTTGAGGTGCTCATGAACTGGCAGCAGTATCAGGCGGCACTGAATCTACTCACTCAGGCGACAGCGCGTTATCCGCATGATCATCAATGGGTCAATAATCTGCTGCTGGAGGCGGAGCTGTGGTTGCAGGGGATGGGTGATCGGGAGCGATGTCGTGACTGCTTTAAAATCCTTCAGCAGCAGAGTGAACAGTTGTCTCCGTTGGAGAAGCAGCAGGTGATAAAGGCTTTACAGCGGTTGCTTCCCAGTAAACCACTGTTTAATGCCGAAGTTGAATTAAATAATTCGGCTAATCCATGACCGCCAGGATGGTGCTTTAACCAGCCCATTGAGCCTCTCCAAAGAGCTGGATCCGCTTGTGATTAAGACGCAACCTGTTGCTGAATGCGTTGCAAAACCGCCTCCAGAGATGTTGCGGTGGATGGATGGACATTATCGTTGCGCTCTATATGTTGATGGTGCGGAAAAGTGGCAATGTGCGGCCAGTGGTGGGCATTGTCCCATCGAGTCCGTAACTGACCGGTTGCATCCAGCCAGTGGTAGGCGTATTTGCGGGAACCATCGGCAAAACGGTACTCTTTGACATGCAGCAGGCTGTTATCGTTCATTTCTATGACCATTTTCAGGCGCAGCAGTGTGCCGTCATGTTCATACTGCTCAATACGGTAATGGACAATCGGCGGCGTAAACCGCTGAAGCAGTTTAATCATCAGCCAGTTGTGCCATTTGTGCCTGATAGTGACTCAACATCTCGCGGGCAAAGCGCCAGTCGTTCAGCCGATCTTCCAGATCAAAATCCTCGCTTGTGGCTGACTCTGCATAGTTCAGAATCTGCTCATAATCATCTCCGCTTTGCTGGCGATAGAGGGCAATTTCGGCCTGATAGTGGTCGATTTTGCTTTGCAACATCAGGGTGAGTTGATCCTGCACCAGCTCTTTAATGCCGCCTTGATAGCCAAATTCGGAGAGTAGCGGCGTAACCTGTTTTTCAAATTGTGGATTAATAGTAGAGGGTGAGTTCATAAGCGGGCTCCTTTGGGTTAAAACACGGCACAACCAACGATTGCTGTAGCTCTATTTTCTGATACTCAGCTTATTAAACATGACGAAACCGAACGCTATTTACCATTCACCACTTCCGGCATCACCACAATCACCATACACTCGAATGGTATAGCGTTGAGTAGAGCTGCTTAAGCGGAAACTACCCGAACAGTAGTGGCGGTTATCATCGGTGCGCACACTATATGAATAAGTTCCTGCCACTGAGCCGGAATAGCCCTTGAATATAGAGCCGCTAGGGGCATGATTCCAAGAGGGTTCAAAGGTATTAGGCCCGGATACGGATAGATCCCGTGCAAGACATAAATGACAAACAAACTCGGAATCAATTAACACATAGTCACTTCCACCACCTGAGGAACCACCACTATACTGCTGTTGCTGTGCCGCCAAACGCCGCGCCTCCTCCTCACGCCGCTGCCGCTCTGCTTCATCCCGCTTGCGCTGCTGCTCCGCCTCGTAGTCACGGCGACTGCTGGCAATCACCTGTTCGGTGGCTTTAATCGCATCGGGTGAGTAGGCTTTATTACGCGCCTGCTCCAGATAGCCGTTGGCCTTGCTGAAGTTCCAGCTTTTGGCGGCCTGTTTGGCCAGCTCCAGTAGCTCCTGTTGATCCATGCGGTCGAGCTGATCCAGCTTGTCCATATCATCCAGGCTGAAGGCGAAACTTTGGCCGGAAATGAGCAGACAGTGCAACATAATCGCGGGCAGTGTGTAGTGGGCTAAAAGTGATCTCATGATGACTCCAGTGTATGGCAAAGATGGCTGATAATCTGTGTGAGGAAAGATAGACTAACTCCGGTTACTGTTTTCAGAATTTTTGTGCGGTTAAATCGGTGTATGGGTAAGGAATCAGCACCAAATCACCGCGGCTATAGCGCATTCCAGACCTCATCTTCCTGATTATCCCAAATATGCGTCATGACCGTCTGTTGTGCCGCTATGAAATTCTGCTCCGCACTCTCTCTCGCATCGGTTTCGGGTGGGTTATCCAGCAGTATCACCACTCTGGCCGGGCCGGAACGGATGGTATCGGGCAGTTGCAGATGAATTTGATGGGCTTCGGTAATTTCAGTTTTGATCTCGATGGCTTGCATAAGCGTATCTGAACCTCTGTTAATAAAATGGCATCGGGCGTTCGCAACTGCTACCAGCCCGGCTGCCCGTCATCCGTGACAACGCTATTTGACCATGCAACCCTGCACGACCAGGAAGAGTGCTCATGGATGCCTGTGATCACGCCTGCCGACTCCGTAAAGTGGGCAGTTCTGGTTGGTGGTTTGCACCCACAGGCAGACTGGAGAAGACGGAAACCGTTGTTGTTGTTGCGGTTGTCGGTGTTGTTCCTGTTGCGGTTGGCCGCGCGCAGGTTGTTCGTGTTGTTGTTCCACGAGCCACCCCGCAGCACACGCTGGCTCGGTCAGGCACTCTCCCTGCTAAAGATAGTAGCGCCGAGCAGATGATGACGCAAGCCTACCGTATCGGCGTGAGCCGCATGGGCGCACCAGCTCTGCATCGCTATTTGCGCCTGTTGCAGGGTCATTTTATCCTGGGCAAACTGTTTGGCTCGCTTACGGTGCTTGCGGTAAAAGCGGTGGCCATTATCGTTACGCAGCAGGCGAAAGTCGGCGGCGACACCGGCTCCGCCGAGCGTTCTGGAGAAGAGACTGTTACGCCGTCCCCGAATCACCAGCTTGAGCATGCGCTCCATCTGGTTATTATCGATTTGCGCCCCCTCAATGCGGCAAAATCCGGTCAATTTGTCGTAGTGGTTGAGCAGATAGCGGATCGCCTTGCCCAGCGGACTGTTTTCCTCGACATCGCCACTCTCAATCTGCGCCTCGCCCCACTGTTTGAGCTGCGCCATCAGCGGCAGTGAGTGCTGCTGATGGTAAGCCAGCCGCTCTGCCGGGGTGTACTTCTCCTCCTTGCAGTGAGCATCGTGGCGCCACACCGGGTCGTAGAGCGCTAACACCCATGGGCCGTTATCCGGATGCAGCTCTGCCACATCCACAAACCCCCGCCTACAGTGGCTGTTGCAGAATGTATCGTGTCGCTGTGTTTCATCCAGCACCGTAGGCAGATTGCGACTGAGCGCATCGCACATGATAGTGGGTTTGGGTAACCCAGGATGGCGCAGACGCAGAATCTCATCGATCAACTCTCCGGCATGGCCAATATCGGTCTGGTAGAGCACGATTTGTTGGCCACTCTCCAGTGTCGCGATTACGCCGGAAGTGAAGGTGCCGCTGCGGGGTTTAAGTTGACCGCTCCGTCTGTCAGGCTTCAGAATCGTGCCCTGATTCAAAATCCGGTTGGGTGTGTCATCCAGATTGAAGTGGGGCGCATCAGCAGCCCGTTGTTTGAGTGCCTTAAATACCACGAAGCCATCATTGGCGACAGACTCGGTCTGGTCATAGAGTGACGACGCAGTCAGTGGCACCCCTAATATCTGCTGTAGCGTCTGCTGCCGGTGAAGCGGCAGACCGGCAAAGTGGCGGTGAAGCGCGATAATAGCCCGGGCGCTGTAGCCATAGAGCTGATTCATGCCGCCATCTTGCTGAAAATCGTCTGTAGGGGTCGCGGTAAAGTAGGCGCCACAGCTATTGCAGCGCAGCCGCTCGAAAATATGTTCGACCGCACTTAAAGGGGGCTCGCCCTGAATCCGTACCCGTATCACCGGCTGATAGATGTAGAGCCGGCCATGACCGCATTCTGGGCAGAGCTGTCCCGCCTTCAGCTCATCATGGTTGTGATGGCACTGCAACCGAATCACCCGCTCTGCTTTTTGAGTCGATGGCTTTTTCTTCGGCTTGCCTGATGCGGTTGACTCGCTGTTACCGTCGGGTTTTGAAGTAGCTGCATCGCTCTTTTGGGTGCCATCCGAGTCGTTTGACGCATCGCCATCAGGAATAACCGCAGAGTGTTTCTCTGAGCTGCTGATTATCCCAGCCAGTTTACGCAATTTGTGTATCGTGACATCTTTCAGAGACAATGAGATCTGTAGCTCTGTGACCATTAACAAAACACCCAACAGTAGCTGCATATCGGCTTTAGAGAGGGCCAAATCTTCTGCAATGGCTCTCTCAACACGCTCAATCAGCTCCTCAATCTCGGTTTTACTCAATGTTTTAAACTCTGTCATGGCACTATTTTACCAAATTTGAGAGGAGTTGGCGTAGTTGTTGTGCCTTAATCGCACTTATCGGCTCTGCCGGGCGAGGCCAACCCCGGTATTTGCCTTTGGAGAGGCGTTTGGTCATCAGCCAGTAGCCATTGTTCTCATAGACCAGCAGGCGAATCATCGTTTTAGAGCGGTTAATAAAGGCAAACACGGTGCCCGAGCGCGGCTGTTGGCCGAGTTGGTGTTGGCACAGCGCGACAAAGCCGTCGATGCCACGGCGAAAATCAGCCGGTGCTGTCGCTATCATCACCGGAGTCTGTTCTGTGAGGTAGATCATGAGTTAGCTCCCATCTGACTGAGCAGGGGAAGCAGTTGCCGCCATTGTTCCGGTGATAACTCGCCCTCCACACTCAATGGCCGGCCGGTAGTGGTTTCGGTCGTCCACTTGAGAGCCAAAAGAGGTTCGCTAGTCGGCTCTGACGGCTCAAGCGCGATGAATCCCGGGATGGTGTCGTTCTCCTCCCGGCTCTTCTTCCAGCTACTGAGTTGACGGTAATTGATGCGCAGCGCTTTGAGTATGTGGCTCACCGGGTAGTGGCCTATTAACGCTACGGCTTGTTGTTGCAGCGCCTCGGGAATTCGGCTTCGCGCGCTCTTTTCTGGGTTCTCCCGCCAATCTTTAAAGGCCTGTGATACGGCTGCTAGGGTGGGGTTCGGCATCTCTGTTCTCCTCTGTGGTTCATCAGGGGAGTAGTGAAACAAATTTTTCGGGGCTTTTTACGCTATGGTGGCGTAAGGTTACAATACGGTTATACACAAACACCCGTTCCAACCCCTACCGGTAAGGATATGCCTCGCAGCAAATCGACAGACTTACTCTAAAGAAAACAATACGTTCCAACCCCTACCGGTAAGGATATGCCTCGCGGCTCAGTAGAACCTGAAAAATCCATTAGAGATAACACCGTTCCAACCCCTACCGGTAAGGATATGCCTCGCGGCAAAATTCTGGGGCTGGAATTGACTGAGAAAGCGTTCCAACCCCTACCGGTAAGGATATGCCTCGCGGCAATAGCTGAAGATGATGCAAACTATATTTAAGCGTTCCAACCCCTACCGGTAAGGATATGCCTCGCGGCATGATGATCTTGAAGATGGTGATGATCAAGACGGTTCCAACCCCTACCGGTAAGGATATGCCTCGCGGCAGTTGGGGGATACTACCGTGACGTAGATGAGTTCCAACCCCTACCGGTAAGGATATGCCTCGCGGCAAAAGGGCTACAGTATTGTAACGAGCAAACACAACGTTCCAACCCCTACCGGTAAGGATATGCCTCGCGGCCAACAACAGCGTGGCTTATACAGAGTTATCGTTCCAACCCCTACCGGTAAGGATATGCCTCGCGGCTTGGCGAAAAGCCAGTACTAACTACTGCTCATCGTTCCAACCCCTACCGGTAAGGATATGCCTCGCGGCAATAGGATTCAATAATAAAGAATCCAGAGTAGTAGTTCCAACCCCTACCGGTAAGGATATGCCTCGCGGCGGAGAGAAACATGAAACTAGAACTTCCTAAAAGTTCCAACCCCTACCGGTAAGGATATGCCTCGCGGCTATAAAAACTGCAGAGAACGGTAAGTGGAAACTGTTCCAACCCCTACCGGTAAGGATATGCCTCGCGGCGAGCTCATATACTGAGCTCCTCGACTCCTAAGTTCCAACCCCTACCGGTAAGGATATGCCTCGCGGCTCAGCGGCTCCGTGAGCTTGAGCGGCAAGCTGTGTTCCAACCCCTACCGGTAAGGATATGCCTCGCGGCCCTCTAAGGAAAACCTAGTGCGCAAAATTAAATTGTTCCAACCCCTACCGGTAAGGATATGCCTCGCGGCCCTACCCCTGTGAGCGCCCTTTGCACTCAACAAGTTACGGAACACAAATTCAGAACCTCCCCGATTTTCCGCCAAACCGACTGAGAATAGTGGGGGGTTCTGAATCGAGGTTAATTTTAGCCCTGTAGCCGGCAGATTAACAACCCATTTTTTCACAATCGCCATCCCGACCCCCAGGTAAAAAAGAGCAGTGGTTTATCATCGGTAAAAAAGCTACGCAGCGCAACGGCTTGAGCATGAATCAATTTACCCATTGACTCATCTCCTCCCCGTGGTGGAGTCGCCATTTCCCGTTCAAAGTGAGTGACAAAGCGTTGTGTTGCTTCTCGGCTTAAGCGTAGTCCGCCGCCTTCACGCTCATAGAAATCGGCTTCGGTAATCGTCTTCAGGTTAATGAGCCGAATAATCAACCGATCTACGCGCGCCCGAAATAGCTCCTCAACATCGCAGCTTAGCGTCTCATAACGCTGACCGCTCTCGTGCAAAAAACCGAGATAGGGGTTAAGCCCCATCGCTTTTATCGTTAAATTGATACGGGAGAAGAGTAGGTAGTAGCCAAAATTGAGTAGTGAATTAATTCGGTCAGGATTTTTTCGTTCCCGTTTAGTGATATGAAATTCCGGATTAGAGATATGGTGATTTAATTCAGCAAAGCAGGCGCGAGCGGCAATGCCCTCGTAACCACGCACCGCATTGACGCTTTCGGCAGCTTCAATAGAACCGATAGTCTCGCTCAGTTTATCGAGTAGCTCATTAAGCCCGGTGCGATAGCGCTGGCGAAACAGATAACGGTAAGTCGCAATTTTAGCGCAGGCAAACGATTTGGCCAGCGCCAGTTTGTCAATATCACTCATGTTATGGTACTTAATCGCCTGTTGGTAAGCGATCTGTTGATAGCGTCCCGAATCCGGGGTAATGGTCAGAGTGTGGTAGCCCGACTGCATGGTTAAGGCGATAGGAATATTGAGCTCGGAACATTTTCGCACCATACTGGTTGAGAATGAGGCGTGGGTGAGCACGATTAACTCTGAGATACGGTGTAGCGGTAGCGACTCGACCAATTTCCCCTGATGACGAATATCGAGTACATCCCCTGTCACACCTAAAAAATAGCCAGGAGTGGTCACATAGAGCGGTTTTTTTAGTAACGGGGCAGGGGGTTCTTCGTTGGTATCGGCCCCAAAATCGATGCCTAAGAAACGAAATCCGGCCTGAATCGGGTGAATTTCGCTCTTTTCCGGTGCCAGTGTCAGGCCGATGTCAGCCAAAATAGCTTCGGCACTGGCTAGCACCTGCTCGGTCTGAAACTCCTCTTTGACTAAACAGATAAAATCGTCGGCATAACGGATCAAACGCATAGTGGGGTGTGCGGTACAAAGAGCGCGATCAAACTCATCTAAATAGAGATTAGCTAACAACGGTGAGAGGGGACTGCCCTGTGCCAGACCGTTACTGCGTTCATGGATAATCCCCCCTAAACGGTAGCCGGTATGCAGTGCGCGTTGCAGTAATCGTAGCAGCTCACTATCAGCGGCCGGAATGTGGCGTTCTAATAAAAGAGTGAGCCGGTTTAGATCGATAGAGGGGAAAAAGTCGTGAATATCGGCTTTCACCACAAAGCGATAACCCGCTTCAATCGCCTGATGGATCCGTTTGGCGGCCGTTTCACGCGAATAGCCTTTACGATAACCGATAGAGTCGGGGGTAAACAGCTTATTAAATATGGGTTGCAGCAGACGATTAAGGTGGAGATGGAGCGTTAATTCGTGCAGATGAAGCCGTTCAATTTGGCGTGGGGAATGGTCGGGGCGTTCAAGCAGATAAGCGGTGTGAGGCTCAGCTAAATGGTCAGTATCCCGCATCTGTTCCAGTAAGGTGTCGACCAGTGCCTGTTCGTTGTTATCGCCAATTTTTGCCAATGCTTCAGCAGCATCATCATAGCGCTCTAAGGCGTCATGGGTAATATGGTTTAAAGTGGCAGGGTTAAATAGAGTGGGAGCAAAGTAGGGCGGGGATAGCGGTTGTAGCTCAAAATGGCCTAACCCAAATCCCAGTTTACTGCCTAACTGTACCTCTTCAGCCAATACCAGCCACCGCAACAGGGGTTGTAGATTGCCTTTAAGGTAGAGTCGCCCTACCGCACCATTAAGATACTGTCGTCCCGGTTGGCTTTTGGGTTGGCGTTCGTGTTTTTCATAACGCCAGTACCAGGGCACAAGATAGACCTCTTCAGTTACAGAGGAGAGATCAAACGGTTGATTAAACAGAGTCCCAAGGCGATTTTCGAGAGTGGTGATAAATAGCGGCAGATCGATCTGCTCCCGCTGTCCCTTACGCTGAAAGAAGGGGGTAAAAAACTCCAGTGCCACTTCAGTGTGGGGCAGATGAGGCAGTGAGAGCCGATCAGGAGCCAGTGTATTCAGTTCACTCAGTCGTAGCAGGTGGTAGTTATTAACCTGCTCGCTATAAAAGAGGTGGCAAAACTGCTCGCACCACTGCTCTGCCAGCCCGCGCGAACCGAACAGGCGAATCTCTAACCGATGGTGTTGATTCATAATCGGCAGATGTTTAAGCGCATAGCGGTGCGGCAGGCGGAAGATGATTTTAAGCTGTGTCGCCAGGTGGTCTTTAGAGCAGTGGAAGTGGCGCGCTAACTGGCCACTGGTCTGCTTCATCATCGCTTCAAATACCGATAGCAGTGACTGCTGTGAACCCCGTGCCCGGTTGCAAACCAGTTCTGCCGTAATTCGGTGCCAGCGCAGATGGGGTGGTGGTCGTAATGAGGAAGAAGGCATAGCGGATTACCAGAGATCGAGCACCAGTTGATCCAAAATGAGCTGGTTATCGTGCTCCGGGTTTGGAATCAGGCGGTTAATACCGGGGTGGATTAAAAAATCGAGCCGCTCAAGCGGGATCTGGCCGACCAGTGCTTCGATTTTCGGATGCTTTAGCTCCATGACTTCAAAGATTCCCTTACGCTGTTCGATCTCCAGCTCAACCGCGCCATAGGTACTAAGTTGCTCAACGCCCATAGAGGTGTTGACCTTGACGCTATGGATGCGGGTTAAATTGAGCTGCTGAATCAGTCGCGGTGAGAGGCAGAGCAGGGTGGCGCCGCTATCGACAATCACATTGTTTAGCTCCAGTGGTGTAGCGGTGGTGTCATTGAAATTGCGTAGCTTAATGTTGGTGGTGACTTTGCCCATCTTAGGTTCCTGAGTTATATATTTGGCTAGCTTTTTTGGAAGGTTTAGTATTAGCCTGTGCCCACCGTTCCTGAAGGTTTTTGAGCACATCGGATTTTATATCTCCTTCAAGCAATAACCATGCTTTTGCCATATTGACGCTGCGTATTGCCTCCAGGTCGCTGTCGTTTTTTGTCTCTGACTTAATGATGGGAATTTGTTCTTCTATCCATAACGCTACGGCTTCTTCAGGCGGAACTTCGCGTTTTTTTGTTAAATAGTCGCTACATTCAGTTACAAGCTCTATATCTGGTTGATGCAGTAATGCAGTGGTTGGATAAACCGGTAACGACTTTTTGTCCTTTTTGTTTTGGGTAAAATCCTTTAATTCCATGTGACTAAGTGAAGCATGCTGTTCAAACTTTACGGCATTAGCTGGATCAGCCATACCTAATAAATGGGTAATTTGCGGACTATCTTGCCAGGTGGTTTTTTTTAATTGATGATTCATGTAAACCATGAAACATTGAATATAATTTTCAATTGATTGCGTTTGGTGCTGTGGGTGGTTTGGCTTAATTCTTAAATTATCATTGTTAATTGTAATGCGACATTGGCCAAACCCGAAAGATTTAGCCAGACCAAGAGAATGGCGTAATTTGGGGTCTTGTCCCCATGTGAGTGCCCAAAACAGAGCACCTAATTCAATGGGAAGTAGATTATGAAACACAATTTTGCCGTTAAAGTTTGAGCCTTTAGCTAAAGGGGTAAATTTCGATTCAGTGTCGAGATTACCATTCGGTGAGTGTGTAACTGGTGATTCTTTATCGCGTACAGGATAGCGCTTCCAGCCACTAATAGTCGCATCCTCATCCATCGCTGTTTTGAGATTATTGTTTGGGTTACGTTTTGTTTGAGTCAGGTAGTTTGGGTAATAACTTGATTTGGGAGCAGAGAGCACACCTTGTTGTTGAGTTGCCCATTGTTCTGTTCCTTCTAATGGAGCTGTAAGGCAATCAATACGTCCTTTCAGTTTCCCATCAACACCAAATAGTAGTTGAGCAAAATCGAACTCATTTTCGTCAAAATGGATATGTTCTGGTTTGGTATGAGAGATTAATTCATGGGTACTGTTAGCAAAAGGGAGTTGATACATCTGTGCTAATCCGAGTGATGCAATTCGATTCGGATTATTTTTATCAACAAGGCAGAAAACCGGAATTTCAGGATGTTTTTTCCAATATTTCCAATTTTCTCTATCCTTATGAATTTCAAGAAAGTCATTCATCACTTTCTGTTCGAGCGTTATCTTTGAATGTGTTGGATTGAAAAAGATAAACTCCATGTGTTTAGTTGGTGAGGAGCCGGTAAAAACGAGTGTTCCATCAGTACTGCCTGAATTGAAGGATTCAGCTTTAATGTAATAAAGATATTTATCTTTTCCGTGCTTATCTTTACTGTGTTTATGTCTATCAGGTCTGCCTGGAGTAAACTTGACAGTAAGCGGTTTGGGGCGCCATAGATTATATTTTTCCGTCATCGATAAACTTTTGATATTACCCATACCTAATAGATGATGATCAATCTTGGCGTAGTCGCAGGGAGTGATTTGCCAAATATTCTCGGCAGCATTGAATTTGAGCCATCCCCCTTTGGCCAACGGTTCAAATGCATCTTTACGGTTTTTGTTAGTTAAATAATCTTTATAGTCATCATGTTGTAGATCGCGGAATGCCTTACGCTGATCATCCACCAGCGCCATGCGGCTAAAGGTGGCAATCTCCAATACACTACGCAACATGCCGCGAATCGAGCTACCAGGAATGGCGTAGTGACCACTCTCCTGATAGAAGTGGATAGTCGCCGGCGCCTGACCGGTCTGATTGCCGCCGACCATTATGGGTGTGAGTGCTTCGAGCGTATAGGGAATGACACCACTAATCCCATCAGCAAAGGGTTTAGTGTGGCTCACATCGCTGCCCCATAGTGGGATGACAATTTGGTTGGATAATGGAACAAAATTATAGGGCGCGTCACTCACTATCGTTCTCCTTGAGTTGCAGAAAATCCAATAAAACGGGTGGCAATAGGCCGGAACCCATGGCCAGAATCGTGTGACCAGTAGCGGCGATAATACAGTTTGCCAGGAGTATGGCGTTTACCCATTAGGGTGACGCTATCGATCAGTACAGGCTCACCGGTGGTGCTATCTTCCGGCTCTTCGGTGCGGGTTAGCGTTATCGTTCCATCACGATAACTCCACCGAATAGCATAGTCGCTGCCATAGAGCTCGCCCTCCAGAGGCCAGTAGTCGGGGTAGCGGATAGCCGCTAGCTGCTGTTGCAGTTCAGTTTGGCTGTCGGTGGCAAACAGCGGCGTTTTGGCCTGCTCCCATATCCACCAGCCGCCGATTAGATCGGAGTATCGATTCAGTTCCGTACCCAGTTCGGCAGGGTCGATTTGTTCGTGACTGCGAAGCAGTTGTCCCTGAGCCATAGAGGGTAGTGCCAGCGCTTTAGCGATGGTTTGATAGTGTTCAATCAGTTGTTGCATGGGGGGTATCTCCTTCTTCCTCTGTCTCTGTTTCCAGAAAATAGCCATGACCGCGACCACTGCTCGCCCCAAGTGCCAACCGACCCTGCTTTAGATCATCAAAAGTTGCATTAAGGGCGTTTTGTGCCGCTTCATCCAGCTTACAGGTGATGATCAGGTTGATAGTTAATTTCTCTTTAACTAATTGTTCAGTAAACAGCGCCCCGTGGCGTCCCCCTTGGGTATAGCGGTCGATGCTGTTATGGATTTGGTTTTGTACCTGCTCTTTTTCGGGCTCAGCCATATAGCAGTCATCAATAATGAGCTGACCGGCAGTGGCAAACTGTGCTCCATTGTCATCTTCTATCGCGCCAAATAGTTGCTGCATTGTTTGAGTAGCATGGGCATTTTGTTCCTCTTCGGTTAATTCACTATTAAGCAACTGGCAGCGGTAGTGGAACTCAAACCGGCTTTTTATCGCCCCTTTAATGCTGCTACCGGGGAAGAGCAGGTGCGATTGCAGTGTTGCCCGATCTCCTTGCCAGATTACGATCTGCTCGGTTAGAGGCAACATATCGGGGTCTTTAGTTTTACCATCGGCGCGGGTTTCAGCATCAGTTAATGACTTACCGCCATGACCGGTACGCCAGGTGGATATCGGTTGCAGAACCAGGGTCAATTGCTGCCACGACTGGGGTAAGTGTGAGGTATCAGAGGGCGGGACTATTTTGGCCTGCGAGAAGGTATCACTTAAACGCGGCGAGAGTTGAGTAAAGAGGTTCCGACCGGTTTTTTGGGTTAAATCGAGCGTCAGTTCGCGCCATTGATGCAGCTTGAGTGCGCCCAGACCACTGCGACTGGCACCGCCAATACGCAGTGCTGCCGACTGCACCGCTTGTTGTAGCTGTTGCCAGTCAGCGTTAATCTGATCACTCTCTTCAGGTTTGTAAGCAAGCGTCAGTTGTAGCGTAAAGCGGTGACCAGCCGGAGTGATATTGCGATCAAATTTGCCACGATCGTCGACTACGCCTTTTTCGCTGAGGCGATTGCGTTCACGAACTGCCGGGGTGGAGCTTAACAGCGGTTTTAATATGGGATCATGTTCGATTTCGCTGCGCAATAGCAACCCATCAACGGCTCTGTTTTGATGGTTATGAATATGGCCAAAAGACAGCCGCAGTGGCGAGGGGGTCTCATCACTGCCAAATAGTCGCTCTTCACAGTGACTATCTCCACTTATCTCGGCCACTGCCCGGCGCAGCACTCCGGTCAGGGCGGTAGCTGGAATAGTGGGCAGACCGTTAGCATCGTGCATCAACGGCGTATCGTAGAGCGGGTCATACTCCCCTGAGCCAATCGATAGCGGTGTAGCGGCTTCCAATACCAGACGGGCGATCTTGAGTTGTGAGGTGGTGGTAGTAAACATCAACTTTTCTCCTTTTGAGCTACGGCACGATTGCGCTCCTCTTTGGCTCCTTTCGCGAGCAGAGCCAGTTCGGTTAGGTTCAGTTCTGAGGTGCGTATTTCATCCAATAGCCAGCTTTTGAAGGTGATTGTTTCGTCGCTGCGTAACGCTTCCAGCGTCCAGAACTCATCTTTAAGTTCGTTCTCAAGCATGTTAGCTATTCCATTTCGGTCGGTTCCCTCTTTGAGTCTATTTTGCACCATCGACCACTGACTGCGACCGGGTCCAAACTCACTCTCAGGCGGTTGACCATGAAACGCCTTAATTTGCAGATAGAGATCGCGCAGGGCGCTAAGTCGGCGACGAACCTTGCTGTCGTCATAACGATTGGCAGCGGTCGGTTGATGTTTTAGCCACTCAATCAGAGCGTGATTGGCGGTTGAATCACCCTTCGGGCGAGCTAATGTCAGCACAGCTTGTGACGCAGTGACTTCTCCTTGCCATTGTGACAGTGGCAACGGAGTTAAACTGGCTTCGCCGAGACCATCACGCCGATAGGCACCCAGTCCCTGAGCCAGTAAGGGTTCTAATGTCGCCTGTGATTGTGGTTCGCTAAAACGGAATGTCAGTAGCGAGCCGCGCTCAATCACTTGTCGCTCGGTATCACGACTTCTTAAATAGCCGTTGTAGGGGCTGTAGCGGCGCTGGGTGATAAAACTCTGTTCAGGTATTAAATCGCCTTTGGGCAGACCAATCTCCTCTGGTTGTGGGGTGAAAGTCGGGTTACCGTACGCATCAAAGGCGGCCATATCGGCCAGCAGGCGGAGTGATAGGGTCTCTACGGTGTCACTGTTTTGGGAGGAGGGCAGAGGAGACCATGAACCTACAGTAACTTCAACCCGCCCATACTCGCTACTGCGGCTTTTACCGAACTGTTTGGTTCCCTGTAGTGCCTGGTGGAGTTTGTCCAGCAGAGGTTGGCGCTGCTGCCACTCATTTTCATTATCACAGCTAATGGTCAGTGTGGCGCGGAATCGTTGACCGGCCAGCAGATAGCGGTAGTTAAACAGTTTGCCATCGGCGGCGCGATCATTATTAGGATTAATTGCCGTCTTTTGATCCATACTCTGTTTGGGTTCGCTAATGACACCGTTACGCGGATCAATCAGGGTCACCGGCAGCGATTTAAGCTGAACGCCATCCTCTGGTTGGAAACGGGCATCGGCGCAATCCCTTAACTGCTGACCGATAAGTGCCGTTCTGTTATCTAATGGATTGCCGTCGCGCTTAACATAATGAAATGAGCAAGAGGTCGGTTCGGCGCACTGATGATCATCAAGCATTAAATGGCCATAACCAAAGCGACACCGGCCCGACTGAAACAGCCATATCTGCTCTTCCCGGTTAATAGTGCTGTCCCGATAGAGTCTGGCGGCAGCAATACCGAGCAGATTGGCACCGGGAATGGTGTCAAGACAGTGGTGCTCCGCCTGAGAGCCACTATGGGCGCTAAGTACCAAATCATCAACAAGGGTTAAAGTGAGGTGGCATTGATAAATTAGCATCTTCAGACTCCTTCAGTGAGCAAAGTCAGTTGAGCACGCCCATAGCCGCGTCGTCGCTGTTTGCCGATGGCACTAATCAGGGGTAGCACCGTTTGAATCACCGCTTGCCAGTTAGTAGGAAGCTCATCGGTCGGGGTGAGGGTGGCGTAGAAGGTGAGGGGGATGACCACCTCAATCCGGCGGCGACTATGTTCTACGGTAGCACCATACTCATTAATGCGGTTACTGCCGATAGGGACAAACAGCAGTGATTGTTGTTCCGGGTGATTGCGTAGATGGTCGGCAACCGCCTGAGGCAGCAGGGCGTTACTAATATGGAGTCGGCCGGCGTAGCCCTCATCGGCAGTCATGCCGCGTTCGCTCTCATCAATATGGGTGTCACTCTGGTTGCGACCATCTTCGAGCAGCGAGGCGCCAAATAGTAATCGGCTCCAGTCAAGCGGCCTGTTCTGCTCATCCGGTTGTTGATAGCTATCCGCAATGGTCGGTAGCCAGCCCCACTCACTGCCACAGCGCAGCGCCTGACGGATTAACCCTTTAAGGTGTTTACCGGCAATTAGCGGCAGGCCATCACTATCGCGTCTGACTGTCTCATCAAAGTCAGCAGAGTCACCTTTGCCGCTGCCGGGCAGGCTGTAGTCGAGTAGTTCAATTTTGAGTGTCGGCATCGTGGCTCTCTCCGTGGTGGTTATGGACCATGATCAGGTTTTTAACATCGCCTAAGGGGCTAAAATATTGCTGGGCGCAGCGAACAACAGGGCGATCGGTATCGGCAGAACCTAATGCGTGCAGATGATTATCAAGCGTTGCGCAACCTTTGGAATGGGTTTCACGCCAGCGGCGATAGAGGGCAACATCACCACTTTGCTGGCTTAACTGGGTGTGGAGCTTTTTGACTAAGCCCTGTAACTCACCACTCTCTTGAGCGACTTCGCGCTGCAGTGAGAGCAGGTTATTGAGAGGCGGGAGTCCTTTGATGTGGGTATCGGTGGCATATACGGCACCGGCAAGGGTTAAGTCAGCTCTACCAGATCCCTGTTCCATTAGATTGGTAATCCGATCGAAGGCGATGGCAGAAGGCACCCTGTCACCATTTTGAGCGATAACGGCTTTAGCCTGGGTTTTGGCGCGATCACACAGCTTCTCCGTCAGGTGGTAGGCGCGATAAAACGGCTGCTTGGCACCAATGTAGGCGATACCACCGCAGGCGGTAAACCCATCGGGCAGGGGGATAGTGTAAAGTTCACTTAAATCGCGTAGCTGCTGCTGTGACTCTCGTTCAAACGCTTCAATAAAGGCGGTGGCAAACGGCAGTGCCACATCGCCACGAACCAGCAGAGTGAGATCGTCACCGCCGAGAAGCAGGGGACGAGCGGGGAGAGCTCCATCTTGCGCCGCAGGAATGAGTATTTGGGTGGTTGCTTGTTGCGCCGCTGTTTGGCCTATTTCATTAATGGTTTGTGAGAAGGCATACTCAATTTCGGCATAATCAGCGCGTTGTTTAATCGCATCGCGTAGGGATTTAAGCGCCTGACCAAAACCGTTGCCATCGATATGGATAATCGCCAGATAGCGTACCGCGCCGTCAAGATAGGGGAAGGTGGGGCGGTCTGTTGGATCGCTTTTATCGTTAAACTCTTTGGGATTGAGATCGACCGGCCAGCGGTAATGGTTAAGCTGCTCCTGAGTTAAAAATTTGGCTGCAAGTGTGTCATCTTTTATAGCGAACCGCTGTTTGGTTCTGGCAGCTGCATCAACATACTCACCGTGCTGTTGTGCCACTGCCGGCAGACCGGTACGGCGTGATCGTTCGGTTAACGGGCCGGCAAGCGGTAGGTCAACTTGGGGTTGTTGCTCGGCTACTTTTAACTGTTTTAGCGCATCTTCAATCGCCTCTAGCGATGATGCCGCACTGGCTACGGCATGAACGAAGGGAAGGTGGGGAGCGTAGTGCGGCACAATCAGGCTTATCAGATCACGCAGGGCGCTCGCCTGATTTTTCTCACGAAACAGCAGGGTAAAGCCGCCGCCACCTCGACGGCAGAACTGGTAGTCGCTGTTTTCGGTCAGGTTAAGTGCGTCAAGAGCCTGATCAAGGGGGGCGTTGCAGAGCGAATCGATAATGCCACTGGCGCCGACCATCTCCCGCATTCGGGTTCGGTCGAGGATATAGCCCTGAATCTCCTTTGCCTCAAAGGCATAAGCGGTGGTAAAACTCATCAGGTGGGTTCCTTAAAGTCGATAATAAGAGGTTGATGATCTGAGAAAGTCACCTGATCATCAACAGTGAAGGATTCAATTCGGTTGAGGGTGCAGCGACTACCTAGCAGATAGTCGGCACAAAAAGCTTGTTCACGACTAAAGCCGGAAGTATTCAACCCGAGTGTCGGCGGGTGGGGCTGATCAGGATGCGTGAGACGCCAACCATCATAGAGTCCGACACAAGTCAGCTCAGCAGGCGCTAACAGCTGCATAATTTCGGGGTTATCCGGTGGTGCATTCAGATCGCCGCAAATTAGCGTCTGGTCGGTGGTCGGTAGGGTGCGTAGTGGGGTGTCACTGATATTAGGCGGGGTAATCGGATCACGGTGCCAGCCACACCCCTCTTCATGCAGGCGATAGAGGTAGGCCGCCTGGGCGGTGCGCTGCCGGGTTGAGTAGTACTCCAGATGCGTGGTGATAAACCGTATCCAGCCAAGTGGTGTCTGTAGCAGCAGCTCCAGTGCTGCGCGGGGAGAGCCGGGGTGAGCGGCGTCAACGGGGCGGGGCAAGGTGTGGTGGCGCACCTCCGCGATGGGGTAGTGGGTGGCAATCAGGTTCCCAAACTGCTGTCGCAGACCGCTTTCGGGATGAAAACGGTCAGTGGCCGGGCTAAACAGCGTCTGCCATACCGCACCAGACTGCTGCCTGAAGGCCTGTTCAAACCAAGCCGGTTGATCGGCAAACGAGTCACCGGTGTTAGCAGGATAGTTGTTGCATACCTCCTGTAGCGCAATGATATCGGGCTGTTGTGCGGTGAGATAGTCTGCAATCCGCACCGGCTCGACCCGACCATCAGCGCCTTTGGCCCACTGAATATTCCAGCTCATTAAGCGCATGAGTTATCCCTTTTGTGAACGAGAATCACCTGCTGTTGCCAGCGCTGCAGATAGGCAGGGAGCTGTTGCGGATTAAACGGGTTATCAGGGCGATAGAAGAGGGTTAATAGCGCATCGCCCTTGCAAAACGCTTCAGTGGGGAGCTTATGCAGCCAGATGCCGACGTCGGGATCGTGTTGAATGCCGGTATCACTCAGGCGTTCAAATAGTTGATCCAGAGCATTGGCATCGATTGAGGTAATCGTCCCATCATGCTCTGCATTGATTGTACAGGCGCACAGGTTATCGTCGTTGAGTAACTTCTCTGAGGGTCTATTATCGACAAGGTGGCGCTTTAGCGCTGCTATAACGCTATCTTGCTCAAGCTCGGGTAGCTGCGTTTTGAGCGTACTCCATGCCTGCTTCAGTTGTGCCTGATCGGGATGGGTTATCTCCAACGCCTGCGGTAGCTGCTGATAAAAGAGCTGTTTCCATTTGTCGGGGAGATCGCTAAACGGGGTATCTGACTCTAATAGCCGCTCTAAGTGAATTAAAATCAGCTTGCGGCCGATAGCGCGACACTGAGGGGTATCAGCATTGGTAAAGAGCAGATTTAACTGGCGAGGAAGATGTGTTGTAGGAGCTGGGCTATTTTCCGGTGGTTCCAGTTTTAGCAGATGATTGTCTGTTTCATTAGCTGTTATTGCGTAGAGATGGTTTGCTGTTAGCAACGGCTGTAGCAGATCGATAGCGGCCCGGTACTGCTCCGGTGTAATCTGTGGTAGCGGATTGGGGGGTTCACGGCTTAAACCACACAGCGTCTCGATCTGTTGCACTGAGGCACTGTGGGTCGGAATCAGTTTGGTATCGCGTCCTAATTTAATATCGATCACGGCGTGGCTACAGCCCATCAGTACCTTTTTGGCCAAAATCGAGGCGAAGGTGAGCTTGGGGTCTTTCATTAAATTAAGCGCCTTGCGCCGCGCCATGGTCACCTTATCGACCAATACCCGCTCCTCATCCTGGCGGCAGAAGAGACCGCCATCGGCTTCAATTCGTTCCCGAATCTCCTCCTCATCGCTGGTAAAGCTATAGCCCCCTGCTGCGAGAATATCGACCGTGCCACAGCTATTGCCGCTGGAGGAGATTTTGGGAATCACGATGCTCTTCTCGCTCTGCTGCAGGCGCTTCACCTGAAGCCAAAGGTAGCCGATGATAGGGGTGATGTTAGCGACTGAGCCGGTTGAAGCGATATCCCACGCCTGTTGTTCGCCCCAATGAAGTGGCGTTACCGAACCTTGCAGTGTGGCAATAGCATAGTCGAGCGGTTTTTGTGTCAAAGCGACTAAAGTGCGATCCAACTCCAGCCATTGCCGCTCCTCGCTGGCGTTTTCGCATAGTGTGGCTATTTTGTCCTGCCAATTTGTATCCACCACTTCAGGCAAGGAGGTGTTTTGCCCAAGTTGCCACTGCTGTGCGTAGTGTTCGGCAATCTGCTTTAACCCTTCACGATGCTTACCGCTCTCTTTAGCCGGTCTGAATTTGATGGCGGTAAAGGCATAGAGAGACAGAGCCAGTGACAGCTCTGTTGGCAGCGTTGAGCTCTTGAGGCTCTTCAGTGCCGCTTGACGGATAGTGGCGTGAATCTTGAGCAGCTCGGTAAAGCGGGGGTAGTGTTGGCTTTGGGTAATCCAGTCACCGACCCAGGCTTTAAGTCGCTGCTCAATGCGTGGCAGGATATCGTCTGCACTTTTGTCAATATCGCTTAGTAGCTCGGTAATCAGCGATTGTCGTGGTTCGCTGTCGAGTTCCAGCATGAGCGGATGCAGGGCATCGAGCAGGGTGTGGTGCCACAGCTCAATCTCCAGTTTGGCGTAATCAAAGGCAATTAAGCCGTCGCTGCGGCTCTTCTCAAAGTCGATAAGCCAGCCGCTATCGCCGCTGGTTTCGGCCGCCTCTTCGCTGAGGGTAAAGATAATATTGTCGAGATTAAGATCGCCATGAATGGTGCCACTATAGGCCGGATAGGTGAGGCTAAGCGGGGGCAGCGCTGGTGTGGTATCGGTGTAGCTGTTAAAGAGCTGGGGGTAGAGAGTGTTATCCTTTAGTTTACGATAACCCTGTGCACCGGTTGCACTGCGATCAAACTGAACCGTTACCGTGACCGGCATCCCTAACCGTACCCAAAAATCGGCTTTAATCGCCTCAGTACTGCGGCACTCAATCCGAAAGCCGAGATTGGGGTGGCGCAGGCGTAGGGTATGGGTTGCAGTGTCGAGTTCGGTTAACACAAAGCTGTCGAGTGTGACCGGCTGTTTATGGTTCTGTTGCAGCTCTAGCCACATTTTGTGCCATGCCAGTTCCGCCAGTCGGGCAGCACTGGCGAGTTTGAGTCGATAGGGGGCGTTTTGGTAGTTATGCAATACAATCGGCTTAGTGGTATCGGTAACGATTTTGGCGCTATAGGGGATCGGGAGCGCTTCACCAAGCCAGCCCCACAGTGTCTGCTGTTGTGGCTTTAAGCCACTCTCTTCGCTATGGAGTTGGGCGATAAGTCGCTTAAAGGTGAGTTTGAGCCGCGTTTGCAGATTTTCTGGGTGCTGTGCCTGTTGCAGTAGCTCTTTGAGACTCTTGATGTTGGGCTTTTGACTGGTATAGCCGACAATGGAGTAGGCTAATACACCGAGCTGATCATTCAGATGTATAGTGTCGTCATCCCCTTTGTGATCATCATGAATCAGAATTGGTCCAAGATTGTTGCCTACGGGAATAATATTGGCGATGTAGTTTTTGAGTTTAGGCGAGATCACAAACTGAAAGCCGTTATACTCCTGCTGGGCGGTGAGCCACGGCGCGACCTTAATCAGAATCGGTGCTTTATCCTGCGCTGAGGCGATAAAGACCCGTGCGCCCGACAACCCGTTGCTCATTGCCTTAAGAGTGACGGTGCCGTTAACCCAGCCAAGGGTGGAAGCGATGGCGCGGCGTAGTCGATCTTCGGTGTAAATGGGTGGTGTTGGTTGAATCTCTTTGAACATTTCTGCTTCAATTTGATGTGGAAAAGGGTTATCAAAATAGCCCACATTAAGATCACGCATAGCTTCTGAGAACTTGGCGCTAAGTTTACTTACTCCACTACATTGAAGATCGGCATAGGTCAGTCCCCAACGCCCAGCTGTATCACCAATACCAAAAAAAGGGATACCCTTGAATTCGGTAATAAAGAATTTGCGGCAGATAGAACGAAAAAAATCATATTTTACGGCAGTCTCAATTTTGCCATCACCTTCCCATGCTTCAAAATCATAGAGAATCGCAACAATCTGACTTCGCTTCTGCCGCATCTCCTCAAGCGGCAACTGATCTAGCAGCTGGTAGGGCTTTACCGACTTATTAGATGAATTATCATTAGGCCGAATGCTCATCACCTGAAAGAGTGCTGCCGACTCCACTGTTGGAGAATCCTGGCTACAGAGTAGATAGATAATGGGTTTATAAGCGATATTCATGGGTATAGCTAAGTTCAATTTAGAGTGTCTAGGATAGCCGCTATTATGGCATAGCTTAAGCCTAAAACGAGGGAAACAGGGGGGAAATAGCTATTTTTGAGAGAGAGGAGGGCATTACCGCCTGCTAAAACAGGCGGTAACAGAGAGGAGGGGGATTAGGCAAGCGGAGGGAGTCCTAGTTGCCGTAGCAGATACTGCAGCAGAGCAGCGGTTAGAGTGGATGGGTTAGCGGCTATTGACGGCTTTTACGCCGCCGCTTACGAGGGGGACTCTTTTTCGGTTCCGGTTGCACTTCAGACGAAGTGGCAGGCTCATGCGATGGCTGTGTCGTTTCACAGAAAGTCACCGGCAGTGCAGCGAGTGCTAAAGAGCGATCATCACCGCTAGTACCCTTGCAAAATGACTCCTCATAGAACATCTGCGTTAGGGTTGAGCGAGCCAGACGACCTTGGCGCAACTGCTGTAACAGCGTGGTTAAGCGAGCGGCAACCTGTGTGCCATCGTGGGAGATTAAGCGTTCGGCCGCGCCATCACTCATGAGTGCCATGCCGCAGATATTGCCCATATCGAGCAGATCCGACTGCACATCATCCGGTTCAATCGCATCGAGAAACTGCGTCTGATTGGCAAACTCACCCTTGCCGACCTCACCGAGGGTTGAGAGCATCGACTCGAACGGTTCGGTGTCAGAGGGGGCACAGCGCTCAATGACCAGCGCCCCGTCACCCACCTTGAGCCACAAGAGCCGCTGCTGTCCGGCCAGCACTACCAGCAAAGTGGAACGAAAATCGCTGACGGAACGCTGCTGCTGAGCTGCCAAATCGGTCAGCAAGCCCATGGCGTGCTTAACGATGACCAGCGCCCAGCTACGTCCCAAATTGCTATCGGGGGTGTCGGCGGCATCAAGCAGCTCATAGAGCGGCTTATCGAGCGTTTCAAACAGGCGAATCAATCCGGCCACGACCGCTTGGGCGCCCTGATGCGACAGCGGCGAACTACCGGCACCGTCAGCGACCACCAGCGCCGGACGGGGGTGGTTCACGGCACGGACGGCATCCTGACAAGGAAGATTGACACGGCGGTGAGCCAGCCCCACCACCGCCTCCTCCATGATCTGCCACGCATCGGCAGCCATTAACGGTACCGATGGTGGCGCAGGATTGGGCAGATGCAGCCACTTATGCAGTGCGCCCACTAGATGGTGTCCCACGAAGCGGTCTGCGGCAGCGCGACCGCAGAGCTGGTGGAAGCTGAAGTTGAGACACGGCTCATGCTGGCTGAGAGCCACTGGAAGAACTCATGGTACTTCAGCCCGGCCATCGCCTTAGCGCCACGATGGGAGAACTGGCCGAGGGTGTTAAGATTAGCCCCCTGCACCCCCACCGGGAGCGAAACCAGCTTGCGGCTCTCGGAGAGCATCCGCGCCGTTGCCGCTGCCCCTTGCCAGGTATCAGTGGGCTCACCATCGCTCATCATCACCATCCACGGCTGATAGTAGGGCACACCGTTCTGCTTATAGGCCTGCTTGCGCTCATCTAGCCGCTTAATTGCCAACTCGACCGCTTCGCCCAGTGGTGTTCCTCCACGAGCGGAGAGAGGGGCGAGCGTCTCCAGCTCGTTCAGCGTGGTGAAAGGGAGCAGCTCCTGCACCTGACCGCCGGCAGTAAAGATACCCAGCTCAACTGAGTAGGCGGCGGTATCATCCTCCTTAATGGTGTGGATAAACTCCAGCAGACCCTGATTGAGCTCAGCAATGGGAGCGCCCATCATAGAGCCAGAGGTATCGAGTACCAGAGCACAAGCGCAGCGGGGAGAGGGGTTGTCGATCAGATCGTTCATGGTATAACTCCGTAGTGTGATAGAGATGAATGATAGTCAGATGATGCCGTAGGGCATCAGTTAATTAAGAGACTCACAAATAATTACATGTTCATCTTCAAAGCGGCCAAAATGATCAGGCCGAGAATAAGCAGGTTAAAGAGAATAGAGAGGGTACACATAGCTAGGTTCCTCAGTGGTTTAGACAAAAAAAGAGCGGCAAGGGGTGCCGCTCAGGTGAACAGGGTTAGGGGTTAGCACGATTCGCGGGAGATATCGCTGCGATTGCCCCGGTATTCACTGCTCTTCGGTTCAGGCGGAATCACCCGGGTATCGTGCCAGTCGCGCTGCATATTCTTGCGATAGAGCTTCAGCTCGTCATGCCACTGCTGCAGCGTAGGGCGCAGTGCCGGATCGTGAACGCCGTCAGTAAAGGTGGAGATAAACATCGACTTAAGCTTGTGGGGCATATGGCTCCAGATGTTGTACCAATGTCCTTCTGGAATGCCATATTTGCCCTTGCCATAGGGAAAATTCCCGCGCTTAAGGTTAGTCACCGGATCATCCCCCCCGACAATGTCGTAGGGGTGGCGACCGAGCATTAACGCCTTAAACAGAATCATGGCGACCGAAAAGCGTTCGCTCTCTGGGGTGCGGACCAGCTGTTCAAACGATTGGCCATGGTGCTCGACCGGTGTCATATCGGGACTGCCGACGGGGCAGGGGTAGTGCTTACCATTCAGGCTAACCTGATAGCTGTCGCAGTCGATTAAGCCGACGCGATTGCTACCCGGCTGGCAGAGGATGTTATTGAGATTGTAGTCGCCAATAAAAATCTGCTTTTGGTGCAGCTCATCGAGCAGCTTTAACAGCTGGAGCAGATAGTTCACCATCGCAATCCGATCCAGTCCGGGAAAGTGTTTACGATAAGCGACGGCGTGCGCCATTAGCTTCATCGGTTTACCCTCCATGCGGCGCATGGCGTAGCCGAGCCAGCGGTCGGGATGGTTCGGGTGGAAGACCGACAATTTAGGCCAGCTCAATGAATCGGGCAGGGTCGTTGCAAGGGTGGTCATCTGCTCAACCTTCTGTTGCAACAGCGCACCACGCTTTTGCAACACCTCTGGGTGGTAGAGCTTGATCAACACCTCAGGCCGATCTTGCAGGGGATAGATACTCCCTTCACCACCACGGGCCAGTTCCGAATCGAGTTGACGCTGTTGGCCTTGTGGATCGATGATAGTCGTTAAAGGGGGAGGGGTCACCACCGGCTTTGGCCTGTGTAAAGTCTGAGCCGGAGCGGGTGTTGTCGGCGAAGAGAAAATAGCGGTAAATGGGAACCACATCGTAGCCTCCTTAGGCAGATTGCAACGGTAAAGTACCGGTCTGACGGTAGATAAAGCCTTCGCCGGTAGTGACGAAACGCTTCAGATCGGCTTGAAAGTTTTTCATAGCCCGATGATCGCTCACCGAGCCGGCCAGCAGCAGCCAGTCACCGGTGAGGCGGTGGCGCAGCTTGTTGTGCTTGGAACCGTTTTCGATGCTTAATGCACTATTTTGCTTCAAAAACGGACGCAGAATTTTCATAATGTTACGGTCGATATGGCGCATGGCTCACTCCTAGGAAGATAGGTTAAAGGGGGGATTGGGTTATCTAGGAAACCGATAAATAATTGCCGGTTTAACGGTTGTTCTGTTTATTTAAGAAACTCACAAATAAATTGAGAGTAAATAGCTTCTCAGCAGAGATAGAGCGAGTCGGCATCACTCGCGGGCGGTGCTTCACCAATTGAGACCGGGGCAACGCGATAACCGAGCGGGTAGATGCGGGCAAAACCACTGGTCAGATTCAGCGCCTGTAGCGCACGGGTCAGGCGGCGTAGTGTGGTTTTGTCAGCTCGGATCTCAAACAGGCTCTTTTGGGCGCGAAAACCGTAGCCTTCGAGCAGTTTACTAATGCGGCTGCGCTCTCTGTTGGAGCTGACATCGTAAGCGACAACAAAGTTTTGCGGGCTCTTCATGGCGGTATCTCCGGTGTGGGTAAAAAAGATACCTATAGAAGAAACTCACAATTTTATTTTGTAAATCACCCTCTTCGGGGGAAGAGGGTGAACGGTTTAGGCGCAGTTAGCGTGGCAGCAACTTGTATCCCGTCTCATCCAGCTTAACGCTATCGAGCAGAGCCAGACAGAGCTTTTTGCAACTACCATAACCGTACCAGTGGTGGTCATGCAGGTTAAAACGCTGCCGCAGCTGATAGCCGGTTTCGGCCAGATTCAGTTGGTGGCGCTCGCGCAACTCATCGTGCAAAAAGTTACGCACGGCGATCTTTTGCGCGGCCTTTAAGCGGTGTTGGCTCTTTGGTACCGGAGGCGAGGATGGCTTTTTCGGTAGTGCGGGCTGTGGCGGGTTGTGATCGTTGTGGCGAATCTCAACCAGCTGCTGCAACTGCTGAATCAGCCTATCTGGGTTGATGATCCGATCATATTCACCGTAGTTGTGCGGCTTAAAACGGCCAAGTGGCACCATAATCGCTTGCTTCTGTTGCTGCTGGCAGCGTTGAGCTACCGGAATAAAGTCGCTGTCGGCGCTAACAATCACTACCGATGTCACCGAGGCTGGCAGATGAGCCACATCGAGGGCAATCTGAATGTCATCGGAGTTTTTGCCCCGGTGTGTCGAAGGGTTGGATTGTAGCGGGCGGGTAAATCCCCGCTGGATCAGAAACGCAGGGTTACCGTAGTAACGAAAGGTGAGCGTGCCGCCAATCTGCTGCTGAATAAACGCTTCGAGCTGCTGAGGATGGTGCAAAAAGAGCAGTGCCAGATCGCGATTGATCTGGTTTAGCGCCCCAAAGCAGTTATCGGTATCGATAAAGACCTCGCTGTGTAGCGGTGGCGTGATCGGTGGTACAGATAGTGTTGGCGGGGGATTTGCAGCCACAGGTTGGTTCGGTAGTCGGGTGGCCTGTGGCTTTGAACGAGTGAAGAGTTGGGTAAAACGACGCTTAAAAGACATAGCTGTGCTCCTTTTGTGGGCTAATGGGGGTTGATACCGTTGGGTATCACCAACAAAAGAAACTCACATAAAAATATCAGTCCCAATTCAAAGCGGGGGTGTAAAGTTTGTGGCGGGTGATTTTTTTAGTAGGCGAACATCTCTTGCAAACATTGGCACAGGGCGTGTTGGGTTGGTTGATCGATTATTCCCAGTTTTTTTATACAGCGGCTTTTATCAAGGGCTCTGATTTGGTCAATCAAAATCAGTCCGTTTTTTTGCTGAAACTCTACCGGCACCCGGCAAGGGTATGTAAAGCCTTTTGTGGTCATCGGGGCAACAATGACGGTTGATAGGGCTGACATCTCATTCGGGGAGATGATAACGCAGGGGCGTGTTTTGTTTATCTCTCTTCCTGTGGTGGGGTTTAGTCCGATAAGCCAGACTTCAAATCGTTGGATGTTTGGTGTCACCACTCTATCTCTCTATTATCAGTAAGGGGGGCGTTGAGCCACTCCTGATCGACCTCCTGTTTTTTATTGCGGGATAGTGTCTCTTCTATGGCGGTTTGCCAACCTGAACGCGCCTTTTTTTTCGGTTTAATTAATAACCCTTCCTGCACAATCTCAAGCTCAAGCTCAGCACCACTTAGTTGGGCTTGATCTATTATCGGCTTTGGAATGCGAATGCCTTGCGAGTTACCAATTTGAATTAATTGCGCCATTTTCCTTCTCCTAGCGATGGTTGATTGTAATTATAGTGTAATTACAGTTGATGGCAATAGCCAGCAGTGGCAGGCTGGGTGTTGCCACCCGTTCCAACCCCTACCGGTAAGGATATGCCTCTCGGCAAATGATTGAAATACGAGAGTTATTAGAAAATGTTCCAACCCCTACCGGTAAGGATATGCCTCTCGGCATGGAGCTATTGGTTATTACAGAGAAAGATGGTTCCAACCCCTACCGGTAAGGATATGCCTCTCGGCCCATATTTGAAGTTTGACTTGTCTGACTATGGTTCCAACCCCTACCGGTAAGGATATGCCTCTCGGCTCGTTAACACGAGGTACTGCAGACATACAGTTCCAACCCCTACCGGTAAGGATATGCCTCTCGGCACACACACCTATAGGCAGGTTGATGCGGAAATCGTTCCAACCCCTACCGGTAAGGATATGCCTCTCGGCTCTAAAAAGGAGAGGTTTGACCCGACAAAGGTTCCAACCCCTACCGGTAAGGATATGCCTCTCGGCCTGGAGGGTAGAAGTAGCTATCAAGTCGCTGAAAGTTCCAACCCCTACCGGTAAGGATATGCCTCTCGGCGATGTCTACGGACAAAGTTGGGTTTGGCGAAAAGGTTCCAACCCCTACCGGTAAGGATATGCCTCTCGGCTATATTGGGAATGCCGATTAGCTGTTCTATTGAGTTCCAACCCCTACCGGTAAGGATATGCCTCTCGGCAATCACATGAGGATGAATTTATGTCCGAACCAGTTCCAACCCCTACCGGTAAGGATATGCCTCTCGGCAGTTTAAACTCGTTATCAAGCGAGGCTAATACAGTTCCAACCCCTACCGGTAAGGATATGCCTCTCGGCGGGTGCCGAGAACTATTTATCTAAAGGATTGTTCCAACCCCTACCGGTAAGGATATGCCTCTCGGCCATAGCCAGTACGCTATGGTTGGTCAAAATAGAAGGTTCCAACCCCTACCGGTAAGGATATGCCTCTCGGCCCATTAATCCAGAGTCAATGGACTTTCATTGTGTTCCAACCCCTACCGGTAAGGATATGCCTCTCGGCGGGTGCCGAGAACTATTTATCTAAAGGATTGTTCCAACCCCTACCGGTAAGGATATGCCTCTCGGCCATAGCCAGTACGCTATGGTTGGTCAAAATAGAAGGTTCCAACCCCTACCGGTAAGGATATGCCTCTCGGCCCATTAATCCAGAGTCAATGGACTTTCATTGTGTTCCAACCCCTACCGGTAAGGATATGCCTCTCGGCCCCTACCCCTGAAAGCGCCCTTTGCGCTCAACAAGTTACGGAACAAAAATTCAGAACCTCCCCGATTTTCAGCCAAATCGACTGAGAATAGCGGGGGGTTCTGAATCGAGGTTAATTTTAGCCTCTTTTGCGACACAGGTTCCACTGCTTTTTTACGCCTTTGATGGGGAACTATGCTCGATGTCCTGTTTAAGGATAACGGCCTGTTGTCGTTGAATGGCTCGTTGACACCCCTGCATCAGCAGGCGGCGTAGTTGACGAAAGTTGCCCTGCTGGTAGTCAACCTGTTGCAGGTAGCTCACAGCACCTGTGGTGATAGCGTTAACCGCTTGGTTAGGGTTGACCGAGTC
Source organism: Ectothiorhodospiraceae bacterium BW-2 (assembly GCA_008375315.1). Lineage (NCBI taxonomy): Bacteria > Pseudomonadati > Pseudomonadota > Gammaproteobacteria > Chromatiales > Ectothiorhodospiraceae > Ectothiorhodospiraceae bacterium BW-2. Next base: position 221,872 of record CP032507.1, on the reverse strand, counting down.
GAGTTGTAGCAGTGCATCAATAATTGGCGGTAGATCATCGCGCCTGTCATTTAATCCCGGCAGACGAATAACGGTATCAAAGCGCTGAAATAGATCGTGACGAAAACGGGGTTTATCGTTAACCTCTGTGCTTTCATCGTTAATGGCCCACTCATCAATCGGCTTATTGGTGGCGGCGACTAACAGTACCGGACAGAATATCCCCTCGCCATACCAGCCGCGTGGCTTGACCTGATAATCGTCCATAAACGCTAATAGCTTCGCTTGCAGGGCAGGGGAGGCCTCGCCAATTTCGTCCATAAAGATCACCCCACCAATATGGTTTAGCAGCAGTCCCATATCGCCCTCATCGCGTCCACCGGTATAACTGCCACTGCGGTAGCCAAACAGATCATACTCCAGCCGCTCTTCAGCCCCGAGATAGTCGGGAATCACCACCCGACTGTAGGGGCGATAAAGTGATTCTCTGGGTTTGGCCGAAGTGCGGCGGCGCAGATAGTGGGTAACGAAGGATTTGCCTGCGCCCGATGGCCCCATGACCAGCACTTTGGGCAGCCCTTCCGGTTGGACTTGGGCAAAAGTGCGGTTAATTGTGGCTTTGCTTTCGCTATTGAGTGCTTTTGCTATTTCAGCATAGAGTTTGGACTCTTCTGTCTTACAATTTTTATCGAGCAGATATTTCAATGCTTCATGGACTTTTTTGCGCCGCTCTCCGACAGCTCCGCCAATCTGTAGCCGAAACCGGCGTTTAATGGTATCGAGCTGATCCAGTAGTTGTGTGAGTTGGGTGGAATTGCCGACCATGAAGTGGGTGGTGGCATCTTTCGGATCAATCGCCACTAATGAGCCGACCTGTTGCAGATCAGCCGTTTCACTCGACCACGCATCGGGAAACAGCCAATCATTAAGTTGCCGCTTTAACCAGACTACCCACCCCTCATTCGGTTCAGCGATAGGGAGCTGCAGATGGCGAAACAGGGCGCTCTGCTCAATCGCAGTGGAGCGGTTTTGTAGCAGTTGCGTGCTATCGGGTTTGTCGCCAGTGGCGTAGAGGATAGCCCAGCGTTGGCAGGTGTCGTCTTTTTTCTGTTTTAACCATTCGGAGAGCTCATCCCCGGCAGGAATAGCGATAAAACCAATACCCTCCTGGGTGGATAACTCAGTTGCTGCATCCTGTAGTGAGTGGTCATCCCACTCCCCAAAGATACGAAGCGCTTCTTTTGCCATGGTTTACTCCGGTTCGCTCAATTTTTGTAAGTAGGTTGTGATTGACGCCAGATTAACACCGTTACCGATATTTTTTAATAGATCGGTCAATACAGCGTAGCGAATCCCCTGTTTTTCTGTCGCAATTTGAAACCAGTCAAATGATCTCTTCTTAAAGGTACCATAGGCATTAAGCACTTCTGCGATCCAGGCATGGCTATAGTCAGCACTTTCAAGCCAAATCGTCAGAGGAAGTGCCATCTGCTGTGGCCAGATGAGGTAGCTATGATTGAAAATCCGGGTTAAATCGGTGTTGAGATTTTTAAGATCAGACTTTTTCGGTTCCGTTTTGTCGGGTAATAGGTCTAACTTAGTGATGAGCCCCTCTTTAGTGACAATCGATTCGGTTTTTATCTCTTTATGATACGCTCCTTGTAACCGGGCATAGTGTTCCGCAGTCGGTTCGCGTAGATAGTCTTGTCCATGCTGCTCCAGCCAGGAGGCCGTCGTCGTTAAGATACGCTCAACGGTGCGTCGGGCTGTCCCTTGGGGCGTTGGGTTACTTAACCAGTCAGGTTGACGAAAGCGGCACTGCATGGTGCCATTGTATTCAACTACCTCCAACCAGTAACTCTGCTCTGGCTCAATGACCATAGCGTTAATATGGGACGAAGGCGGGGAGAAGGCGTCCACGGCTCGATTAGGTTTATCGCTATCTGCCGGCTCTTCAGGTCGCGTTTCATCAGGGTCATACTCTATATCTAATAAGAGATCGCTATCGGGCAGTTCGGCATATGGCAGTTCATCTTGCCACGACTCTTGCCGCAGTTCGGCCGCCTGACTGAGCTGATCGCGTGCCTGGCTGGCGTGTTGGCCTTGGGTTGCGGCTCGTTTATTGTCCAGATATTGGCGTTGTTCCTGAGTGGTGTAGCGTTTTTGGCTTTGGGTTTTATCCCGGCTATATTGGTTAGCCACGGTCTCTCTCCCAGTGTGCGGTCAGTAGTTGGAGTAGTGGGGATTCAGCTAATGGCTGACTAAGATCGGTCTCAACATTGGCAAACTGCTGCGGGTAGCCGACCAGTAACTGATCGAGTCTCAGGTATTGACTCTGCCACCCCAGTGCCAGAGCGATAAGCTGAAGATGGCGTCGATCGAGTTTTTGATAGGCGCTGATGTCGCTAAGTTCGGTTACAAAATCGTCGGGCTTAAGCTCACCTTGACGGGCTCTGAGAATAATCTGCTGTACCCCTGCCAGAGAGATCGCCTTTTTACCGGTATGAAAGCTCTGCATCGACAGCTGCGTGCCGCGTTCGCCAAACGATTGGGCGGCGATGAGTCCTGCCGGATAGGGGTAGTGCGGCGGCGAGCCGTTAAGCGGTTCGCCATAGCAGTGGCGGCAGATAGCGCGGCGCTGTTGTTGGCTATGCAGTTGGCAGGTTAATAGTGATCGCTCTGAAACCTGACCACAATCCTCATCGACCACGGTCCAACCCCAAGCTGCCAAAACCAGTTGACGGGTAAGGTAACCGGCCTGTGGGGTGCCGAGCTTTTTATCAATCATCGAGGAGCGGCCATTGAACGCACCCCAAAACTGCTCATCTGCATCGACTCCGCTGACCAGTGTGCTGGCGTGTTCAAATCGGGCGGCATGGCGATCAAAACCGATGATGCCGCCATCTAACTCGCCGCGCGCTATCAGAACCTGACGGGTCTGTTCCGCACCCCCCCGAGCGCCACTGTGGGCAAGCAGAGCAAAACCGAGCGCGGAATCGGTTTGCCATTGGGTTGCAAGCTGGCGAACCGCGTCATTGACTCTGCGATTCAGTGCGCTATTAGGTTCGGCCGACTCTATCGGCTTTGGCTCCTGCTCTGGTTCAGGTGGTTGTGCCCATTTAAGGTAGTCGATACTGAAATCAAAAGGCGGTAGGTTTTGAGCGAGTTGAGATAGCTCCAGATAGCCGAACGAGACCCCATAGCGCGTTGCAAGCTCCATGCAGTTGCGCATTAGTGCGGGAATAACCTGGCCGGCTTCGGTTTGATGTGTTTTGCAGAGATGGTTGATGAGCTTTGCGCCCACTTTTTTATCCCAATGGGTTGCAGCTAGAAGTTCTTGGCAGCAGGGCTCTGGCAGTAGCGTTTTTATCGCCTGCCGACTTGATCTCTTCTCACCCGCCAGATAGAAACCCAACACAAAGTCCTGACTGAATCCGGCCAGCGGTTGACCATCCGCTACCGAGAGCAGGTTATGGGGCGCGAGTGGTGAGAGTAGATGTTTTGCCTGCTGTTGTTCGGCTTCAGTTAGTGGCAGATGCAGACTCATCTCATCGCCATCAAAGTCGGCACCAAAACCGCTACAGACCAGCGGGTGGATGCGCAAAACGGCACCATCGTCTATCGGCAAACATTTAGGTCGAAATGCCATCATGCTATAGCGGTGTAGTGAAGGGGCACGATTCAGCAGCAGATGGAGATCAGGATGGGCTTCAAGATAGCTGGCAATGATGGTGATTTCATCGGGGTGAATATCGCGTGGCAGGTGGCTACGGGCTCCCATTTTTTGCCAATGCTGCGCCGATTTAACCTTATCGGGCAGATCGGGTTGTAGTGGCAGAACAAACCACTGTGCAATCTGTTTACCTAGTAGTACCGCCAGTGCGTTGGGCGACACGCCACACTCATCCCACGCCATCGTCGGGTCGGGCACAATCACAAATCGGCCAGAGAGATCGACCCGCCGCCCTAAACCGTGGCGGCGTAACAGGCCAAATTTGCCTTTTAAGCGCTCTAATAGCCCTTTAACCGGTTTGGAACCTTTACGACCATCGCGCAGCGTTTTGAGCCCCCAATAGAGATCGGCTGTGAGGGTTGCTGATAATACCGGTTTTTCGATATAGCCCGATTCAAGTGTGTGGGGTTGTGCTGCGGCGATAAGTAGTGTGGCGCTTGTCGGGTCGCTTAACCCTTGGAGAGCAGTCGTGACACATTCGTCCCACAGTGAGGAGGGGATGAGTTTATCAGCATCGTTTTTTGCTTTAAGTAGTTGTAGATAGGCACTATCGAGCCCTTCGGGGCGAGGTAGATAGCCGAGTTGTTCGACTTTTTGTTGCAGTTGCCGCTGTTGCTGTGAGCTCATGCGGTAGCGTGGTGGCAGTACCGGAACCACGATTTTTGGGGTTAGTTCAATGAGACCCACTTGTGTGCCGCTTTCGCCAAAAATAGCGGGGTCGTAGAGACCGCCACTGACCGGATTTAAGGTTGTTTGATGGTCGGTTTGGGCGCTTATATCGGGCGTTGCGGAACCGTGCAGTCGGCGTGGGCAGCGGATTTCGGCACGCTTAATATCGGTTGTGCTGAAGGTAGGGCTGTTTTTGCCTTGACCCCTTTGCCAGTTAAGTTTCAGTCCGACACTCTCATCGTTGTATGACACAGTGCCATTGAGGGTGAATTGATTGGGCGATTTACCCGGTTTACGGGTCAGTTCCAGAGTGAACGCTTTATCCTCGGCATAGAGCGTGACCGCTTGTTCGGCGAATGGGTTATCTCCAACGCGGTTTAAACAGGCATCGAGCTCATGCAGCTCTAGTTGGTGCCAATGCGTAGCATGGTGCTGCAACCACCCCTCAAGTGTCAGTTGCAGTTTGCCGCGTTCGGTGACACTAATCCCCTGAGTGAGAGCTAGATGATAGTCACAACCGGATCTGCTACAGCGAAAGGAGCCGCTAAATGAGCCCTTTTTGTTCAACTCAAGGGTAGCTGCGTTGATGATTTTTGGGGTGGTTTGCCAATCTGTGGCGCTTTTCGGACGATAGTGTAAGGTGTTATGTGCCAGCTCAAGCAAAAAACCGGGGATAAGCGATGGTTGCAGCGCCTGCCGCTGTTTCGCTGTTTTAGGCTCCGGCCAGTTAGGTAGTGCGGCAAGGTGATCACAAATCGCTTGCCAGCTCTGTTGAGTGGGATCGCTTTTATCGGTCAATATCGCCTGAAGCAGGTGGTCGGCCTGATGGGCCGCCAGTGCCCAAATCTCCATTTCACCGATGCGCTGGCCGCCACCGTGGCGTTTGCCACCATAGGGTTGACCGGTAGTGGTATCGTAGTGGGAGTCGTTTAGTTTGGGCTGACCGCGAACATGGCTTTTGAGCAGCGGTGACTGCTTCAGGCGCATAAAAAATTGCCAGCCGACCACAACGCCCAATTCGGTGGTGGTGCCATCGCTTAGCTGTAACGGAATCCGTCCATGCTCATCAAAAGCCGGATGCTGTTGAAACCGTTGTTGCATTGCTTGTCGTTCCATTTCGGTAAGTTGGATACCGACTTCGGTGACAATCGGAGTCTCTCCTAACGCATTAGCAAGTGTCAGTTGGGTCTCAATCAATTGGCCGAGATTCATGCGGGAAATCACCCCGTTGGGGTTCAGTACCAAATCAACGGCTCTGCCCCGCAGCGATGGTGGAAGCTTAGGATCATCCGGCAGGCGCGGCATCTGCTCGGTGGGCACAAAGCGGGTCATCACCCCTTTATTGCCGTGTCGTGCCATCAGTTTATCGCCGATTGTCAACGGTAGTCGGCGCTCGCTCTCCCAGCTCAAATAGCCGCCGCAGCCTGTATGGCGTGGTGGCGTGTAGTGACACTTTAACAGCGTGACCGGATGCGTTAGGGCGAGGCGCAGAGGGGCTGTGGTGCCGCTGCTACAATGGCGAAACCAGCCGATAATGGCACCCTCTTTGCCTTCCGGATAGAGCTCGCTGCCCACTTGCCGTAGTCCGTTATCAAAATCTTTTCTGGGGGTTAAATCCGGTTCCCAACCCGGTTGAATATAGTGGCCGGCAGTCTGGCGATCACTGAGCCAGGTGAAGTCACCACTCTCGCGCAAACTTTGGTTAGCAACCATGCCATCTTCAAAGTTCCAGCCATCAAATGGCATATAAGCGACCAGCAGGTTGCGCCCATCGGCTAGAGCGTGTTCGCTATCAATCAAGCCGAGTCGATGTAGTGGTTTTAACCGTGTGATCCATTCGGCTTCGTTACCGGTCGTCAGCAGGGGAGGCTCAGGCTGTTTGAGTGTCACCGCCTGTTTCATGTTTTTGGCGCCCATCATCACCCGAGGTGCATCATTGTGAGCGCTAAACGGTACCAGTTGTGCTGCATGACCGATGGCATTATGGCCGTCGGGTGCCGGGGTGAGTCTGCCTTCAACATCAACGCTTGTGCCGGCACTTAGGTAGAGATTAAGGCCGATTCGTTTCGATTCGGGGGTCTCAAACGGACAGATGAGGTTGCGAAAACTAGGGTGATTTTGGCGAAACTGCCCGGGGAGTTGTTCAAGTACATGGCCGGGCCAAGGGTATCGTGTGAGTTGATTCAGACGAGAGAGGGCATCGACACCGTTGAGTGGATCAAACGGCAAGATAAAGCGGGGTTCACTCTGGCTCAGGCGTTGAAACTGGAGTCGGGATTGGAGTGAATAGAGCAATTTAGGTGCAATCAGTCGCTGCCACTGTTCGACATCTATCGGGGTGATCTGATCGTCGCTCTGTTGTAGTAGATAGTCAGTGAGTTGGTCGAGAATATAACGCGGGTAGTGGTTAATGCATTGGTGTGCCAGATCATCTTCATCGTGCCAATGGTCGCTAATCAGAGCAGGATCGACGACGGCTTCACTCTCTTTAAGTTCGCTATCTTTAGGTAAGAAGCGATTAAAGTACTCAATGAGCTGCTCCCGACTCCAGCACTGCTGCTGTTTAAAGTGGTTAATGTGGTTTTGGTTGAGGTTAGAGTCCCATTGCGGTGGTAGCGTGAACTTTTTTTCAGCTAGATCGGTCGCGGTTATAGCGTTTTTAGGTAGCGGCCACGGCAGGGTTACGGTCGTGCCCTGTGGCAAAGAGATGACGATTTTACGCTGGGCAATGGTTTGACCGTCACCTTGCCACCGTTGTAGTGCCCAAATACCGGGACGAAGGCGCAGGGTCGGGAGCCAGTGATAAAAGTCGGGTGATGAGGCGCTACTCTCGCGCATAAACAGTCCCGCTTCGGGGTAGGGCAGTGTCAAACAGAGCGGTTCTGACTCTCCGTAATAGAGGTTAAGGTTCATCATTAAGGTGCGGTTATAACGCAGTGCCTGTGCTACTTCACCGGGCTCAGGGAGTAAAAATTCGGCAGTGAGCGCCTGCTCAGACACGGTAAACCAGTTTCGTAAGTGACACTCAATCGCGCAGGCCAGCTCTGCCCACTGCTGCTGAGACGAAGTGTGGATAAGCTGCTGCTTAAAAAAGTAGCGTATAAAGGGGTTATAGGGTTGAGTTAGCCGGAGCTGGTTTAGCTGTTCCATAGTGAGCGGCTCTGCCCCCGGTAGTGATCGATCGAGTTTGTCGCAATGCAGAGAGTGTTCAGCTAACCACTCTAGCCGGGCAATAATATCGTTAAAGCTCTCAATGCAGAGCTCAAAAAAGTAGCATTCAGCGATGCGTTCTCGCCCCATACGCAGCGAGTAAAACGGAAAACGGTGAACCCGATCTGGCCATAACGGTATCAGCTCATTCCGTAACCTATCTATAGAAGTGGCGAGCTGTGGGGCGGTGTCTGTATCTAAATGCCACTTAGACTCCAGCTCACGGTTACCAATCTCTTCCATGAACTCTCGAAGCGCTGTCTCGGCGGCACGCTCACCCTCTTCAATATGGCCACCAAAAAAATTAATCCCCCTCAGGTGGCAATTTCCCTGTAGCCAATAGCGCTTGGCGGATGCATGAGTGTCGGTGATGACAATGAAGCTAAGTCGGGAGATGTCCCGTTGGTTTAGAGTCATAGACAATTTCTCCCGGTGATGGGCCGTAGCGCCGCTTTTCCCTTTTTAATTCAGTGTTCCTGAGACAGGATGGTACCACTTCATCACTCTTAAAAAAAGAGTGCGCAATGTCTGCTCAATCAATCCGTAAACCGGCCAAAATCACGAGGTCGGGGTCTCCCTTCGTGCTCATTTGTCTTAGGTTAGTTCTTATGACTCCACCACAGCAGACAGAGGCTTTTTGGTAGCTAGCGGGTAAGGTCGCTAAAAAGGTGCTGCCACCCGACACCCGATCTGACTTAAAGCGGCGTGAAAGCAGTAGGCGTGATGATTTGGAGGATAACTATGGCTATAATCGGCACCCTAATCACCTAGATGGGGTAGCTTCTCAGGCATATACCCAACGAAAACGACTCTAAACGGTGGTAGCTTGAACTGAACTAAGGAGATGCGGTTGCTGGAAAAATTGATGACTGAGCTCCCCCGCCATGCTGAAGAGGGGAGCTATGCGACGGAGGTAAGCTGTTCAACTTTGCAACGGGCGCTTCAACAACAGAACGACATGCCTCAAGTGGCTGCGGCAAAACTGGCGCTACTGCAACAGCTGCTCCTATCTTTAATAAATAGTGCTGTATCACCAAGCCAGGTTGCCATACAAGATGAGTCGGGCAGAGCGATAAGTGACCAGTGTGGTGGGATTTCGGTCTGTGAGCTGCACCGTTTTGAATTTACAGGCGATACGGTCTCCAGCGAAGCGCAGCGCTGGATCCGCTTCTTGGCCTTGTTCATCTCTTCGTCAGCTCCCCTCCACCCCCTTCCCACTGGGAGAGGCGGAGAGGAAAGGCGAGAGAATCATGCCTCATGAGGGTGACGAGACGATGAACAAGGCCGAAACACTTTGCCTAGTAATGCTTTGATTCAAGACCTGATCCCGTTCAATCCGCATCCCTATAGCTCCTCCATCTTGAATTCGCTATAGCCTTCGTAGTAATAGCTCACATCAATGCCTTTCATAAACAGGGCGCGGTCGTCGGTTCGATCGGAGAGGGCTTGCTTGAGTAGACTCTTGATTTCAAGGTCTTTAACGGGGCTGCGCTGCATGGCGGAAAGGTATTCCTCTTTATCCACTAAATTCCAGTCGATAACCTGTTTGATTTCTGCTTTGAGTATGATATCCAACCAGATGCGAGTGGCGCGGCCATTGCCTTCGCGAAAGGGGTGGGCGATGTTCATCTCGACATATTTTTCGATGATTTCATTAAATGTGCTTTGTGGCATAGCGTCGATATGCTTCAGCGAGGCTTCAAGGTACATCAGCGGCGCAAAACGGAAATCGCCTTTAGCGATATTCACATCGCGAATTTTTCCGGCGAAAGGGTAAATGTCTTCAAATAGATAGGCATGGATAAACGCTAACCCAGCATAGGTGCCGACCTCAACCATGGCGATATCGCCCGAATCAAAAAGCCGCTTCGCTTTTTGTTTGCTGATTTTTTCTTCGGCCTTAGCGAGTTCTATCTGTTCGCTAATACCCAATTTGTTTTCTAAAATCATTCAGCACCCCTTTCTATTTCGAAAACAATCGCATCAATGTCTGCCCTGAGCCGATAGCGCTTAACGGACTCATCGCTCACAAGTGATAGCTGCGCAGGAATGCTATTAAACACCGATTCAATCAGTGTAGCATCGATCTTGCCTGCATACTTACCAAAGTCGCGGCGATAACCTTCCACTAAATCGGCATGGATTTTAGTGACTCTTGCAACGCGCTCTAAAATGCTTGAATCTTTAAACCAATACCAAGCAGAAACGGCTTTCGGCATACCACCGGTAAAAAAGTAGTCTGTTAGTTTATCTATCAATTTAGTGTGTATTGCCGGTGTGCTTGCCTAGGCTTCAAACGCTTTGATCAGTGCTTGCTTATTTGATGCGTAAATAAACTCTTGCAAGGCGCTTTTTCAGCAAAATACTTTAGTGAGGTAACGGCGCGTTCACATTCGCCAATTTCATCTAATATCAGCAGATCGGTTTCTAGGTTGAACGCCTGATTGATCAAAAGCTCAATATTCATTAATAGCTCATCAGGTGACAGTAAGCCATTGAACGCTTCTTTGTAGGCTGGATTTTCAAGAAGGTCGATTCGAAGAACATTGGCAAAGGCGTTAGCAAACAACTCTTGCAGCAGATATGTTTTACCCGTTTGCCTTGCGCCATCAATCAATAATGGCTTGCGCACAGGTTGGTTTTTCCATGCCATTAGGGTGTTGAGTAAGTTGCGTTGCACTGTCATTTTCCGTCAATTAAGGTTGTTAATTGGCCTATACTATAACCTACTTTGCACTTTTATGCGCATAAAAGTGAAAGAGACGGGGTCAGGTCTCGAATGGTGGCTTGGGCCTTGTTCATCGATTCGTCAGGCTTGGCTGTCATAGGAGCTCCAACGAGCCTAAGCTCAGAATGGAAATCATTTTCTCAACGGGGGAATGGCGTATTCCCGTCACCAGTATCAGTCGCAGTGTATGGTTGCCGTTGACGAAGCGATGAACAAGGCCGATAATTGGCCTTGGCTACCCTGACCAACGGGCTGACGAAACGATGAACAAGGCCCACTTATCAGCCAATAGTAAATAAATCATCAGTCATAATTTATAGTCCAGTATGCCAAAAGTTTGGATTATAAATTTTTATATATTATTAAAAAGTTATTATGTCCAAAATGATATTAAACTCTGAACAGCAGCATATTTTAGAACGCTGCGGATTAGTGGCTGCTGAACAGCTAACAGCGGCAGAGTTAGTCGCGATAGCCGCAGGAGAGCCTGAGGCGACAAGCTTAAGTGATGAGGCGTTACTCGCCTTTTTAGAGCTAACTAACGCCCTCTACCGCGCCGGTTATCCGTTAATTACGGATAATGACTATGATGCGATATTTTTGGCCGAATTACAGCGGCGCTATCCTGATCATCCGTGGTTACAACAGGTGGAAGCTGAGCCGGAGATAGCCGATACCAAAACGGTTGAGCTGCCGCAGCGGATGCTTTCGACCGAAAAGGCCTATAGTTGGGAGGAGATCGAGCGCTGGTTAAAACGGCTACAGAAAGCGGCGCTTCGGTTAGGGCTCGAACCGGAGCAGTTAGAGCTAAAAATGACCCCGAAACTGGATGGTTTTGCCGCCTTTGATGATGGTGAACGGCTCTATACCCGTGGTGACGGGCGCCGAGGCAGCGATATTAGCCGCGTATTGCAGCGCGGGTTACAGATTGGCGGGGATGGTGAACGCGGCGGGGGCGCTGGTGAAATTGTGGTCAGCCGTAGCTATTTTGCCCGCCATCTGGCCGACCATTTTGATAACAGCCGTAACTTTCAGGCGGCGATTTTAGCTGAAAAGCGCGAAGATGAGCGGGTGCAGCAGGCGATCGATGCCGGCGCGGCTCTGTTTATGCCGTTTGCCCGGCTACCTGCCTGGTATGGTACTGTCGCGCAGCTAGAGTCACAGTTTGCACAGCAGGTGGAGCAGATTCGTAGCAGTGTCGATTTTGATGTCGATGGCGTGGTGCTTGAGGCGCTGGATGAGCCGTTAAAACAGGCGATGGGGGCGACTCGTCACCACCACCGTTGGCAAATTGCTTTTAAAAATAATCACGAGTCGGCTGAAGTGACGGTGGTGGCTGTGGTGCCGCAGACCTCCCGCTCCGGTCGGGTTAATCCGGTAGCTGAATTAGAACCGACTCGATTAAGTGGTGCCACCATTAGCCGCGCTACGGTACACCACTATAGTATGGTGAAACAGCTCGGAATTGGCGCCGGGGCGATTATTGAGCTGGTGCGTAGCGGCTTAGTGATTCCGAAAATTGAGCGGGTGGTGCAGCCGGCCACAGCCGATATTCCAGCCCAATGCCCTAGTTGTGAGCACCCTTTAGTGTGGGATGGCGACTATCTGCTCTGTCCGAATCGTATCGACTGCCCGGCGCAGATGACTCATACCTTGGAGCACTTTTTTCGCCAACTCGGTAATGTGGATGGTTTTGGAACTAAAACGATGACTAAGCTCTATCAGCACGGCATACGGCGGGTCGATGAAATTTATCGGCTCCGGCACGAGCAGCTGACAGAGATGGGCTTTGGTGATAAAACAGCCGCGAATCTGTTAGCACAGCTACAGCGCAGCCGTACCGAACCTTTGGCCGATTGGCGCTTTTTAGCTGCTTTTGGGGTGATGCGGCTTGGGCCGGGGAATTGTGAAAAGCTGCTACAGCAGGTTAAGTTGGAGGATATTTTTACCCTAACTGAAGCGCAGTTAAGTGATATAGAGGGGTTTGCCGAGATAACTGCTGCGGCCATTTGTGAAGGGTTAGCGGCAGTAGAGGCGGAGTTTAACCAGCTCTATCAGTTAGGTTTTAACCTGATTACGACGCCACAGCAGACAGCGGCTAACGCGGCGCTGCCGCTGGCCGGTAAAATAGTCGTTTTTAGTGGCACCATGCAGCACGGTAGCCGTGAGGAGATGAAGCTGCAGGCTAAAGCACTCGGAGCTAAAGTAGCTACTAGCGTCACGGGGAAGACCGACTATTTAGTGGTGGGGGAGAAGGTGGGCGAAACTAAACTCAATAGTGCGCGGCAGAAGGGGGTAGAGGTATTGACTGAGGCGGAGTATGGGGTGCGTTTTGGGTTGTAGGAGGCGCTGGAGCAAGGATGGTATATTTTGCCGCGCTGCTGCCCGAGCGCTACCCCCTTGATGGCGCTGTGGCAGCAAAAGGTTTGGAAAAGTCTATCGCACGGTGAAAAAATGGGCTGCTGCTTGAGTCGCCATCTTTTGTGTTGTGCCACAGCCTTGTGAACTCTATGTATGAAACCTTCTCCGTGTGATAGGGGATTAAGACAAGAATTCATGTTTTATCCGTGATGGAAAACCTAGAGTGATGTAGTATTATTTGCATAATAGCTGAGACTGTTAATCTATTAGGTTGATTAAGGGTCAAAGCACAGGGAATGTCACCATGATTAATGACCGCCCTAGCAAAAATCTTAATTGCTTAGGATGGACTTAAGCCCACCTCCTCGCATTTCGGTTTTCATAAAGCCTCCAAATGCCAGCAAATGTTAAACAGTATCATACAAATGATAGCGTCATGACTGTGAAACGACAGGCCATTATTGATGCTCTCGTAATGACTGTTTTTAAGCATAAAATGAAATAATCCCCACAACCTTGTCAAGGGTAGCCCCGATCGCTGCGAGGTGGTAGGATAGGTGCGTTGATTTTAAAAGTTATTCGTACCTATTCAGACTAAATCAGGGAGTTACGCGATGTCCTATATTAAAATACCTATGGCAGAGCCCGATAATGCGAGCTTTGATCCTACTTGCTGCTTGTTGCCGGCTCCGGGTAGCGTTACAGGACGGCTAGATTAACTAAGCTTAAGACAAGAGTAATTATGTCACCAGAACCGAATCAAAACTACACTCGCCGCATTCTGCTGGCCGTTAGTGGCCTATCGCCCCAAATTGTCACAGAAACGCTGTACGGTTTAGCGATTAATCGCGACAAACCCTTTATCCCTACCGAGATACACCTAATCACCACTGAAGAGGGAGCGCATCGCGCAAGACTGAATTTACTGCATCAACAGGATGGCTATTTCCATCGGCTGTGTCAGGAGTACGAGCTACCATCAATTACATTTGGTGAATCAGAGATCCATACGATTAGTGATGGAGCAGCGCTACTTAGCGATATTCGCACCGAAACAGATAATGAAATAGCGGCTGACACCATTACAGCGATCGTTCGTCAACTATGTAACGATCCGAAGAGCGCTATTCACGCCTCTATTGCCGGTGGCAGAAAGACGATGGGCTACTATTTGGGCTATGCCATGTCGCTATTCGGGCGCACTCAGGATCGTTTAAGTCATGTTCTGGTGCAGGAGCACTATGAGAGCCATAAGGAGTTTTTCTACCCCACACTACATAGTCGGGTAATACACACTCGTGATAATCGTCCTCTGGACACCAAAGATGCGACCGTGATGCTTGCCGATATCCCCTTTTTAAGATTACGGGAGGATATTCCAGAGTCGCTATTATTAGGAGAGAGTGGTTTTGCTGAAATTGTAAACCGAACCACCCGACAGCAGCAGCAGGAGCCCCATCTTTATTTAGATCAAAAGAGAGAGCTCTATGCGAATGAGGAGCGACTGGATCTCCCCCCCATTGATATGGCTTTCTATCTTTGGGTCATTATGATGTCAGACAGAGAGGGGGACTTGGTTAAACCGCATGAACTGGAACCGGAACAGGCTTATAGCGAATCATTTGTGCCTATATATCGCTGGATTTATGGTGATATGGATAGCACAGAACGCACCGAAAAATCATTACAACAGGGGATGAGCCAAAATTTCTTTAGTGAAAGAGTGGCCCGGATTAATAAACGGTTAAGGGAGCAGTTAGGCAAAAAAGTAGCCGATAGTGGTTATATTATTTTTATGGCCGGAAAACGAGGTTCGGGTCAATATCGTGCCAAAATTGACTTGTCACAGTGTCGTGGATTTGACAATGTACCACTTTGACCAATTCTATGTTTAAAATTTGGGGTAAAAACTGATGTCATTACACTATATTCTCTCTCCTTGCGGAACATCATCATTGAGTAATTTGGTAAAAAACGGCGACCAGAAACGACTCATTTTTTATCATGCGAATGCTAAAAATTTAGCTGACATTCCCCCTGAATCACAGATCATATTGCAGCAGCTGATAGCTGAAGCTAGAGAACGCTTGAATCAGGCGGATATTACCGAAGCACGCCGCGCCTCGGCTGAGTTAAACGGTATTTTAGGCTGCTATGAGGGCGAAATTCCCCGGCGTAACGATATCCATCTGCTGCTAAGTACCGATACTTGGATAGGCGAACAGACCGCACTGCTAGTGCAGGAGTGGTTGCAGCGCCAGGGTAGCGATCTGGTGGTTGATGTCTATCGCCACTCTGGGCTGCAGACGGCACGCCTAGATGAGTTCCAGATATCACTCTCCGATTTAGTGAAAAAATTTGCAGAGGAGTTACCCGCCTATCAACAGTCGGGTTATAGGGTTATCTTTAATCTGACCGGTGGCTTTAAAGGGGTACAGGGCTTTTTGCAGAGCATGGCTAATTTCTATGCCGATGAGACGGTCTATATTTTTGAAACCGGTGATCTGCTGCGTATTCCGCGCTTACCGATCAAACTAGATGCAACAGAGATTATCGAGCAGAACCTGACGCTGTTTCGCCGCTTAGGCAACGATCTTGCCGTCACGCGCCAGGAGCTCGATGGACTCATTCCCGATACCCTGCTGTTTGAGGTCGAGGGGGAGTTAGCGCTATCGGCCTGGGGTGAGCTATTGTGGCGAGAGGCTAAAAACGAACTTTACCGAGCGGCCATCTATCCTTCGCCGGACAGCAAAGTGATCTATGGTGAGCGCTGGCAACCATCGGTGAGCAAACTCCCAGCAGAGCGGTGCAAGCAGGTTAATGAGCGTATCGACCAGTTGGTTAAGCACCTTTATCAGGAGAGTTATAACCCGGCGTCGCTCGATTTTAAACAGTTAAAAGGCAAATCGATGTTGCCTTCAACCCATGAGATGGATGGCTGGGCGGATGGCGATGCGCGGCGTATTTATGGCCATTTTGAAGGCGGTGTGTTTGTGTTGGATAGATTGGATAAGGCGTTGCATTAAAATTGTTTAAAAAGGAGCTAAAATGAGAGCGCTAAATAATCATAGGAGAGTTGTTTATGGATTGTGTTGAAGCAAAATTTTCTATTGTGACACCGATGTTTATTGGTGATGGCGATAGTCATACTAGTTCACCACAACTGCGTCCACCCTCAATTAAAGGGGCTTTGCGTTTTTGGTGGCGGGCTTTGCGTTGGTACTCACTGATAGAATATTTTGGTGATGATAGTGAAGCTGCATTAAAAGAACTGCATTCTCAGGAGGCCACTCTATTTGGCAGTGCTGCCGATCCTAATGATGCCCGTAAAGGGCAGTCGAAAGTTTATCTGAAGCTGTCAGAGCAATCAAAAACGGGAGGAACGATTAGTGATTGGCCCCAAAACAATGATGGTGGTTCAGGTTATATTGGCTATGGCCTAGATAGGACCCAAGAGTCAAGTCATCGTTATGCTATTAAACAGGGTGAATTTACCTTACAGCTGATTTTAAAAAATAGTGTTGACGAAGAGCAGCTTCAGCAACTAAAAGATGCTTTAAAGTTATGGGGTATGGTTGGCGGCTTAGGTAGTCGTTCCCGGCGTGGTTTTGGCTCAGTAGCCATTCAAATGCTGAATGGTGAATCTTGTTGCTTTGCGGATGAAAATGCGTACACAACAGCGTTATCCCAACTTATTAAAGTTGTTTCCCAATCAAACCATATAGTTTATAATTAATTTTTTTAAACAATTTTTTGAAAGGTTTTAATGATGAAATTTAGCACATCAGAGTTAAATACTGATAGAGGTTGGGCTGCTGCTACTGGCATAAAGAAAAAGCAGTTTTACTTAATTTTGGAAACTTTCGAAAAAAGCCACTCTAGTATTATCGAATCGAAATTACTTAAAAATACGATTGAAATTGGTGATGAATTCTGTATCAAAAACACAGAGGAACTTTTATTTTTTACGCTGTTCAGTTTAAAGAGTGGATTAACTTATGATAACTTGGGTTTTGTGGCTGGAATATCATCATCTTATGCGCACAAAATTCAAGCATTTGGTCTCTCTGTTTTGGAGCACGCATTAAATGAGTTAGAATGTATGCCAATTAGAAAATTTAAGGATCCCACTGAATTTAAAGAGTTTTTTGAGAAAAATAATATCGAAAACATACTCATAGACGCAACCGAGCAACCGAAACAAAGACCATCAGAATATGATAGACAAAAAGAACATTTTTCAGGTAAAAAAAAAGGCATACAGTAAAGGCTTTAGTGATTGCAACCTCTGGAAGAAATATCCCATATATAAGTATGCCATATGCAGGTAGTGTACATGATTTTTCAATGATGAAGCAAGAATTTGATCCGATGGAAAACTGGTTTGAAAATATGAATGCAAATGTTGATTTAGGGTTTCTTGGTATTGAGTCTGTTTATGATTTTAACTCAATAAAAATTCCACATAAAAAACCTAAAAATGGCTCATTGACAGATGAGCAAAAAGCAGAAAATAAAATGGTTGGTTCTGAGAGGATTTTCGTTGAACATAGCATTGGTGGGCTAAAACGTTTTAGAGCTTTAGCTGATAGATTAAGAACTCATTCCGTCAAGTTATATAGCAAAATACTAGGAATATGCGCTGGAATCTGGAATTTCTCTCTCGCTAACCCATTGATTTAAAAAAAGAAACATGTCTATTCAACCGAGAATGGAAGCAGTTAAGTCACTTCCTCCGTTCACGACATTTAGTCAATATACTCGTGCGGCACAGTGCGGCACAGATAGTGATTATAAAAGTCTGCTTGACTCTGTGGGAATAGCATACAAGCAGTTTCGTTCTGGTTTAGGAAGCGGTATGGGTAAAGTCCCACTTGGACTACCCTTAGCAAGATTTGATGAAAATAATCGCAGAGGTTCACCGCTCTTCTACCATAGACATGTTTCTTTTTTTAAATCAATGGGTTAGCGAGAGAGAAATTCCAGATTCCAGCGCATATTCCTAGTATTTTGCTATATAACTTGACGGAATGAGTTCTTAATCTATCAGCTAAAGCTCTAAAACGTTTTAGCCCACCAATGCTATGTTCAACGAAAATCCTCTCAGAACCAACCATTTTATTTTCTGCTTTTTGCTCATCTGTCAATGAGCCATTTTTAGGTTTTTTATGTGGAATTTTTATTGAGTTAAAATCATAAACAGACTCAATACCAAGAAACCCTAAATCAACATTTGCATTCATATTTTCAAACCAGTTTTCCATCGGATCAAATTCTTGCTTCATCATTGAAAAATCATGTACACTACCTGCATATGGCATACTTATATATGGGATATTTCTTCCAGAGGTTGCAATCACTAAAGCCTTTACTGTATGCCTTTTTTTTTACCTGAAAAATGTTCTTTTTGTCTATCATATTCTGATGGTCTTTGTTTCGGTTGCTCGGTTGCGTCTATGAGTATGTTTTCGATATTATTTTTCTCAAAAAACTCTTTAAATTCAGTGGGATCCTTAAATTTTCTAATTGGCATACATTCTAACTCATTTAATGCGTGCTCCAAAACAGAGAGACCAAATGCTTGAATTTTGTGCGCATAAGATGATGATATTCCAGCCACAAAACCCAAGTTATCATAAGTTAATCCACTCTTTAAACTGAACAGCGTAAAAAATAAAAGTTCCTCTGTGTTTTTGATACAGAATTCATCACCAATTTCAATCGTATTTTTAAGTAATTTCGATTCGATAATACTAGAGTGGCTTTTTTCGAAAGTTTCCAAAATTAAGTAAAACTGCTTTTTCTTTATGCCAGTAGCAGCAGCCCAACCTCTATCAGTATTTAACTCTGATGTGCTAAATTTCATCATTAAAACCTTTCAAAAAATTGTTTAAAAAAATTAATTATAAACTATATGGTTTGATTGGGAAACAACTTTAATGTATCTAAGTCATATATATGTTTGGGTTTTATTTTCAACACGCACCAATTAATTGTCATATCATTAGCTGTTTTACTCATGAATTTAGAGAATAAAAAAGTATTTGGCGATGAAATTGATAAGTTAATATATCTCTTGTCATCGTATCTAACATCGTCCGTGAATTGCACATAATCAAGGATATCATACTGTTCAATATCCAATCTCTCCAATACTGAACTACTCATTAATTGTTTTTGCTCAAGAATACTGTAAAGATTTAAAGTTGGAGTAAAATGAACTAAATATTCAATTTCTCTCTCTTTGATTTCCTTTACAAAATCATTAAATTTGTTTTTTAACGCCATATTCTTATAACCTAAAATTGAATATCATCATCAAAGAGTACATTATTCGATAGTTCTGATTTTCTGAATACATCAAGAAATTTACTACTAATCTCACCCAAATAACGAGACGGTGTTTCGCTACTAAGCAGATATAAGTTTATTATTGCCCTTGTCATGCATGTATATAGCAATCGTCTTTCCGTAGAAATATGAAATTCATCATTTTCACTTATGAACCCAGGAGGAAATGGGATAACATCATCATTCAAATCAATAATAAAAACATTTCTAAACTCCAATCCTTTTACTGAGCTCATGGTGCATATCTTTATGCTTTCACTTTCATAATTAACGGACTGGCTTGATTTAACAAACTCTGTGGCATAACCATGCTTAGATAAAAAACTTTGCAAGGCCTTAACGCCTGAATTAGTTCTATGTAGGATAACAGTATTACCAATTTCATCATCATTGCTAAGTTTATCAAGCTCTGATTTCACCCAATTAAGTTGTTCATTATAGTTGTTGAAATAACCAACCTTAGGTTTACTACCACCTTTCAAAGCTGTTTTTACTTCCGTAAACTCTGATTTGTCACTTTCATGATTCAACAACGATAAAGCAGCGTTGGCAATATGAACTGTGTTTCGGTAATTTTTTTTGAATTCTATAGTTCTTCCACCACGTACATTTATTCCAACCTCACTCCACACAAAACCACTTTTATATATTCTTTGTGCCGCATCGGCAATTATTGAAAGACTATTTGTTTCTTGGTCGACTATTTTGGATATAGTTAGAATTTGAGCCTTATTTAAATCTTGCGCCTCATCAATTATAATATGCGTGTAAGGTGGTATAAAATTTGGTGTACTGCTAATTTTTTTAAGACACAAAATTGCATAATCATCAAAATCCACATTTCCTCTATTTTTTAGAACCGCACTATATCTACTGTATACATCCCAAATAACCACTTTGTCTTTCTTTGTAATCCGGTCAGACGTACCCCTACCAACTCTTTTAGCATCAAAGTACTCGTTCTTATCTGTAAATAACTTTCCTTTAATCCATGATATTTCCTCTTGAAAAAACTCGGGGCTTTTACCTAAAACATTTGATGTGCCTGAGTCCATTCTAGTAATTATGTCTCTAATAATATCAATTTGATCCCATTGCATAATGGTTTGATTATATCCTATTCCAGCAAACCTATAAGCCCAGCTATGAAAGTTGACGACCTGAACATTTAGCCCATTAGCTGTTTTAGGTCTTATTTCATCACTTTGGCTGTTGTAACCTCCGTTTATATGGGGGCTTACAGCTTTGATATAGGCAGCAAGAGTTTTGTTAAAGGTAAAAATAATTACTTTTGCCTCTTGAAACAGAGTATTTTGTGTTTCAAGCAGGTGCTTTGCTCGATAAAGAGCAACTGTCGTTTTTCCACTTCCTGCAACGCCTTTTATTTGTATCGGATTCATCGCTGGCAAAAAAAGTACTTTTTTTTGCTCACCTTTCAGTGTGATTTTCTTGAGCATGTATTACCTCGTTCGGCTTCATTTCGCATAACACTTGGGCTCACCGGTAGCCGAAAGCGGAGCGACTTGAAGCGTAGCGGAAAGCCGCGTAGCTTTTGGATGTCCGGTGTAGCCATTTATTAGGACATAACTTACCATCCCTCATAGAACCCCTGCCCCTGTCTCTTTTTTAAGGAGAGTTGATAATTGGGGGTGTAACGACCCACAAAATCAAAGGGCACTACAGCCGAAATGACCCGCTCTGACAAAGAGGTTCTTTTTCAATTCACTTGCTAGCATTCTGGGACGGATAGGAGGAAAACAGAGGGTATCTCCCTGCGGTAAAATGTGACAATTTGCCGTCATCGCACGCAACCGAAAGGAGTACCCATGTCGCGTATTATGCCCAATATCACTACTCTTGAGCAACACCATCAGCAACTTCAGGCCGAACCGGAGCAATATTTTCCGGATTGCTGCCCGCACTGTGGCAAAACACAACTGTGGAGCCATGGCGTCTATTTTCGCTATCCGGATCGAGGGTTGGAGAGTCAGGGGGTTTATAACCCTTGCCCAATTCCCCGCTTTTTTTGCCCGGCATGTAAGCGAACCTGCTCCCGTTTACCCGAATGTATTCCGCCCCGACGCTGGTATCTTTGGATTATCCAGCAACAGATGCTGTTAGCCGTGCTATGTGGCCAGTCATTTAATGCCGTCAGTCAACAATTTTTGCCGTCGCGTCGCACCTTAACCCGCTGGTGGGGCTGGCTGGACGAGAAGAGTCAGCTGTACCGTTTCAGGCTGGCCACTTTTTTCCCACAGCAGGAGCGCTACAGCCATTTTGAAACTTACTGGCAGCAAGCGCTGAAGAGTGTAGGGTTGTCAAAATGTATGGCAACCCTCGATAGAACAGGGGTGATTGTCCCGTGAACTGACAACTTTTTTGCGGGTTAAGATACGATAACCTACTGTTATTATTAACCCCACACTGTTTAGCAACTCCCGCTTTTAGATCGTTTGTTATTTAATCCCTCGCTCTTTAATTAACCATTGGAGCAACACATGAATAGCAATGATCCCATCGCCCTGTTTCGCTTTAGCGTGATTGGCAGTTTAATCAGCCAGACACTGCGGCAGGGCGATTTAAAACAAGAGCTGGAGAAACTGGCGCAGAGAACCTGGGCGATTCCCAATAGTCACCGTACGCAGTTAAGCGCCAAAACCATTGAGGGGTGGTACTATCTCTACCTCAAACAGGGGCTGGAAGGGCTCGTTCCCAAGCCCAGGCTCGACAAAGGTGCCTCTAAATTATCCCCCTCCCTGAGTGTCAAGATACCCTGAGACCACCCCTGATGAGAAATGAATGTAGAATCAGGGGGGCAACAGAGGAGATACACGATGCCCAAAGATACTACCGTTTTACCCTCCAACGAGGTTACCGACCCCGATGAAGAGAAGCGCTCCTACCGCAAATTTAGTGAGGAAGAGAAGCTTCGGATCCTAGCAGAAGCAGAGCAGTGCAAGGAGCCGGGTCAGCTAGGCGAGCTGCTGCGCAAAGAGCAGATCTACAGCTCCCATCTGACCAAATGGCGCCGACAACTGCAAGCACAGGGGCAGGCTGGCCTGAAAGGGAAACAGAGTGGTCGCAAACCGAGCCTAGACAAGCGAGATAAGGAGATAGAGCGTTTAAAGAAGGAAATTCAGCGTCTTAGCCAACGGTTACAGCAGACCGAAGGGGTGATTGCGCTCCAAAAAAAAGCCTTCAGCTTATTGGAGCAGATGAACACAGAGATAAGCTTATGAGATTAGTTGAAAAAGAGTGCCCCAGTTCGGTGAGCATAAGAGCCGCTTGCGATAGCCTAGCGCTCTCGCGTGCAGGCTACTACCGCCGACAGGCTCCGGTTGTCTCCCCCCGAGCGAGCCTTCCAAGACCCGTCGCAGCCAATGCGCTGAGTGAGGCAGAGAGGCAAGCCGTTCTGGGGCTTTTGAACAGCGAACGATTCTATGACCAACCTCCGGCAGAGATCTATGCTAGCCTGCTGGATGAAGGGAAATATTACTGTTCAATCAGTACGATGTATCGGATCCTTCGTGCTAATCAACAGACGGGAGAGCGGCGAGCTCAAAAACCGGCCAAATCACACGCTATCCCCCGATTACGGGCGACCCGCCCGAATGAGGTTTGGACATGGGATATCACTAAGCTTCCCACCACAGAGCAGGGTAACTTCTTGAATCTCTATGTGGTGATGGATCTCTACAGCCGTTTTATTGTGGCTTGGATGGTCTCAAGGAAGGAGAATAGTGAGCTCTCCAAGCTGTTAATCAGTGACGCAGCGGCTCGCTATCGGGTCGCGCTCAGTGGCTTAACACTGCATCAGGATAGAGGTGTGCCGATGACCGCCAGAGGCTATCTCGACTTGATGGCCGAACTGGGGATCACCTGCTCCCACAGCCGTCCACGAGTCAGTAACGACAATCCGTTTAGCGAGAGTCAATTTAAAACACTCAAGCAACAACCCGATTATCCTCAACGATTGACAGGAGTTGACCATGCCAGAATATGGTTTAGTGACTATGTTGACTGGTACTGTTTCCACCACCACCATCGAGGGATTGCGTGGTTCACTCCAGAGCAGGTATTTACCGGTCGTTACAAGGAGGTTAGCGAGCAGCGTGAACAGGCGCTGAAGCAGGCCTATCAGCAGCATCCGAAACGCTTTATTCATGGTGAGCCCAAGGTTAAGCAACCCCCTACTGAGGTATGGATTAACCCCGCTCTACCGGAGGAGGGGGTGGGGTCGCTGGAGGTCAACTATCCAACCCTGAATAGAGCGAAGGAGAGATGAGTGACGGTGCCGCTAGTGGGTCTATCGTCGATGGCTTTAGCCGGTTGTGGTGGCTGAATGACAGAGCGTTATCCATAGCCCGCCCCCCGGAGACCCCCTTATTATCGTAGGGGGGCGGGCTGTGGGTAACGCGGTGCAGGAGGGAGGTTCCTAGATTAGGGGTTGCAGTTCGCCTTGCAGCTCCCCCTTGCTGAAGGGCTTGGCTCTTGCGGCAAAGGGCCATGAGGGTCATGTTCGCTCCTTGTTGCGTCATGACTCAACATAGGCGAAATTTGCCGGTGAGGGCAGTGGCAATCACCGGCTAGATTTAGAGCTTTATTTTTTTAACAACTGGTCTCAAATTGCTTGACAGCTTCCGCCCTCACTGCAGCAGCAAATCATTTTAGCGAAAAAAGAGAACCTCAAGCGCTCTGTCCGACAGTTGGTTCGACTGATGGAGGAGCGGGGCGAGGTGCCAAAAGGGTCGCTGTCGCGCTCGACCGTACACCGCTTGCTGCAACAGCACGGGCTCTCTGCGGTGCGTGGCGGTGAGTCAGAACCTCAAGAGTATCGCGCCTTTGAGGCGGAGTTTGCCGGTGATATTTGGTACAGTGATGCGATGCATGGCCCCAAGGTGATGCATGAGGGTCGCTTGCGCAAAGTCTATCTTATCAGCCTGATGGATGATGCCTCCCGGCTGGTGCCCCATGGCGCTTTCTGTTTAGGCGAAACGGCTCTGGATGTGGAAGGGGTACTCAAACAGGCGGTATTAAAACGCGGCCTCCCCAAAAAACTGGTCATTGATAACGGAGCGGCCTATCGGGCTGACTCGCTAAAAGGGATTTGCGCCCGGTTAGGGATAGCTTTAATCCACTGCCGCCCCTACGCCCCGCAAGGAAAAGGCAAACTGGAACGGTGGCACCGAACCGTCAGAGCCCAATTTCTGTCGGAACTCAGGCTTGAGTCGATGACGCTGCCCCAATTAAACAGCCTCTGGTGGGCTTGGTTGGAGCAGCATCGAAACCAGTCAGAAGCATGTTGTTCACAACCATCATGGCGAGCGGATCAGTTTTTTCTGTCCGTTCTGCCGCCAGTTTGCGCTTGAAACGCTTGGTGTATTCGTCCTGCTTTTCCTTGTTTGACCAATCCCACCAGGATTCCGGATCATTATGGTTCCCAGAAATGACGACCGCTACATCCAGCCCTCTGATCAGCGGAAGCAGCGCGTGCGCACGCACAAGGAATCGTGGTTGCGGATCAAGCAGTTCAATCTCATGGTCCGGGAGCGCCAGCGTCGCGGCAGGAATGCCTTCCAGATCTCTGACAAGCTCATCCCTGGCGGCCAACAATTTTTCGCGGTAAACGATGGCGGCGCGGCGACTGGTTGCAACAACCTGGGCCTTGTAGCCCTCAGGCAAAACAACACCTACATAATGGCGCAGCATATCCTTTGCTTTCTGTTCGATCAGCAAAGGTGCTTCCAGAATATCGCCAGCGGTACCATACTTGGCTTTGATAACCGCCAGTTCTTCCTCTGAATAGGTGCGGAACATATCCTCGAACAGTTGATCGAGGCTCGGAGCATCCTTGACGAGGCCATCAGCCGTCCGGCCTTCATAGAGGATCGGCACTGTTGCGCCATCCAACTCGGCATCCTGCAGCAGATATTTATCGATGAAGTCGCCGAATATTTCCCGGGTTTCCGTTTTTTCCTTGCTCAGAATCGGCGTGCCGGTGAATCCAATGATTGCCGCATTGGGCAGGGCTCTGCGCAGATTGCGGTGCAGAGATCGGGTGTGTGAACGGTGAGCCTCATCCACCAGCACCAGGATCTCGTCCGATTCATTGAGGACAGGAAACTCCTCGAAGCGGATGCTCTCTTCGAAGGTCACCTCTTTTTCCACGACTGGCTCATCCTTGCCCGGTTTCTTTTCCTTGCGGACGATGGTCATGGCGATCTTTTCATCGTTCTTGGCCTGCCGGTCAACATCTTGATACTTCTGCAGCATGGCAAAAACAATATCCGGAGTTGTCTCGGACAGTATCCGCTGGGTCAGAGCGGTTGAGGATTCCCTGGTACTCCGGTCCTTGTCCGTGGGCCGCACGGCCTCGCCGGAGAGCCGAGCCGTTTCACGAAGCTGACCTTCCAGATCTGTACGGTCGGTGACGGTAACAATCTTGTAGCGCTTGAGCCGCTCCAGGGTCCGCATTTTGCGAACCAGAAACACCATACTGAGACTCTTACCGGAGCCCTGGGTATGCCAGATGATGCCGCCCCTTTCGTCCCGTTCAGCTCCCTGCGATCTTGTCCGCCCCTCCTGAAGCCTGATGGTTGCCTTCTGAATGGCACGGAACTGCTGATAACGGGCCACGACTTTGCGGGTCTTGCCATCAACCTGCTGAAAAACGGTAAAATTGCGGATCAGGTCCAGCAAATGCACCGGGCGCAACATGCCAGCCGTCAGTATCTGCTGACTTTGCAGCCCAGCACCGTGAGCACTCCTTAACGCCTCGGGGCGCTGTTCCGTATGCCGGAAAAAGAGAGGCGTGCCTACGCGCTCTGTCTGCTCTGGCCCAACGGCCAACAGTTCACCTTTGGCCTCTTCAAGGTCATCATTGGCCGAGATGATCCCGAGTTCCTCGGCAACCGTGCTCATGGGAACCGGGCTGGTATCGGACCATTCCAGATATGCCTCAGGGGGAGCGCCGATGGTTGCGGCTCGTGCCTCGAAGAAGTTGCTGGCGATCAGAAGCTGGTTGGTATGAAACAGCTTCTCGACGCCTTCGTTATCGGTATAAAGGGTTGGGAACAGCTCGCGGCGCTGGTTTGAATAACGGAGTAATTGATTGATCGCCTCATGCATCGGATTTTCAATGCCGGGGCTCTTAAATTCGGCTACAACAATCGGAATACCGTTGATGAACAGAACCGCATCGGGGATGACATGACCCCGACCGCTGGTCAGCTCGACCTTGAATTGATTGACGACCAAAAAGTCGTTCTTTTCAGGGTGTTCAAAATCGATATAGCGAATCGGCTGGGGCCTGCAGTTGTCCCAATCCGGCAGCCCGTCCACCACGGTTCCCTTGAGCAAGAGTTCAGTCGCGGCTTGATTGACCTCCATCACCCGATGAACGGTGGGGGGTGACAGATCACGAATAGACTTGGTGATGCGGGCTTCGTCGAGCCAGGGCTGCCCATCGCGAAGGTTGATCCGCCTTAGCGCTTCCGCCAAGCGGCCCTTCAGGAGCACCTCACGGAAGTTCTCTCGTTCAGTGAGTTCGGCCACATCCACATCGCCTTCGATCCACGACCAGCCCATGGTTTGAAGTTGTTCGCAAAAAGGCCGTTCGACCAGATTGTATTCCCATTGGATCTTACTCATGGTTTGTCCTCTCTGTTCAGGGCGGGTTCAATCAATCGACGCTCCCGTTCTATTTCGAGCCTGAGTTCTTCTTCGGTCGGCAGATAGAGCATGTATTTCGAGGCGAAAATCTGACGGCTCTCGTTCAACACGGAATACCTCGCAATCGTTTCGTTCTTCTTTGCGCACAGAATCAGGCCGATAGTTGGATTGTCCCCGGACGTCAGGTATTTATCGTCAAACATCCGAACATAGCTGTCCATCTGTCCCACATCCTGATGGGTCAGCTCGCCGATCTTCAGGTCGATCAGTAGGTAGCACTTCAGGATGCAGTTGTAGAAGACCAGATCGATATAGAAATAATCCGCATCGAATTGCAGCCGCTTTTGACGTCCGACAAAGGCGAATCCCTTGCCCAACTCGAGCAGAAACGACTGAAGGTTGTAGATGATCGCCGATTCAAGTGCCGATTCATGCAACACATCGGCTTCAGGTATGCCAAGAAAATCCAGAACATAGGGGTTGCGAATCGCATCCTGCGCCGTTTGCAGCACCTGCCCTTCGCCGGCCAGCTTCATGACCCCTGCCTTGTCACGGCTTTTCAGCAACCGGCCAAAAAGACAGGTGTGAATCTGTCGTTCAAGATGCTTGACCTCCCACCCCTCCTTTTCGGCCTCGATTTCATAGAACAGCCGTTCATTGCGGTTTTCAACCCCCATCAGCACTTGATAGTGCGACCAGCCCAGCACAGCAGAAAATCCGCGAGGTTCCGAGACCGCATCCACGGCCTCCGCCAGGTCATCCAAAACGCCGGATTGAGTCTGGCGAATTTGATCGGGCGCGGAAACGCCAGATCCGATATGGCGAATTTCGGGGAGACGATCCGCATAGACGGTGTAAAAGGTGCGAAAGTAACGGAGATTGGTCGTGGAGAAACCACGCCCGAATCGACTTTTCAATCGTGTAGAGAGATCGTCAATAATCTTTTTTCCATACTCCGCCCGTTCTTCACCCTGCTGCAATTCCTGCACAATCTCCCGTCCGATCAGCCAGTACGCCAGCACCATGTTGGAGTTGACCGAGCGGACAACATTGGCGCGCGCCTGTTCCAGAATGGAGGCGACGCGGCTGAATAGATCGCCGGTGGTATTGAGACGGATCGAGATGTTTTCATTCGTTTGTTTCATGGTTACATCCTCCCGGCTCGGTTTGCGGCGAGCCACTTGGCCTTGAACAGAAGTTCCCAGCCATTGATGGCAAGGATGGCAAACGACTCCGTCCGATAGGGGAACCCCGGCTTGTTGTAGATTTCGATGGCGGCAATCATTGCCGCTATCGCCCGATCCAGCAGCTCCTTTGACCGTGACTTCATTCCTCTGTTGACCCTCCCTCGCTTGGCTCTGGAGCACTTGCGCTCCCACTTAGAAGATCCTCCTGAAGCCCCGCCCGTAATCGCTTGAGCTTCTCAATTACTGCTTCGGACTGATTTATGTGTTCGTCCAGCATACGCATTAGTTTGCTTGCCGCTTTCTGGCTTTCTGGTCTAGGAAGGTGTAAAGGAGTGTTTGCGATAGCTGCCGCAGATAAACCGTAGCGAGTTGTACCGTTAGCCTGTTGTCCGAAATATCGAGCGATTCTATGATGCGCCAGTTGTTTAGATAGAAAGGTTGGATCAACCTCAGCTTGGTTTAGACGAAGTAGAGCCAAGTGATACCCACATACAAGATCCGAGGCGGTTGAGTCGACCACTGTCGGAATTCCGATGTCATCAGGTTTTTCGGAATCCTTGGTTATAATGACATCGCCGACCTGCAGCCTAAAGCGATCAATTTCAGACTTTGTAGCGGTTGCCCGCATGAAATCCATGTCTTTAGTGACATAGTCGTTATTATAAACATCGATATAATTACATAGACGAACAGGGTCTTCTCCAGGTAGAGAAACCTTATTGACGCTGCTGAAACGAATGTCGGCAACCGAAGACAGCGGCATTTTCTGCCAATCACCATCGCTTTCATTAGAAGCTGTTTCCTCAATGCCATCTGAGTTGTAGACAGGCATTTTGTTCAATTTGCCTTTAAGTAGAATCGAGATTTTCTCCCGGGTTTCTGTAAGCACTGACAGAGATCTAGCATATTTGTCCCACAAGTTTTCAGCAAACCGCGTCAGTTCCTGCTGCTTGTCTCTTACTGCACCGTCCAGCCCCGCCTGGAGATCCTGAGCAAAAAGTTCGAGTACCAGCGCCTGCTTCTCATCCTCGCCCATGGCCGCGCATCGATTTTTCAGCTCGTCGACAAAGGCGTTAGTAAGGGCGCGGAAAGTGGCTCTGGCTGCGGCAAGGTCTGTCTTGATCTGCTCGTAGGGAGCCAGCTCCATCTCAAGGACTGCCATCTGATCAAAATAGGGTTGCAGTTCGCGCCTGGCGGCCTCTGCGGCCCGGCGGTCGGCATCGGTAGCCTTCTTTTTAGTCGCGGCCTTTTCAAGTCTGGTCAGATCTTTGATGGCGTCTTTGAATTCAGCCTTCAGCTCTTTGACCTGGCGTTCAAGATCCTTGGCGTAGTTCCAGGAAGCCAGATCTTCATCATCCGCATCATCCGGCGGATTGCTCTGCTCAAAGGCTTCCTTTTCCCCCTTCAGCCGGGCGATCTCCGATTTGGCATCGTCGATTCTCTGGAGGTAATCGGCCATAGTCCGCTTGACCAGTTTGTGACAGAAAGGATCAAAAGCCGGTCCCACGTTGTCGTCATCTTCCACGGCGTCGGCAATGGCATCGACCCATCCATCGACCACACCGCAAAAGCCGTTTTCAATAAGGGTTTTGAAATCCGGCAGGGTCTCGGTCCACCAAGCGGCGACCACTCCGGATAACTTGAAATTGTTCAGAACTCCAAGTTGCAGCAGCGCTTCGGTAAACCCCCGAAGAAATTCCGAGCGCACAGCATTCAAGTTACGGCCATGTGGCAGCGCGACCAGGCTGCCAGTCTGTGAGGCCCACCACTCTGTAAGCGCGTCTCTTAGCGCTCCCGTCCGGGCCAGCAATCCGGCATCCGCCTCTATCAGTCTGGCGATGGCTGGCCGCTCGGTAATGCTCGGCTTGAAGTCACGGTATCGCTCATCATTAGGCCTGTGAGCGAAGAGGACATCCGGCGAGAAACCGAGCGATTCGAAAAGGGCACTGTTCCCTTCGATTTCGGCTACTGGAATGCCGCCAGCAAGATGCGCACGGACATCATGCGGCTCCGGCGGCGGTGAATTGTCGACATAGCGGCGGACATTGAGGTTGAAGTCATTGGCTCCATCCGCAATTTCGTCGAACGTCACTATCTTGGAATATCCGGGCACTTCGGCGTAGCGCTCGAAGGTAGACGCGACCTTTTCGATATCTTCAGGCCGCAGATAATTTTGTGCCCGACCTGCCAGATATTCGGCATCCGCATTGATAAAAAGCACCTTGCCGCGCCGGTTTTCCGGTTTGTTGGGGTTGAGGGGTTGTCCTGTGATGTTGGATCGCATGATCAGAATGCAGGCTGGAATACTCGCCCCATAAAAGAGATTTTGCGGCAGGCTGATGATGGCTTCGAGCAAATCCTGTTGAAGGAACTTCTTGCGGATCTCCTTTTCCGCGCCGCCACGAAAAAGCACACCATGCGGCATGACGGTCGCCACCATGCCGCCGGGTTTACAGACCGCCAACATGTGCTGGGCGAACATGAGGTCCGCCTTTTTCCCTGAAGTCGGACACCATCCCCAGCGATAACGCTCCGGGAACTCCATGTTGCTCTTGGTGTAGTTCTGACTGAAAGGAGGGTTTGCGATCACTCGGTCAAAACGTTCGAGTTCCCCGCCTTCCCGGTGCAGAGGATGCAGCAGGGTATCTTCTAGCCGAATATCAGAGCCGCGAATACTGTGCAGGAGCATGTTGATTTTGCAGATTGACCAAGCAGAGGCATCATTCACCTGGCCGCAGAGGCGGAGGTTGGTCGGATCGCCGCCGGATTGTTCAATATATTCGCGGCTAATGATTAGCATGCCGCCGGAACCGCACGTGGGATCATAGATACTCATTCCTGGGGTGGGATTCAGTACCCGGACCATCAAGCGGATCACATCACGGGGTGTATAGAAGTCCCCGCCTTTCTTACCAGCCGATTCCGCAAACATGTTGATGAGGAACTCATACGCAGAGCCAAGCAGGTCGGAAAATTGAAAGTCCTCACTGCGCAAGCGGTAGCGATTGAAATGACGCACCAGTTCTTTACAAGCCTCATCGGACACAATGCGCTTGTTGCTCTGGACCTTCATGAATTGGATGTGGTCCAGAACGTGCTGCAACGACTCGTTGGATTCACTCAAGGCCGCCAGCGCTTTGTCCAGAACTGCACCAAACGGCTCCGAAGCATCGTTTAGCTTGCCCTGCAGGTGCGACCAGCGAGCCCGACCAGGGACAAAGAATTCATCATAAAAATCAGGATTCTCGCCATAATTCGCTTCGGCATCCTCTCGGCTCATTCCTTGAGCGACTTTTCTCGCAACGATTTTTTCATAGGCTGGCTCGAAAACGTCAGAGCATCGCTTGAGGAACAGCATCCCGAAAATGAAATCTTTATAGGTGGCCGCATCCATTCCTTCGCGGCGGAGGATATCAGCAGCGCCATAGAGATGGCGTTCGAGTTTGGCTAATGACAGCTTAGGCATTCGGCACCTCGTGAATCCTTCCGTTAAAACCTCTTTTTTGTATTCTCATATAACTATTCGCTCTTCTTTGTTGCAGCGGTGGTTTTTGAGGTTGTTTTACCCTGTTCCGCCGCGCCGCCAGCCTTCACCCAATCGTCCACTTCGTCTTTCTTGAATTTCCAAAGACGGCCCATGCGATGGGCGGGCATCGCATGCTTGTCGATCCAGCGGTAAACGGTGTCACTACTGACACCGAGGTACTTGCCTATCTCGTCTACTGATAACCAGCGGTCTTCTATCTCGGCCATATCTCCAACTCCTCAAGGGCGATTGGTTTTCTTGCCACGCCAGAGGCGGTAACGGGGATGCTGGGCGGAGCTTCCCCAAGTTAAAACATCCTTTAATATATTTAGGCAGGGGCCGATTGTCAAACGTTTTCGTCCGGATAAAGCCGCAAAGGTCTGCTCACGGGCGTAACCACTCGCCGCTGGCGACTCTCTCCGCGTAAGAGGGGCATGGCATCCAGTAGGTCCAAGCTGGGATCGAAGTGCGCCCACACAACACCGCCACCATCACTCGCTGATACATGCTTTGCCCACCGGGCCGAAAGCCTTCCAGCCGGTCGATGGGCGGCAGGTCGCGCTGCGGGTCGGTGAAGGTCATCAGCTCCCCATGGATCAGATCCCAGTCACCGGTCGGGCGGCCGAATCGTGGCGTGCCGACCTCCTGCTGCCTGCGAGCGTCGGTCAGTGGATCGGCGGTGCCCCTGGCCAGGATCAGTCCCTCCGGCACTTCGAGGGCCGGAAAACCGGCGTGGAGATGATAGAGCCTGCCCCAGACCACGGCCGGTTCGATGCTGCGGGCCTGGGCGCAGAAGCGTTGATGGTTCCAGTAGCCCCTTTTCAGGGTGCCGTAGACGAAGAGCCGGAGGATGGTCTCGGGACTGTCTTCCGGGTTTGTGTTCAGCTTTACGCTGTCTCCAATGTTCATGCATTCACTCCTTCGGGCAAAATCCCTTTGCGCTCCTGGGGGATGAAGCGGAATTCGCTGTTTTCGATGGCCCGCACATCCCCGTGACGGATGGTGAGCATGGTCATGGGCGGCACCTCCAGCTCGCGCCAGCCTTTCTCGCTGTCCACGGCAAAGTCGATGAAGGCGTCGTCCGAGGCGTAGAGCACCACCCGGTGCTGGCGGTGGATGCGCAGGGAGAGCGGCTTGTTGCCCTTGAGCACGGTGATGGTGCCGGGGTCGAGCCGCGAGGCCAGCACGGCGCTCATCTGGCCGCGACAGAGGGCGAGCGCCTTCTTCAGCCCCTGCTGGTCAATGGGGCCTTCGGGCGCGAAGCGGTCGGCCAGGCGGAAGATCAGCTCGCTGTCCACCTCGGCGTAGCGCGGCAGTCCGAGACGGCGGAACAGATAATCGGCGTTATAGATGGTGCCGTTGTGGGTGCCGATGACGATCCCGGCCCGGATGGGATGGTTGTTGCGGTTGTTGAACTCGTTGCCTCGGGTGCGCCAACGGGTGTGGCCCATGAGGATGGTGGTCTCGTTGTTGACCTGCCCGAGCAGCTCCTGGAATGGCTTCTCGTACACCAGCTCGTGCGCCCGCATCGGCCGTTTGAAGATGCGGTGGCTGCCGTCGGTCTTGAGCCAGGCCAGACCGGAGGCGTGCGGGCCGCGCTCCTCGCTGTGCAGCAGCATGCGGATGAAGACCTCGCGCAGGTAATCCCGCTCGTCGGGCCGTCTGCGCTTGCGGCCGAAGATGATGCCTACTTGTCCGCACATGGAGCCGGGTCCTCCTTGCCGCCGAAGTTCTTGCCAAGCGGTCTCGTCCCCTCAAGGACGAAGGCCGCGTATTCGCGCCGGTGGTCGGCCAGCCACTCGGCCACCTCCGGGTAGCCTATCTCGGCGGTCAGCCGGGTCACCTCCGGGTGGTCGAGCATGTTGGTGCGACCGGAGAGCCGCACCGTCTCCAGGGCTTCGAGGAAGCGTTCCGGCCAGGGATCGCTGGCCTTGTCGTCGGGCAGAAACTCGATCAGGCCGTGCCGGGCCAGACGGGTGAGAAACTCGGCGGCCGCAGCAGCGGCGTCCTCCGGCAATGGCTGGGTCGGCCCGCCTTCGATGCCGGAGAGCACCTCGGTCATGTAGTCCCGGGGCGCTCGGCTGGCGGTAAACGGCGTCTGACCGCGCATCAGCTCGACAACTTCGAGGCAGTCGGCGGCTTGCAGGGTTTCCCCGCTGCCAGGGATCGGTTCGCCGTCCAGCGTGGTGGAGCGGATCAGGATCTTCATTGGGCACCTCCTTAAACAGTGAGGCCGGGAACTTGCCCGGCCTCGTTGGTGAGAGTGGTGGTTTCGGTTTCATCTGGAAGGACGTCCTCCGGTTTGGGCCGTCCGTTCTTGAAGGCGGCGTCGCCGGGCATGTTGGCCATCAGATGCTTGCGGGCGGTCTTGAACTCGTTGCCGATCAGGCCGAGGTGGAGCAGGAAGACCCGGAAGTCGTACTTGGCGCTCTGGGGATCGAAGTCCCGCTTGCGGCTGGAGGCGGCCCGCCCATTGAGCGCCTTGGCGGCGACGGCGAGGCAGAACTGCAGGTAGGCCTTGATCCGTCCCGCGTGGAGGGTCGCCTCGAACCAGCGGAACTCCACCGTGCCCCGGTACCAGACGTTGTGCAGGTTGACCCCGTGGTAGCGG
Source organism: Ectothiorhodospiraceae bacterium BW-2 (assembly GCA_008375315.1). Lineage (NCBI taxonomy): Bacteria > Pseudomonadati > Pseudomonadota > Gammaproteobacteria > Chromatiales > Ectothiorhodospiraceae > Ectothiorhodospiraceae bacterium BW-2. The sequence continues at coordinate 187,846 of CP032507.1, read as the reverse complement.
CTGTTGTCGTAGTGCTGGGGCTGGCGGTTGTGGTAGCCGTACCAGATGCGGTTGAGCTGGTCCTTGGTGCGGGGGCGATGCTGTTCGATGCGCTGGATCAGCTCGTCGCTGACCGGCCGGGTGTAGCGGTTGAGCCGGTCGCGGCTGATGCCGAGGGCGTGGAGGATCAGCGGTTCCTGCTTGTAGATGATCTTGGCCAGGTTACCCAGGTGCCTGCCGTCGAAGGGCGCGGCGTCGATATGGATGTGGATGCCGCACTGGCTGTTGATCTTGCCCCCGGCGCGGCGGATGGCCCGGACCGCCTCCTGCAGTTGCGGGATGTCGTCGTAGCCGAGCACCGGGCTGACCACCTCGGCCCGCAGATGGGCCGGGACGCTGGTCAGGGAGGCGTCCCCCACCACCTTCCAGACACGGCCGCGCAGGTCCTCGACCTCCCAGGGGTCATAGCTGCTGGGAATGCCGACATGGCGGACCGTGCCGCCCACCACCGAGTGGATGGCCCAGGCGATCTGTTCCCGGGTGCGTTTTACGGTCTCGATCTCGATCCCGTAGTGGATCTCTTTCAGGTTCATGGTGCCTCCGTCGTTCATAGCGCTTCTAAGTCGTTGTCTGGCAGGGCTTTTTAGCCTCTGCTTACACCATGAATGAATGCTTCTTTCCGGACACAAATCAAGTAGAAGAACAGCCGAAGCCGACATTTAACACGTTTATTTTCAATGACTTGCGAACTTGGTCGGATTGAGCGGCGCACAGGCGGCAGAAACCCCGGAACGGGCTGGCCGTATCCGGGGTTTCTGGGTTAGCGGTGGCAGTGAGCCGGTCAGCCGGAAGCGGTTTCGCCGGTGATCAGGCTGGCGTGCAGCTCGAGGTTGCGCGACTCGTCGGCCCGCATCCGCGCCAGCAGCGCCGTGAAGGCCTCCGCTTCGTCGGCCGGGAGCTTTGATGCCCGTTCCAGCCGCGCCAGGCGCTGGTGCAGATTTTCCAGCAGGCCCAGAGCGTGGTCGCGGATCAGGCCGTCGCGCTTCTCCTGCGGCGTGGGGATGAACTCGGTCAGGCCGCCTTTGCGTCGAACAATCATGGCCGTGCCTCCTTAGCTCAGGGTCGCGCCCAGCGAATGGATGCGCGGGTAGATCAGCGGCGTGCCGGTCATCTCGGCCTTGTAGCGGACTTTGTTGCCGGTGTTGTCGGTGAAGGTGCGCACCAGGGTGTACTCGGTCCAGTTCTCGTCGATGGGCCGGGTGTCCTGGATGGTCATCGCCTCCCAGGTCAGGCCGCCGTCGTTGCTGGCGAACCATTGCAGGGTGGTGCCGCTGGGGATCTGCATCTGCACATAGGCCTTGGTCGATTCCACCCCCTGGGTCAGCTCGTTCTCGCGGGTCAGGTAGGCCCCGGTGGTCTTGTTGAGGTAGCCCACCAGGTTGACGTCGCGAAAGTTGATGGCTGGGGTGTCGTTGGCAAGCGAGCTGCTCAGGCGCACGCGGATCTGGACCCGGGCGGCGAGGTTGGGCAACCGTTCCTCCTCGGCGGGAACCATGGCGTCCCAGGTCACGCCGCCGTCGGTGGAGTATTCCCAGTCGAGGCCGGTGCCCTGCGGGATGGCCGAGTATTCGTCGAGGTTGATGTCGGAGAACTGCACGCCGGTGATCGGCTGGAAGCGGATCATCCCTTCGGACTGAAAGTTGTAGCCGTAGATCTTCATCGCAAGGTCGGAGCCGTTGAGCGGCGTCCAGGTCTCGGCGTTGGAGCTCTCCAGCAGCACGCCCTCCATGTAGGTCTGACGGGTGATGATGCCCCAGCGGCCCATCTTGCCCAGGGTGGCGGTGCGCACCTTGTAGTTTGTGCTGTTGGTCAGCAGCACCACGGAATAGCTGGTGTTGGCCTCGGCGTAGAACGGGTCGTCGAAGCGGATGCGGGTCTCGCCGCTCAGGCTGATCTCGTTCGGGGCCAACACCTTTTCGGCGAACACCACGCCGTTGGGCAGACCGGTGGTGACGCCGCGAATCTGCACCGTGACCGGGATGCTCGGGTCCCTGGCGGTGAACTGAAGCCCGATGCTGGAGATCACCTGGTTTTGGGTGAAGCTGAAGGTCTGGGCCAGCGGGTCGCGGGGCACGAAGATGGTCTGGGTGCGCCAGACTACCTGCACCACGGGCACGCGGATGATGCGGTTCTCGATGATGCGCTCGATGCGGGTGATGACCAGCGGATCGTTGATCTGCAGACTGGCCCTGGCCGAGTAGACGCCGTCGGCCATCTCCACGATGCGGTTGCCGTTGCGGGCATTGGTCGGAATGGTGAAGGAGGCGCTGACCCGACCGGCCTCGTCGCTGATCAGGTTGCTGGCCATCACCTGGCCATCGCAGCGCAGCACGATGCCGGACTTGCTCGGGGTGAAGTTGATACCGGTGACGGCGATCCCGGTCTGGCCCCGCCGCCCGAGGTTGGGCGTGATCTGGAGCATGGCCGGGGGCTTGTCGAACACGGCGTAAGGGTTGATGTTGCGCTCCTCGGACCAATCGTTCTGCTCCACCAGCGCGGTCTCGTTGCCCGGCAACAGCGCCAGGCTGCCGAAGAAGCTCGCGTTGCTGCCCACCTGATCGACCGAGAGCACCGTGGAGTGCGGAATACGGTCCGGCGCGACGAACCGGGCGATCTCGTTGACCCGGGCGTCCCATTCGGCGTGGTAGATGTCCGACTGAGCGGTGTTCGAAAAGTCGTCCGAGTAGATGCCTTTCTTGGTCTGGGCGTCCCGGTTCTGTAGCTCGTTGTTCATCTGGTACTGGGCATCGTTGTACTTCAGGTCCTCGACATCCTGAATGATGTCGTGGATCTGGTCCATGGTGATGCGGGTCAGGCCGAAGTTGCGGATCTCCATGTCGGTGGAGTTGGGCGGGCAGTCGATGCTGCACAGCCCCAGGGCGTTTTCCGGCACGATGGGCAGCTTCGGGAAATCCGCCGGAGCCCCTTCCAGCCGCTTGATCTCGGTGGTGGTGGCGTAAACGATGTCGCGGCGACCGAGGTAATAGTCGTAGTCCAGGCTGCAGTTGGAGCCGTTCACCGGCTGATCGCCGAGGCTGCCGCGCCCGAAGTTGATCACGTTGAGGTTACCCAGCTCGAGCTGGACCGGCGACATGGTGAGCCCGGCCGTGTTGGTGGCCGGAGGCGAAGCGGTGGTGGTTTCCTCGACGCCGTCGTCGACGTAGGAGATCGCCTCGCTGCCCAGCTCCATCAGGCGCTTGTAGTCGGTGCGTGCGCCGTTGGTGGCGGCCCGGTAGACGCGATAGCCGGTCGCGCCGCTGACCGGTAGCCAGGAGAGCTTGTTCATCTCCCCGGCTGCGGTGGCCCGGGCAATGACCGCAGCGGCGTTGAAGGCCGTCTCGCCGGTGGCGTTGTAGACGGTCACCAGATAGAAGTAGTTTCCGGCCGCCGGATGGTTGGTAACCTTACGCCACCATAGCGTAAAAAGCCCCGAAAAATTTGTTTCACTACTCCCCTGATGAACCACAGAGGAGAACAGAGATGCCGAACCCCACCCTAGCAGCCGTATCGCAGGCCTTTAAAGATTGGCGGGAGAACCCGGAAAAGAGCGCGCGAAGCCGAATTCCCGAGGCGCTGCAACAACAAACCGTAGCGTTAATAGGCCACTACCCGGTGAGCCACATACTCAAAGCGCTGCGCATCAATTACCGTCAACTCAGCAGCTGGAAGAAGAGCCGGGAGGAGAACGACACCATCCCGGGATTCATCGCGCTTGAACCGTCAGAGCCGACTAGCGAACCTCTTCTAGCTCTCAAATGGACGACCGAAACCACTACCGGTCGACCATTGAGTGTGGAGGGCGAGTTATCACCGGAACAATGGCGGCAACTACTGCCCCTGCTCAGTCAGATGGGAGCTAACTCATGATCTACCTCACAGAACAGACTCCGGTGATGATAGCGACAGCACCGGCTGATTTTCGCCGTGGCATCGACGGCTTTGTCGCGCTGTGCCAACACCAACTCGGCCAACAGCCGCGCTCGGGCACCGTGTTTGCCTTTATTAACCGCTCCAAAACGATGATTCGCCTGCTGGTCTATGAGAACAATGGCTACTGGCTGATGACCAAACGCCTCTCCAAAGGCAAATATCGGGGTTGCCTCGCCCAGCAGAGCCGATAAGTGCGATTAAGGCACAACAACTACGCCAACTCCTCTCAAATTTGGTAAAATGGCACCATCTGGATGACACACCCAACCGGATTTTGAATCAGGGCACGATTCTGAAGCCTGACAGACGGAGCGGTCAACTTAAATCCCGCAGCGGTACTTTCACTTCCGGCGTAATCGCGACACTGGAGAGTGGCCAACAAATCGTGCTCTACCAGACCGATATCGGCCATGCCGGAGAGTTGATCGATGAGATTCTGCGTCTGCGCCATCCTGGGTTACCCAAACCCACTATCATGTGCGATGCGCTCAGTCGCAATCTGCCTACGGTGCTGGATGAAACACAGCGACACGATACATTCTGCAACAGCCACTGTAGGCGGGGGTTTGAGGATGTGGCAGAGCTGCATCCGGATAACGGCCCATGGGTGTTAGCGCTCTACGACCCGGTGTGGCACCACGATGCTCACTGCAAGGAGGAGAAGTACACCCCGGCAGAGCGGCTGGCTTACCATCAGCAGCACTCACTGCCGCTGATGGCGCAGCTCAAACAGTGGGGCGAGGCGCAGATTGAGAGTGGCGATGTCGAGGAAAACAGTCCGCTGGGCAAAGCGATCCGCTATCTGCTCAACCACTACGACAAATTGACCGGATTTTGCCGCATTGAGGGGGCGCAAATCGATAATAACCAGATGGAGCGCATGCTCAAGCTGGTGATTCGGGGACGGCGTAACAGTCTCTTCTTCAGAACGCTCGGCGGAGCCGGTGTCGCCGATGTCATTCTCTCTCTGGTCGCTACTTGCTATTTGGCTAAGGTCAATCCGTTTGATTATTTGGTGGCGCTACAGCATTATGTCCATCAGGTTAATCGCCACCCACAGTTGTGGTTCCCTTGGAACTATCAGCAGACGCTGGCATCGCTATCAGTTCCCCTGAAGGCTGCGGCTTAGCCGAGCCCACTCCCTCCATCTGTTTAAGTCTATCAGGCCGGCTCCGGGGCTGTCACGCTATGGTGGCGTAAGGTTACGTTCAGGCTGCTTTGGTCCGATTGGTGATCGAGAACTGGAGACGAGGGTAGTTGGGCCGGCTGAATTTGGGATTGTATTTGCGGGTAGTAAGATGGGGAATATGTGGTGTGCGATTGTAAGGCTATCAAAATGCCGTGGATTTTTTTGAAATGCTGCTTGAGCGCTTGTTTGTTTATCGATCACAGTCTCAAGGTCAGCAAGACTTGCTGGAATCAACAAAAAAACGAGATTTTGTGTAGCAGTATGCTACAATTAGTCATATAGTCACTGGCAACGATATTAAAAACGGAGGTATGAATGGCAAAAGCAGCCTCACCGGTTCGTCTTCAGGAAGAGTTAATGCAGGCCGCAACACTAACTGGTTCGCAATTGCACCGAAGTGCAGCTGAACAGATTGAATATTGGGCGTCGCTTGGACGACAAATTAATCGATATTTAGATGCGGATACATTACTAAAAGTCTCTATGGGGCTTGCCAGAATCAAAGTTGAGCCAACAGTTGGTCAACCTATAAATCCTGACACCGTTTTTGCGGAGTTAGAATGCGATCGCACCAGCGGCGAGCTTGCACGAAAATTGACGTCAGCCCCTCTTGTTTATCAGGCCTCCGAGCAATATCCCGGCTATATTGAGCAGATTGAGAAAGGGGGAGAGCGTTCTGTGGGCTCTTTCGAAAACGGCCAATTCGTACCGATTGATACTGCCGAGCGTTGAATAAAAAGCAGCTTTGGATATTGGTTGGAGGTAATGGAGCCGGAAAAAGCACATTCTACTCGCTCTATCTGGAGCCGCTCAATCTACCCTTTGTCAATGCCGATCGAATAGCTAAAGAAACCTATCCGGAGAACCCGGAAGAGCATAGTTACGATGCGGCGAAATTGGCCGAAGAGCTTCGAACTCAATTACTGCTATCTGGTGCCAGTTTTTGCTTTGAAACAGTCTACTCTCACCCGTCAAAAATAGACTTTGTTGCACAGGCAAAAGCGCTGGGTTATGAGGTTATTATGGTTTTTATTCATCTCCATATGACGATGCTAAATCAGGCAAGGATTGCTCAACGTGTTAGGGAAGGGGGGCATTTTGTACCCGAATCCAAGGTCCTAAAAAGAATCCCAAAAACCTTACAAAATGTGAAAAAATCGATTGCTCTTTGTGATCAGATCCATGTTATTGATAATTCATCAACAGAGCAGCCTTTCAAAAGGGTATTGTTGATTCAACATGGTAAGATTAAATATAGTGCTCGGATATTACCAGATTGGGTCAGCTCAATTTTGCTAAGTTAATATATTTAATCAAATGGCGGAGACGAAGTTAGTTGCAGATGAAATGGTGGCAAAATGAAATTTTTTTTCGAAACACTCACTCTCCTTAGGGTGGTCAATATCGCTTCTATTGGTTAATTATTGACCATAGTCGCTAAACTGAATAACTGTACCGTCCCACACTCTCCAAGGAGATTTGTCCCGCCCTTTTTTAGATGAGACAGAAGCAAAGTCCCACGCTAAAACAGAGCACACCTCACCCCAAAACAAAACGGGACAAATCCATCACAGACTCGTCCCGCTCTATTTGTGGTTGGCCGCGTTACCCACAACCCGCTCCCCTTACGATATATAAGGGTCTTCAGAGGAGCGAATTGTGGATAACGCTAGATTGCCCCTAACGCAACTCCTCAATAGCGGCCTGGATTAACTCATCGGGTAGATGATTCATCCCTTTTTCCGCTGCCAGATTTAACGAGGTTTTCAATAAACGGGCAGCACGGCGGGGAATCCCTCCCGAAGCTTGATGTAGCAACTCTATTCCCGAATCGGAGAGCAGGGTCTGAGACGCACCGGCACTTTCAAAAGCGTGTTCAATGAGCTGCCGGAATAGCTGGCGTTCAGTCACCGGTTTAAGCTGTAACCGCACATGGATCCGACTGTTTAAAGCATTATAGGGTTGTCGCTCCAGCAAAGTCGCCAGATAGGGGTGACCGACAAACCAAACGGTTAACAGCTCTTTCGAATCAAAGGCAAAGTTAATGAAGGCCGGAAAATCGCGAAAAAAAGCAGTGGGCAGATTTTGTGCTTCATCGATAATCCAGATCGGTAACAGCGCCTGATGGGTCGTGAGCTCTTCAATTCGTTGCTTAATATCACGCCACAATTGGGCTCGGCGATATGCCGGCTCCAGTCCGAGCTCTAGTGCCAGCGCCCGATAGATATCGACCCGGCCAAAATCGGTTTCGGCCAGATAGATAAGCTGATAACTGTGAGGATTCAGTCCTTCGGTGAGATGGCGTAGCCAAGCGGTTTTGCCCACCCCCGGCTCTCCGGTTAACAGTCCGACTCCGGGAGACTCCAATAACCACTGAAACCGGTTTTTCAGCCGCTCGTGCGTCTCATCATGCCACAAGTTTTCTTGACGCTGATCGAGTGGGAAGTGTTTGAATCCAAAGTGATGTAAGGTACGCATTAGGACTCCCCTCCGTAGTGGCGTTGTGCGGCCAGATCGACCGGTGAGGGGCCGCTACTGTGGTTCTCAGCGACGGCTTCACTTTTACGCTGGCGGCGGCGATGGGTGTTGGCCAGCTTATCCTCTAAAGTGGCTGAACTGATTGGGTTTCCATCGGCATCGACAACCCGTTTAACCGTTTGAGTATGCGGGTCGACTACCAGCGTCACGGTTTTACCACTGAGGGCATAATCGACCTCATAACGCACCCCCTCATAACTGACCGCTCCATCTCTACGCACTTTGCGCTCAACTCGGTAGTAGAAGATATCGTCCAGTTGTGTCGCTTTCTCCCCCAAAGGGCGAATCCGACTTAAATCGCGCTGATAGCGGAGAATGGGTGAGTCGTTTAAAGCACTGTGCTGTGCCGTATGGTAGTGCTGCTCCAACCAAGCCCACCAGAGGCTGTTTAATTGGGGCAGCGTCATCGACTCAAGCCTGAGTTCCGACAGAAATTGGGCTCTGACGGTTCGGTGCCACCGTTCCAGTTTGCCTTTTCCTTGCGGGGCGTAGGGGCGGCAGTGGATTAAAGCTATCCCTAACCGGGCGCAAATCCCTTTTAGCGAGTCAGCCCGATAGGCCGCTCCGTTATCAATGACCAGTTTTTTGGGGAGGCCGCGTTTTAATACCGCCTGTTTGAGTACCCCTTCCACATCCAGAGCCGTTTCGCCTAAACAGAAAGCGCCATGGGGCACCAGCCGGGAGGCATCATCCATCAGGCTGATAAGATAGACTTTGCGCAAGCGACCCTCATGCATCACCTTGGGGCCATGCATCGCATCACTGTACCAAATATCACCGGCAAACTCCGCCTCAAAGGCGCGATACTCTTGAGGTTCTGACTCACCGCCACGCACCGCAGAGAGCCCGTGCTGTTGCAGCAAGCGGTGTACGGTCGAGCGCGACAGCGACCCTTTTGGCACCTCGCCCCGCTCCTCCATCAGTCGAACCAACTGTCGGACAGAGCGCTTGAGGTTCTCTTTTTTCGCTAAAATGATTTGCTGCTGCAGTGAGGGGGATAATTTAGAGGCACCTTTGTCGAGCCTGGGCTTGGGAACGAGCCCTTCCAGCCCCTGTTTGAGGTAGAGATAGTACCACCCCTCAATGGTTTTGGCGCTTAACTGCGTACGGTGACTATTGGGAATCGCCCAAGTTCTCTGCGCCAGTTTCTCCAGCTCTTGTTTTAAATCGCCCTGCCGCAGTGTCTGGCTGATTAAACTGCCAATCACGCTAAAGCGAAACAGGGCGATGGGATCATTGCTATTCATGTGTTGCTCCAATGGTTAATTAAAGAGCGAGGGATTAAATAACAAACGATCTAAAAGCGGGAGTTGCTAAACAGTGTGGGGTTAATAATAACAGTAGGTTATCGTATCTTAACCCGCAAAAAAGTTGTCAGTTCACGGGACAATCACCCCTGTTCTATCGAGGGTTGCCATACATTTTGACAACCCTACACTCTTCAGCGCTTGCTGCCAGTAAGTTTCAAAATGGCTGTAGCGCTCCTGCTGTGGGAAAAAAGTGGCCAGCCTGAAACGGTACAGCTGACTCTTCTCGTCCAGCCAGCCCCACCAGCGGGTTAAGGTGCGACGCGACGGCAAAAATTGTTGACTGACGGCATTAAATGACTGGCCACATAGCACGGCTAACAGCATCTGTTGCTGGATAATCCAAAGATACCAGCGTCGGGGCGGAATACATTCGGGTAAACGGGAGCAGGTTCGCTTACATGCCGGGCAAAAAAAGCGGGGAATTGGGCAAGGGTTATAAACCCCCTGACTCTCCAACCCTCGATCCGGATAGCGAAAATAGACGCCATGGCTCCACAGTTGTGTTTTGCCACAGGGCGGGCAGCAATCCGGAAAATATTGCTCCGGATTGACCTGAAGTTGCTGATGGTGTTGCTCAAGAGTGGTGATATTGGGCACAATACGCGACATGGGTACTCCTTTCGGTTGCGTGCGATGACGGCAAATTGTCACATTTTACCGCAGGGAGATACCCTCTGTTTTTCTTCTTTCCGTCCCAGACTGCTAGCAAGTGAATTGAAAAAGAACCTCTTTGTCAGAGCGGGTCATTTCGGCTGTAGTGCCCTTTGATTTTGTGGGTCGTTACAGCCCCACCCACGGGGTGGGTCTTGTCGTTGCTATTACCATCGTACCACGCCACGCTGTTTTCACTGTTGCCACCGCAGTAGGTTTGGCCGCTTTTGCCACCACGACAGGCGTACTCCCACTGCGCTTCACTCGGCAGGCGATAGCGCTTGCTGGTTAACCCGTTCAGCTTTTGCAGAAAAGTCTGAATATCATCCCAACTGACTTTTTCCACCGGACAGGTGGCACAGCCACTAAAGTTGCTGGGATTACTACCCATCACCGCCTGCCACTGCGCCTGGGTGACTTCATATTTGCTTAACTTAAAGCTCTCGACACAGACTTGGTGTGCCGGTTTTTCATAATCACTTTTCGCCCCTTCACCCATCTGAAAACAGCCTTTGGGGATGGTCACTATATTTTTGGCAATATCCGCGAGGGCATTTTTGGCGTGCGCTTTCTGCTCGGCAAGGCGCCGGAAGCTGTCAAGTAATTTGAGACCAGTTGTTAAAAAAATAAAGCTCTAAATCTAGCCGGTGATTGCCACTGCCCTCACCGGCAAATTTCGCCTATGTTGAGTCATGACGCAACAAGGAGCGAACATGACCCTCATGGCCCTTTGCCGCAAGAGCCAAGCCCTTCAGCAAGGGGGAGCTGCAAGGCGAACTGCAACCCCTAATCTAGGAACCTCCCTCCTGCACCGCGTTACCCACAGCCCGCCCCCCTACGATAATAAGGGGGTCTCCGGGGGGCGGGCTATGGATAACGCTCTGTCATTCAGCCACCACAACCGGCTAAAGCCATCGACGATAGACCCACTAGCGGCACCGTCACTCATCTCTCCTTCGCTCTATTCAGGGTTGGATAGTTGACCTCCAGCGACCCCACCCCCTCCTCCGGTAGAGCGGGGTTAATCCATACCTCAGTAGGGGGTTGCTTAACCTTGGGCTCACCATGAATAAAGCGTTTCGGATGCTGCTGATAGGCCTGCTTCAGCGCCTGTTCACGCTGCTCGCTAACCTCCTTGTAACGACCGGTAAATACCTGCTCTGGAGTGAACCACGCAATCCCTCGATGGTGGTGGTGGAAACAGTACCAGTCAACATAGTCACTAAACCATATTCTGGCATGGTCAACTCCTGTCAATCGTTGAGGATAATCGGGTTGTTGCTTGAGTGTTTTAAATTGACTCTCGCTAAACGGATTGTCGTTACTGACTCGTGGACGGCTGTGGGAGCAGGTGATCCCCAGTTCGGCCATCAAGTCGAGATAGCCTCTGGCGGTCATCGGCACACCTCTATCCTGATGCAGTGTTAAGCCACTGAGCGCGACCCGATAGCGAGCCGCTGCGTCACTGATTAACAGCTTGGAGAGCTCACTATTCTCCTTCCTTGAGACCATCCAAGCCACAATAAAACGGCTGTAGAGATCCATCACCACATAGAGATTCAAGAAGTTACCCTGCTCTGTGGTGGGAAGCTTAGTGATATCCCATGTCCAAACATCATTCGGGCGGGTCGCCCGTAATCGGGGGATAGCGTGTGATTTGGCCGGTTTTTGAGCTCGCCGCTCTCCCGTCTGTTGATTAGCACGAAGGATCCGATACATCGTACTGATTGAACAGTAATATTTCCCTTCATCCAGCAGGCTAGCATAGATCTCTGCCGGAGGTTGGTCATAGAATCGTTCGCTGTTCAAAAGCCCCAGAACGGCTTGCCTCTCTGCCTCACTCAGCGCATTGGCTGCGACGGGTCTTGGAAGGCTCGCTCGGGGGGAGACAACCGGAGCCTGTCGGCGGTAGTAGCCTGCACGCGAGAGCGCTAGGCTATCGCAAGCGGCTCTTATGCTCACCGAACTGGGGCACTCTTTTTCAACTAATCTCATAAGCTTATCTCTGTGTTCATCTGCTCCAATAAGCTGAAGGCTTTTTTTTGGAGCGCAATCACCCCTTCGGTCTGCTGTAACCGTTGGCTAAGACGCTGAATTTCCTTCTTTAAACGCTCTATCTCCTTATCTCGCTTGTCTAGGCTCGGTTTGCGACCACTCTGTTTCCCTTTCAGGCCAGCCTGCCCCTGTGCTTGCAGTTGTCGGCGCCATTTGGTCAGATGGGAGCTGTAGATCTGCTCTTTGCGCAGCAGCTCGCCTAGCTGACCCGGCTCCTTGCACTGCTCTGCTTCTGCTAGGATCCGAAGCTTCTCTTCCTCACTAAATTTGCGGTAGGAGCGCTTCTCTTCATCGGGGTCGGTAACCTCGTTGGAGGGTAAAACGGTAGTATCTTTGGGCATCGTGTATCTCCTCTGTTGCCCCCCTGATTCTACATTCATTTCTCATCAGGGGTGGTCTCAGGGTATCTTGACACTCAGGGGCGCTTGGCTTCGCGTACTTTACCGGCCTCAGTCAAGCGGCTCTTTAAGTCGAGGTCAATCGCCTGAACGGTATCCTCTGCCACAAAGATATCTTTGGTGCCATACTTTTCGTTGTAGTCATCGACCGCCTTTACCGCTTCAATTTTATATTCGCCCTCGCCGAGTTGAATGGCAAAGCTCTGCCCCGCCTGGCTCGGTGTGCTGCCCTTGCGTTTGCCATCAACATAGATTTTGGCATCGCCGGGACTGGTGGTGATGCGGACAATGCCTTTGTCGGCCAGTGCTGCCATTGGCAGGGCGAGCAGCATCAGCAGCGTCGCAGTGAACAGGGTTAGTTGGTATTGGCGCATGGTTTCTCCTCGTCGTGAATGTAAGTGAATCGTTGAAATGGGAATCAATATAAGGTGTCCAACGGCATGATAACGACTATTCGGCTATAGCTGCCGCATTCAGGTAGTTCTGTTGCTGCAACCCGGGCACCACTTTGGCCAGCTGCACAAAGTCACGGTCGTGGTGCAGCAGTATCAGCCGGTTCTCTATCGCACATTGAGCAATGAGGGTGTCGATGGTCGAGCGGATAGTTATCCCTCGCTGGCGGCAGTGCAGGTAGTGTTTTGCGGCGGTGGCGTAACTGGCCGCGCCGTTTTGCAGGGTGTAGAAGCGCTGCCCGGAAAGGTAGCGTTCAAAACGGTCGTAATGGGCCTGATCCTTCGCCCCTTGCAGAATCTCAAGGTAGATAAGGTGGGTAATGCCCACTGCAAGCGGGTTGGCGAGCAGTTGATCGAGCCGTTCAACATGCTGACCCGCTCTGCCGTTGATGTAGTCAATCCAGACTGAGGTATCGACCAGATACATCAAATTAACCCAGGCTAACCTCGATGCCTGCCCGTAGTGCTTTGTAGTCGTAGTCATCGGCAATGCCGCCGCTGCCTTTCAGCTCTTGCAGGTTAAGCCGTTTACGATTTTCGACAAACTCTTTCAGTGCCTGATAGACCAGCTCTTTTTTGGTTTTGATTTTGGTTAGGGCAAATGCCTCGTTGACTAGTTGGTCGTCCAGATTAATGTTGGTTCGCATGGGTTTCACCTGTATAACACACCTTTTGATGTGTATTATTTTAGTTCGGATGGGAGTCTGCCGCAACTGGGCCTTGTTCATCGTTTCGTCAGGGACAGCCACAAACCGGCAGCTTGCCCGATTTTACAAGAGACATGACACCTACACTCATGAGGCGTAAAATCTGTTGACGAAAACCATTTATCGCCACAAAAGAGGAAGTGCCATGTCAGAAGCAAGTGTAACTGAATCGGTCGCAAATCCCAAGCAGAAACCGCGCCGTAGCCGTATAGACATTGCCCAACTGTTAGAGCAATACGAGCAAATGACTCAGGAGCTGAGTGAAGCCGACATTGCACAGCACTTGGACATTCCTCGCACCACACTGCGTCACTGGCGTCAGCGCAAAGAGTCGCTGCCTTGCTCACCGGTGGTGGCTGACTTTTTTGAGCACCCGGATGGAATTGCGTTTCTGCATCGATTGATTATTACACTTCACTTTGTGCTGAGTTATCAACCGCATGGTCTGCGGGGCGTGATGCAAATTATTCAGCTCAGTGGACTGGATATTTTTGTGGCTAACTCACTGGGGGCTCAGCAAGCCGTTGCCCAGCCAATTGAACAGAAAATCCTTAGCTATGGAGCCGAGCAACGCGAACAGGCCGTTGCCCACCGCAGCCAAACGCCGGTAAAGCCTATCAGTTTGATCGAAGATGAGACCTTTCATCCTGACATTTGCTTAGTGGCGATGGAAGCGGTGAGCGGCTATATCCTTGTGGAGCAATATGCAGCAGATCGTAGCGCCGATACCTGGAATAAGGCGGTAGATGAGTCGATTAACGAGCTGACTATGAAGGTTATTCAATCGACCAGTGATGAAGCCAAAGGCCTCATCAGCCATGCCAAACATTACGAGGCCAATCACAGTCCCGATCTTTTTCACCTACTCCACGAAATAGCCAAAACACTTTTTCGGCGTTTTTCACAAAAATATAGCGAATGCCAGGCAGAGCTCAATCGCGCTCAGACAAGAGTCAACTCTTGGGAAGACCGGATAGAGAGGCAACAGACTGAGCAGAGAGGCCCCGGCAGACCCGCTAACCATCAACCCAGACTGGAGTATGCTCAAGCCGTTCTTGATAAAAAACAACGCGCTTTCGAGCAAATCGCCCGCGACTATCAGCAAGCCAAAGATGAGCTCAACGGCATCAGTTCAGACTACCATTTAGTCGACTTGCAAAAAGGCACAGGGTTACCGCCAGAAGAGCGCATCGACTTAATTCGACAGCGCATGGAACGGCTAAAATCTTTAGTCTATCGCTATGGTTTAGGCGATAAAGTGATCGCCTCTATTGAGAAGGCTGAGCGCCTACTCCCGGCAATGCAACAGACGCTTTGCTTTGTGACTGAGACGATTAATACCCGACTGAAGGAGCTCGATCTCAACGAGGAGATAACAGATGCTATTCATGATCAGCTTATTCCGGCGCTCTACCTTCAACGGGTAGCTCAGAGAATGACCACCGCAGAAAAAGCCCAACCGATCGCCGCTACCAGTCAGGCGTTGCTCGAACCCTTACGCCAATCCGAACACCCCATCATGTCATTACCCGAGCAAGAAAGGGTACAAGTTGAAGCCGTTGCCAATGAGTGCGCTGACCTGTTCCAGCGTTCCAGCTCTACCGTGGAAGGGCGCAATGGCCACTTAGCGCTTTGGCATCACCCTTTGCACCGACTCAGCGATGAGAGGCTCTCTGCACTAACTATCGTACACAACTATCATAACGCAACAGGAAACGACACACCGGCAAAACGCCTGTTTCAGCGACAGCATGACAGTCTATTTGCACACCTGCTTAACCAGGTTGATCTACCTCGGCGCCCCGCACAAAAACGAGTAAAACCGGACTCTAAGCCTGTGCTAGCGATGGCGGCCTGACGAAACGATGAACAAGGCCCGCAACTGAAAGCAGCCACTCTTGGTGGAACCATAGATTAAATGCGTGCTCTTAGCCGATTTGCGGAGATGAAATGTGAATAATAGATGGCTTACGCCACTGGTTTGCCTCGTGTGTTCACTAACCATGCCAGGGTCAGAAATGGGGTCAGGTCTTGCAATCCGGCATCCGTAACGCAATGCCCAAATGCGTGATTGCAAGACCTGACCCTCAGGCACTAGAAATGAAGTCGATTGACAAAGGCTCTATTGATCTTATTTATCTCGATCCACCTTTTTTTACTGAGCAAAAACATACGCTAAAAACAAACGCTTTTCTGATGGTCGCGTCGCGCAAGACCTTGTCGCCTTGAACCGCATGGGCAAACAAACTTTCCAAGCGTTTTGCGCGTTGCCAGGCGAAGCGACATAATAAATTGCGCCAGGAAATTCAAGTCGAAGTTGGCGAGTCATGGGGAAGTGTTAGCGCACCCATAACTGTCATGTCAAGACTTGACCTCTTAGCTCCAGCATCAAACACGCCCTGGTCAGTGATCATGACAAAAAGGAGGATAACCCGTTAGAAAATCACCAAAACAGGTACCATTTCGCAAGATTAAATCACTCATTACCGCACATCAAGAGTCTTTTTGTACCCAAAAACCGCAAACTAATGGGTAAGACGATAGAATTGTCATGGATTTTTGATATACTCACTCCATACCTGATCGACGGGGAAGATAACCGGTTTTCTGTTTATCCTGCCAAATGGAAAGATCACCCGTTAGGAAATCGCTGTTTTCGGCCGGATTCAGGGAGGCTAATGCGGGTCTGTTGGGAAGATATACGGATCTGTTTAATAACTTGTTAGGCGCAGGAAAAGAAATGAGTCCAACTGTATTTAGAGCCGACACTCCGCACACCTTGAGCATCAGGAACTATTTCCCCAGATCTAGTTATTTTCAGCGTTAGGTGAGACTCACATGGCATCACACATCAGCACGGGTTCAATGGAATCCCCTCAATATTACCGTAGCGAAAACCTGGATCATCTGGGTTTGGTTGCAGGCATGTACGATGAGCTGGGGATCGGCAGTCTCATCGATGCATTGATACTTCAAGACGGGAAAAAACGTGTCGTCTCGATTGGCCAGGCAGTTAAAGCCATGGTTTTAAATGGTTTGGGCTTTGCCAATCGCGCGCTGTATCTGACAGAGCAGTTCTTCAGCAATAAACCCGTGGAACGCCTCATTGGCCCAAATATTGAATCAGCGCATCTGAATGACGATGTATTGGGGCGCGCTTTGGATGCGATATGGAACTACGATCCTTCAGTGCTCTACCCACAGCTCGCATCACAAGCGGTGCACAGGTTGGGATTGTCGTGCCGTTTTGGACATCTGGACTCGACCAGTTTTCATGTTGATGGTCGGTACAACAGTGATGAAGAGCCGGAAGAGGGTGTCATTCAGCTCACCAAAGGCTACAGTCGTGATCACCGCCCCGACCTGAACCAGGTGGTACTGCAACTGATTTGTGAGCGTCAAGCCGGAATCCCATTACTGATGCAGACGCTGAATGGTAATAATAGCGATAAAGAGAGCTTTCGTGAGATGGTGACCGATTTCACCGAACAGATGGATAGCGATTTCAGTATCGAATACCTGGTTGCCGACAGTGCGTTGTATACAGCCGATACACTCAGTTCGATGAATCACCTGCTGTGGATTAGTCGGGTACCGGAAACGCTGAATTTGGCACGCGAGATCATCGATATGACGGCTCCTGAATGGATACACACTCCGGAACAACCCGCCTTCCGCGCGCTGGGGGTCAACTATGGCGAGGTTAGGCAGCGTTGGGTCGTTGTGTTTTCACCAGAAGCCTACCAGCGTGCTCAGAAAACTATCAATAAACAGTGTGGCAAACAAAGTCTGGCTGAGTTGAGGGCATTTACCAAGCTATGCAAGCAAAATTTTGCCTGCGACGCTGATGCCCGCCAAGCGTTGACTCAATTTGAAACGACGCTGAAGCTGAATACTCTCAGTGAGGTGGAGATCAACGCTATCCCGCGCTTTAAGGGTAAAGGCCGACCCGCACAAGGGCGGCAACCCGACTATTTCGATTATCGCATTGAGGGTGCGATGGCTGTAGATCTTCAAGAACGCACCCGTCGCTTGCAACGCAAAAGTTGTTTTATCCTCGCCAGTAATCAGCTCGACGATCAAGCCTTACCGCATGAAGAACTCATTGCGGCCTACAAAGACCAGCAAAAAGTCGAACGCGGCTTCCGCTTTCTTAAAGACCCAATGTTTATGGCATCGACACTGTTCCTTGAGTCACCTAAGCGCATCATGGCGCTGATGATGGTCATGACTCTGAGTCTGATGGTGTACGCCGCTTTGGAACATCGTATTCGGGAACGACTGGCGGCCTGCGACGAAACCTTCCCCAACCAAAAAGGTAAACTCATCAACAATCCTTCTGCACGCTGGGTTTTCCAATATTTTTCGGGTATTACATTGCTTGTTATTGCGGAAACGCAGGAGCTTGTGCTGAATCTGAATGAGTATCATATCGCTCTGGTAAACATGTTGGGTGAGCGCTATTCCAAGTTATATTCTGGAAGTGGATGATGTCGTGCGGAGTCCCGGTAATAAGCATGAAAACAGCCATTATTCTATTCACAGGCTTAATTTCATTCTCATCTAAAATAAATTTTCCATGTGTTTTATTAACATCCTAATGATAAAGTCAATATTTCTAAATAGCTAAGTTTATTGAACTCGATTTCTGTCATACCTATATAATCTGGATGCGCAAAATTTTTTGATAACCTTACTATATCTCTTGCATTAAATTTACCACTCAATCTTCTTACGTAATAAAAAAACCCTAATTTGTCTGTTGTTGTTAGGCACAATTTATTAACATATTCATATTTAGATGTATAAGGTAAAGTAACCATAAGTTGTTTCTTGCCATTTTTTATTTGGTAAAGGTCTGGTTCATAGTCAATAATTTTATACCCATCCTCAGTATGGATAATATTTTTATTATTTATATCACCATGAATGAATCCTAAGCTATTAATATGTTCCAATGCTATAGCAATTTTTTTTAATTCGACAGTATCAATTTTGTAGTTTTTTTCTTTCTTTAAATATTTTTTTTATATATATACGTATCAGCATCGACATCGATTTGTGTGTTTATTAATGCTTCATATTTATGATATGAAAAATTATTAATTATATCAACTCTATTCCCAATAATATCGCAAGAAGAAAGCAAATTACCTTTTCTGTAGTACTTATAAATATAACCATCTTTTTTAACTAATTTTTTAATGCTTGCACCTTCATCATCCATTCTTCATCTCTAAAATGTTTCTTTATAAAAAAAAGCAATTTTGCTTAGTTCGCTATTTTTGTTTGCTCTTGTAATGCTGATTTCAACTATTTTTTTTGATAATTCAGTATACTTTTTTAATAAAGATTCTGATAAATACAAAAGCCCCTTCAAGTCTGATGTATTATTAAATATTACAGATAGTTGTTCAATTTCATCATCATTTAAGTTATTTGTTTTGATATAATCGTTAAAGTCTTGATAAAATTTCCTAGATACAATAATATTTTCAAAAACAGCACATGATGATATATGTGAAAATTGTGCGTCTGAGTTGTAATCATCATTTTGAAATTCAAGGCCATTGGCTTTAAATAAGCATCTGATGAAGTTTATTAATAACCATTCAATTTTATCAACCAATTCACCATCTTGCACATCATGATCATAAAAATCAAACAATCCTTCTGGATTTTTTTTCATAAATGGAGAAAGCTTTCTATACGTCTCTTTAGAAACTATTCTTTTGAAGAGATTTCTCTCAAACATTATAAAATGTATTAAAGCCTGGAGGCTCATATCATATGAGCCATCAACCCAATCTAAATAAAATTTATTATAACCATATCCAGGTCGGACTTTAAAATTTAGATTTGGATTATTTTTATAATAATCCAAATCTTGCATAAAAATTATTTTTAATTCATGTGCTGTGAATTGAACAGCATATTCTGAATTTTTATTCAACATCCGACATTCCGCACAGCAATTCAGAGTCACCGCCAAACCAGCATCACTACATAGCCTTGCTTTCTTGGCGACAATACCCCCCCTCTTCTCAACATTTCCTTGTTGAAAAGTCAACTATTTCAAATTGTACAGCGGTGTTGAGTGAGCTTGTCTCCAGTGTGTAATGAGGGTTATCCCGAATTTCGGAGCGGGGATCTCCATCGTCTTTTAATTGATGAGTCGAATCTGGCAGGGGCGCCCGGTGAGTTGGGCTAATTTCGTTACCGACAGTTTTCGTTCAGTCATAACGGCAATCATCTTTCCCCAGATGCGCTTTAAGGTCATCTTCCCCTGCATAACACTTTGAAATGTCTTGCTAAATACCAGTAACTGATTGATGATGTGAGCTATTTGCAAGCACTGGTAGTAATTCTTGGTCGCCAGATAACTCACCCGTGAAAATTTGTGCTCTAATGCATATCCATGATTTTTTTGGGTATTAAAGCCTTCGTTCTCTATTTTCCAGCGTAAGCGTCCGGTACGGCTCAATTCCGGTGCCGTATTCCAGTTGATGGGATAGGAGCTAATGTGAACGAACCGATTTTCAATTATCTGCCCCTCTTTGTCGGTGGTTGTCTCTATGCATTCCAGCCAGTGTAGTTTCACGCCATGATAGTCAATATCGTTAATCCATGTATAGTTTTGCTCAATGACATTATCCTGTTGCCGTAGAATGATTTTTCGTTGATTGCCGGATGTTAACTGGCACAAGGATTTAACCTCTTCCCAAACAGATGGCAGATTGCCATCCTTGAAGGTGACTATCCAGCCCCAACCATACTCTGAGCAAATTTCGAAGAATCCCTGATAAGGATAGAGTCCATCGGCAACCAGACAGATGGGTAGACGCGGAAACGCCGATTTCAACTTTTTTGCTAGGCGTTTGAATGCCTTACGCTCACAATCCTGTTTGTCATAGTTGCCCTCTTCGGGGTTTTCCAGCCACTCTGTGGCAATGGAGACGGAAGCTGTCAAGCAATTTGAGACCAGTTGTTAAAAAAATAAAGCTCTAAATCTAGCCGGTGATTGCCACTGCCCTCACCGGCAAATTTCGCCTATGTTGAGTCATGACGCAACAAGGAGCGAACATGACCCTCATGGCCCTTTGCCGCAAGAGCCAAGCCCTTCAGCAAGGGGGAGCTGCAAGGCGAACTGCAACCCCTAATCTAGGAACCTCCCTCCTGCACCGCGTTACCCACAGCCCGCCCCCCTACGATAATAAGGGGGTCTCCGGGGGGCGGGCTATGGATAACGCTCTGTCATTCAGCCACCACAACCGGCTAAAGCCATCGACGATAGACCCACTAGCGGCACCGTCACTCATCTCTCCTTCGCTCTATTCAGGGTTGGATAGTTGACCTCCAGCGACCCCACCCCCTCCTCCGGTAGAGCGGGGTTAATCCATACCTCAGTAGGGGGTTGCTTAACCTTGGGCTCACCATGAATAAAGCGTTTCGGATGCTGCTGATAGGCCTGCTTCAGCGCCTGTTCACGCTGCTCGCTAACCTCCTTGTAACGACCGGTAAATACCTGCTCTGGAGTGAACCACGCAATCCCTCGATGGTGGTGGTGGAAACAGTACCAGTCAACATAGTCACTAAACCATATTCTGGCATGGTCAACTCCTGTCAATCGTTGAGGATAATCGGGTTGTTGCTTGAGTGTTTTAAATTGACTCTCGCTAAACGGATTGTCGTTACTGACTCGTGGACGGCTGTGGGAGCAGGTGATCCCCAGTTCGGCCATCAAGTCGAGATAGCCTCTGGCGGTCATCGGCACACCTCTATCCTGATGCAGTGTTAAGCCACTGAGCGCGACCCGATAGCGAGCCGCTGCGTCACTGATTAACAGCTTGGAGAGCTCACTATTCTCCTTCCTTGAGACCATCCAAGCCACAATAAAACGGCTGTAGAGATCCATCACCACATAGAGATTCAAGAAGTTACCCTGCTCTGTGGTGGGAAGCTTAGTGATATCCCATGTCCAAACCTCATTCGGGCGGGTCGCCCGTAATCGGGGGATAGCGTGTGATTTGGCCGGTTTTTGAGCTCGCCGCTCTCCCGTCTGTTGATTAGCACGAAGGATCCGATACATCGTACTGATTGAACAGTAATATTTCCCTTCATCCAGCAGGCTAGCATAGATCTCTGCCGGAGGTTGGTCATAGAATCGTTCGCTGTTCAAAAGCCCCAGAACGGCTTGCCTCTCTGCCTCACTCAGCGCATTGGCTGCGACGGGTCTTGGAAGGCTCGCTCGGGGGGAGACAACCGGAGCCTGTCGGCGGTAGTAGCCTGCACGCGAGAGCGCTAGGCTATCGCAAGCGGCTCTTATGCTCACCGAACTGGGGCACTCTTTTTCAACTAATCTCATAAGCTTATCTCTGTGTTCATCTGCTCCAATAAGCTGAAGGCTTTTTTTTGGAGCGCAATCACCCCTTCGGTCTGCTGTAACCGTTGGCTAAGACGCTGAATTTCCTTCTTTAAACGCTCTATCTCCTTATCTCGCTTGTCTAGGCTCGGTTTGCGACCACTCTGTTTCCCTTTCAGGCCAGCCTGCCCCTGTGCTTGCAGTTGTCGGCGCCATTTGGTCAGATGGGAGCTGTAGATCTGCTCTTTGCGCAGCAGCTCGCCTAGCTGACCCGGCTCCTTGCACTGCTCTGCTTCTGCTAGGATCCGAAGCTTCTCTTCCTCACTAAATTTGCGGTAGGAGCGCTTCTCTTCATCGGGGTCGGTAACCTCGTTGGAGGGTAAAACGGTAGTATCTTTGGGCATCGTGTATCTCCTCTGTTGCCCCCCTGATTCTACATTCATTTCTCATCAGGGGTGGTCTCAGGGTATCTTGACACTCAGGGCCTCCCGTTAAGCCGAGTGTATGAACGCTTTTAACAGCTAATTGTCCATAGAGTGAGTCAATGCCATAGTTATATACAGCGTCTAAGGCTCGCCCCAGAGCATCGTCATTAATTTGATCAGCAGTAACTCCTTCTCCGATTAATCTATCGACAGGTTTATCCCGAAAAAAAAGAGGCGTGAGATAGAGTGCGCGATGAGCAAACCCTAATCCGTTCAAAATCATTGCTTTAACAGCCTGTCCGTGGGAAATAGTTTGTTTCTCTTCATCTTTAGGTAGTAGGGCATCTATTTGCTCAACCAACCCTAATTCATCAATCATGGCGGATACTAGACCCAAATGGTCTAGGGTTTTGGTTTCGTAATGGTTGGGATGTAATGGGGTACCTGTTTCTACATGGACTGACATACAATTCTACACCTGATGCTATATTAAAATTCACCAAATCTGGGCGTTGGCTAAATACTCAAGTGAAAATTTTGTATGCAGAACATCAAATACAGGCATGAATTTTGCTTAATATTATTCTTTATTTAAAATCAAAATTTTATTAAATTGCCAAATCTTGGAAATGTATGCGGAATGTCGGCAACATGGTCTTGTTCATCGTCTCGTCACCTTCATGAGGCATGATTCCCTCGCCTTCCCTCTCCGCCTCTCCCAGCGGGAAAGGGGTGGAGGGGAGCTGACGAAGAGATGAACAAGACCCTTCAACATTTAATCTTTCTTTCGCAAATTCATATTTATCTAAATTTTGATTAACAAACGCATCCTCATCATCACTAGCCATATAGTAACCACTATCATATTCACCTTGAGAATAATTCTGATATACCAAATCACCATCATCATTAAGCGCCTCAAGGGTAAAATCATACTCAACCATATCTAATGCTATACGATCTAGAATATCCCTTGGAATTTTTTTTGCAAGGACAATATATATAGATAGATTATCAAATTCAACATCGAATTTCTCTATGCTGATTCCTGATATATTATCTAATTCAACTGACTCATCGCTATATGAAGACATATAATATATATTATCTTCCATATTACCTGAAACCTTATCGTTAAAAGTATCTATAAATTCCGAAATTTTCTCTTGAGCAATTTCTTTAGCCGAATCAAATTCTTCTTCCTCCTCCAATAGCTCTTCTAAATCAGAATATAGAAATTTTAAACCAATTCTAATTGCATTTCTTTCATCATCATAGTTATCAAAATCAATATCATCTAAATCAATATCATTTTCATTATCTTCAAATAATTCACCACAACCACCATAATTCTCATAATCGTTTCTCATTTCATCTTCATATTCTTCCATAAATTCTTGGGCACGGTCTTCATCTTCCATATCATCTTTAATGAAATAATAGACATCACAATAATATCCATCATCCATATACTCTAAAGACTTCTTGAGGCATTCATTCATAAAGGTTGCGACGTAATCCGATTCATCTTCATAGATTTCTTTAACTTCTCTCGCAGCATCAAGAAGACATGTAACCCCTTCATAATCTTTTAATATTTCAAATAGGTCTTTTGCAGATTCTTTATCATTTCCAAAATTAATATCTGCAATAAGTTTAGCGAGTTCAATTATAGTCGAGCTATACCCCGCAAACTCAAATCGATCCTCAGCAGATAACAAAGAATCTTTTGCTTTATTTATTAATTCAAGACTCCATTTTCTGTCATTTAAGTTATTACCAATAGAATCAATTAACTCATTAAACTCAGATAAATCACATAAATTCCCTTCTATTTTTTTATAAATTTTTCTTGCCCATTGTTTATCATTTAAAGAGTCGTCACAAATAATATTATCTGCAATTAATCGTAATTCAGAGACATTATCTGAAGCCATCTCAATAGCTTTTCGATACAAATCTCTAGCCCATTCATGGTCATTTAATACATCTTCACGAGATATTTGAAAAGCAACATTATTTAGCTCCCTAACACTTTCACATGTATCAACAAAAATAACAAACAATTCTTTTGCCAATTCATTATTTTTATTAAATTCGTCATCACAAAGTCTTTCTGCCCAGTGATTAATATAATTACCGCCACTCAAATCATCTACAATTTCGCTTAAACTTTGATGCCCATCATATGTAGATTTAATTGCTTCAATTACCTGCTCTAAATTCATTACCAAACCCTTTGTGAAAAAATTTTGACGAAATCAATCTATATACTTCGGAGTTAAAAATTTCTTCATATAAAGACATAAAATTATAGTCTCACACTTACATGAAAAAAATTCTAAACTCATCTGCAATAATCGGAGCTCTGATGTACCCGTAGATGACCTTTTTCATTGCTTAGTTAGGAATAACTAAGAAATGGCACTTTTTGGTTTCACAGGAAACAGGACATCAATAATATCGGAGATAAAATTAGTTAACAAAACTATTTATCACCGTAACTAAGGAAACATCGGCCTTGTTCATGCTTTCGTCAGCCCGTTGGTCAGGGTAGGTTGGGCAAAGAGCGTTAGCTCGTGCCCAACAGAGTGCAGTTGGGCACGCTACGCTTTGCCCAACCTACCGTTAGATGACGAAACGATGAACAAGGCCAATCATGGCTTTGTTCACCGTTTCGTCAGAGGTAGCCACAAACTGGCAGTTTGCTCGGTTTAACAAGAGACATGACACTCCCATTCCTGAGGCGTAAAATCTGTTGAGCAAAACCATTATAGCTGAAAATGAGGGCATTTCGACAGCCTAGGCAGTGACCCTGTGGTTTGGAGAGGATACATACCGAAGCGCCCTTTTAAAGGGAAAACGAGTGAACTACAGAATGTCATGTTTACTCAGCAGGTATTCTAAGTTGTCGGTCTCTACGGCCAAGGTATAGGCACAATAGATAAACTCCTCCCACTGCATCTCCTCACTGGGATGGACCACCCTTCCTGTGATTGCCTGCGATGGGTCGACAACGAACTCCACCAGATCGATATGGCGATTTCGCATCCAAGTGTATTTGATGATATCCCTTGCATCGAGCTCCTTACAAAACCCCGCCCGTGTCGCATGACTCAGAAAAACTACCCGCTCGTGCGATGAGAAGAGTGAGATACGTTGTGTTCTTGGCAGTACCAGACCACCGAACTCGAACAGCAGGGTGGTAACACCCGCCTCATGTGTCACCCTGACACGCGTCCCGCCTGTGCGATCAACAGGGATGGGAGTATCTTCATTGATGGAATCGATAAGTGCGCGGATCGCATCCGGCAGCTCAACGCAATAGCCCTGCGGGTTGTGCTTAATCTTCATGCGCTCGAAGAGACGGTCAATTTCACAGCGTTGTGTCACCCCCTCACCGCCAACCAGCATCTCGGCATTGAAGTAAAGGTGATAGCTGTTCTTGGCATCCGAAGACTCGGTGACGAAGGTACGGTGAAATGTGGTCCATGACAGGTCGCACATCAGCTCAAGCAGTTGCGTCTTATTATCGATTCTGTAGATACCCGATTCGGCCTGACAGCTTAGCGATAGCAGCAACTCACCACTGGCTCTGGCCGAGCCCAACCTGATCGCCGTCTTGCCTGCCGGGATATCGACATCACTTTCCTGAAGATGATAGACCTGCTCACTGCCTTCGATCTTGTTGTCGATCAGGTTCATGAGGTGGGCGATCTCTGCCGTCCGGCGACGATCATTCTCTTCGACTTCCTCGACGGCACGAAATTCATTCGCTACTTCGACTGTCGGGTCATAGGGCGATTTAAGTGGCGTGAGGATCTGCTCGGGCACCTCTTCTTTCTCAAACATCGCCCTTTCTACATCTACGATATCCGCGACGGTGTGATCGCCTGGGACAACATCATGCAGGGATTTAATAAATTCATTGATATTCCGGCAGATCTGTCTGATCTGCAATGCCTCGATGCTCTCTTTGACGTACGGGAAGGTCACCTGGATATAGTCATCCTCCTCCGCTTGGCGCTCCAGGGCCATCAGACGACGTTGCGCCATGGCACCGACACGATCCACGCGCCCCGTCTTTTGCTCTAGGCTTACTGGTGAACCGGATAGACCATAGTGGACGACACTGTCACAAAAGGTGTGCAGATCCTCGCCCTCCTGAAACACGTCGGTCGTAACAAGTGCCAACGGGTAACCCGGCATACGGAACTTTCTCGCCTGAGCTGAACGCCCCGAGGTTTCACCTGATGCACCTATCACCGGGGAGACCGGATTCAGCATATTACTTAGGACTTTGCGGTATTCACCCTGGCTTTTCTCTAGGATCTCCGGGATGCTGTTTTTGATAATGAGTTCCATGTGGGCGCCCAGATGCACCAGTTCATGCCAGGTGGTAAACCCCCTGCTCTCCTTCTGGCGAGATAACATAACCACAAAGTCGCGGATCCATTGGGTACGACTCTCCACTGTGAGATTTCCTGGCCCCTGTTTCAGTCGCGCTAGGTAGATGTCGATGATCCCGTGCGCCGTTCTCAGAACGAAACTCATCAGGGTCTTATGGATCTCAAAACGCGCTAACTCATCCTCTATCTTCCCCGACTTGAGTGCTTCGTAGAGCTTTGCCTGCATGGGAACAATCGCATCCCCCAGGTCTACCGATTCCAGTTCGGTGTAAAGTGTCTCTGTGGAAAGTTGATTAGCGAGTTTGTCTTTATTCACATACTCATCACTCCGTTGTGAATAAGAGGTAACCATATGCTCATACAACGGTTTGAATTCTGCCAGGCCCTGATACTCAACCAGCCACCTGACAAAGGCTGTCTGGCAGGCATGAAAGAGCTCGTAGTGGTAGTTGGTGAGGTCGCCCGTGATATAGCTCCCTGCCATTGCGGCAATATCCTCACCGTTCTGTGCCAGAATATCTGTCAGATCGAGCCCCTCACGCCGACACAGGTACCATGCCCAATTCGGTTCAAGCAGGTTAACGATAACCTGGTTCTTGGCTGCCAGTCCATTTCGAACTGATTCCGGTGATGGAAACTCCCCGCCTGTGACCGCGAGCTGCGTTGCCGCCTCCTTGGGGAGAGCCCCACGAAAGAACCAGGCGAAAAAAGTGTCGTTCTTTGGGGGGAGTTCTTCTTCAGTAGTATCTACGGTTCGGTCAAACTCACCCCCAAGTAAATCTTTGTCACGCTTTCGACTCGCCTCCAGGTAGCTGGCATAGACACCCGCCATGATTGCCTTTGGTTCTTCGTGCTCTTTAAGCACATCATCGATGTAGCCACTTATCCATCTGTTATAGGCATCGTCGAGCTTATCCTTGATCTCGTTAACGCTTTTGACCCGCCGAACAAAGACGATCTGTTTCTTCGATTCATTGAACATCGCCTGCCCTAGGCGCTTGACCACGCTGTCCATCTTGGGATGCGGCAGGGTACGCCCCAAACCGTAGTCGATGTAGTTATCTACCAACTGCCCGATCACATGGCGATCCCGCGCATCGCTCTGCTTCTTGTCGGCCTTATCACCATCGAACTGCACAGGTTCTGAGCGGGTTGATTCGGCAAAGCTTTCGAAAGAGGCCAGCAGTCCCATCTGGAAGGAGGGGGAACCCGACTGGCGAGTCAACATCTCCCCCACCTTCTTCTGCACCAGTGCGGTCACCAGCTTCTGCTCATCTGATTCGAGCAGTATCTCGGCCTTGGGACCTTTTCGCCACTCGCGCCGATACATGTTTCTCGTCAAGTCATCGCCATTGACTTTGAGTGTATTGAGTCGTCTTACAAGGAAGTTACGTAACCGTTCCGTCATTTGAGGCTTGTCGTTGTCGTCCATCTCTTCAGGAAGCAGGTCGAGTCGGCCTACCATCTTCAGCTGGTTACGCAGCTGATTCAGGTTGCGGTCATAAGGCGTTGCCGAGAGCATCAAGGCATGTCTGGCACGAGGGA
The DNA here is from genome assembly GCA_008375315.1 of Ectothiorhodospiraceae bacterium BW-2. NCBI lineage: Bacteria > Pseudomonadati > Pseudomonadota > Gammaproteobacteria > Chromatiales > Ectothiorhodospiraceae > Ectothiorhodospiraceae bacterium BW-2. The sequence continues at coordinate 159,836 of CP032507.1, read as the reverse complement.
AGTATCCGTCCTCCTCCCGGAAGCCCAGTACCCCGGATAGCACCCTATTTCTGTCACTACTCTGAAAGTCGTGTTTGAAGTTATGAGCCTCGTCGATAACGACCAGATCGAAGGTTGGTAAGATATAGTTCAGGGCACGTGCATATTGCTCTTTTACATCGTATTTTGATTTGATGATCCCCTTCCATTCATGAGCAGGGATCAGCGCCTTGAGCTCATCACGCTTCCTTTCCCAGACTGAGACGTCATCGCTGATACTGATACTGAAACTGTCTTTACCAATAAAGAAGTCAGCATAATAGCCGGAGGCCGCATCATGCAGGAGATCTACAACATTACGACAGCTTTGATAAGGAGCGGCAGGCTTGCCCTCACGTGTGCGAATGCGCCCCTGACTGACCCGGACATTGGTACGAATGAAGGCCTTGTACTCTCTTACCCATTTCTCCTGTACATTACGGCTTGGGCAAATATACAGAACGCGTAGCATCGGATTGAAGTAACGCATTATTGCGACCACACCCAGAGCGATGTAGGTCTTCCCCATCCCGACCTCATCGGCCAGATAGGCAAGGCCGATCTCTGGGTCACAGATCCTGTTTTGCAGGGCAACTGCACCCTTGATCTGGATGTCGGCTAGCGATTCGAGTGCGTCATCCCCACCGGTGTAGTCGATGAGTTGTCTGGCGGTTTCCAGGTCGATGGGATTCATGCGGCACCCTCATCGACTGGCTTATATGCTCTGAAAAACTCCTCTTCGAACCACTTGAAGAAGGTTTTACGATTTTTCGGCGTATCGTCCTCAAGTACCAGACGGTCACCGGATTTAAGTGCCTCGATTTGATCCATGAGTTGGTGTTGCAGCGCCTCCACAGCCGGACGACCGGAGAACTCATCAAGTCGGTAGAGTTCCAGCGCAGATAGCAGTAACAGGTAGGTCGTCACCGCATTGAGCGGTTTATCATTCTCATCCGTTCGGGTGGCTCGCTCGATGAGGGAGGGTATGCTATCGACCCCCTTGCCTGTCAGGTAGTAGTCTAGTTGATGATATTGCTCAGCCTCAAGCGAGGCCTCGAGGCGTTTTCTTAGCCTGGAGAAGGCATTGAATATCTCTGCATACTCGCAGAAGAACTGTTCGATGATCTGATCATCGGTGTGAACGGTCAGCTCCCCCCCTTGCGCACTCAACACTAGGGCACGGATCTTGGCATCGACCAGCATCATCTGGCGACGCTCCTGGGACATCCCCGCATAGATAGCCAGGATCTGCTCCGCTGAGAGCGCAGGAAGGTCGAGGGGTTTGTGGCTCCATCCTATCTGCTGCAGTAATACCGGATGGGCGAGGATGATTGGCCGTTCCCTGCGATCCAGTTCCCGTCCCCGTACCTTGACCAGAGAGCCATTTCTAAGAGCCTTCTCCAGTCGCCCCGTCTCTCCCTCATACACCACCTCCTGGTAGGGGATGGCCCAGGGCTCGATGACAGGCTCCCCCTCCGGACCTAGGATCTCAATCTCGTACCTTTTGCGCTTCGTCTTTGTGCGCCCTTTCAGTTGCTTCGATACCCAGTCGTAGCAGAGGTGCAGGTCTGGCAATATCACCTCATCCCCTTTATCACTCTCCATTCCGGGCACAGCCTCATCCAGATCGGCAAACTGCTCCACCACCCTATCCTCCGGCATGGGCTCAAGCAGCGGCCCCGGGGTATCGAGACGAGCAAGAAAACCCGCCTCGACATTCTCATGGATGGCCTTATAGGTGAAATTGACTGAACCGACGAATACCCAGGAGGCCCGTCCATTGTAGAAATGGTAGACCTTGGCGTGCAGACGTCTGAAGTGATCACCAATCAGCCCGAGTGTGCGGGCGATTCCTTCTCGCCACTGGGCCCACTCAATCCCTTCCTCCTGCTGTATATGCTGGTAGTAGGCTTCCTGACCCATCTTTCGATTTGCTAGATCGAATAGTGCAAAAAATCAAATAGTTGAGACGAATTCAATGGGTAGTATGGCACTACATCTATGATTTTTCACGATGCAGAATGCAGAACGCGTGTTGACTGAGCCGAATTTAGATCAGCGTCATCTTTGTCGGATGGACCGAATAGTCGAGTCCCAGCGCATCCAGAACTGGACGTTGATGGGGTTCGATGCGGGTGGTTTTGCGCAGATGAATGGTGCGATTATCTTCACGCTTGACGGTGACACTCACCCGCTGACGATTGGCAAACAGCTGTCGCAGGGATGTCCAGCTCGCATGAATGTCGTGTGCTTTGAGTTGATGTCGCAGCGTATGCACGAGATGGTAACCGAGCAGGGTGATGAAGAGGTGGCCCTCGAGGCGATCGGCTGTATGGTGATAGACGGGGCGCATCCCCAGTTCGCTTTTCAGGCTGCGAAAGACCGCTTCGAGGTCGGTGAGCAGGATATAGGTCTGCCACAGCTTGGCAGCATCCCAATCGAGTAAATCGGTGCGCAGACAGTAGACGCCGGGATGGCTGGCCGCTGAGTCGGCGGCATCGTTGAGAGACCAGGTGATGGCCGTGGCTTTGCCCTCTTGTTCGCTGACGCTAATGGTATAGCGGGCGGCTGCACGGGAATACTTCTGTTTGAGCCGACCAATCCGCTCATGGATTTTCTCGCTGCTTTTGGTGCAACGGGGTTTAGATAGTCCCTCATTAAGGGCGGTTAACCCCGCTTCAAAGCGTTGCGCAATGCTATCCAGAATCGCCTGCTCTTTCAGTTCTCGCGCTTCGGAGTGGCAGTAGAGTTTGACTTCCCCCCGCTCGCCATCCTCAACCCGCTGCGCGCGTACGCAATTGCCGGGGCTCTCTTTGATCAGCGTGGCCTGGGTCTCATCAAACTCTCGATGGGGTTGACGGCTCACGACAATATAGTGGTAACCGGCACCTTTCAGCCACTGTAGATTCTTCTCACTGGCAATGCCGGCATCCATAATAACAGTACTGTGTGGCGAGGCTTCCAGCTCAGTGAGCAGACCCTCCAGGGTGGAGGGTTCGCTGACATTACCGGCAAAGTGGCGTGAACAGCGCGGAAAGCCACTGCTATCGAGTACCAGACCGAGGGTAACGAGCGGGCAGTCACTGCGCCGCTCCTTGGAGCGCCCACGCTGTGCCAGTTCGGAGTCGGGCGCTCCTTCAAAGAAGGTATTGGTCAAGTCATAGAGGGCGATAGTCTCCTTCAGATCGAAAAGCGTCTGCTCCCGCTGCCAGAGATGGGCCTCCAGTGCCGCTTTGTGTTTCCAGAGCAGGTCGCTGGCTTGATAGAGGCGATCATGCCCCATGGCGTCAAAGTCATAACCGATGAGCTCGCCCAGTCCACTCTGCTGCTGGAGCCAGTGATAGGTGGCCCACTCGCTGGCAGGAGAAGCCATGCGCCCAACGATATTGCCAATGGCTGCGGCCAGTTCATGACGGTTAAAGCCAAGCTCTTGCAGTTTATCAATCAGTTTCAGCTGTTGCAGCGCATGCAGAGCCAACTGTTCAATGCCAACCTGACGAGGCCGGCTTAGCTCCAGAGAGTCCATATCGACCGATTGCCAGGTGTGCGGCGGTAACGGTTCGCCGTAACCGGTTTGCTGTAGTTTGTTGCTCAACTGCTGGGCGGTCTGCTCCAGGGCGGTTGGCAGTGCCAGGGTGAGAAAATCGCCCTGTGCGTTCAACAGTTGCTCAATGCGGGCGGTCAGAAGCGGCCATTGCGCCGACTCTACACTAAAGTGGCGACCCAAATTGAGCAGGGTCTGTTGCTTGACCTTGCCGGCCACACGGGTGGATTCCACCAGTCGATAGGTGAAGTAGGGCTCACCGGAGCCGTGGCTTTTAATCGTAGTGCGACGAATATACATACTGACAGTGTAGCTGCAAAATGGGGGATTGCAAGCCTATCCGTCACATTATGGCACTACGATTTATTTTCAAAACTCAAGTAATTGATTTAATTAAAATCGCATATCGGGTTCCCGATATATTTTGGGGATTTTGGTCGGATTTGACGAAAGATGGGCTGACAAAGGGCATTCTTTTCATCATCAAAGGGAAGCAACAATTTGATGTCGACAACCCCCATACCTAAAAAGATCTTATGCTCATCATTCCTGGCATCATCGGCAAAGAAAGGCGAGATGATCTCAAGGTGCCAGTTATTGTATTGTGCCAAAGGACTTGGCGTACGTGACAGGAACTCGCTGAAGCTTCGATGGTTATCTGGAAAGCTAAGGCCGTAGTAGTAGGTCGGCTCGACACTGTTGCCGCCGCTACAGGCATCGAGAAACTGCTCGATAACGTCAATGGCCGTTGGGCCATCTGTCGGCACAAATGCACGGTGACCTTTCAGAAAGACAATATCTTCTAGCAGGATGTTGATAAATTTTCGTCTTACCTTTCCGCGAGACACCTCCACCCAGTACTGGCATTCCCTGAGTGTCAAGATACCCTGAGACCACCCCTGATGAGAAATGAATGTAGAATCAGGGGGGCAACAGAGGAGATACACGATGCCCAAAGATACTACCGTTTTACCCTCCAACGAGGTTACCGACCCCGATGAAGAGAAGCGCTCCTACCGCAAATTTAGTGAGGAAGAGAAGCTTCGGATCCTAGCAGAAGCAGAGCAGTGCAAGGAGCCGGGTCAGCTAGGCGAGCTGCTGCGCAAAGAGCAGATCTACAGCTCCCATCTGACCAAATGGCGCCGACAACTGCAAGCACAGGGGCAGGCTGGCCTGAAAGGGAAACAGAGTGGTCGCAAACCGAGCCTAGACAAGCGAGATAAGGAGATAGAGCGTTTAAAGAAGGAAATTCAGCGTCTTAGCCAACGGTTACAGCAGACCGAAGGGGTGATTGCGCTCCAAAAAAAAGCCTTCAGCTTATTGGAGCAGATGAACACAGAGATAAGCTTATGAGATTAGTTGAAAAAGAGTGCCCCAGTTCGGTGAGCATAAGAGCCGCTTGCGATAGCCTAGCGCTCTCGCGTGCAGGCTACTACCGCCGACAGGCTCCGGTTGTCTCCCCCCGAGCGAGCCTTCCAAGACCCGTCGCAGCCAATGCGCTGAGTGAGGCAGAGAGGCAAGCCGTTCTGGGGCTTTTGAACAGCGAACGATTCTATGACCAACCTCCGGCAGAGATCTATGCTAGCCTGCTGGATGAAGGGAAATATTACTGTTCAATCAGTACGATGTATCGGATCCTTCGTGCTAATCAACAGACGGGAGAGCGGCGAGCTCAAAAACCGGCCAAATCACACGCTATCCCCCGATTACGGGCGACCCGCCCGAATGAGGTTTGGACATGGGATATCACTAAGCTTCCCACCACAGAGCAGGGTAACTTCTTGAATCTCTATGTGGTGATGGATCTCTACAGCCGTTTTATTGTGGCTTGGATGGTCTCAAGGAAGGAGAATAGTGAGCTCTCCAAGCTGTTAATCAGTGACGCAGCGGCTCGCTATCGGGTCGCGCTCAGTGGCTTAACACTGCATCAGGATAGAGGTGTGCCGATGACCGCCAGAGGCTATCTCGACTTGATGGCCGAACTGGGGATCACCTGCTCCCACAGCCGTCCACGAGTCAGTAACGACAATCCGTTTAGCGAGAGTCAATTTAAAACACTCAAGCAACAACCCGATTATCCTCAACGATTGACAGGAGTTGACCATGCCAGAATATGGTTTAGTGACTATGTTGACTGGTACTGTTTCCACCACCACCATCGAGGGATTGCGTGGTTCACTCCAGAGCAGGTATTTACCGGTCGTTACAAGGAGGTTAGCGAGCAGCGTGAACAGGCGCTGAAGCAGGCCTATCAGCAGCATCCGAAACGCTTTATTCATGGTGAGCCCAAGGTTAAGCAACCCCCTACTGAGGTATGGATTAACCCCGCTCTACCGGAGGAGGGGGTGGGGTCGCTGGAGGTCAACTATCCAACCCTGAATAGAGCGAAGGAGAGATGAGTGACGGTGCCGCTAGTGGGTCTATCGTCGATGGCTTTAGCCGGTTGTGGTGGCTGAATGACAGAGCGTTATCCATAGCCCGCCCCCCGGAGACCCCCTTATTATCGTAGGGGGGCGGGCTGTGGGTAACGCGGTGCAGGAGGGAGGTTCCTAGATTAGGGGTTGCAGTTCGCCTTGCAGCTCCCCCTTGCTGAAGGGCTTGGCTCTTGCGGCAAAGGGCCATGAGGGTCATGTTCGCTCCTTGTTGCGTCATGACTCAACATAGGCGAAATTTGCCGGTGAGGGCAGTGGCAATCACCGGCTAGATTTAGAGCTTTATTTTTTTAACAACTGGTCTCAAATTGCTTGACAGCTTCCGGACCCTTTCGTCTGCCGAATAAGGCATCTCCTGGCTCAGTAGTAGTGGTATTACTTCAAGCTCGAAGAAGTCAGTCTCAAAGGTGTATGTGGTGAACAGCGCTGCAAGCACCTGACGATCATCAATCAGTTCAAGCAGTCGTTCTGTTATAACGGCGCTGTCCATTAGGCTTTACCCAAATTCTGATGTGCAATTTTAACGAAGGAACCGATAAAGTAGTCGTAGTCCCATTTCTGCTCCAGCTCCTCCTGCTGGCGAAGCTCCGCTTTTTCACTCTTCACCTTCACCCGCAAGGTATCACCCGATTCCAGCTCGACCCAGGGTGCCCCACTGCGCTGCTGCATGACCGATTTATTCAGTGAAAGAACCTCGCTCACTACGCGCCTGCTATCATTATGTTGAAACGCCTCCAAGATCGAGCGCAATGTATCCCTTCTGGGAAAGTCTGTATCAGGAACATTCTTAGGAAGGTAGGCATAGCTATAATGCCCATCAAGCGTTTTGAAGATCGAATCAAGATGCTCACCGTCCTTGCGACGGCAATAGTGAAAGATATTGTTTGCGGCAACTAGGATGCGCTCAATAGACATAATCTCGTGGAGTGATTGCGTAAGTTCTGCACTGGGTTTGGTTTTAAGAACCTCAGAGACAAAGTCTGCAGTTTCCCCAATAGTCTCCCCCTTATCCCTGTAAAGCTGCTTGGTGATATGCCACAACTCGTTCTGAATTGCATGAGGATCACTGCCGGACATCAGTGCATTGAGTAGTGGCTGCTGCACACTCTGATGGTGAATCGCCTTCATAAAAGTTGGAGCGATCTGCTCCAGCTGCCCTCTATCCAAAGTTTTGTTTAATCCGATCAATTTGTACAGTTCTTCACTGGCCTCTCCAAGCTGTTTCACGATGGCATCTGCAATTGATCTCCCCAGTGGGGTTACAGCACGGTTATTCCCCTCGACAAGTCCCGTATCACGGGCCGCAGTCGAATAGAGACCCCAGAGGCCATAACTTGCCTGGTCGCTCAATATCTGCTGTTCCATACCGAGGCCCAGCGTGAGCTTGAAGGACTCATCCAGGATACGCTTCTGTACCCGTGTCACACCCATGATATCCTGTGCTTTACCCAGATAACGGATATAGCCAGTCAACTGTTCGTAGCGTAGGAATATTTCCCTTATCTTCTTGTGCCGTTCACATTCTTCCTCGACTGTCACCAGTTGATTAGCCCATAAGAACCCAAGCAGTGCTACTGCAAAGTTATCCATTGAGGAAGTGATGGTAGTGAGATTTCCAATCACCTTACGACCAAAGTGTGACCAAACTAGCTCAAAACCAAGTGGATCTCTTGAGCCTTTAGGCTTGGCTCTATTATCAAGTAGGGATAAAAAAGGCATTAGAAACTCCTCACATATTTTGTTGGATTGTCGTCCTTAAAAGTCAAACGCTTGTTTTTCAAACCCGTCAATCTGGGTGAAGATAGTTTGCAGGCCGTAGAAGATTGGCATTTTTGGATCCAAAAAGGGTATAAATTCTGATTCTGTTAATCAATACCAAAATTAGATATCATATGGGTATCCCATCACAACCCACTACCACGCCACACCCGACGCTCCACACACTGTTTAATCACTGCCTCACTACCGGCAAAGAGGGTAAATCCCTCTTTAGCCCGGGTCAGAGCGGTATAGAACAGCTCCTGGGTCAATACCGGACTCTCTTTAGGCGGCAGCAGCAGCGCACAGTGGTTAAACTCAGATCCCTGCGACTTATGCACCGTTAGCGCATAACTACTCTCCACCTCACCTAATCGTCCCGGCAGCACCCACTTAATCGTATTGTGGCACTCCCCGTCACCCACAGTTTTAAAGGCCACCCTTAACTCGCCGGCACGATTCAGTAGCGTCAGACCGACATCGCCATTCATCACACCGAGGGCATAGTTATTACGCAGTACCATGACAGGGCGACCGACAAACCACTCCGAAGCCCCACTCACGCCGCACTCGGCCTTGGCCCAGCCACTAATCCGCCGGTTTAGCGCACTTACCCCCCACTCGCCCTGGCGTAACGCACACAGCAGTTGAAACCGGCTCAACTGCTGTAAAAGAGCCAGTGCCCGCTCATCGTCACACCGCTCAGTCGGATCGATTCGGGCTAAAAACGGTTTCAGCTGCGTCATAATCTGCCGTCTTAGCTGTGGATCACCCGGATCAGTAGGCTGAACCCAGTGGATCGGGCTATCGGGTAACTGTTGCGCCTGCCGTAACTGAGCTAGCACCGTCTCCCCCTCCCCCCGGTTGACCGCTATCGCCAGCTCGCCAATCGCTCCGGTAAAGCGGTAGCTGTGGCGCAGCATCACCGTGGCCTGATTCATCGCACTCCCCTCCCCTTGCCACGGGGTTAAAGTGCTATCGCTAAAAGGTTGCAGTTGCGCTATCGTCACCGCGCTATAGTTGCCCGCCTCCGCGCCACGGCAGAGATCGCCTAATACCGCTCCCGCCTCAACTGAGGCGAGTTGATCTTTATCGCCCAACAAAATCAGCCGCGCCGTCGGTTTTAGTGCCGCCATCAGTGCCGCCATTAACTCCAAATCGACCATCGAGGCTTCATCCACCACAATCACATCCTCCACCAGTGGCCGACCGGCATGGTGACGAAAGCTGTGGTGGTGCAGTTTAACCCCCAGCAGCCGGTGCAGTGTCTGTGCCTGTCGCGGCAGCGAGTCGGCCCAGCCTGCAGGGAGCTGTGCTAACGCCCCGGCCATCGACTCATTGAGCCGCGCAGCCGCTTTACCGGTCGGCGCGGCCAGAGCGATATGCAGCGGTTTGTCAGCCAGCTGCTGTAGTGCGGCAAGCAGGCGGGTTACCGTGGTCGTTTTACCGGTGCCGGGGCCACCGGTGACAATCATAAAGCGCCGCTGCAGTGCCAGCACCACAGCGAGCTTTTGCCAGTCAGGGGCGGACTCTTCCCCCTGCGGCTGAAACAGTTGCGCCAGGGTGGCGTTGAGCTTATCGTGGTCAACCGGTTCAGCATTGGTCAAACGCTGCCCGATTTGAGTGCGAATCAGCGCCTCAGCCCGATAGAGCCGGGTCAGATAGCAGCGCTCCCCCGCCAGCGTTAACGGTGCTTCCCCTTGTGTGCTACACCAGCGACTTTTGAGTAGCTGCTGTTGTAACGACTCCGGCGTGACCCCCTGTAGTAACTGTGATGGCAACGGATTAACTTCACTGCCCGTGACCCCTAACAGCGCATCGGGCTGCCCGGATAGCAGCGTCAGACTCACAGAGCTGTGCCCTTCGCCGTAGAGGGCGCTCACGATTGCAGTGGTAAGCCAGACTAACGGCTCTGGCTCCGGGGCTAAGTGATCCAGAGTGTAGAGCAGTTCCAGGTCAAGTTGGCGTAGCACGCCCTGTTTTACCCAGTCAGCCAGGTGCTGTTGCAGTTGTGGTAGTGCGTTCATGCGGCTCTCCCCTGTTGAAACATCTGATCCAGCGCCGTAATCAGCGTTAGCGGGATATCGAGCTGAATCTGCCCCGCCTCAGGCGCACGAATAAACCAGTAGAGCGCCCCGCCGAGATAGCGCTGCGGCTCATCCAAATAGCCGGGCTGACGCTGGGTGAGCAGCCGGTGCAGCGCTAGCAGATAGAGGACAGCCTGCACCTCATAACGGTGGTGCAGTAGCGCCTGTTTGACCGCGTCGGTGGTATAGTAGGTCTCATCGGGGCCGAGCCAGTTCGATTTATAGTCAGCGACCCGGTAGCGCCCGTCGGCAGCCAGATAGGTTAAGTCGATAAACCCCTTGAGCATGCCATTGAGTTGGGTCGGTTTGAGTGCCGGACGGGCCAGCTCCGGCCAGATGGCTTGGGTAATCATCTGATCTAACTGACTCACCTCAACCTGCTTGACCTCCAGCCAGAACTCCATCTCCGCTATCGATTGTGGCAATGTCGCCAGGGTGCCACCGCGTTGTAACGGCGTCTGTAGCATCTGCTGTAGCCACTGCTGAATCACCGGCGTCTGCTTCTCCCAACCGTGGTCGCGTAGCCGCTGCTCAATAACGGCGTGATTGGCGTCACTATAGGGGTCAAAGGTTGCCCACCCTTGTCGCTGACTCCACTCTAAGAGATCGTGTAGCAGTGAGCCCGGCTTCGCCCCTTTGGCAAAGGCGTGTATCGTGTCAAGCTTTGGTTGACCCGACGACTTCTGTCCCATCTCCGATCCCAGCTCATCGCTACGGCGATCGGCCAGCTCATCGCCACCACTGCCGCCATGCTGCAGGGCGGAGTAGCTGGCAATCCACCAGTTTGAGCGTCGGATCGGTTGGGTTAAGGTGAGCGCTGCCCCCGTTGGGGTCTCTGTCTCCAAAGCCTCACTTAAGGTTGCATCTTTGGGCCTCAGGCGCTGCCAGTTAAGCGGTTGACACGCCTGCGCCATCTCTGCGGCCGTGCTCTGCGGCTTAAGCTGCAGCAGATGGCCAATCGCACTCTGGGCGGTATGATTTTTGGGTGATGTACCCGACAGCAGTGGCGCTAAACCGAGCCAGCAGGCGTGCCGCGCCCGGGTCAAGGCGACATAGAGCAGGCGAATATCCTCCTGCTGCTGCGCTAACAGCGCCACTGTTTTAGTCGCGTCGGTTAGCTCAATATCGTAGACACTCTGCTGCCATCGGTCGCTGTAGTAGCGTCCCGAATCGCCCTTTTTAAGGATGCGGCTGTTGCAGATAAAGGGCAGAAACACCAGCGGATACTCCAACCCCTTCGATTTATGAATCGTCACCACTTTAATGAGCGCCGCATCGCTCTCCAGCCGCAGCTGCTGCTCCCCCTCTCCGCCACTGGCCTGCTGTCGCTGCTCTTCAAACCAGCGCAGCAGGCCGGTGAGGCTACGCCGCATTTGGCTCTCCTGCTGTAACAGCTCAGCCAGATGGAGCAGATTGGTCAAACTGCGCTCGCCATAGCGCGGTTCGGCCAGCCAGCGCTGCGGCAGTGCCATATAGTGCAGCCAGTGGCGCAGCATCGCTAACACACCCTGGTTCTGCCATAGCTGTTGCCAGCCACGCAGCGCTTCGGTCATCGCCTCCCACGCCTGCTCCTCCTGCGTTAGCCGGAGCAGTTCGACATCACTGCGCATCGATAGCGGTAGCATTAACGCCAGCCGTAACAGCGACTCCTCATCGGGGTTATGGCACGCCTGAAGCCAGCTCTGTAGTAGCTCGGCTTCATCACTATCAAACACAGAGTTGCGCTCCGACAGATAGACCGAGCGCAATCCGCGCTGCTGTAGCGCCTGACGGATGGCGTTCGCTTCATTGCGATCGCGTACCAAAATCGCCATATCGCCCGCCTGTAGCCGGGTAAAGCTCTCCCCCTGATAAAACCCACACTGCGGCTCGGATAGCAGTGCCGCAATTTCACCACTACAGTAGTCGGCCAGTAGCTGTTGATAGTCGGCTTTATTGATTAATCCGCTCCCCTTAACCTCTCTGTCAGCCGGATAGGGGGTATCGATAAGCCAGTAGTTAAGCGGCGCTAACGGCTGACCGCGATAACAGAGCTGCTCGCGACGGCCGTTCGCTTTAACCGGCTCAAACGGCAGTCGGTTCTGCCCCGCCTGTACAAAACGAAACGCACCGTCCGCTTGGGTCTGATCGGCTTGATCAAACAGTTGGTTCACCGCTGTCACCATCGGATCAGTTGAGCGGTAGTTGGTCTCAAGGTGGTAGTGGGCATCGGCCTGCTCTCTGGCGCTGAGATAGGTGTAGATATCGGCTCCGCGAAAGCTATAGATCGCCTGTTTGGGATCACCAACTAAAATCAGCGCAAGCTGCTGCTGTGCGGCATGGCCATAGATACGGTTAAAAATCTGCCACTGAATTTGATCGGTATCCTGAAACTCATCAATTAACGCCACCGGAAACTGCTGCCGAATCCCTTCCACCAGACGCTCTCCCCGCTCATCGAGCAGCACCTGCTGTAACCGGGTCAACATATCGTTAAAGGTCAGCACCCGCTCTGCCGTTTTACGCTGAATAAATTGGGCTTCAATCCAGCGCGCGGCGTGAACCCGTAGCTGCTGTGTCGCTTGTGGTAGCGGCGAGCCCTGTTCCAGTTGGTATAAGTCGTCCAATAGCTCAAATAGCCGGTGGGTCGGTGTCTCTTGCTGTTTAGCCTTTTTAGTTTTGTCGGTTAAATTTTGTTGGCAATATTTTTCCACCATTTTCGATGGCAATATCTGCTGTAGCGGTTGCCAGTCGAGTAATTGCTGCCGCTGCTGTGGCCAATCTTTAACTCTGAAGGAGTTACCATTTAAGACGCCCTTCTCCATAGCGCAATCCAATTTGGCCATCGCATCGGCCTTATCGACCTCAGCTAACTGCTGTAACACCGCCTGCTGCGCTGCCTGCCACTGCTCAACCGGCTGTTGTAAGGCTTGCGGTGCACAAGGTTCGGGCAGCAGCTCTTCGCCTATCACCGGCAACACACCCCGCTCCAGCAGTGGCTCTACCGCCTCAAACAGCGCTTCCGGGCTCTGCCAGGGGTTAACCGCCTGCAGCAGTGTCGGCGGCAGGGGGTAGAGGAAGTGGCGCCAGTAGTCACGACAAATCTGCATCAGCCGCTCATCGCTCTGCTGCTCCAGCGTTTCATCAAACGCGGCGCCTGAATCGAAGGCGTGTTCGGTCAGCATCCGCTGACACCAGCCGTGAATAGTAAAAATCGCCGCCTCATCCATCCACTCCGCTGCCAGTTCTAAGGTGGTGGCACAGCGCGGATGGTCAGCCGGCGGGTAGTCGGCCAAAAGTGCGCTAAAAAAGGGATCGGGTTGGCTCAGCTCACCCCGAAATAGCTGTGCCGCTTCGATTAGGCGATCACGAATCCGCTGACGGAGCTCTGCGGTAGCGGCATTGGTAAAAGTGACCACTAAAATTTGCGGTGGAGTCAGCGCCTGCGGTTGGCCGTTAGCCCCGCCATGGCCCAATATCAGCCGTACAAACAGCGCAGCCAGGGTATAGGTTTTACCGGTACCGGCACTCGCTTCAATCAGCCGTTTACCGTGTAACGGAAAGGTGATCGGACAGAGTTTTTTAGTCATGGTTATATCTCGCTATCGTGGCTATTGGCGGGGGCATCGTACCACTGCCATGCAGTTGCGGTTAACGGGCCGTAGAGTGCGGCGGCGGCTTGCGGTAAGCCTGCCTCAACCATCGCATCAAAGTCGCTAAAGTAGCGTCGCAGCTCCGGCGTTTCACTCAGCGCCCCCTCCTGCTGATAGCTGCCGTCAATCTCCTCCCGACTGCTCTTCTCATCCTGCTGCAGCCAGGCGATGGCACTTTTCAGGGTTAAGGGTAAGGGGGACTTGAGTCCACTCTGCCAGCAATGTAACACTCCATCGAGCTGTGTGCGGGCCGCTTCAGCGTTGATTGGGGGTAAACAGAGACACCCCCCCTCGCCATAGAGTCGGGTTGAGACTGCCACCCCCATCGCATTGGCGGCTAACTGCTGTAACCAGGTGGTGGCAAGAATATGCCAGCGCGGCTGTTCACTTTTATCCCCCGAACCTTCGGTCAGAATTTTCCCCCCACGCCACAACAGTTGTACTGCAGAGGCGCCACTGAGTTGATAGAGCGGTTCAACCGCGCCCACCAGTGTGCCTGTCGGTAGTGCAATATGGCACTCAACCCCCTCTCCCGGCTGCCACTGTCCGCCACAGTCGCTTAAAAAGTGGTGCCACAGCGGCGTTATCGCTGCAATAAGCGTCTGTCGGAGCTGCTCGCCAAAACCGTATAGTGGCAGATTTTGGCGGCTACAGTAGCCGGTAACCGCCTCCTCTACCGTCAAAAAATCGCGGCTTAGTAGCCGTGCCACAATCTCTTGCTGCAGCTGATACTGTTCAAGTCCGTCAAGCGAGAACGGCTCATCATCCGACATCGCGACCGACTGTCGGCGATAACGCGCCTTAAACTGGCTCTGCACAAAGTGGGTCACTGGGTGGCGCATAAAATCGGCCAGGGTGGTTAGAGTCAGCTCCGGCTGCTGCTCTGCGGTTAACGGGGGCAGCGGCTCACTCTCTTGCGCTGTAGCCGGTGGCAGTTGCCACTCATGCGCATAGGTGGTGACATCGCCACCAAAATAGCGGCGGGAGAAGGGTTGGAGCGGATGGGCTGTCGTCAGATAAGGCAGCGGTCGCTCGCTGCCAATGCGCCACCCCTTATCGATTTGGTCACGCAGCTGGCTAATCAGTACACTCGGTGGCTGGGGGGTATCGTCGTACACACTGCGCCCGATCCAACTAATATAGAGCGCTTCGCGGGTGCTGAGCAGCGCCTCTAAAAAGAGGTAGCGATCGTCATCCCGCCGCGAGCGATCGCCGGGACGGTAGCGCCCGGCCATCAGATCAAAATCATCGGGGCGACGGGTACGCGGATACTCTTTATCGTTCATCCCCAGCATATAGATGCGTCGAAACGGAATCGCCCGCATCGGCAGCAGGGTGGAGAAGGTGACATGGCCGGCCATAAAGCGTTGACTCAGCCCGCTCTCATCTATCCCGCTTAACCAGCTATCGCGCACCACCGCCAGGGTGAGCGGTTGGTCAAAGCCACCGGCATCACAGCTTTGACGCAGCCCAGCTAAGGCGTGTTGTAGCCGCAGCTGGAGCGCCTGCTCGCTGAGACTCTCCATCGTAAAGAAGCTCTCCAGCAGTCCGGGTGTCTCCTCACTGCCCCCTAACAGCGCTTGCCAGTCGGTGAGCCGGCGCATCGGTTCAGCGGTTAAACGCTGCTGCCAGAGTTCGAGTTGCCGCATGAGTGCTAGTAGCGTGCCCAGCTCTGCAGCCGCCAGACCCGATACTTCGCCGTAGGGGGTGACACCCTGCCAGGCCTCAGTCTCGCCCATGGCATAGCCCACCACCATCCGCTCCATACCGGCGGCCCAGCTGTAGGGGTGACCCATGGCGGCTAACTCCAGTTGACGCCGGTGCGCTTCACTCAGCCCCCACCGCACGCCGGACTCCTCCAGCCAAACCTTTAACTGCACTAACGCGGCGGCATTGAAACCAAAGCGGCGCTGCAGCGCTTCAACCTCCAATAGCGATAACACTTCACTGAGCGTCACCCGCTGCTGCGGCAGGTTAAGCAGGTATTCCACCGCAATCAGCAGCGGATTGTGGCCCCGCTGCCTCTGGTCGGCCAGAGTATAGCCGATATAGCGCGGGTCATCGCGGTTAATCCGGCCAAACACCGCTTCAATATGGGCGCTATAGCTGTGAATGTCGGGCATCATCACCATGCAGTCGCGCGGCTGTAGGGTGGGGTCAGAAGCTAAATCGGCGATGAGTCGGTCCTGCAGAATTTCGACTTCGCGTTGGCGTGAATGAGCCTGATGAAAGGTGATCGACCGATCAGATAGGTCGAGTGAACGGGGAGGTGTCGGAACCGGCCGCAGCTCGAGAATATCGCGCTGCAGCTGCTGTAACAGGGTGCCCTCCCCCTCCGGCAGCTCTTCATCAAACAGATCAATCTGGCTAAACCAGTCGCGATAGCGCTCGGGTTGGTCAAACTGCTGCAGATAGCTGATGTAGTCTCGCCCCTGTCGCCCGAGTGAGGCGAGCAGTGGCGGGGCATGGACATGAAGCAGATCCGGATCGATCTGCTGCGGTAGCCCCGCTTTACGCTGCTGTCGCCACTGCTGCTGGCGAATCTCATCTTTGAGCAGGGTAATATCACCCCAGTAGTAGCGACAGGGGTTGAGGATGGCCATAATCACCTGGCGGTGTGCTGCCAGTGCCGCTAGCAGCTCAACACTCTGCTGCGGCAGAGCGGCGATACCAAACACAATCAGGCGCTCCGGCAGCGCTGCCGGGTTGGCAATATCGCCCGCCTGCAGCGCTTGAAGCGCCTGCTGATGCACATCGGCGCGACTGGAGAAGCGTTGTGGCGACTCCCGCTGTGCCATATCTTGCCGCAGCGCGCGCCACAGTGCCGGCTGCCACAGCTGGGCAGACGGTACAGGGGGATTAGCGCCTTTGCCATCGGGCAGAGTATCCTCCCCCTGACTCCAGCTATTTAACCAGTCAGCCCGGTAGACCTGATATTGGTCAAACAGGTCGGCCAGGCGTAGGGCTAAATAGTACGATTTAAGCCCCTGTTCATCGTCAGCCAGATAGCGCCGCACCGGTTCAAAAATCGCCTCCTGCTGTAGCTGCGGCAGCAGGTGCAGGATGCGCCAACTGAGGTTGTTTTTATCGTAAGGCAGATGTTTTGGCACCACATCGCCCAAAATGGCGCGATAGAGCTGCCAGATAAATTGGTTCGGTAGCTCAATTTCAATCCCGGCTGCGACGCCCGGTCCCCCTTCATCGCGGCTCGCCAGCGCCATCTTGAGCCATTGGGCAATACCGTTCGATTGTACCAATATCGTCTCAAGCCCCAGTGGCGAGACCGGCTGTTGTGTCAGCCACTGAATCACCACCCGACGTAGCTGTTCGGTATCGTTGCTGTAGATGATGGCTAGTCCGGGAGTTGGGAGAGAGGTTGTTGTCGGTTGCATCAGTTAGTGCCTTGGTGGGAATTTGTGTTTAGGGTGAGTGGGGAGGATTATTACATAAAGCGGATAAAATTTGGTCAACGTGACGGTATCGGGCAATCTCTTTTTTTCTATCCCACCACAGGTAGTCATCCAGCTCTCTTCTGTTGATAAGCGGCTGATCGTCACTCTCTATTACACACACGATATGGCTGTTATAAGCCGCATTGTAGTCCGCTTGAGGACATCGCTCGACCTTTACTGCCCGCATGCTGAGCTCTTCATACAGCTCTCTAATCGCCGCGCATAGGGGTTGCTCTTTGCGTTCCACTTTGCCGCCCGGTAAAGAGTAGCTTTTCTTGCCCCGATCCCGTACTAAAAGAACTTTTTCATCATGTTGAATGATGACAGTCGCTCTGCGGCGCAACGGTTTTACTTTCCCACCCAAAAAATCATTAATGTTATGAGGTCCAACTAAGGGCGCATTCAGCTCTCCTTTAAGAGCCACACATGGTGCTGAAAAACCATCAGGTGAGTGTTCTATCCATGGCTCATCAAAACCGAAATCTTTTCCCGGTTTTAATCCCCAATTTTTTAAATCACCAACAATTAGTTCCATATCAAACTCATTCATAGCGCCAAAGCGTACTAAAAAGCCATCATGCCATATACCACCAGACAAACAAGCTTCATTAAGAGCTGGTTCGCCCCCAGGAAAAACTTTAATTAACTTTTTATACAACACAAACACGTTAATACATTCCATTAATACTGGCATCACCATCTCTCATTGTCAAAAACCAAAAGGTATAAATCGCATTTCATGAAGACAATTGAATTGCATGAGTTAACATCAATAAAGACATTTGGCCTGATTGCTTTAAACATCAATCGAAGTCAAAAAATTACGAAAAATCACATCAACAATTTCTATAGACGAGTTCAGTCGATGATCTCCGGGGATTAGATGTAATATACTATTAGCCGCCTTGGCAAATTTGATCGAATTTTCCGGAGGGATGATATCATCAGACCAACCATGCACAATCTCAACAGGAGAGCGGGTAGTATAGTTTTGTTTATCATAACCAGACATATACAATGCTGGAGCAAGCAAGAAAACGCCTTTGGTATCGACACTTTCTGAAGCAACCAATGACACATAACCGCCCATACTTGATCCAACAAGAACAAAATCTCCACTAAGATTTTTCAACACATCCAATAATCGTTCAACTCTATCATCTGGGTCGGAAATATCAGAATAATCTATACTATCAACATCATAACCATGCATTGATGCCGTATTCGCAAGTCTTTTAATCTTGCTACCCCAGGGTCCGCTCTCTTTGCCATGCGAAAATATTATTTTCATATCGTTCAAAATCTCCTCCCGTACATAAAAATACCAATAACATCAACACCCATCTGATTAAAATAAAACCACATAGCTTGATTAAGGAACAATTACTATCAAATAATAGATATAAGAGTATGCTCAAATATTACCACAACAAGCTCATTTATCCTATGCAAAACTATCCACCTGTCAGATTATAACTCGGTTCGTCATTCAGCTGTAACGTTTACAGCGAGGCCACAACGCCCCTCTATTGGCTTCATTATACCCTCTTGTGCATCTTAGTAAATGCGACAATATCTTCAATCAGACACTATATGTCGCACTGAACGCCACCCCTTGAGCATTGCTGGGTATTGACCACAGCCATGCTGTTGCAGCAGCCTATACCCTCAGTTAGATAAAACGGCTCTCAGTAGATGAGATGGCTTATCGAAGGAATGCGAGGCATTCCAGTATCCATTGCACTGAACTTTTCTGTCTCAATACTTTAAAGCATTGATCAATGGCGTCGGTGCAGCTTTGTTGAATTCGAAAACCATATGAATTTTCGTCAGCTAACGTTTCTGCTACCGGTTGTAGTGCTTGCATATACAGTGCCTGACGGGCTCTGTCATCCATGCAAGGGATACTCAGCGGACGCTGTTTGCCATTTTTCTTCGGAATATAGATCCGTTTCAGTGGTTTTGGATGGTAACCTGTCCAGTGTTTAAGAGTCTTTATCGCTTTGTATTTGATTGTGGGTTTATTCCAGAGTTCTTGATCTATGCCCGGTGTTCGCTTACCGGAATTTTCTGTAACTATTCTTACCGCTAATGCTCTGGCGGTAAATGAGTTAACAAGCAGATAGCTTAGGCGTTGACACCCCACCGTTACCAGCGACGCATCCCCAATCGGGAACAGGTGACACCACACCATGCCGGAAGCTGTCAAGCAATTTGAGACCAGTTGTTAAAAAAATAAAGCTCTAAATCTAGCCGGTGATTGCCACTGCCCTCACCGGCAAATTTCGCCTATGTTGAGTCATGACGCAACAAGGAGCGAACATGACCCTCATGGCCCTTTGCCGCAAGAGCCAAGCCCTTCAGCAAGGGGGAGCTGCAAGGCGAACTGCAACCCCTAATCTAGGAACCTCCCTCCTGCACCGCGTTACCCACAGCCCGCCCCCCTACGATAATAAGGGGGTCTCCGGGGGGCGGGCTATGGATAACGCTCTGTCATTCAGCCACCACAACCGGCTAAAGCCATCGACGATAGACCCACTAGCGGCACCGTCACTCATCTCTCCTTCGCTCTATTCAGGGTTGGATAGTTGACCTCCAGCGACCCCACCCCCTCCTCCGGTAGAGCGGGGTTAATCCATACCTCAGTAGGGGGTTGCTTAACCTTGGGCTCACCATGAATAAAGCGTTTCGGATGCTGCTGATAGGCCTGCTTCAGCGCCTGTTCACGCTGCTCGCTAACCTCCTTGTAACGACCGGTAAATACCTGCTCTGGAGTGAACCACGCAATCCCTCGATGGTGGTGGTGGAAACAGTACCAGTCAACATAGTCACTAAACCATATTCTGGCATGGTCAACTCCTGTCAATCGTTGAGGATAATCGGGTTGTTGCTTGAGTGTTTTAAATTGACTCTCGCTAAACGGATTGTCGTTACTGACTCGTGGACGGCTGTGGGAGCAGGTGATCCCCAGTTCGGCCATCAAGTCGAGATAGCCTCTGGCGGTCATCGGCACACCTCTATCCTGATGCAGTGTTAAGCCACTGAGCGCGACCCGATAGCGAGCCGCTGCGTCACTGATTAACAGCTTGGAGAGCTCACTATTCTCCTTCCTTGAGACCATCCAAGCCACAATAAAACGGCTGTAGAGATCCATCACCACATAGAGATTCAAGAAGTTACCCTGCTCTGTGGTGGGAAGCTTAGTGATATCCCATGTCCAAACCTCATTCGGGCGGGTCGCCCGTAATCGGGGGATAGCGTGTGATTTGGCCGGTTTTTGAGCTCGCCGCTCTCCCGTCTGTTGATTAGCACGAAGGATCCGATACATCGTACTGATTGAACAGTAATATTTCCCTTCATCCAGCAGGCTAGCATAGATCTCTGCCGG
The DNA here is from genome assembly GCA_008375315.1 of Ectothiorhodospiraceae bacterium BW-2. Lineage (NCBI taxonomy): Bacteria > Pseudomonadati > Pseudomonadota > Gammaproteobacteria > Chromatiales > Ectothiorhodospiraceae > Ectothiorhodospiraceae bacterium BW-2. Next base: position 139,525 of record CP032507.1, on the reverse strand, counting down.
AGGTTGGTCATAGAATCGTTCGCTGTTCAAAAGCCCCAGAACGGCTTGCCTCTCTGCCTCACTCAGCGCATTGGCTGCGACGGGTCTTGGAAGGCTCGCTCGGGGGGAGACAACCGGAGCCTGTCGGCGGTAGTAGCCTGCACGCGAGAGCGCTAGGCTATCGCAAGCGGCTCTTATGCTCACCGAACTGGGGCACTCTTTTTCAACTAATCTCATAAGCTTATCTCTGTGTTCATCTGCTCCAATAAGCTGAAGGCTTTTTTTTGGAGCGCAATCACCCCTTCGGTCTGCTGTAACCGTTGGCTAAGACGCTGAATTTCCTTCTTTAAACGCTCTATCTCCTTATCTCGCTTGTCTAGGCTCGGTTTGCGACCACTCTGTTTCCCTTTCAGGCCAGCCTGCCCCTGTGCTTGCAGTTGTCGGCGCCATTTGGTCAGATGGGAGCTGTAGATCTGCTCTTTGCGCAGCAGCTCGCCTAGCTGACCCGGCTCCTTGCACTGCTCTGCTTCTGCTAGGATCCGAAGCTTCTCTTCCTCACTAAATTTGCGGTAGGAGCGCTTCTCTTCATCGGGGTCGGTAACCTCGTTGGAGGGTAAAACGGTAGTATCTTTGGGCATCGTGTATCTCCTCTGTTGCCCCCCTGATTCTACATTCATTTCTCATCAGGGGTGGTCTCAGGGTATCTTGACACTCAGGGTGGGTAACGCGGTGCAGGAGGGAGGTTCCTAGATTAGGGGTTGCAGTTCGCCTTGCAGCTCCCCCTTGCTGAAGGGCTTGGCTCTTGCGGCAAAGGGCCATGAGGGTCATGTTCGCTCCTTGTTGCGTCATGACTCAACATAGGCGAAATTTGCCGGTGAGGGCAGTGGCAATCACCGGCTAGATTTAGAGCTTTATTTTTTTAACAACTGGTCTCAAATTGCTTGACAGCTTCCGACGGTAATTGCGCAGACAATGTCTGCGTAATCTTTGCTATATCGAATTCCTCAGACAATGTTTGAGGTTTGTGGGAAAGAGATTGGTTAGACACTGCCTGGCTAATTTGTCGGTAACCAGAAATCCCAGACAGTGTTTGGGATTTTTTTTCTATTGATGGCGCATAGGTCAAATAGAACTTCCGCATGTATTCCAGATTACTGCGAGAATAGCCTCTTCCAAACTCCTCTGTTAATTCTGCCGATAGTTCCTTTAGGGTTGCTTTCCCATAATCTGCCCGTTCTTGACCGCTTTGCTCTTCGAAGACAATCCGCATACCAATCAGATAATTGGATATAACTTGAAGAGAGTTCACACTTCTCCGTGTAAGTGATCGAGCCTGCGAGATAATCTCTCGAATATCACCTACCAATCCACCAAAACTCACTTCCGTGTGTTCTGTGTTTTCTGTGTGTTCCGTGGTTTTACCCAATTTGCGTTTATTCGTGGCCATTTATTCTACAGCCTCTGGTTTCTGATAGCTTCCGCGAGCACGCGAGCGCAGCTTGCTTCCACGTCGGGTTTGAATGCCTTTGTCGTTTTCAGACCTTCCCGTTTTTCTGCGAGATAGTCCGCCATTTTTGCCAGCAAGGCTTTGTTCGGAAGATAGTTCGGGCAGTTTTCCATCAAGTGAAGCAGCACATCATCCACTTCCATCTCTTTGGAAAGTTCAAACAAGGCATAAAGCAGCGCTCTAAGAGGAGTTCCTGCAATTTCAGCATCGCCCGACATCATTGCGCTTTTGAATTCCGCTGACAGTTTCAGACGTGCCGAGTTGGCCTTGGACGCCCTGAGTGTCAAGATACCCTGAGACCACCCCTGATGAGAAATGAATGTAGAATCAGGGGGGCAACAGAGGAGATACACGATGCCCAAAGATACTACCGTTTTACCCTCCAACGAGGTTACCGACCCCGATGAAGAGAAGCGCTCCTACCGCAAATTTAGTGAGGAAGAGAAGCTTCGGATCCTAGCAGAAGCAGAGCAGTGCAAGGAGCCGGGTCAGCTAGGCGAGCTGCTGCGCAAAGAGCAGATCTACAGCTCCCATCTGACCAAATGGCGCCGACAACTGCAAGCACAGGGGCAGGCTGGCCTGAAAGGGAAACAGAGTGGTCGCAAACCGAGCCTAGACAAGCGAGATAAGGAGATAGAGCGTTTAAAGAAGGAAATTCAGCGTCTTAGCCAACGGTTACAGCAGACCGAAGGGGTGATTGCGCTCCAAAAAAAAGCCTTCAGCTTATTGGAGCAGATGAACACAGAGATAAGCTTATGAGATTAGTTGAAAAAGAGTGCCCCAGTTCGGTGAGCATAAGAGCCGCTTGCGATAGCCTAGCGCTCTCGCGTGCAGGCTACTACCGCCGACAGGCTCCGGTTGTCTCCCCCCGAGCGAGCCTTCCAAGACCCGTCGCAGCCAATGCGCTGAGTGAGGCAGAGAGGCAAGCCGTTCTGGGGCTTTTGAACAGCGAACGATTCTATGACCAACCTCCGGCAGAGATCTATGCTAGCCTGCTGGATGAAGGGAAATATTACTGTTCAATCAGTACGATGTATCGGATCCTTCGTGCTAATCAACAGACGGGAGAGCGGCGAGCTCAAAAACCGGCCAAATCACACGCTATCCCCCGATTACGGGCGACCCGCCCGAATGAGGTTTGGACATGGGATATCACTAAGCTTCCCACCACAGAGCAGGGTAACTTCTTGAATCTCTATGTGGTGATGGATCTCTACAGCCGTTTTATTGTGGCTTGGATGGTCTCAAGGAAGGAGAATAGTGAGCTCTCCAAGCTGTTAATCAGTGACGCAGCGGCTCGCTATCGGGTCGCGCTCAGTGGCTTAACACTGCATCAGGATAGAGGTGTGCCGATGACCGCCAGAGGCTATCTCGACTTGATGGCCGAACTGGGGATCACCTGCTCCCACAGCCGTCCACGAGTCAGTAACGACAATCCGTTTAGCGAGAGTCAATTTAAAACACTCAAGCAACAACCCGATTATCCTCAACGATTTACAGGAGTTGACCATGCCAGAATATGGTTTAGTGACTATGTTGACTGGTACTGTTTCCACCACCACCATCGAGGGATTGCGTGGTTCACTCCAGAGCAGGTATTTACCGGTCGTTACAAGGAGGTTAGCGAGCAGCGTGAACAGGCGCTGAAGCAGGCCTATCAGCAGCATCCGAAACGCTTTATTCATGGTGAGCCCAAGGTTAAGCAACCCCCTACTGAGGTATGGATTAACCCCGCTCTACCGGAGGAGGGGGTGGGGTCGCTGGAGGTCAACTATCCAACCCTGAATAGAGCGAAGGAGAGATGAGTGACGGTGCCGCTAGTGGGTCTATCGTCGATGGCTTTAGCCGGTTGTGGTGGCTGAATGACAGAGCGTTATCCATAGCCCGCCCCCGGAGACCCCCTTATTATCGTAGGGGGGCGGGCTGTGGGTAACGCGGTGCAGGAGGGAGGTTCCTAGATTAGGGGTTGCAGTTCGCCTTGCAGCTCCCCCTTGCTGAAGGGCTTGGCTCTTGCGGCAAAGGGCCATGAGGGTCATGTTCGCTCCTTGTTGCGTCATGACTCAACATAGGCGAAATTTGCCGGTGAGGGCAGTGGCAATCACCGGCTAGATTTAGAGCTTTATTTTTTTAACAACTGGTCTCAAATTACTTGACAGCTTCCGGTGGCGCTATACGGGCGGGAAAAATTTCCAGCACTATAATCCTGCCTTTTGGATGGGTGACTTCATGAAAATGAAAATCAGAGGTTGGGGTAATTCGATGAGCTAACCAAATCTGCAATGGCTGATTGCCTTTGCCTTTCGCGGTAGCAGGCGAAAAATCGGTGCCTGTTACTTCATGAGTCACATCATCAATCCCCCAAACCATCCAAGCGCGCTCTTTTCCCTCCAGAGCAGCACTGTTGGCGAGTGCCGAAATGTATTGAGCGATATCATTGGCATCATCCCAGTTACGCTTAAATTCAACACATGCCATCTCATGAGGGAGATAGCGAAGCTGATTAACCCATTCAACCAGTTGCGAAGTGTCCAACTTTACAAACTCCGCAGATGTTTCAACCCACCCTGTTGCAAGATGGCGGCAAGGTTGGTTTTGGCAATATCATCGGCAAAGGCGCTGTCACGGAAGAAGCATTGCGGTTCGGTTTCGGGAGCCAGCTCTTGATGCCAGTCAATGATTGCTTGGGCGAGGGGTTCGATGTCGCTGGCGTGAATCTGCTCGCTGAGGCAGGCGAACAGTACGCCGTAGCCGATGCTGTGCAGGGTGTGGTTGCCGAGGGTGCGCTGTTCGATGGGGACGGTCAGCTCAACCCCGCGCTTGAGCAGCAGTTCGTAGAGAATATCCTGCTCGCTGCGGTCTTGATAGAGATGCTGTTCATGTTCGCGCAGGGCGGTTTCGATATCGGTGGGGTGCGGGTTCCACGGGCGGATATTGCTGGAGTCGAGTTTGAACACTTTGAAGCCGAGATCGCCGTTGTAGTCGGGGTGTTCGCTGCGGATTTTGGCAGCGGCGCGGCGAATGCGCTCTTTGCCGATGTCGGCGATGGTGGCGTAACTCCGCGCCACCTTCAATCGCGGGTAGATCATATTGAGCCAGTTGGTGTGATACCGACCCGAAGTTTCGCTATTGGAACTCAGTTTTAGCCCATCTTCACCCTTTTGGCCGGTGTAGCGCAGATAGGTATCGAGGTTATCCTGATAGTTATCGGGGTAGATAAACTCTTTGCCGGTGTTATAGGGCGGGTCGATGTAGATCATCTTCACCTTATTGGCGTAGCTCTTTTGTAGCAGTTTGAGCACCTCCAGATTATCGCCTTCGATAAACAGGTTTTGGGTGGTCTCCCAATCGACACTCTCTTCAGGGCAAGGGCGCAGGGTGGCGTTAGAGGGGGTTAGCGCAATTTGCCGCGCCCGCTTTTTACCGTGCCAGTTAAGGCCGTACTTCTCTTCGCCTTCGGTTAATACCGTGCTATCGCCCAATAACTGCCGCAGTACCGCAAAATCGATCTTGCCCTCGCTAAAGGCTTCGGGAAATAGAGTTTTGAGTGCCTCAAGGTTGTCGGTCACGCCATCGGGGCTGGTCAGTTCTTCGGCGGTTAAGCGGTTTAGGGTGGGCTTATCACTGCTCATTGTGGCTCCTGTAGGATTTGAATCTGTTGTGCGAATTCGGTATTGAGACTGCGAAGCTGGCCATTGAGGGCAATTTGCCGGCTCATCTGCCGCTCCTGCTTCAGTTTTTTGCGCAGTGTCGTCTGCTGTTTGGCGAGTTGATCGAGCTGATTAACCGCCTGCCAACGCTGTTGTGGATTTGTATGGTTGGGTTGGTAGTCGCCGCTATGGCGAGCGGCATGATAGGCGATCAGGTGGTTAATGATGCTGTCGGGCGGCAGGTTAAGAGCGGCTTCAAACTGGTGTAGGGAGGCGATCATTTATAAATACCACCTCTGGATCCCAGCTTCATCACCAGCACTCATAGCTTTTGATTCTCAACGCGATAAATCAAGCGATATTGACCGACCCGTAAACGATAGTAATCGTTTTCGCCCACCATCGGTTTAATATCCAGTTGTGGATGGTGGTAGGGATCAATCGCAAGTAGATCCATCTTCTCTGCGATGTTCTGCCGGTAATTTTTTGGCAGTGATAACAGATATTTTTTGACCTGTTTATGAACCTGTATCGAATACATCGTTAGAGTTGCTGCTTCACGCTGTCCCATGATTCAAAATCACTGCTATCGTTTTGTGCTAATTGATGCTCTATCGCTGCCAGTTGTTGTTTCTCCTCAGTGCTTAGTTGGTCAAAATCATCCAACAGGTGATAGTCCTGTTTGGGCAGTGTTTGTAAAAAATGGATCACCTGTTGATAGGCTTGGTCATTGAGTTCTACCGATAGGGTTTTCATCGTTATACTCCTGTAGGTTAATTGGGTTGAGGAGAGAGTAATATCAGATAGCTGACCACTTCAAAATCGTCCAATCCGTGATAGTGATCGCCACTGAGTTGCGTGCCACCCCGACTAAACAGGCTTTCGGTGCTCTGTTGTTGTGACTTGCCGCTTATGCCTTGATAACTATCCAGTCGATGTAACAGCTGCTCTACCGCATTCAGCAGTTTTTGCAGAGTGAGAGCAAATGAGTTGATGGAGCTCTCCATCCGTTTGAGCAAATTGACCCGCATCAGGTGGATCAGGCTCTGTTCGCGATCTTCCTGTCGAAAAACGGATTTGCCGCCTTTTACTTGTATGTCATATTTGCGGCTATATTCAGCGCGTTTGTCGTTGCGCAGATATTTTATCGGTGAGTAGGCGCTGAGATGGAGCCGACGAATGGTGTTGTTAATCTCTTTTAAAGGCGGATAGTTGCCGAGCGTATCAATATCGGCTTTGATATTTTGTGGTTTCAGTCGTTGGGGGAACTGGCCGATTTCGCTAATGTCATAATACTTTTCGATATGTTTACGCGAACGGGCAATGGTGAGCATATCGAGCAGCTTGAAGTAGTCGAAGTTGAGGCTACGCATTAAGGATTCTGTCGTGCGGGGGCTTTCACTTAACCAGTCGTTAAAACGGGTTTGGGCTCGGCGTAGCGACTGTTCAATGCTGGCAATACCCTCCTCTTTATAGGCGCTGTCGTTACCCTCGGTAATAAATGCAACCTGATTTTTTAGATCATTCATGCGGTTATTAACCGGGGTGGCAGAGAGCATCAGCACTTTAGTCTTAACCCCGTTACGAATCACCTCATTCATTAACCGTCCGTAGCGGGTGATGCCCTCTTTAGCATCGGGTGTATTACGGAAGTTGTGCGATTCATCAATCACAATCAGATCGTAGTTGCCCCAGTTGAGGGTCGCGAGGTTGATATCGCCGGAGAAGCCGCCGGTACGGGTCAGATCGGTATGGTTGAGAATATCGTAGTTAAAGCGGTCATCAGCGAGCAGATTACGGCGGTCATTAAGGGTGTAGAGACTCCAGTTTTCGCGCAGTTTTTTCGGGCAGAGTACCAGTACGCGGTCATTTCTCAGCTCGTAATATTTAATCACCGCCAGCGCTTCAAAGGTTTTGCCCAAACCGACACTATCGGCAATGATGCAGCCGTTGTAGCGCTCCAGTTTATCAATTGCCCCCATGACACCATCACGCTGAAATTTATAGAGCTTGTTCCAGACAGTTGTTTGGTGAATACCGGTTTTGCTTTTAATAATCCGCTCTTCGGTCAGCTCATCGAGCGAGCCACTAAAGAGGTGATAAAGGGTAAGCAGGTAGATTAACTCAGAAGGTTGGTCACTGGCCAGGTGGTTAAGCTGTTGCAATACTTGCTGTTTGATGTCGGTGGTGGCGTGGTGATCGTTCCAGATGGCGTTGAACCACTCCAACATTGCGGCGGTGCCTTGTGGTTCGGTTATCTTCATGTTCATGAAGTATTGATCCGATTCGCTGTAGCCAAAGCCGGTTGAGGTGAAACTGGCGTTACCCTGTATCGCTAACGCATTACCATCAGGCTGTTGCAGATGGAACAGGTTTTGGCTGACACCGGCCTCTTTTCTGATCTGTCTGACTTCGGCACTATTTTGTAACCAGTCAGCACATTGTCGGGCAATCGCCGCCTGAATCAGTTGGTTTCTGCGATGCAGCTCGTAGCGATCACCGGTTAAGTTTTGCAGTGGAAAGAGTGTATCGCTGCTCGTTTGGGGTAGCAGTAATTTTACAGCGGCGCACTGCTCTAGCTGTTGCTTCAGGGTTTGATAGCCATAGAGGGAAAAAAGCGCAGAAATTACTGACAGGCGTGTGTCCGTTTGCAGATGCTGTTTAATTTCATCGCCGACTTTGCCGGTTTTGCGGTTGTCGATCAGCATGAGTTATGTGCTGATTGCCACGATAGCGTCAGATACTATTAGCAGGCACATTTGTTCTCTCCCTGATATCTGAAATTGATTATTGAATCGCCTCTATTGCCTAAAGATATGCGTTAATTTCATAAATTCTATTATGCCAATCTTCTCTCACTCAGACAACCAATCCCAAACTGTAACCGTTCACTCCCCCCTCCTTATCTCCCTCTCCTAGCGGGAGAGGGTTGGGGTGAGGGCTATAATTTGGCGGGGTGAGTGAACGGTTACACGATGCACAAGACCAACATAGCGAAGGTATTGATTGATTGGTAGCTAGCAAGAGTTAAAAAAGGTAACTTCACCCGAATCTAGGTGGTATTTCGCCCCTAACACCTCTAACTTTCCCTGCTTTAACCGCTGCTCAATAATCGTTGAGCCATAACGAAGATGGTTCACTGAGGCGAGAATATTAGCATCAATCGCCGTCTCTAGTAGCTGCTCTGATCCACTCGTTAGCCCGATCTTAAGCAGAGGCATCACCACCGGTCGAATACGATTGACAATAGAGAGTACGCTTGAGGCGTCATTACTAGCACAGCTATCTATCTCATCGATAGTCGCTTTAACAGCACCACACATAGAGTGACCTAAAACAATTACCAACGGTAGCTGAAATTTCTCTAAGGCAAACTCAATACTGCCGATTTGAGAGGGAGCAACAATATTGCCAGCAATACGAATCACAAACAGCGCACCTAATCCCTGATCAAAAATAATCTCTGCCGGAACTCTTGAGTCAGAACAGCCTAAAATAACCGCAAAAGGGTGCTGCCCATAGAGCATCTCCACCCGCTGTTGTATGGTCACTCTCTGTTCAATCCCATACTGCCCTGCGACAAAGCGTATATTTCCGCTAACCAGTCGCTCTAACGCCTCATCTTTAGTCAAATTTGAATCCATATACCAGCTCTAGCCCCTACCCTCCGGTTTTTACCATCATCCGCTGCACGCTATAGCGGCTCTTATCGTGAAAATCGTGGCCGTAGGGCTTCGCGGCGATGGCGGCTACGATCTGCTGTTGCAGTTCACTATCGCTCGCACCGGCGAGCAGCATCGCTCCTAACGGTATCGCAGCCTCTTGCCCTAGACAGAGCACCAACGCCCCTTCAGCCGTGAGACGAATGCGATTACACCCCTCGCAAAAGTGTTGCGACATCGCCGAAATGACACCTATTTGCTGTGAAGTGGTGCCTATCTGATAACACCGCGCCGGCCCAGCGCCCCGACTCGGCTTGACGGGAATAAGCTCACTGCCCAAATACCCCTTAACCCGCGCCACGATCTTCTGAGCACTGTAGTAACGGGAGCTTAACTGCTCCCCTAAGCCCCCCATCGGCATCGTCTCAATAAAGCGTAGCTGACACTCGGTTGTGGCGGCAAAGTCGATCATCGCCTCAATCTCATGCTCATTCACGCCACGCATAACCACCATATTGAGCTTAACCGGACTCATGCCGACCGCCTTGGCCGCCTTGATACCGGCGATCACGCGCTGTAGATCGCCGCCTTTGGTAATGGTATGAAAGTTAGCGCTATCGACCGAATCGAGCGAGATGTTGCAGCGACTCACACCAGCGCGGTAGAGCGATTCGGCCCGCTGCGCTAAGAGGTGGCCATTGGTGGAGAGCGATAGCTCTTCGAGTCCCGCTAATTGAGCAAGTGGGGCGGCTAGCTGTGGCAGATCTTTGCGAACTAGCGGCTCCCCTCCGGTCAGACGAATGTTGCTAACCCCCAACGCCACGAAGAGGGTTACCAGCCGCTGCAGCTCCTCTCGGTTAAGTAGCTGACGGCGTGATAAGCAGCTTACCCCCTCCTCCGGCATACAATAGAAGCAGCGATAGTTACACTTCTCTGTGACCGATAGACGCAGATAGTTAATTTTGCGCCCAAATGGGTCGATTAGCCCTGCTAAAGCCATAGCGATATTACTCCATACCCGTTAGTGTTCACCCTTAGTGCGCCGAATACCGGCTAGACGGTTGCCCTGTTTTTGCGGCCCGCCCATAGGAAAGAGATCGTGCAGATAGTGGTTATTACCCCGCTCCTCACCCCAAGCCTGTTTAAAATGTTTAATCATAGTGCGTACCTGTGCCTGTACGCCATGCTCTTCATAGTAGTCACGAATATAGTGGATCACATCCCAGTGCTCCGAGGTCAAGGTCAGCCCCTCTTTCTCTGCCTGCGCCTTAGCAAACCCCTCCGACCAGAGCTCCATATCCTGAATGTACCCCTCCTGATCGGTTTCAACACTCGTCTCACCGACCAAAATATACTCACTACGAATAGCGAATGGATTAGCACGCATCATATTGATACCTCTTGAAGTTAATCATAAAGTTCGAGAGAGCCACTCTCCCTTGAGCAGTCAAGGGAGAGTGGCCGATATCTCTAGTTCATCACCATCCGACGGCGACGAACAATTTGGTAGGCCCGACCTAGATAGCCGATAGGAACACTCCAGATATGGACTAGACGGGTGAAGGGGAAGATTAAAAAGAGCGTCATGCCAAAGAACATATGCGTCTTAAATATCCAATCCACACCCGCTAATAGTGCCGGATCGGGCTGCAAGGTAGCAACACTCTGTACATAGTGGGTTAGCGCAATCATGACCGTCGCATCGCCATTACCGGCATGGGAGAGAGAGAACGGAATTGAGAGTAGCCCTAATGAGACTGTGATCAAAATCCAGACAAGGGTCACCAGATCACGCTTACGCCCCACCGCCGCGACACGACGGTTATTTAGCCGCCGCAGTGTCAACATGAGCGCTCCAATAAAGCACATACCACCAAAGATCACGCCGGCGTAGATGGCCACATATTGGTGGGTCAAATCATCGACCCCTAGCGCCAAAAACCAGCTATGCGGGGTTAATAACCCGACAAAGTGGCCGGCAAAGATAGCCAAAATACCGACATGAAACAGATTGCTCGCCAAACGCATATTACGATTATCGAGTAGCTGCGATGAGTCGGCCTTCCAGGTGTACTGCTCCCTGTCAAACCGAATCCAGCTCCCTAACAGAAAGACGGTACCGGCAATCAGAGGATAGATGCCGAAAATAAAGTCGTGTAGAGTCATTACTCTTCTCCTTAACAATAGATAGATTAAGCCGCTTGCGCCAACTGGCCTCGGCTCTCAACAATTTTCAACAGTTTAGCGTAAGGGCTATCACTCTTCTCCAGATTCTTTGCGAGAACACTGACGACCTTACGAGCATCGGCGAGAAAGAACCGCGCCTGCGTCTCATCAAGGGTCGAAAGATACTCCAAAATCAGCGGTAGATAGTCTGGGATCTCCTTCTCGACAATCGCCAACCCGTTCGCACTATAGTGCTGAGTTAGATCGATGAGTGCCGGCCCCCGCTCACCACTATCGCCAAAGATATGGTGGGTGAGATGGAGATCGTGCTCGGGCGTCATATCGAAAGTCTCGACATAGTTCTGCTGCGCACCGGTTAGGGTGTGCAGTGATAACCACGACACAAAACCGCAAATCGTCTCCCGCTCGCTCTCATTTAGCGAGGGATCGTTAGCGGCGACGCGCTCAAGCTCCTCAAAGTTCTCAAATAGCTCCCGCCCGGGGTAGTCGAGCAGCCTAGAGAGTAGTTTATAGATTACCATGTGCTATCTCCCTTACCCTTTCCGATACTTGCGTTGAATATCTTGCGGCGAGAATGAGCTCTCCCGTTTGACCGGAAAAAGACTCAGCCCAGTACCGCCATCATCGCCATGGCCGCTACAGTTACCGGCGCTAAAGCCGTTCTGCCCCTGAAAAGCATAAGGGTCTTCGATATACGGTGCCTGCCCCTGCTGACTGGTGGGGATAACAAAACGATCGTCATAGTTAGCAATGCCGAGTAGCTGATACATCGCATCCGATTGCGCTTCAGTCAGTCCGGTCAACTCAAGCGCTGCGGTATTGCTCTGACCATCAACCGCCTTGCTGCGCTGATTACTACGCATCGCTAATAGTCGTTGCAGGGCGCTAATAATCGGCTTCTCATCACCGGCGGTGAGCAGATTGGCCAGATATTTGGCTGGGAACCGCAGCGCTTCGGCCTTAGGGATATTGCCATCGGCCTCGGTCGGTAGATTGTTTTGATCAATCTGGCTCTGTACCGGTGAGAGCGGTGGCACATACCACATCATCGGCAGGGTACGGAACTCTGGATGGATCGGGAAGGCGATCTTCCACTCCATCGCCATCTTCCAAACCGGAGAGTTTTGCGCCGCTTCAATCCACTGCATCGGTACGCCATCGGCAATCGCCTGTTTAATCACCGCCTCATCGTTTGGATCGAGAAAGACCCCCATCTGGGCATCATAGAGCTGCTGTTCGCTCTGAGTGGCTGCCGTATCGGAGATCTTATCGGCATCATAGAGCATCACCCCGACATAGCGAATCCGACCGACACACGACTCGGCGCACGCCATCGGCAGCCCCGACTCGACCCGTGGATAGCAGGCGATACACTTCTCCGATTTGCCCGACTCCCAGTTATAGTAGATCTTTTTGTAGGGGCAGGCGCTGACACACATCCGCCAACCGCGACACTTATCTTGGTCGATTAAGACAATCCCATCCTCCTCGCGCTTATACATCGCCCCACTCGGACAGGAGGCGACACAGGCGGGGTTGAGGCAGTGGTTACAGAGCCGCGGCAGGTACATGTGAAAGGTTTTTTCAAACTCTTTGTACATCTGCTTTTCGATATCTTTAAAGTTGACATCTTGCGAGCGATCTTCAAATGCCCCGGCCAGATCATCCTCCCAGTTCGGCGCCCAGGTGATTTTATCGATTCGGTCACCGGTAATCGCCGAGATCGGACGGGCGGTCGGTGCCGCCTCCGATAGGGGCTTGTTCTGTAACTTTGCGTAGTCGTAATCGAACGGCTCCGGGCCATAGTAGTCGTCAATTTGCGGCATATCGGGGTTAGCAAAGATATTGACGAGCTTTTTAAAGCGACCGCCCGCTTTGAGCTCCAGCTTGCCACCAGCGGCTCGCCAGCCCCCCATCCACTTCTGCTGATCCTCCCAATTTTTGGGATAACCTACCCCGGGTTTCGATTCAACATTATTAAACCAGGCGTACTCGACCCCCTTACGGTTAGTCCAGATATTTTTGCAGGTGACCGAGCAGGTATGGCAGCCGATGCACTTGTCCAGATTGAGCACCATGGCAATTTGTGCGCGAATTTTCATTACACAGTTCCTCTAATAACTAATTGTTAATTCCAACCGGATTGAGCTGTCTCTCCCGCTCAGGTGTCAAATCCCCCTCAAGCCAGTTGATATCAGCCTCCTCAATTTTATGCACTATGACATGCTCATCTCGCTGACTACCGACGGTGCCGTAGTAGTTAAACGAGTAGGAGAGCTGGGCGTAGCCGCCAATCATATTGGTCGGCTTCATAATCACCTTGGTGACGCTGTTAAGAATACCGCCCCGTTTACCGGTCGTATTCGAACCGGGAACATTCACATTCTTCTCTTGGGCGTGGTACATAATTGCCATCCCTTGCGGTACCCGCTGACTCACCACTACACGAGCGACCGTCGCTCCATTGGCATTCACCGCTTCGACCCAATCGTTATCTTTAATACCGATGCTTTTGGCCTCATCCTCATTCAGCCAGAAGTAGGGGCCGCCGCGAAACAGGTGCAACATCCGCAGATTGTCCTGATAGGTCGAGTGGATCCCCCACTTCGAATGGGGCGTGATCCAGTTAAGGGTGAGGGTCTTTTTACCTTGCAGCTTACCAGCGAGTACCGCCGGCAGATGGGTATGCGCGCCAAGATCTTGTGGTGGCCGATAGCAGCAGAGCCCTTCGCCAAAGTCGAGCATCCACTCATGATCGAGATAGAACGAGGCTCTGCCAGTCAGGGTTCTAAAGGGGATATGCTCATGGATATTGGTATAGCAGGCGTTGTAACTCACCTCCTCCGACTCAATGCCCGACCAGGTCGGCGCGGTAATAATCTTGCGCGGCTGGGCAATAATGTCGTGGTAACGAATCTTCTCCTCATGCCGTCCGGCGTAGAGATGGTGGTGATCAATGCCGGTCTTTTTCGACAGTGCTGTCCACGATTTGTGCGCTACTTCACCGTTGGTCTCTGGAGCCATGTGCAGTACCGTATCGCAGACCGCCTCATCTTCGAGCAGTTGTGGCCGCCCTTTTGAGATCCCCTCCTCCGTAATCACTCCATTGAGTTTGCCAAGCTGCTCAATTTCAAGATCGGTATTCCAGTCGATCCCTTTAATGTTATTCCCTAGCTTGTTCATTAAGGGGCCGACCGAGGTAAACTTCTTCCAGGTATTAGGATAGTCGCGCTCTACCAGTTTAAACAGCGGCGCGGTTTTGCCGGGGATCAGATCGCACTCGCCCCGTTTCCAATCCTTTACCTCACCAAACGGCTGGGCTAATGCCATGGGAGAGTCGTGCTGCATCGGCAGCGAGACGACATCCTTTTGGGTACCGAGCTCACTTTCGGCCAGTTCAGAGAACTTTTTCGCAATGGTCTGGAAGATCTGCCAATCCGATTTTGACTCAAATTGTGGATCGACCGCCTTGCCAATCGGGTGGACAAAGGGGTGCATATCGGTGGTGTTGAGATCGGCCTTCTCATACCAGGTTGCCGTCGGCAGAATAATATCGGAGTAGGCACCGGTTGAGTTAAGGCGGAAGTTGATATCGACCATGAGATCGAGCTTACCGACCGGTGACTTTTCACGCCACTTAATCTCTTTGGAGTCGGCTCCCTCCGTTCCCTCCTGCATGACGCCATTTTGTGCCCCGACTAGGTGTTTGAGAAAATACTCATGCCCCTTAGCCGAACAGCCGAGCAGGTTAGCCCGCCAGACAAAGAGGTTGCGAGGATGGTTCTCTGCGGCGTCGATATCTTCACTCGCAAAGGCAATTTTGCCACTTTTAAGTTGCTCTTTCAGATAGTTCGCCACACCCGCCTCATCGGTTGCGCCGGCTTTTTCAGCCGCTTTTACAATCTCGATAGGGTTTTGGTTAAAGTGGGGTGCCGAGGGGAGCCAGCCGAGCCGTTGTGAAACCACATTGTAGTCGGCAATCTGGTAGCCCTTATACTTCCCTTTGGCGGTAGAGGCCATAATCGAGTCGCCACTCACCTTCTCATAGCGCCACTGATCGGTATGGAAGTACCAGTAGGTGGTTGAGTTCATGTGACGCGGTGGCCGATGCCAATCGAGAGCAAAGGCTATTGGCGCCCAACCCGCTTGAGGCCGTAGCTTCTCTTGACCGACATAGTGCGCCCAGCCACCCCCCGACTGACCAACGCAGCCGCAGATATGGAGCATATTCATAATGCTGCGATAGCCCATATCGTTATGGTACCAGTGGTTAATCGCTGCCCCCATAATGACCATCGATTTACCCTGGGTTTTACTCGCATTGTCGGCAAACTCTCGTCCGGTGCGAATGAGATCGGCCCGTTTTACGCCGGTCACCTTCTCGCCCCAGGCAGGGGTGTAGGCGATATTGGCATCGTCATAGGAGGTGGCTAGATTGTCACCTAAACCACGATCAATGCCGTACTGGGCAATGAGCATGTCATAGACCGAGGCCACCCAAACCTCTTCACCACTGGCTAGTTTGAGTTTGCGTGCCGGCACATTACGAGTGAATGAGTCACCTTCGCCGGGGGTAAAGTGGGGGAAGGTGACGGTGATCACCCCATCTTTATGGGTGATACAGCTCAGCTCAGCCTCTGTTTCGGCCTGCTCGCTCCCTGCCCGTTCGAGTAGATTCCACTTACCCTCTTCGCCCCAACGGAAGCCGATCGAGCCGTTAGGAACGACAAAGCTATTCGATTTGGTATCGAAGACAACGGTCTTCCACTCAGGGTTGTTGCTCTCACCTAGAGCCTGATTAAAATCGGAAGCGCGTAGAAAACGGCCAGAGAGATAGCGCTCGCCATCTTGTTGCAAAATCACCTGCATCGGCAGATCGGTATATTGACGCACATACTCGATAAAGTAGGGATCTTGTTTATCAACATGGAACTCTTTAAGCGCCACATGGCCCATCGCCATAAAGGCGGCCGAATCGGTTCCCTGTCTGACCGGCATCCAGAGATCGGCAAATTTGACATACTCAGCATAATCGGGTGCCATCGAGACCACCTTGGTGCCGTTATAGCGCGACTCGATCGCAAAGTGGGCATCGGGGGTACGGGTCATCGGCAGGTTAGCACCGCAGATAATGAGATATTTAGCGTTGTACCAGTCGGCCGCTTCGGGTACATCGGTCTGCTCGCCCCACACCTGAGGCGAGGCGGCAGGCAGATCGCAATACCAGTCGTAGAACGAACCACACGCCCCACCGATTAGCGACAGATAGCGTGAGCCGGCGGCGTAGCTAATCATCGACATTGCCGGAATAGGAGAGAAGCCGTAGATGCGATCAGGTCCCCACTTTTTGATCGTGTAGATGTTGGCAGCTGCGATCATCTCGACCACCTCATCCCACTCCGCCCGCACAAAACCGCCTAGACCGCGCACACCGGTATAGCTCTTGCGCTTGGCCTCATCGACCTGAATCGCCTCCCACGCGGCGACGGGGCTCTTGCCGCTCGCCCGCTCTTGGCGATAGAGATCGACCAGTCGGCCACGAATGAGCGGATATTTGATCCGGTGGGGGCTGTAGAGATACCACGAAAAAGAGGCTCCCCGCTGGCAGCCACGCGGCTCGTGGTTAGGCATATCGGGGCGAGTTTCGGGGTAGTCGGTCTGCTGCATCTCATAGGCGACCAGACCATTTTTAACATAGATTTTCCACGAACAGCCGCCAGTGCAGTTAACCCCGTGGGTAGAGCGGACGACCTTATCGTGCCGCCAGCGGTTGCGATAGCTATCCTCCCAACGGCGATCCTCCTCTGTGACGATGCCGTGACCGTTGGAAAAACTCTCCTTCGCACGAGAGAAAAATTTGAATTTATCGAGAAAGTGACTCACTGTGTTATCTCCAATTAAGCAGATGAAAAAAGTGAGTAACCAGAGTCCAATCATGGAATCAGCAGCACAATCAGCCTAGTTACTCATAACGCCGGTTAAAAGCTAAGGGTTCTTAAATTCAGCCTTAGGGCCGAGGTAGTACCACCAGTTCAACACCAAACAGATCACATAGAAGATGGCAAAACCGTAGAGAGCATTCTCTGGGGTTGCCGCTTTAATCTGTTCACCAAAAATTTGCGGTATTAGAAATGCGCCATAGGCTGCCACCGCTGAAGTCCAGCCTAAGGCCGGCCCGGCCTGCTCTTTCGGAAAGACCTGAGAGATGGTACGGAAGGTCGATCCATTACCGATACCGGTAGCGGCAAAGAGGATTAAAAACAGCACTAAGAAGGGGACAAAGAACTCCTCTGGCGTCGCCGACTGATACGCCATTTTGAGAAAATAGGCCACGCCAAGGGCGCTACCTATCATCACAATCGAGCAGTATTGGGTCACCTTCGCCCCCCCCATCTTATCGGCCATCCAGCCCCCTAGTGGTCGAATTAAGGCACCGATAAACGGCCCCATCCAGGCATACATTAGGGCTGAGGGGCCGTTAGGATTAATTAAGTCGTGCGTTAAAACCCCATCAATTTCGACATGCTGATAGCCAAACACCACCTTAATCGCTAAGGCAAAGCCGGCGGAGTAGCCGATAAAGCTACCAAAGGTCATGGTGTAGATAATACTCATCACCCAAGTGTGCTTATTGCCAAAGATTTTGAACTGCCGCTGCAAGTTAGGCTTAATATCACCCGGAATGAGCTTCATTAGCATCACGGTAGCGAAGATAACCCCCGCAATCGCCGGCCACTTCGCCCAGCTAGGTGCTCCTAATCCGGTCGGTGCCGGCAGGATGATATAGAGACCGACAGCGGCGGTTAAAAACCCGATTAGTAACATGAGGGTAATTTTAGACATCGCCCCAATCGGAGAGCCGATCGAGGGGGAGACCTCTTCGGTACGAATATTATTCATCCCAAACCAAGCGGCCACCGCCAGCGGAATTAGCAGCAGCAACCAGACAAAACCGGCATTATGGATCCAGGTCTCGGAGCCGGCGGGAATTTTGCCAATGAGGGTGCCGGAGGTATTCTCCAGAATCATCGCATCGCCACCGAACAGACCAAAGGTCATCACCAGCGGAATCAAAATCTGCATGGTGGTCACCCCAGCGTTACCTAGTCCGGCATTGAGCCCTAACGCTAACCCCTGCATCCGCTTAGGGAAGAAGAAGCTAATGTTAGACATCGACGAGGCAAAGTTACCCCCCCCTAAACCGGAGAGAAACGCCAATAGTTGAAACACCCATAGCGGCGTATCCTTATCCTGTAGCGCAATACCGGTACCGATGGCAGGCAACATCAGTAGCGCCGTGGTAAAGAAGATGGTGTTACGACCACCGGCAATACGGATAAAGAAGCTAGAGGGGATCCGCAGCGTCGCGCCGGTAAGTCCGGCAATCGCCGCCAAGGTAAAGAGCTCCGCTTTAGCGAAGGGAAACCCCAAATTGAGCATCTGTACGGTAATAATTCCCCAATAGAGCCAGACGGCAAAGCCGCACAATAGGCTAGGAATCGATATCCAGAGGTTGCGATAGGCAAGCCTCCTCCCCTCTGAATCCCAAAAGTGGGTATCTTCCGGATTCCATCGATGTAGATCGGACATAGTTGACCTCTTTAAGAGTTAAGTTAAGTTAGATGAGTAGAGAGTGGACGGTTATGGGCGAGTCGAGCCGTGTTCTAAAATCGCCTGCTCCATATCCTGTCGCTTTTTATCTTTAGCAAAGGTGTAGTGCATCCAGACTAAAGAGACGGTTGTCGCTCCATAGAGCAGCATAAAGATAGCGCTATTAATGCCGGTGATATCGACTAGAGCGCCAAACATAATCGGCAGTAAGAAACCGCCCATCCCCCCAACGAGACCGACAATACCGGAGACGACACCGATGTTATCGGGATACTCATCGGAGAGAAATTTAAACACGGAAGCCTTACCAAAGCCCCAAGCAATACCGACAATAAATAGCAGTAGGGTAAAGACCCAGACATTGAGACTTAAATCGAAATTCATTGGACCGTTGACGGTTTTTATCGTCATCTCAGTCTGTGGATAGGACATTAAAAAGAGGCAGACCCAAGAGATCCACATCACCCACCAGGTCACCTTATAGGCACCATAGCGATCTGAAAACCACCCCCCTAGGGCACGAATAATCCCCGATGGCAGCACAAAAACGGCCGCTAACAGTGCCGCGGTCTGAATATCGAAGCCATACTCGGCCATATAATATTTAGTCATCCACAGAGAGAGGCCGACAAAGCCGCCAAAGACTAATGAGTAGTATTGGCAATATTTCCATACCCGTGGGTCTTTAAGCACCTGTAGCTGCTGGCGAAAAGTGACCGAGGAGTGGACTTTATGGTCGGGATCTTCGTAGGTAAAAAACCAGTAGAGCACCACCACCACAAACATCGCAATCGCATAGACATGGGGCACCGCCTGCCAGCCATAGGTGACCACAATGGAGGGGGCGACAAACTTAGTTAGCGCCGCACCGGCGTTGCCGGCTCCAAAGATACCCATGGCAAAGCCTTGGTTCTTTTTCGTAAACCAGCGCGAGGTGTAAGCGATGCCGACCGAAAAGGAGGCACCGGCGACCCCAACCATCAACCCTAGCACCAGAAACTGCCAATACTCGGTCGCTGAACCGATAAACCAGAGCGGAACCAGTACGGTACAGAGCAGCAGAAAATAGACAATTCGCCCCCCATACTTATCGGTCAGCATACCGACCGGCAGCCGTAGCAGAGAGCCGGTTAGAATGGGCATCGCGATTAAGATCCCAAACTGGGTCTCATTGAGCTCTAATAGCTCTTTAATCGGGATACCAATAATGGAGAAGATAACCCAAACCGCAAAGCAGGCGGTAAAGGCCAAGGTATTCATAGTCAGCACAGAGAGCTGTTTGGTTTGATGACTTGGCATAAAATGCCTCCCCCCTTTAAAGTGATTAATGATGGTTAAAACAACGAAGTGAGCCATGCTAAAGGGGAGTGAGTAGCGGCTGCAATAGGCCAATACCCGACTAAAAAAATCGGATTACCACCAAGGGAGTAGCGGGTGGTATATTAATTAACTAACTGATTTTAAACGCAAATAAAAATTGTAGCCCAACAACAAACTGAGGCATCACTCACCGAATGATATTTTAGGTGTACTCCCAATAACACTCACGCTACCCCGTGTCTTTTAGGATGAAACCCATTAAGCTATGCGCCATGATAGAGATCACCAAACAGTCACTGCTGCTACAGTTAGGGATCGCGATGACGGCCATTACCCTGCTCGCCTTCTCCAGTATGCTAAGCTCCGTCTTCATCGCTGAAACGCTCGAAGGGCACGCCACCGCTATTAATCAAGCCGGTGCGCTGCGGATGCACTCCTACCGCATCGCCAGCCAGCTCAACCTCTATATCGGACAAGAGCGTACACTCACTGTAGCTCTGCAAGTGGAACAGCGCATGAGTGAGTTTAGCCGACGCCTATTTGCACCCCATCTGGAGTGGCTGCTGCAGCGCCATAGCAAATTATCTGTAGGTCACCTCTACCGACAAATTATCCACCACTGGCAACAACAGCTCGAACCGATGCTAAAACAGGCGCTGCAACCCGCATCCGCCCCGATGGATGCTAGCGACTATCTGGCTCAAATCGATGAGTATGTCACCCTTATCAACACCATGGTGGCGGAGCTAGAGCACAATAGCGAAACCCAAATTCGAAAGCTACGACTGATCCAAATCATCTCCCTCTTCTTAACCGTAGTCGTCGTCATCGTCTCCATGGTTCTGCTCTACCGTCGCGTTATTATACCGTTGCAACAGCTATTAGAGGCGGCGAAAGCGAGTCGCCAAGGCCATTTTGATTGGCAGATAGATCATCGTGGTGACGATGAGCTCGGACAGCTTAGCAGCGCCTTTAACCTCATGGCGCAAGATTTAGCCCGAATGTATGACGAACTGGAGATTCGGGTACAGCAGCAGACCGCTAACTTAGAGCGTAGTAACCGCTCGCTAGAGCTGCTCTACAACACCACTCGCCGTCTAAACCAGCTACCGCTTACCGCAGAGAGCTACCAGTCGCTACTGTACGATATTGAACGACTCAGCGGCATCGGGCCGGGAACACTCTGTTTAGGGGATAGCAAGCAGCAGTCACAGCAACAACCTGCCCTCAGGCTCGCCTCGACCCGTCCTGCCCTATCGGGTTCCAAGGAGCCGTGCCCCCTCCCCGACTGCGGCCACTGTTTTCTCACCTCTGCGACCGATAGCGCAACCCTCTCGATCCCCATTTGCGATAATGGCCAGCAGTACGGTATTTTGCGACTCGACATCCCTCACAAAGAGCCGCTGCATGATTGGCAAAGAAAACTACTCGATACGGTTGCTAGCCATATTGCCATGGCGCTGCAGCGACAACAGCAAGCGGCCCAAGGCCATATCTTGGCGCTGATGGAGGAGCGCAGCACCATCGCAAGAGAGCTGCACGACTCGTTAGCCCAATCACTAAGCTACCTAAAAATTCAGGTCGCACTACTTAAACGAGTTTTCGCTCAGAGCGAGCAGAACGATAAGGCTCAACCGATTATTGCCGAGCTCTCCGATGGTCTCACTAGCGCCTATCGTCAACTACGCGAGCTATTAACCACCTTTCGCCTCCAGTTAGGGGATGGTGATCTAAAACAGATTCTGCAAACGACCCTGGCCGAATTCAGCCGCCACAGCGACACCGCGATGAGTCTAAACTATCAATTAGGCGGGTGCCCTCTAAAGCCGAACAGCGAAGTCCATCTAGTACAGATTATTCGTGAAGCGCTCTCCAATATCGTCCACCACGCCCACGCGACCCAAGCGTGCGTTACCTTGAACTGCGATACCGATGGGATTGTCACCGCCACCATTGAGGATGATGGTATCGGCATCCCCCCCCAGAGCGAGCCCCAGCGACACCACTACGGCATGACGATTATGGAGGAGCGAGCCAAACAGCTCCAAGGAGTGTTACAGCTCCAACCCTCAACCATGGGCGGCACCTGCGTTAAACTCCGCTTTAAGGCCGCCCTATAACCTAAGGATAGAGATGACCCTACCCCCCCCGATAGATCTAGCTGCAACCACAGCGACCGTACTCTTGATTGATGATCACCCCCTGTTTCGCAAAGGAGTTGCCGATCTCATTGCCCTTGAACCGAAACTACAGCTCATAGGAGAGGCCGATAGTGGCCAAAAAGGGGTGGCGTTAGCGCTAGAGCTGCAACCTGATCTGATTATTCTCGATCTCAATATGAAGGGAATGGATGGGATAGCGGTACTACAACAGCTCAAAGAGAGCGATATTGATAGCCGTATCATTATGCTCACTGTCTCCGATCACGAGGAGGATGTCGTTAAAGCGCTGCGTACCGGTGCCGATGGCTATCTACTTAAAGATATGGATCCGGAGGAGACTCTGGAGTTTTTTCGTCAAGCCGCACTAGGTAAACTGGTCGTCAGTGGCCGGCTAGCGGTACAACTAGCGAATGTTATTCGGGGTCAACCCACCACCCCGCTTAACCAGAGTCAAGCGGGGCTGACCGAGCGAGAGCAGCAGATCCTTATCCACCTAAGCCAAGGGCATAGCAATAAACTGATTGCACGAGAGTTAGGCATTAGCGATACCACCGTTAAGGTGCATGTCAAACATATTCTCAAAAAATTGAACCTGCGTACCCGCGTCGAAGCTGCGGTGTGGGCAATGAACAGCCAAAACTTGGCTTAACTTAATTCAACTTAACTTAATTTAACTAACCTGGAGTAGAGAGACCGATGTTCCAAACCCGAGCCGATGCGCTATTTATCCCACTTAATATCGCCGTGATGACGATATCTGACAGCCGTACCGAAGAGAGCGACACCGCAGGAGGGGAGCTGGCCAAGCAGTTGACCGCCGCCGGCCACCACCTAGCGGCTAAAAAGATTGTCGCCGATAACCGCTACCAAATTCGCGCCACCCTCTGCCACTGGATTGTCGATGAGGCGATTCACGCCATCATAACCACCGGCGGTACCGGCCTCACCGGACGCGATATCACTCCTGAGGCGGTACGACCACTATTTGATAAAGAGATTGATGGCTTTGGCGAGCTGTTTCGCTCCCTCTCCTACCAACACATTAAAACCTCGACCATTCAATCGCGTGCCGTCGCCGGTCTAGCCAATGGGACCGCTATCTTCTGCCTGCCAGGCTCTCCCGGTGCCTGTCGCGATGGCTGGGAGGAGATTATTCGCCATCAGCTCGACGCCACCCACCGCCCCTGTAATCTGGTCGAGCTAATGCCTCGGTTTATGGAGCAGTAACATGACAGCGTGTGGATGTGATACTCAAGCAACAAAAGGGCTGCTCACCGTTGATGAGGCACTAGCGCAGATGCTATCCCAAGCGGTGCCATTAACAGAGAGTGAGGCGCTACCCTTAACGAGCGCCCTAGGGCGCGTGCTAGCCGAAACAATCACCTCACCGATTGATGTGCCGCCACACGATAATAGCGCGATGGATGGCTACGCACTGCACCATGAAGATAGCCACGCAGGGGAGAATCGCTTAGCCATCTCCCAACGAATCTGTGCTGGCGAGATCGGGACACCGCTACAGCGCGGGACAGTCGCCCGTATCTTTACCGGCGCCCCCATTCCGCCGGGGGCCGATAGTGTGATAATGCAAGAGCAGATAACGATGGCAGCGAATGAGGTGGTTTTTCAAGGCGCGATCTCTGCCGGAGAGAATGTCAGAGCCAAAGGGGAAGATATCACTCAAGGGAGTAAGGTATTAAGCCAAGGTAGGCGCCTGCGCCCACAGGAGCTAGGGTTAGCCGCCTCGGTCGGCCGCGCCACTCTTTCGCTCTACCGCCGCCTTAAAGTAGGGATATTTTTTACCGGTGATGAGCTGATTGAGCCAGGCACCCCCCTACCAGAGGGAAAGATCTACGACTCCAACCGCTTTGTATTAACCACCCTGCTGCAACAGATGGGGTGTGAAGTGATCAACTTAGGGATCGTTGAAGATAGCTTAGCGGCTACCATGGCGGCGCTAAAGTCGCTCACAGCTAGCATCGATCTGATCATGACAACCGGCGGAGTCTCGGTCGGTGAAGAGGATCATGTTCGTCACGCTATCGAACAGCTCGGTCAGCTATCGATGTGGCGCGTGGCGATGAAACCGGGCAAACCGCTCGCCTTTGGCCATCTCGATCACACCCCCTTTATCGGTCTGCCGGGCAATCCGGTCTCAGTCTTTGTCACCTTTACCCTCTTTGCGGCACCGTTTATTAAAAAAAGGCAGGGGATGAGTCGCTACCACCCGCAGCCACTGCCGATGCAGGCCGCCTTTAGTTGGCCTAAAGTTAAACGGCAGGAGTACCTAAGAGTGCGCTTAGAGATGGTAGAGGGGCAGCGACAGTTGACCCGGTTTCCCCATCAGGGCTCTGGTGTGCTCACCTCGATCAGTTGGGCCGATGGTCTGGCTAAAATCCCGACCGGGCACGCCATCACCCCCGGAGAGTGTATCGACTACTATCCGTTTGAACAGCTACTCTAGGCTAGAGTAGCCCTCCCCTACGGGGGAGAGAGAGGGTTAACTGACAGAGATTAATATAATTCATATATATAATTAATATAAATTGAGTTGCACTATAGAATCTTTTTTCGTAGATTAGCAACCGATGCTTACCGAAGGCAAACTCAACTTATTTTTTATTTGATATGTTACTGATATGTGACAAAATCTTGTAAAGATTGTGAAGTTTTAAAGCACTTCGACTTTACTTTAACTGTAATCTTCCCCTAAAACTTAAGGAGGGAATCACTGTGGGTAAAAAACTATTGTGGTTGGTTTTATGGCTATCTTTTTGTCAGCTTGCCACCGCTTTTGAGCTCTATCAGAGCAGACAACTAGACAACAATCTTTTTTCATTTAATGATGATGGCAAACGGCAACTTATCCATCTGACAACACTCGACTGGCAACCTTATGTCGGCGCAGATATGTGCGGCTTAGGATGGGTAACCCAAGTGGTGGTGCACGGGCTTATGCAACAGGGCTACGCGGCTAAGGTCGAAATTTTGCCCTGGAAACGGGCTGTGATGATGGTTGAAACGGGTCAAGCAGATATTCTATTTCCTGAATATGACATTGGCAAAGAGGCTGACTCTGACATTGTTAGCGGTAAAAAGCGTCTCGATCTGCTCGAACTGAGCGAAGGATTTCCGAGTGGACCGCTAATGTTCTGGAAACGCAAGGATTATGCAACCGCTTGGAATGGTCAATATGAGTCGATTAAAGGCGAACGAATTGGCGTGGTAGATGGTTACGAAAACACGACTGAATTTGATATGCTGATGAAAAATGGCTTCTTTGCGATCAGTAAAGCGCCTTCCGATCTGCTCAATCTCAAAAAACTCTACAACAATCGAGTCAACCTAATTGTGGGAGACCCGTTTGTGTTTCGCCATTTAATCCATACTCATTTTTCTGCCCAGGAGGCAGAGGCCTATCTAGCACGGCTCGAACCGCTCTATCCGGTTATGGAAGAGAAGAGCTTATATTTGGCATTTTCTACTAAAAAACCGGGTTACCCCGCGATTTTGGCCGGTATGAACGAGCAGTTAAAGCAGATGGCCACTTCCGGTGAGCTTCAAAAAATTCAAGCAGCAACCGAGCGTTGCCTCCCTTAATGACCTAATAGACTAGGTCTAGTTAGCGTACTGTCACCGCAAGTCACCCTAAACGGCATTAGCGACTCAGGGAGAGTGTGTGGTATCCTGCCTCGGTGAGATAACAGAGGAGGAGCGATGGCGGTGAACAAAGTAGGGATAGCGCAGAGCGTGAAGTCGGGTTATTGATGCCACACACTCTCCCCCAACCCGGGCTGGCTATCATCTACAGCAACGATATGGAGCAGCTACGACAGCTAATCATTCAATGGATGAGAGAGCAGCCGGTGGCTCCTCTGGCAAAAGAGACCATCTTAGTGCAGTCCAACGGCATCGCCCAGTGGCTAAAGATGGCGCTGGCCAGTCGCGACTTTAACGGCCCAGGCGTGGCTGCCGGAGTAGAGATTGAACTGCCTAACCAGTTTGTGTGGCAGCTCTATCGAGCCGCCTTAGGTCCTGTCGTCCCTAAGCACCTCCCTTACGATAAAGGCAATCTTAGCTGGCGTATTTTGCAACTACTGCCCTCATTAATCCATGCCCCCCTCTTTGCCCCTATCGCCCGCTATCTGCAACACGACGAACAGCAGCTTAAAGCCTACCATCTAGCCCTCCGCCTAGCCGATCTATTTGACCAGTATCAGGTCTATCGCGCTGACTGGCTCAACGAGTGGAGCCAAGGTAGAGATAACCTGCCCGATATGAGTGGCAAAAGCGTTGCGGTTCCCGAAACCCAGCGGTGGCAGCCGGCGCTATGGCGTGCCCTGCGTGACGATATGGCGCTGCGTGAAGCCGTGCAGCCCTTCTCTAGTCGGGCCGATGTCCATCGACAGGCGTTTAAGGCACTGCAACAAGGAGAGATCGCCCACCCCGAGGCGCTACCTGAACGGCTAGTGGTCTTTGGTATCGCCACCTTGCCCGAACAGAGTGTTGAACTGCTAGCGGCGCTGAGTTCGCAACGACAGGTGCTGATGACCATTTTGAACCCCTGTCGCTACTACTGGGGCGATATTACCCTGCTTAAAGATGAGGTGCGCAAACGACGCTGGCGACAGCAACGAAGAGAGGGGGTGCCGCTAGAGCTCGATCCCGATACTCTCCACCTCCACGCCCCCCCTCTGCTCGCCTCACTAGGCAAACAGGGGCGCGACTATATCAACTATCTACAGGAGTTTGACCATCCCGAGCACTACCAGCAGTGGTTTAAGCAGATCGATCTCTTTGATGAGCCGTTGCCAGAGGGAGAGGGGAGCCTGCTACAGCAGCTACAGCGCGATATTCTCGAACTGCGCCCCCTCCCCTCCCCCCCCCGTCAACTTGATGCGGAGGATCGCTCGGTCACTTTTCACATCGCCCACTCCCGTCAACGGGAGGTAGAGATTCTCCAAGATCGACTGATTGGTGATCTAGCCGCCGATCCAACCCTGCAACCGGGTGATTGTATGGTGATGATGCCCGATATTCACCACTATGCCGCTGCCATTCATGCCGTCTTCGGGCGTATCGACAACAACGATTACCGCTATATCGGCTACACCCTAGCCGATCAGCGTCAACGGGGCCACAACCCGCTCTTAATTGCCATCGAGAAGAGCAGTCGCGAGCTCTACGAAGGGGGCTACCAAACGACAGGCGAACGGGAGAGCTCACCGCCACTACAGCGCTACTACCCCGACTTCGAGACGCTGCTAAAAGCCGGCTTCGCCGAACAGGCCGCCTACCTCTATGGCCCCCTAGTCGAGACCCCTTGGCAGTGGCACCCCTCGCCCTCTCAAACGGAAGGAGCGCGCTAATGTCCTCCCCCCTCAATCCGCTTACCTTTCCACTGCACAACATTCGGCTGATAGAGGCCAGTGCCGGCACCGGCAAAACTACCACAGTCACCAAGCTGTTAGCGGCGCTACAACAGCAGGCCGAGGGTAAACTAACTATCGCCCTAACCGCGCCAACCGGAAAAGCGACCGCACGACTGACCGAATCGATTGTTGGGGCACTCTCACAGCTCCCCACCTCATCGGCTGCCCACCTACCGACCCGCGCTATGACGCTACATCGCCTGCTAGGCGTACAGCTACACCACCAGAGCTTTCGCCACCACGCCGGCCGACCGCTAGTCGAAGATGTGGTGGTGGTCGATGAGGCCTCCATGGTCGATTTAGAGCTGATGGCGGCGCTGATGCAGGCACTGCGGCCAGAGGCGCGACTGATTCTGCTAGGTGATAAAGATCAACTCGCCTCGGTCGAAGCGGGTGCGGTGCTAGGTGAGCTCTGCCGTGGTGCTGAGCAGGGGGGGTACGACGACGCCACCTTAAAACAGATGCAACCCTATACCACCGCCGATTTAACCCCTTGGCAAGGTGAGGGGAGTCGCATCAATCAGGCCACGGTGATGTTGCGCCACAGCTACCGCTTTGGCGGTGCGATTGGTCAGCTAGCTATGGCGGTTAATCGCGGTGAGATCGAGCAGAGCCTCCAGCAACTTAGGGCGAGCGAGGGCGCGGAGAGCTCCCTGCGCTGGGTACAACTTAAGCGAGTCAACGATAACGCCCTAAAAACAGTCGTCATTGAGGCGATGGGGAGGTGGCTAAAAACCATCTCAGTGACAGGGAGTGGTGATGAGGAGGCGCGACAGCTACTACAACAGCTACGCCAGTTCCAACTCCTCTGTGCCCTCAAAGAGGGGGAGTGGGGGGCCAGTGAGATGAATCGCCACATCAAAGCTTGGCTACAGCAGGCAGATAGGGTCGCTAGCGGCCATGAGTGGTATGTGGGACGACCGGTCATTGTGCTGCGCAATAACTACGCTTTAGGCCTGATGAATGGCGATGTCGGCATCACCCTACGACGGGCCGATGGCCAGCTAAGAGTCGCCTTTGAACGCCTGCCAAAGAGCGGCACAAAGCGAGAGATTCAGTGGGTATTACCGAGCCGTTTAGGGGAGGTAGAGAGTAGCTACGCCCTCACTGTGCATAAATCGCAAGGCTCTGAGTTTGACCACTGTGCGCTACTATTACCCCCCTACACCACGCCATTACTGACGCGGGAGCTACTCTATACCGCGATAACTCGGGCAAAATCACGCTTTACCCTGTTTGCCGCTAAGAGACAGGTGTTAGCACAGTGTATTGAGAACCGCATTCTACGCAGTAGCGGCCTAGCTGAAGGACTTTGATAAAATTTAAGCAATCTACTTATGATAAACATATCGATAAAACAGGCACTTACTGGATGGTTCTTATTATTATTAACCCTCTCATCGATGCTGCTTTGGTATAGCACTCGGCTACAGTTACAATCACTCTTTATTGAAAAAAGTGGCGAGACCCTCGCTTTCGAGACGAGTCGAGCGGTCAATCTGCTACGCCGCCAGATAGAGGAGCCCCTCCCCTACCTCAATATTATTCGTAACAACTGGTCAGTAGAACAGTTTGTACAGCTTAACTCACCTAACAGCGATCAGGAGCTGCACCACTCAATTCAGCAGACAGTGACCCAACTCTTTCAAGACTATGTTCGCCATATTGAGACAATTACCCAAGTCAGACTGCTTGGGGTTGAGAACCAAACAGATCTCATTTCAGTCGCTCGTGAAGGGGAGAATATCTACCTCTATCCTACCGATAGCCGTATCGATCACACCCCCACTGAGACGAGTGATTTTCAGACAGTGCTGGCACTGTTTGAGCAGCAACAGGCCGATTGTGGCTGCTCTACCATTCATACTCTATCGGTCGTGAGTGATGATAATAGTGCGGGGACGAACCTGGTGCAGCAGCTCATGGTGCCTGTCTATGATAAACAGCAGCTTGTCGCTATCGTGGTGGCACAACACAATCTTGGCGCTGCGCTAGAGCAGCTAGCCGACACTCTCCCTTGGCCGGAGGCTAGCATTACCCTATTTCGGGAAGGGGGTGAGACTATCTTTCATGTTGGTCAAGAGCCTACCCTACCCCTCGCTCAGACTTTAGCTAGAGAGGGCCAGCCACAGCAGCAGATCGTACTGCACGACGACTCGATAGGAGCACTGCACCACTTTTCGATCGGCCCAAGCCACAGCGGCCACCCGATGAGCCTCTATATTGAGGTTGGGCATCGACAGCTCTTTCCCGCCCAGTATAACGATAAGTTGCGCTACGCTACCGGCATCTCACTGCTAGTGTTTATTGGAGGGATTGTGTTAGCTCTTATCGCCGCGACCACACTTTGCCACCCGATCCAGCTACTCAAGCGCACTATGAGCCACTACAATAACGAATCCTTTGATGAACGGGCGCTTGAAAAGCCGTTCTTTATTAAAGAGATTGAACTATTAAGGGCCGCTTTTCTACAACTTCACCGCAAAATAAAACAAGAGTTTACCCAGCGCACCACCTTAGAGAAGCGGCTACAACAGCAGGTCGCTGAACGCACTTCGGCCCTAGAGCAGCGCCACACCGAGCTGCTACAGGAGATCGAGAAGCACCACCAGACCCAAAATCAGCTACAGCTAGTGCGGGAGGTGATGCAAAATAGCCGCCAAGCGGTGGTCATTACCGATAAAGAGAACACCATTATCGAGGTCAATCAGGCCTATATCACCTTAACCGGTTTTAGCCGTGAGCAGGTTATCGGCGCCAAACCCTCAATAGGTAAATCGGAACAGCAGAGTGATGAGTTCTATCAACAGATGTGGCAACAGTTAAATCGGGATAACCACTGGGAGGGGGAGATATGGGATCGCCGTGCTAACGGTGAGATATACCCCAAATATCTCTATATCGATCGCCTGCTGAACCAAGAGGGTGAGGTAGTCAACTATGTCGCTATGTTCGAAGATTTGACCCACCAAAAGAGCACCGAACGAGAGCTGGAGTATCTGACACACTATGATCAACTCACCGGCCTGACCAACCGCACCCTGTTTCGCCATCGCTTAGAGCATGAGTTTGAGGTCAGCCGCCGCCATAACTGTAGTACCGCGCTGGTACTGGTCAATCTGGATCGATTTCGTCAGGTGAATGAAAATTTCGGCTATCTCATCGGTGACAAAGTCCTAAAATCGGTTGCCAAGCAGCTAGAGCAGATTGTACGCAAAACCGATCTAATCGCACGGGATAATAACGCTAAAGGGCGAAAAGCGGACACCGTTGCCCGTTTCAGTGGCGATGAGTTTTCGATTATTCTCTCCGAACTAAAACAGCCGGAGAATGCGGCCATTGTCGCTAGACGCATGGTGGCGAGTATCACCAAACCTATGGAAATAGATGGTTTTTCACTCCATTTAAGCGCCTCGCTTGGCATTGCCACCTACCCCGATAACGCAACCACCCATGCCGGTCTGCTGCTCTGTGCCGAACAGGCGATGGGTCGAGCTAAAGCGGAGGGGGGAAATACGATTCAGTTCTACTCCGAAGCGATGAACATTAACAGTAGTCGGCGATTTTTCCTCGAAACAGCGCTACACCAAGCGATTGAAAAGCGTGAATTTGTGCTCTACTACCAGCCTAAGGTCGATCTGATCAGCCTGCGTATTATCGGTATGGAGGCGCTTATTAGATGGCAAAAAGAGGATGGCAGCATCGTCTCCCCGCAGGAGTTTATCCCGCTCGCTGAAGAGAGTGGCCTTATTCTACCTATCGGAGAGTGGGTGCTACAGCAGGCGTGTGAAGATGCTTATCAGTTAGCTAAACAGTTTGACTATCCGTTCGGCATGGCGGTTAACCTCTCCCCGCGGCAGTTTCGTGATGCCGATATCCTCGCACTCGTCGAACGGGCGCTACAGCAGAGCGATCTTCCTGCCGAGCGGCTTGAGTTGGAGATCACCGAAACGGCGATTATGAGCGATACCAACTACACCATTACCATGATGCAGCAGTTAGTCGAACGGGGAATATCGCTCTCCATTGATGATTTTGGTACCGGATATAGCTCGTTAGCCTATCTGAAAAAGTTTCCGGTTAATACCCTAAAGATTGATCGAACCTTTGTCGCTGATCTAGAACAGAATAACAACGATGCAGCCATTGTCTCGGCGATCTGCTCAATGGCGCACCAACTCGACCTAAAATTGGTTGCCGAAGGGATAGAGACCCCTGCTCAGCGCGATTTTCTACGACAGTCTCAGTGCCACTACGGTCAGGGGTATCTCTTCTCTAGGCCGCTACCGCTAGCCTCATTGCAAAAAAGGCTTAACGAAACAGATTCAGCGGCAGCTTTTCGGTAATCATCATGACAGGTTTGCCGCCATTAAAGACGCGATAGGTACGCGAGAGCAGCGTCTGCTGTAAAGATAGATTGAAGTGTTGTGCTAACTCTAGTGCGGGGTGGCAACAGCAGGAGACAATCTCTTTGTAGTTTTCAGTGCGATGGTCGCGCCACAACTTACCGATAGGCCGCTTTGATATCATCAAATCGTCGCGAAACGCGGCACTAATACGCTCTAATACGATAAATGAGCAGGCGTAGAGCCAAGTTCGGTTGCTATCGCTCCCTTTGAGTAGAATCTCCCGCTGTAACAGCTCCGTTCGGTGGTCAAGCTGTAGCAGCGGCACCGGCTCCTTGGTGTGTAAAGTGGTCTCATTGAGTTTACAAACCGACACCGCCTCATCGACCCAAGCCTCAATGGCATGGGTTAAAGTACCGTCTGCAACCAACATCACCCGTTGAAAAGGGCTCAGTTGGGCGTGGTTGACCGGCTCTGATCCCTCGATAGTGCCGAGATAGAGCGTCTCAAGATAGTTTTTGTTTAAGTGTGGCATAGTCATGGTGGTTAAAAAATAACCAATCGACAAACAACATCGAACTCATTAACAGTTATAGCGACAGACATTCATCGCTAAAAACTCTTGATACGCCTCGCCAGAGGCGAGCCATCGATCCACATGATGTCCAATGTCGGTGTCAGAGAGGCCTGAGTCGATGGTGTGGTAGAGACCATACGGATATCGAGGAGCCCCCTTAGGCTCTGCCACAACCTGATCGCCATCGATAAATAGCGTGTAGTCAGGTTTTTTGTCGGGTTGAGCACAAAAGGCTTGGGTGCCTAACTGTCTCATTAGTGATACAATCTGCCGGTTGAATTCGGCAACCGTGGGGGGAGAGTCGGTCATTGTTAAAAAGGGCCTTCGCTAAAAATTAGAGGGGAGTGGGGGCTTCACCAAAAGCCCCCACCTGCGCCGGGTATTATGCAACTTTTACGCTCTCTAAGCTACGACTTGGGCACAACTCATCAGGGTTATGTCATGAGGTGATATGGGGCGAGCGTGTGTGAGAGGGATAGTCGGTGGTAGCAGGGGCATCTTTGCGCCTCTTCCGTTAGCAAGGAGATCAACGGTAACAGGCTGCAATGAAAGGATTAAATAGTCGCTATATCGGGTCGATTTATGGGATCGGTGCCTATCTGCTGTGGGGATTTTTTCCGCTCTTTTTCCATTTTTTAGCCGCAGTACCCGCCCCTGATGTGTTAATGCATCGCATTCTTTGGTCATTTGCGGTCGTTGTGGCGCTGACACTACTGTTAAAGCGGCAGCAGCAGGTTAGAACGGCCTTAAACTCAACAGCAGTTCGTAGGCGCCTGCTATTGTCGTCGCTACTTATTTCTGTTAACTGGCTGGTATTTATTTGGGCTGTCTCTCAAGCTAGAGTGGTTGAGTCGAGTTTAGGCTACTTTATCACCCCCCTAGTTAGTGTTTTTTTGGGGCGGTTTATTCTGCATGAAGTATTAAATGGGTGGCAAAAAGGGGCCATTCTCATGGCGATTACCGGACTGATATGGTTAATTGTCCATGAGGGGGTGTTACCATGGATCTCGCTACTATTAGCGTTGACCTTTGGAGGGTATGGTTTAGTGCGCAAGCAGGTAGCCGTCGATAGTCTAACCGGTTTTAGTGTGGAGATATTGCTGCTGTTCCCCTTTGCACTAGGGTATGGTGTAGTGATGTTGCTCTTTTTTGACCATACAGCCTTTATGGTGGCGCAGCCCTTAACGAACCTACTGCTACTCTTAAGCGGCGTGGTGACCGCAACCCCGCTGCTACTCTTCGCGGCGGCCGCTAAACGACTCCCCCTTAGTGTGGTCGGTTTTATGATGTACATTAATCCGACGATGCAGTTTATTACGGCTGTGGTGGTTTTCAATGAACCGTTTGAACAGAGACAGCTCATCGGTTTCTGCTTTATATGGGCCGCGTTAGTTGTGTTTACGCTAGGCTCATTTTCATCTGCCGCTAGCACGAGATAATCTGCGCCGACTGTCTCCAATTTGATCGCCATAAATGTGATTAAATAGGCATATCGTAGCGGTATTTTGGAGTATCGTTCGGGGTTGATAAGATTGCGATTCAGTTTTTGACCCTCTTCTACTGGGTCAGAAAGATGGTTAGATTGAGAGATAGAGATGATTTTACGACTATTAGTTACTGTTATTATACTGTTTATAACCATGAGTCTTGCCTCTGCTGAGACTGACAAGGTATCACTACGGTTACAATGGCAACACCAATTTGAGTTTGCCGGATTTTATGCGGCTAAAGCGCTAGGATTCTACCAGGAGGCAGGACTAGAGGTCGAAATTTTAGAATATAGTCAACATAGTGATGTTGTCGCTGAGGTTAGCTCGGGCAGAGTCGATTTTGGTATTTGGGGTACCGCTTATAACACCACTGTCAACCACAATACTATCGAACTCTACGATATTAGTCTCTTTACCTCTCAGGAGTGGATTGACAATCGGCCAGAACAGATAGACGCCCTACTTAAGGCGACTGATCGTGGCCGAGCGTATGCACAAGAGCACCCTGAAGAGATTGTCGAGCTCATGCTCAGCCACTATAACAGCCAAAACAAGAGCCGTGAACAGCTACTGTTTGAGGCGCAACAGATAGGACACATAGAACCACCTAAAAGCTATCCTATCGACACCATTGACCTTAAAAAAGTTAAGCCTATCGCCAACCTATTGACGCAACTCGGCTCGACTCAAAAAGAGGCAGATACGCCCCCAATTGAGTTAACCACAGAGGAGCGGCGCTATCTTGAATCGAACCCAACAGTCTCAGTAGCGATGATGCCAGATTTCACCCCCTTTAGCTTTAAAGACAACGGTAAAATAGATGGATTTGAGCATCAACTCCTCGCACTACTGAGCGCTAGAACCGGACTCACCTTTATTCCTGAATTTAATATATGGAACATAGGCTATAGTGCCTTTAAGGCAAAACAGGTCGATATGATTTCTAGCATCTCCTATCATGAGGATAGAGTACCCTTCACTCTATTTACCGAGCCCTACTACGAAATTCCAATTATGATCTATATTCGAAACGACTTTGGCTACTATAATGGATTATCGAGCCTTGAGGGTAAGAGGGTCGGTATATTAAAAGATATTTTCTATACCAAAGCACTACAGCAGTTAGAGAGCTTTGATCTAGTGGTTTACGAAACCTACGAAACATTAACCAAAGCGTTAGTCTTTGGCGAAGTGGATGCCTTAATGCAAAATTTGACCAATATCAATGCACAGATTAAGGAGCACGCCTACACTAATCTGCGTCTAGCCGGCGAATTGACACTCCCCACCATCAGCAGAGAGGATCTCCGCTTTGGTATTCGTGCCGATACTCCGCAACTCCTATCAATTATTACAAAGGGGATGGCGACAGTCACGGAGGCAGAGTGGAGAGATCTTGCAGAAAAGTGGCTGGGAACTCAAGATTTAACGCCAAAAAAAGCGGCTCACTTCACTCAGGAGGAGCAGAACTACTTAACCCAAAAACAGACGATAAAAATGTGTATTAATCCGAAGTGGATGCCGTTAGAGGGGCTCGATGATCAGCTCGAACATATCGGTATTGCTGCCGATATCCTTAATGAGATGGAACGGCGCAGCAACATTCGGCTACAGCTAGTACCGACCCAAAGCTGGCAGGAGAGTCTCACTCTAGTAAAACAGCACCAGTGCGATATCCTCTCTCTAGCGATGGAGACACCAACGCGACGCCAATATATGGATTTCACACGCCCCTACATCTCTTTTCCCTTTGTGATTGCGACCCGAAACAGTGAAATTTTTGTCGATAACATTCAACTATTATCGGGTAGAAAGATGGCGATGTTACAAGAATACGCGACCGCTGAACTCCTTAAAACAGGCCCGACAAATATCGAGATCATTGCAGTCGATTCCCTACACGAGGGTATCGCTCTAGTTAGAGCGGGAGAGGTGTTTGGTTATATCGATGCCCTCCCCCCATTAGCACAGGCCATACAACAGGAGGGGCTGACCGATATTCGTATTTCAGGTAGATTAGAACAGGATTTTATGCTCAGCCTTGCCACCCGTAATGATGAGCCGCTACTGCGTGGCATTATGCAAAAAGCGATCGATACCATTGATGCCGAGACAATTCAAAAAACATATAACAAATGGCTTGCAATTCGTTATGAGTCACGAGTTGACTATACACTACTATATAAAGTCATTATTGGCTTTGTCATATTAGTACTGCTAGGCTATTCGCGTCATCGTGAACTTTATCGCATTAATCAAACCATTGCCGAAAAGAATAGGCAGCTACAACAGGCCTATGAGAAATATTCATGGTTAGCGGAAAATATAGATGATGTGGTATGGGTAATGGATGTTGAGGGAAATTTTATCTATGTTAGCCCCTCAGTTGAGAAGGTTCGCGGCTATACTCCAGCTGAAGTGATGCAACAGAGTTTTGAAGAGGTGATCTGCGAGGGCTCACGCCAACTCATTCGAGATGAGATGAGAGGAGCTATAGAGATAGCGCTAAGAGGAGAGGATCCCCCCTCCCGTTGTGTACGGGTCGAACAACCTTGTCGAGATGGCTCAACCGTATGGACTGAAGTTAATGGGCGATTGATTGTCGATGCCAAAAGTGGTGAGATGCGTTTTATTGGCCTCACGCGCAACATTACCCAAACGCTAGCCTATGAACGAGAGCTAGAGAGGCTAGCCTTAACCGATCAACTAACAGGTCTCTACAATCGGCACAAACTCGATGAGCTATTAGAGCAGCAGCTCGACCTAGCTCAGCGGTATCAGATCATCTTTGCGGTGATCATTCTCGATGTTGACCATTTTAAAAAGGTTAATGATCTGTTTGGCCACCATGTAGGTGACTCAACATTGGTTACCTTTGCACACATTTTATCAACAGCCACCCGAAAGAGCGACTTTATCGGCCGCTGGGGGGGAGAAGAGTTTATTGTTATCATCCCTCAAAGCGACCAGGTATCGTTAACTGATATGGCAGAAAAGATACGAGTTACTCTCGAAACACACCCTTTTGAGATCGTCAATCAAGTCACAGCTAGTTTTGGTGTCGCCTCTCACCACCTAGGTGAAACGACCAGTGAGCTGCTATCACGAGCCGATGCGGCGCTCTACGAGGCGAAAAAAGGTGGGCGTAATCGAGTGGTAGTTGCCGCTTAAAGCTCAGTATCAAGGCCTTTTTACCCCCAAACCCAACCGCCAAACGAAACGCCATCTTGCGGCAAAAAAATTCTCCATTGACCTTGACTTTACCGACCGGTCTATTAAAATAAGCCCTATGCAGCCCACACTCAACACCAAAAACCGTATCCTCGCAGTTGCGCGCGACTTATTTCACAGTCGCAGCTATGCGGATGTCGGCATCCAAGAGATTTGCGCTTTATCCAAAGTGCAAAAGGGTAGCTTTTACCATTTCTTTCCTTCTAAACAAGATCTGGCGGTAGCAGTAATCGACAATATGGCTGAGGATTGGGCAACCGGTTTTGTTGCCGAGTCGTTCGATCCCAACCTTACCCCCATGGAACGGTTAGAGTATATGGTCGATGCCATTTACTACTGGCAAAAAGCCGCGAAAGATATCGATGGGCGACTACCCGGTTGTTTATTTGGTAATCTCGCACTAGAACTGAGCACTCGCGACGATGTCTTACGCGCCAAATTGAGAGCTGTCTTTGACAAAGCTAGTTATCAGTTCCGACAAGCACTCGATGAAGCTGTCGCCGCCGGGAGTCTCCCGCCACTCCATACGGAGTTGACTGCGTTAGCAATGCTCGCCTATCTCGAAGGGGTGATCCTCATAGCTAAAACCCAAAACGATCCTGAACTGATCCGTCTGATGGGATCTGCGGTTCGTCTGATTCGAGTCGAAATCGAATGAATACAACTGCGTTTTTTTTCCGCACCATATTGACTGACCGGTCTATTATTAACAGCTTTTTTTGGCAACAATATTGACCGACCGGTCTATTATTATGACAACAGAGTCTCTGTGTCTCCTATGTCACTCTCACCTTCCTTCAACCAACTCAGGAGCTATCGATGTGAGCACATCCCAACTGACTACACTAAATGCCCGTGGACTCAACTGCCCTCTTCCGATACTACGCACCAAAAAGCAGATATCGGCAATGCGTGACGGCGAAATTTTGCAAATCATCGCAACCGATCCTGGTTCGGTGAAAGATCTGCAAGCATTTTGTAAACAGACCGGCAATATTTTATTGGAAAGTCGGGAAGAGAACGGCGAATTTATATTTCAGATTCGTAAAATATCCAAAACCGGAGTAACCTCATGAACGCAATCGCACAACCTAATATACAAATCGAAGATTTAAATAGCTGGTTTGATAACCGTTTTGCCGAAAAAATGGCCGAACACCAAGCCAACAAAACCCCGTCAATGACCATCATCGCCACCAAAGGCACACTCGATATGGCCTATCCACCGTTTATTCTGGCTTCCACTGCAACCGCATTAGGCTGGGATGTCTCGATTTTCTTTACCTTCTATGGACTAGAACTGCTAAAAAAAGAGTTGCAATTGCGAATTTCGCCACTAGGCAATCCAGCAATGCCGATGAAACTACCGCTCGGACCCAACTGGATTCGTGGCAAAACCATTCCGATACCCAATGCGATTATGTCAGTAGTACCAGGATTCGAATCGATGGCAACTTCGATGATGAACCAAACTCTTACCAATAAAGGCGTTGCCTCGATTAGAGAACTGCGCGAGCTATGTATCGAAGCAGATGTGCGAATGATCGCCTGTCAAATGACAGTCGATTTATTTGACTACCAAAAAACCCAGTTCATCGACGGTATAAGCGACTGGGTCGGTGCCGCGACCTTTTTACCGAAAGCGCTTGAGGCCGATGTAAATCTATTTGTCTGAATGTATTGATAAGGGAACTTCTCAATAAAATCCCTGCTACTGCTAATTCCGCAGTAGCAGGTGTAACGATCCACAACAGCCAAGAGATATCTTGACAAAATAAGTCACTTTGACAACAGATACTAACACAAGCTGAAATGACTGTTATCAAAACTAACATCGCTATAAAGCCCCTTGATAATCGCAGAGCGAATAAATCCACTCACTGTTGGTATTCTCTCTGTTCGATAGTCTTGATCATCCGTTATGCTATGGTGAATAATTTGGGGTACTTGTGACTTTGTAACTCGTCCACGAGGATGAAATCTTGCCTGAAGAACCAATATAGTGATGGCGTCAAGCATCCGAATCATCTCTTGGTGCAATCCCACAGGGACAAGGACATTATCCTTCTCATCAAACCGAGTCATAACTTCAGCATCTAAAACCAAATCAACAATAGCATTGTCATTAAATAGAGACTGAATTGATTGCAAAACCCATTCGCTTTTTCCTAAGCCAGACAATTTCATCTTTGCCTTCATAGCCTTTTTATGAGATGAAAGAAGCTGAATATTAACTCGTTTATAAGAAACTTGTTTAGGTGGAGATATTAGTTTCTTCACAGAATATTTTAACCCCTATTTTCCTATATTTCTTCGCTATCATCTGTTAATTTTTTCAAAACAAGAGCCCAAGCTTCTTGAACACATTTAATATCATTTTTATCTTCTAAAACGATGCCCAATTCGTCTTTAAATTTCTCAATTACCTTAACAGCCACCTTAATCTGTTTCTGTTTATTTGCCCCTAAAGTAAATGGATTTTTATGTTTAGATATTGAAGATATTTTTCCCTCATTTTTAGATGATTTATTCGCCCTATTTAACTCATCATTGAGTGCCGCCATTGCCTCAGTCATGGTAGCAATAACCCCCTGTTCAATCTTATCATGCAACTCAGCACTACCTTTTGTTAGCAAGCGATAATATCGATAGGCGTAGGCACGCTTAAAATTTACCCTTTCTGAATATATTTCACCAGTAAATTTTTTTCCCAGCGCCTTATAAATTGAATCATATTTTTTTATTAACTGAAAATAATCAAGAAAAGATAGATCAGCACGCTGCAAATTCTCACTTACCTGAATATCTTTTATCGCAAGCTCTAGCAATATTGAACTATTTTTATCGTCAATCTCTAGCCCGAGTGAGTCTGCTTCTTTTTCAATATCCGGTTTCCGACAAACGGTTGCTGCAATAGTGGCGGCATTATTAAAACGGTGCGCCATTAATCGCCGTTCTCCAGATATAAGGCGATAGCTATCATCGTCTTCTTGATAGGCTAAAACAGGCATTTTTAGCCCAATTTTTTTTATATTTTCTGAAAGCAGAATTAACTGCTCCATATCCTCTTTTTGTTGATTACTCCATTTTTCATCTCTCCCTGATTCATCATTTTTCACGAACTCTCTCAAATCATCTAAATTAAATGTGAGAGTTCTAGGTTGATCAGGATCGATAGCTATTTTGTTAACTGGTATATTAACTAATCTCTCTTTGTCTTTCTCCCTCTCTTTTGTCGCTTCGCGTGCAAAGTTAGCTACCCCACCCATGTTAAAATTCAGACCCTTAGCCATCAAACAATCCCTCCTTAACAATTTTAACGATATTTGTGGCTTCAACCCTAACCCTATCTTTAGGTTGCCGAGCAAAAACAGAATATTCCCAACCTTTGACCGTTGATGTCTTGTACCCTCCCCAACTATGCATAATTTCAGTTAGCATCACATCTTTTAACGCTTTAGCGTCGTAGATGGTGTCTCTTATTTGCTGGTGTTGGCGCAAACTTTTTTGGTATTGGGTCAATAAAATGCCAATAAATTTAATGGGATTTTCTTCTCGACTCTGATTTTCGAGATCAATTAATGAGTTCAAGCTTCCTACACCTGCCGTTGCAAAATTATCGACTGTCATTGGTGATAAAACATGCGTTGACGCAGAAAATGCTGACTTTGTTAACGGTCCTCTACTAGGGGGAGTATCGATAATAACAACATCAAATTTATTTGTGGGTGCTACAATCTCGCGTAACCATAATCCCAATAGACCAATAAAATTTTTATATCCCATCTTGTTATAATATTTTGCGACAGTTTCCTCATTAATCCCTTCAGGATCGGATGCAATAATTGATATACCAGCTGTCTCAGTTGGATACCAGTTAGTACCGTTATCAACATATAAATCGGCCAGGGTAAGATAATCCCTACTCCACTCCTGATCATCGGGATCATAATCTGGGTGTGGTGGAGGGAAAATGCCACTCTCCCCCGTTCCTGCTTGATAACGCATATCCAGATAACAACTAGTTAAGTTGGCTTGAGGATCTGAATCAATCAATAACACTCTTTTACCATGAAGAAATGACAAACCTTCCCCTAAGACCCTTGAAAGGGTGGTCTTTCCAACCCCTCCTTTATTATTTGCGATGGTTAATACTTTCATTAAAACTACCTGATTAACGATTTAGTTAATATACATGCGCCATGTAATTTTATGTCACCATATCATGATCATCAATTAATCTCAAGAATTTTCTAAAAATTGGATTACGAATAAAAACTTAACTATCTGTTAAATTACTATCTGCACTAGATATTTTTTATTTTTTCGCGTAGCTATATTTTCTAAACAATCAAGCTTCATCAATTTTTACTACCAACATTAGATCAACTCCCGAGGGAGAGCGATAGGAGCGTTAGCACAACAAACTAGCGTGAGTCAC
This sequence comes from Ectothiorhodospiraceae bacterium BW-2, assembly GCA_008375315.1. Lineage (NCBI taxonomy): Bacteria > Pseudomonadati > Pseudomonadota > Gammaproteobacteria > Chromatiales > Ectothiorhodospiraceae > Ectothiorhodospiraceae bacterium BW-2. The sequence goes on along the minus strand of CP032507.1, from coordinate 97,933 downwards.
CCATAAAAATCTTCTCTCAAACCTATCGCTCCCATCAACTCCATGTAAGCATCTGAACTCATAGAGTTCCTATCCTCCATATCCCATCCATTTCTCATCAAGAATTAGTTATGATCAATAATCATTGCAAACTACACCCCATGAATTATAGGGATTATCCTGACACCTGTGAATATCTACGCGTAGATTTTTTAGGGCAAGAATTCTGTTTTAACATGCAAGCTAGAGTGATAGTAGTTAGCGTTAAATAGATTACACCCATCAAGTCATGAGATTTTAACTACTGAACTAGAAGCCTAATCGTTCTCTAAACTGAGAAAAGTATAAAATATCCCTTCAAACAGGAAGATGTGGTAGCAATGAAAACCAGCCATGAAAAAAATCTACCCGTAGATATTTTCTACCCCCAGCCTTGTTCATCGTTTCGTCAGGTTAGGCATTAAACAGAACCACTAGCTTGAAGCTCCATCGGCGGTTAATCGTTATCATCGTAGGGGCAGGCCCCTGTGCCTGCCCTGATGCCGTCCAACCATCATAATATGGGCACATGCAAATCGGGAACCCATCATAGGGGAACCCAAGGGGGGGGGTACCCCTACGCAACCATAAATCGGGCAAAAGTAACCCAACATGAAAATGTGCCTTTTAAAAAATCTACTCGTAGATATTTTCTACCCCAGTCTTATTCGCTGTTTCGTCAGGTTAGGCATTAAATAGAACCACCAACTTGAAGCTCCATCGGCGGTTGATCGTTATCATCGTAGGGGCAGGCCCCTGTGCCTGCCCTGATGCCGCCCAAGCATAATATGGGCACATATAAATCGGGAACCCGCCATAGCTCCCCACAGGGGGGGTGCCCCTACGCAACCACAAATCGGGCAAAAGTAACCCAACATGAAAATGTGCCTTTTAAAAAATCTACTCGTAGATATTTTCTACCACACCCAATGCTAGGCATCAAAAATAGCTCATCTATTAAGAGGTAACTCGGCAAGAATGTGTGCCTTTTAAAAAATCTACTCGTAGATATTTTCTACCCCAGTCTTATTCGCTGTTTCGTCAGGTTAGGCATTAAACAGAACCACTAGCTTGAAGCTCCATCGGCGGTTGATCGTTATCATCGTAGGGGCAGGCCCCTGTGCCTGCACTGATGCCGCCCAAGCATAATATGGGCACATATAAATCGGGAACCCGCCATAGCCACCCCCACAGGGGGGTGCCCCTACGCAACCACAAATCAGGCAAAAGTAACCCAACATGAAAAATGTGCCTTTTAAAAAATCTACTCGTAGATATTTTCTATTTTCTACCCCAACCTTGCTCATTGTTTCGTCAGGTTAGGCATTAAACAGAACCACTAGCTTGAAGCTCCATCGGCGGTTGATCGTTATCATCGTAGGCGCAGGCCCCTGTGCCTACCCTGATGCCGTCCAACCATCATAATATGGGCACATGCAAATCGGGAACCCATCATAGGGGAACCCAAGGGGGGGGTACCCCTACGCAACCATAAATCGGGCAAAAGTAACCCAACATGAAAATGTGCCTTTTAAAAAATCTACTCGTAGATATTTTCTACCACACCCAATGCTAGGCATCAAAAATAGCTCATCTATTAAGAGGTAACTCGGCAAGAATGTGTGCCTTTTAAAAAATCTACTCGTAGATATTTTCTACCCCAGTCTTATTCACTGTTTCGTCAGGTTAGGCATTAAACAGAACCGCCAACTTGAAGCTCCATCGGCGGTTGATCGTTATCATCGTAGGGGCAGGCCCCTGTGCCTGCCCTGATGCCGTCCAACCATCATAATATGGGCACATGCAAATCGGGCACCCATCATAGGGGAACACAAGGGGGGGGGTGCCCCTACGCAACCACAAATCGGGCAAAAGTAACCCAACATGAAAATATGCCTTTTAAAAAATCTACTCGTAGATATTTTCTACCACACCCAATGCTAGGCATCAAAAATAGCTCATCTATTAAGAGGTAACTCGGCAAGAATGTGTGCCTTTTAAAAAATCTACTCGTAGATATTTTCTATTTTCTACCCCAGTCTTATTCACTGTTTCGTCAGGTTAGGCATTAAACAGAACCACTAGCTTGAAGCTCCATCGGCGGTTAATCGTTATCATCGTAGGGGCAGGCCCCTGTGCCTGCACTGATGCCGACCAAGCATAATATGGGCACATATAAATCGGGAACCCGCCATAGCCACCCCCACAGGGGGGTGCCCCTACGCAACCACAAATCAGGCAAAAGTAACCCAACATGAAAAATGTGCCTTTTAAAAAATCTACTCGTAGATATTTTCTATTTTCTACCCCAACCTTGCTCATTGTTTCGTCAGGTTAGGCATTAAACAGAACCACTAGCTTGAAGCTCCATCGGCGGTTGATCGTTATCATTGTAGGGGCAGGCCCCTGTGCCTACCCTGATGCCGTCCAACCATCATAATATGGGCACATGCAAATCGGGAACCCATCATAGGGGAACCCAAGGGGGGGTACCCCTACGCAACCATAAATCGGGCAAAAGTAACCCAACATGAAAATGTGCCTTTTAAAAAATCTACTCGTAGATATTTTCTACCCCAGTCTTATTCGCTGTTTCGTCAGGTTAGGCATTAAATAGAACCACCAACTTGAAGCTCCATCGGCGGTTGATCGTTATCATCGTAGGGGCAGGCCCCTGTGCCTGCCCTGATGCCGTCCAACCATCATAATATGGGCACATGCAAATCGGGAACCCATCATAGGGGAACCCAAGGGGGGGTGCCCCTACGCAACCACAAATCGGGCAAAAGTAACCCAACATGAAAATGTGCCTTTTAAAAAATCTACTCGTAGATATTTTCTACCACACCCAATGCTAGGCATCAAAAATAGCTCATCTATTAAGAGGTAACTCGGCAAGAATGTGTGCCTTTTAAAAAATCTACTCGTAGATTTTCTACCCCAGTCTTATTCGCTGTTTCGTCAGGTTAGGCATTAAATAGAACCACCAACTTGAAGCTCCATCGGCGGTTGATCGTTATCATCGTAGGGGCAGGCCCCTGTGCCTGCCCTGATGCCGCCCAAACATAATATGGGCACATATAAATCGGGAACCCACCATAGCCACCCCACAGGAGGGTACCCCTACGCAACCATAAATCGGGCAAAAGTAACCCAACATGAAAATATGCCTTTTAAAAAATCTACTCGTAGATATTTTCTACCACACCCAATGCTAGGCATCAAAAATAGCTCATCTATTAAGAGGTAACTCGGCAAGAATGTGTGCCTTTTAAAAAATCTACTCGTAGATATTTTCTATTTTCTACCCCAGTCTTATTCACTGTTTCGTCAGGTTAGGCATTAAACAGAACCACTAGCTTGAAGCTCCATCAGCGGTTAATCGTTATCATCGTAGGGGCAGGCCCCTGTGCCTGCCCTGATGCCGTCCAACTATCATAATATGGGCACATGCAAATCGGGCACCCATCATAGGGGAACCCAAGGGGAGGTACCCCTACGCAACCACAAATCGGGCAAAAGTAACCCAACATGAAAATGTGCCTTTTAAAAAATCTACTCGTAGATATTTTCTAGGCACCCACTAGCCATCACATACCATTTGAAAAAAAATTAGTCATTTTAGCTCAAAATTCCGACCATACATCACCATCTCATGGCTATAGGGGAGGGCGGAAATATAATTTTTATGCATCACTATATTATGCTTGCATAGCTTAACTTTAATAGACTACATTCACTGTCAACAATCTATTTCACCCTAACCCATCTCAACCAATCATTTTCACGCTCCCAAGCATCAATAATTTTTTTATTTGGATTGGATTTTATTTCGCTATAGGTTTTCCCAGGCGGTGCCAACTCACTATGTGCTTCAAGCCAGCGCAATGGCGGAAAACTTGGTTTTCTGCTATTTTTATCAACCTGAACGCCTAAAAAATCTCCATTATCAACAATCTCTTTTTCTCTTATAACAAACTCATACGAATTAATTTTCCGCCCTAATTTTATCGGCTTATAACTAATATTATATTTTGTTTTATTATTGATCTCATTCAACGGTCTTTCGATAATATACCGCCTGAAATCTTTTCCATTTACATACTTACCCTCATCAATACCCAATGATTTCCTAAATTGCAAAACCGTTATATTACATTTACCAATGTTTTTATATTGCATAATCATTTCGTAAAGTCTCATCGCATAAAAACCAGAAAAAGAAACCAACTCTCTTACATCAAGCTTGGTGAAGTTTTTCTTTAGCTGAGAAATAAATGGCAAAATAGGCTTGCTAAATCTTATTGAAATACTACTATTTTCCTCAAAGATTGCTTGCTGCACAAAAACAAAAACCATAGTATCTTTCCCTCTTTCTATAGACACCTTTCTATCTAGCAATCTTGTTGTAGCTTCTTTAATCTCCAACCAAGCCATTGAACGACTGACCCCTGACATCTTACTATATTGGAAATTAGAAACACGATATACATCTTCATCGGTCACATCTTGATCCATACCAATTTGGGATATTGCTAGCGCAATAATACGCTTCTCCGGAACTGACATTTTATAGCTAGCAGTCACAAGAGCATTCGAAATAACAGCATCACTAATATACGGTAAACTCATTAGCTATATCGCTCTAAACAGTCAAACCATACCAAATGGGAATAACAACAACCCCCACCTCCTATATCCACAACTTGACACAAAAATAAGAAAAAAGCAAAACAATTTCATCTCTTTTTATCCCGCCACTTCAAATCTTCCCCACAAGGAGAGACTCCCTCTTCCCACCTCTAACTGGAGAAGAGAGAGCTAGAGAGAAGAAAAACCCCGCAAAGAGAGGGATTGATGGTAAGGAAGTAGATTTTAGAAGTCTCTTCAATCAATTCTCATAAAGCTCAGCGTAAACAACTCAATCTACCTAACTCACATCATAGCAGCTAATACATTTCCGCAACTTATCTAATGGATGACAGCTCTTTATATTAGCTTTCCCTAAATAACTTTAGACAAACCCAATAAATTATCTATCTCTCAACCCTATATTTCGATAAAAGTTAACCACGGGCAAGTAGTCATAATCCGTCACCTCTCTAAAGTACCTGTGTTGGGCTCACGCCACCTCTATGCCGGATATCACTCTCCTAGCTAGTAAGCAGGTTGACAATGGAGTTATCCAGAGAGATTTCGCTACCCGTAGCAACGCTCTTTAGCCAATGCGGCTCGATGGTAGTTTAAAACTAGCCCTCACCTCCGAGACTCTTTCGACAAATTTAATAACGCCTCACACCACACAGCCCCACACCGCCAGATCCACTAAATAATAAATAAGTCACTGATAAATTTAACTTAATTAACCACACCCTGTAACCATCAACTGTCGCTTTGTTTGCCCATTCCCCTAAAGAGTCGAGAACTTAGTGGTGCCAACGACAACCTGCAAAGTACCCACATACAGTGTTATAAATTGCTCCCATTTACCACCGGAGCCTCGCCCCCGTTATAAATTGCTCCCATTTACTACCGGACGGCCTCACCCCCGTTATAAATTGCTCCCATTGGCTACCGGACAGCCCCACTCCCGTTATAGATTGCTCCCATTTACCACCGGACAGACTCACCCCCGTTATAAATTGCTCCCATTTACCACCGAACAGACTCACCCCGTTATAGATTGCTCCCATTTACCACCGGACAGACTCACCCCGTTATAGATTGCTCCCATTTAGCGCCACATAACCCAATCTCCGTTATAAATTGTTCCCAGTTCTATATCGCAAATTAACCCCGTTATAGATTGCTCCCACTTTGTTATAGATTGCTCCCAATACTGTTATAGATTGCTCCCATTTATTTATAGATTGCTCCCAGTTCGTTATAGATTGCTCCCAATTTCGTTATAGATTGCTCCCATTTACCCCCGAAAAACAAAATAAAATCAATAGGTTACATGAGGGTAAAAGTATAAAAAGATTAAAATAATAAATAAAAAAACTCTCGCACTTCGTTTGAGGATGGATAAATAGATATTTTTGCCCATTGGAAGAGTCACCTTGCTCCCCAAGTTTAATTCACAACGGCTCCATTGCTTCATCGTAGCAGAGCAATTAACAGTTGCTTGATTAATTTTTAGAGCCCTCTATAATTGCACCGTTAAGTTTAATGGAACGAAAGTGACAGACCCGTTGCCTGCCGTTACTGCGTGCGATGGAAGCCGCTGGAGTACGGGATGGGTACAAGAGAGGGGAGAAGAGAAGAGATGGGCTTTCTCGCCGTCGTTAATAGGATGTAACTGTCCAAGAATTCGTGTGGATAAAAGCTACCCGAATCACTCAGGCTAGGTGCCTTAATCCTACCGAGGTTGCCGCGCGGTATTATTCGCCTCATTAGATAACCATCATAGAGATAGGGGGGGTTGATGGGTAAATTAGGTGCTCTGTGGTGCTCTCTTCTTCTCTTGCCGCTTCTTAGCTGTACTCCACCGAGTTTTGATAATCGGCTAAACTCATGTCGAGTTGAGAGGATCTACGATGGTGATACTATGACTCTCAATTGCAACGGGGAGAAGACTAAAGTCCGCTTTCACTGCATCGATACCCCGGAAATGGGGCAAGTTTCGTGGGGTAAAAAGAGTCGGGATCACTTGCGAGATATCAGCCCAGATCGGGTCGATGTGATCCATCTCGGTACCGATCGCTATGGAAGGGTTATCGGGAATGTGTTAGATAAGGCAGGAGATAGCCTCAATCTTCGTATGGTGAGAGAGGGCTACGCAGCGGTCTATCCGCAATATTGTGAAGAGAAGGAGTTCTTTGCTGCCCAGGGTAGTGCTAGATCGCAAAACCTCGGCATTTGGAAAGAGAGTGGTTTGCACCAGCAGCCGTGGCTGTGGCGTAAAGCGCAGCGGGAGGAGCCATCGTGGATCGAAACATTATGGGCTTGGGCGCGGGGAGCACTATTTTGAATCAAGCGGATTTGGTGCTGGTTCTACCAGATGCAGAGGTAGCTCTGCGGCGTTCAGATCCTATCATGGCTACCTTGATTGACCGTTATGGTCGTTGCCAAATTGGTCCTGAGCTGCCTGAGCCTTTCCAAACTTTGGTGCACTCAATGATTGGGCAGCAGTTATCAGTCAAAGCTGCCCGCTCAATTAGCCAGAAGGTGGTACAACAGCTAGAAGACGAGCTGTCGCCGAAAGTGCTGCTATCGGCTTCTGAGGAAAGATTGCGTCAGGCGGGCCTATCACGCTCTAAGTGTCGCTACTTGAAGGCTCTCTCGGAGCTGGTTGAGAGTGGGACGCTCCATCTAGAACAGTTATCGACGCTATCGGATGAGAAGGTGGTCGAGCAGTTGATTCGAGTACCGGGGATAGGACGATGGACAGCAGAGATGTTTCTCATTTTTGGTTTGCATCGACCCGATGTGTTTTCGTTGGGTGATGGAGGATTGAAACGGGCGATTCAAAACTTGTATGACGGCGCGGAGATGATCTACCTTGGGGAGTTGTGGAGACCCTATCGCTCTATTGCTTCTTGGTATTTGTGGCAATCGCTTAATAATACTTAAGCTATAGCTTGTATGGCTGAATATGGCTAAGTTGTAAGCTTTTTATAGGATGTATCTGTTAGTCATAGCAGTCAAATAAACAACATACCTCCTGGTTGATTTGATTTTTTCTGGCTTCAATCGTATAAAGCTCCATTAAATAGTGTTTTTCTTTTTCTATACACCATCTGGAAAACATGAACAAGACAACACTTAGGAAAGAGAGGGTAATAACACAATCCGAGCAAATCATTGAGTTTTTTAATATGATTTGTTGTAGGATATCTATTGCAATAATAACGGTAATTGATATTAAAAAAATTGATATACTTGAGTATCTATCTATTTTTTGCTTAAGTTTTTTGGATAGTAAATGTAGCTCATGCTGTTCGCGACACAGAGAATAGTCCTTTTGGTCGTTTGTTTCTAAAGTCATTTAGGATTTATCGTCTTAAGTATGTATATTGGGGAAAGTTGGTAAAATCTATTATCGTTCCTAATTAAATAGGAAGGGGGTTGTTCATCGTTTCGTTAGCTGAGAGCCAAAACCGCTAAGGCTTCCCAGCACACAGGTGACATGATACAGGGGTATCGCCAAAAGGGGGGCTGTGTCATGTCAGAGGCTAGTTTAACCGACTCTGTCGCAACCCCAAAGAAAAACCTGTGCAACCGGATGGCAGTTGTTCACCTAATATAAGGAAATACGGGCAATTGGCAGTCCCGCACACCTCACTGCGGCACTGGTTTTGGCATAAAGAATCGTTACTTTGCCTTCAGAGATCGTCGCTGACTTTTTTGAACATCCTGACGAGCTTGCTTTGCTGCACCGGTTGAGTAAAACTAAACCGGTGTTAGCAAAGGCTGTTTGATGAAACAATGAACGAGGCCTAAACTAATCGTTTAATTAAGTCACTAATATTCATTATTATTTAATTTTATAGTCATATTAACTCTATAAACTCTAACCTCCACTATATGCCGCGAGGAGTCCTGAATGATGATTGCCGTATCGATTGATCCTGAAGAACTGAAGCTAATGGATGCTTATTGGCGTGCCTGCAACTATTTGGCTGTTGGTATGATATACCTACGCAGTAACCCTTTGCTAAAAAAGCCACTGGCACCAGAACAGATTAAAAACCGCTTATTGGGCCATTGGGGGGCAAGTCCAGGGCTCTCGTTTATGTATGTCCATATTAATCGTATTATTCGCCATCACGATGTTAATGCCATCTTTTTGGCCGGTCCCGGTCATGGTGCCCCTGGTGTGTTGGCACCGGTCTATCTGGAAGGAACCTACTCTGAGATCTATCCAGACAAGAGTGAAGATGAGAATGGCATGCGTCGCTTCTTTAAACAATTCTCTTTCCCGGGTGGTATCGGTAGTCACTGTACGCCGGAGACACCTGGATCGATTCATGAGGGTGGAGAGTTGGGATACAGCATCTCCCACGCCTTTGGAGCTGCATTTGATAACCCAGATCTATTGGTCACAGTAGCCGTAGGCGATGGCGAAGCTGAAACGGGTCCTCTGGCGACCTCATGGCACTCCAATAAATATCTTAATCCGGTGCGTGATGGTGCTGTTTTGCCGATTTTGCACCTTAATGGCTACAAAATAAATAATCCAACACTGTTGTCACGCATACCTCATGAAGAGCTAGCGGCACTAATGCAAGGCTATGGTTGGGAGCCTCACTTTGTCGAAGGCAGTGATCCAATGGCGATGCACCAGGCAATGGCCGAAACAGTGGAGATCTGTTATCAGAAGATTACAGCTATTCAACAGCAGGCACGCAATGGCGGGCCAGTTAAACGAGCCATCTGGCCGATGATTATTTTGCGTTCTCCTAAGGGATGGACTGGTCCACAAACCGTTGATGGTCATAAAGTAGAAGGGTTTTGGCGTGCCCATCAGGTACCACTTACCAAAGTTAAAGAGAGTGACTCAAGACTGAAACAGCTCGAAGCGTGGTTTAAAAGTTACCGTCCTGAAGAGCTGTTTGATGATCAGGGGAAGTTGATACCTGAGCTAAAAGCGTTAGCGCCCAAAGGGGAACGACGCATGAGTGCTAATCCACATGCTAATGGAGGATTGCTGCGAAAAACACTTAATCTACCCGATTTTCGTGAATATGCTCTATCAGTACCCCAGCCTGGTATCGATAGAGCGGAGAATACCCGGCCATTAGGGCGTTATTTGCGTGATATTATGGCTAATAATATGCACAATTTTCGCGTTTTTGGTCCCGATGAAAACACCTCTAATAAGTTGAATAATATTTATGAGGTGAGTAAAAAGTTGTGGCTTGCTGACTACCTGCCCGAAGATGAAGATGGCGGTGAACTAGCTAGTGATGGTAGAGTATTGGAGATGCTATCAGAGCATACTCTGGAGGGGTGGTATGAGGGGTATGTTCTTAGCGGTCGCCACGGTTTTTTTGCCACTTATGAGGCGTTTGTCCATGTCATCGACTCCATGTACAACCAACACGCTAAGTGGTTAGCTATTTGTGAGGAGATCCCTTGGCGTGCCCCGATCTCGTCTATCAACCTTCTCATTACCTCTACCGTATGGCGACAGGATCACAACGGCTTTACCCATCAGGATCCGGGTTTTCTCGATGTGGTTGTGAATAAAAATCCAGAAGTTACCCGTATCTATCTGCCACCTGATGTCAATACCCTACTCTCAGTCGCTAACCACTGCATGCGTAGCCATGATGACATTAATGTTATTGTTGCCGATAAGCAGCAGCATCTGCAATATTTGAGCATGGATGAAGCGATAAAACACTGTACTAAAGGGATAGGTATCTGGCGTTGGGCCAGTAATGATGCAGGGTGTGAACCCGATGTCGTCATGGCGGCTTGCGGCGATATTCCAACTAAAGAGGCACTAGCCGCCACGGCACTATTGCGTCAACACTTTGATGATATCAAAATCCGTTTTATCAATGTTGTTGATCTATTTCGGTTACAGTCAGAGGGCGAGCATCCGCACGGTCTATCTGATCGTGATTTTGACTCCCTGTTTACCAAAGATAGACCCGTTATCTTTAATTTCCATGGTTACCCTTGGCTTATTCATCGTCTCGCCTATCGCCGTACTAATCACTGTAATCTTCATGTAAGAGGCTATAAGGAGAAGGGAAATATCAATACACCGTTGGAGTTGGCAATTAGTAATGAAATTGATCGCTTTAGTCTTGCTATTGATGTCATTAATCGTGTGCCACGACTACAGGTGGCGGGTGCGCATGTTAAAGAGCAGTTACGAGATATGCAGATAGAGTGCCGAAATTACGCCTATGAAAACGGCATAGATAAGCCAGAAGTTGATAACTGGGTCTGGCCTGAAGAGTTAACTGATGAGGAGGGGAAGTCTAATGGCTAAGCAGAGTGAAGTACCTCATGAACACACTCGTACTGGTATGTCAGTCGATGCATTAAAGCGGGCTTTTAACGACAATCTTTTCTATCTGCAAGGGCGCTTTTATGATGTTGCCAGCATTCATGATCAGTATATGGCGGCAGCCTATACTGTTCGTGACCGTCTTTTGGAGCGATGGATTAAAACGGCTCAGATCTATAAAAATAAGCGGGCACGCACTGTCTGCTATCTCTCTGCTGAATATCTTCCAGGCCCCCATTTATTAAATAATCTAATAAATTTAGGTATTGTAGAAAATGCCCGTAAAGCTGGAGATGAGCTGGGTCTCGATTTCGATGCGATTATTGAACAAGAGGAGGAGCCGGGATTAGGCAATGGTGGGTTGGGTCGATTGGCTGCCTGCTATATGGATTCGCTCGCAACACTGCAAATTCCCGCCATCGGTTACGGTATTCGATATGAGTATGGTATTTTCGATCAGGCCATTGAGAACGGTTGGCAATCAGAGGTTACTGACCACTGGCTACGCAATGGAAATCCATGGGAGTTACGACGTGCTAAACTCCGTTTTCCAGTCCGTTTTGGTGGTTCTGTGTCGGCTCGAACAGATGAAAATGGTCGGTTGAAGATTGACTGGAATGCGGCTGAAGTCGTTAATGGTGTCGCTTACGATACACCGATTCTTGGTTATGGCGTCGATAATGTCAATCTACTGAGATTGTGGAAATCGGAAGCGTGTGAGTCGTTCGATTTTCAGGCTTTTAATACGGGTAACTATTATGAGGCAGTGAACAGTCAGGTTACCGCCGAAAATTTATCTAAGGTGCTCTACCCGAATGATGAGCCAGAGATCGGTAAGGAGCTACGACTCAAACAGCAGTACTTCTTTGTCTCCTGCTCACTACAGGACATGGTACGGTTGCAACGGCAGACAACGGGATCTCTCGAACAGTTTCACCATAAATTTGCCGCTCAACTTAATGACACCCATCCGGCAATAGCGATTCCTGAATTAATGCGTATATTGCTTGATGAACACAATATGGATTGGAAACTGGCTTGGGATATTACCCGCAATACCTTTGCCTATACCAACCATACTCTCCTTCCCGAAGCCCTAGAGAGTTGGCCTGTTGATCTGCTGGAGCGCATTTTACCGCGTCATATGGCGATTATTTACGAAATTAATAGCCGTTTTCTCGATAAGATTCGTTATCGTTATTTAGATGATGTGGATCGAATTGGTCGTCTGTCACTTATCAATGAGCAGGGTCGTCGTTCAGTACGCATGGCACATCTTGCCTGCGTCGGCAGTTATGCAATTAATGGTGTTGCTAATCTCCATAGCGAGCTACTTAAATCTACGGTTTTAAAGGATTTTTACGAGCTGTGGCCAGAGAAATTTAGCAATAAAACTAATGGCGTTACTCCGCGCCGTTTTATGGTATTAAGCAATCCTCGTTTGGCAGATCTGCTTAATCAGACTATCGGTAGTGGTTGGATTCGTGATTTGAATCAACTGCGTCAACTTGAGAGCTATGCTGAAGAGGAGCCATTCCGTCAGCAGTGGCGAGAGACTAAATTGGCGGCAAAGCAGCATCTGGCTCATGTTATTATTGAACGCACCGGTATTCGTGTCGATCCAACTGCGTTATTTGATGTTCAGTGTAAACGCATTCATGAGTATAAGCGTCAACATCTAAATGTACTGCACATTATTGCACTCTATGAGCAGCTCAAACAGAATCCACATCTGGATATCCCTGCCAGAACCTTTGTCTTTGGTGGCAAGGCTGCACCAGGGTACTTTATGGCAAAGTTAATCATTAAGTTTATTAATGCTGTCGGTGAGATGATTAATGGGGATCGCACCATTAATGATCGAATTAAGGTGGTCTTTTTCCCCGATTTTAATGTTCAAAACGCACAACATATCTATCCAGCCGCCGATCTCTCCGAACAGATATCGACTGCGGGTCTGGAGGCATCAGGCACGGGAAATATGAAATTTTCGATGAACGGTGCACTCACCATCGGTACTCTGGATGGTGCTAATATCGAAATAAGAGAGGAGGTTGGTGCAGATAATTTCTTCCTTTTTGGCCACACCGAACAGGAGTTACGCCAATGGCGAAATAGCGGTTACTATCCAGAAGAGCAGTACCGCCAAAATGAACATTTGCGATCAGCTATCGATCTGGTTCGTTCCGGTTTTTTCTCCCGTGGCAATTCACAACTGTTTCAACCGATTGTCGATAATTTGCTCTATGATGATCGCTTTATGCTGTTAGCCGATTTTCAATCTTACTTTGAGGTACAACAGCATGTATCAAACGCATTTATGGATAGAGCACACTGGGATAGAATGTCGATATTAAATGTAGCTAGAATTGGTAAATTCTCCTCCGATCGTGCCATTCAGCAATATTGCGATGAGATATGGCATGTGGAGCCATGTGCGGTTGAACGGCTTGACAAGATAAAACAATAGACTTTTCTCAGTAAAGCTGATCCTTTCCAAATTTGGGTGTACTCCATTAGCGAGAAGGTGGTGTAACAGCGTAATTGATATTAATAAAATGGATATATTTGAGTCTCTATCTATTTTTTGTTTAAATTTTTCAGAGTAAATGTAACTCATGCTATTCGCGACACAGCGAATAGTCCTTGGGTCGTTTGTTGCTATCGTTTCTCATTAAATAGGAAGGCTCAAATCCAATTTGAGGGAGGTAGGGGGGAGGGCTTATTAGCAACGCGCTGCTAGATGCCTACCGCAACACTATGCTCTAGCCTATCATCTACTAGGGGGATATCTCCCTTACAATCGATGCCATCCACTTTGACCCCTTGTTCATGTTCGGTAACACGCTTAACGGTGATGTGGTAAAAGGTATTCTGATAACGGTAGTGGATCTTATAGCTCTTCCACTCTGCAGGGATGCACGGGGTAAGGCGTAGATGGTCAGCTTCACGGTGCAGGCCGAGTAGTGTTTCGATGCTGAGGCGGTACATCCAGCCCGCCGCCCCTGTGTACCAGCTCCAGCCGCCTCGCCCAGTGTGGGGTGGGGTGGCGTAAATATCGGCACACATGACATAAGGTTCGACCTTGTAGCGCTCCATGTCGTTCGCATGGCTGCTATGGTGGATGGGGTTAAGCATGGTAAATAGCTCCCAAGCGCGTCGATTATCGCCTAGCTGAGCGAAGGCGGTAGCGGCCCAAATGGCGGCATGGCTATAGTGACCACCGTTTTCGCGCACACCGGGAAGATAGCCTTTGATATAGCCCGGCTCTAGGGTAGAGTGGTCGAAGGGCGGATCGAGAAGTTGTATCAGACAGGTGTCGCGGTGGACTAGGCGTTCGTCGAGTGAATCCATCGCTTGGCGGGCGCGGATCGGATCGCCACCGGCAGAAATTACCGCCCAGCTTTGGCTGATAGAGTCGATTTGGCACTCATCGTGGCTGGCAGTGCCTAGTGGGGTGCCGTCGTCGAAGTAGGCGCGTCGATACCAAGCGCCATCCCAAGCGTGGGTTTCAATATGATTGCGCAGGGTTTTTGCCTCAGTTTGACACAAGTTGGCAAAATCTGGATCGTTATGGCTTTGTGCTAATTCGGCGAAGCGTTGCAGGTTATCGTATAAAAACCATGCTAGCCAGACACTTTCGCCTTTGCCCTCATGGCCGATCCGATTCATGCCATCATTCCAGTCGCCACCGCCTATCAGTGGTAGTTGGTGGGCACCGAAGCGCAGGCCGTGTTTGATGGCGCGGACACAGTGTTGATACAGGCTGGCAGTCTCTGAAGAGCGCTGCGGTTGGTCGTAATAGGCCTCTTCTGCTAGACTCAGTTCACGCCCCTCTAGGAAGGGTACTGACTCATCGAGAATCGTGCTGTCGCCGGTGGTTTTGACATAGTGGCAGGTGGTGTAGGGGAGCCATAGATAGTCATCAGAGAAGTGGGTGCGTACCCCTTGGCCATTGGGCGGATGCCACCAGTGCTGTACATCACCTTGGAGAAATTGGCGTTCGGCACAACGCAGTAGCTGTTCACGCACTAACCACGGAGTGGTGTGTAGCAGAGCCATACTATCTTGTAGTTGATCACGAAAGCCGTAAGCGCCGCCCGATTGGTAATAACCGCTGCGTCCCCATAGGCGAGAGGAGAGGGTTTGATAGAGCAACCAGCCATTGCTAAGAGTATCTAAAGCACGATCAGGGGTCTCTATATGTACCGCACCGAGAGTGTGGTTCCAGTAGCTCCATACCGCTTCTAAGGCTTGTCGCGCTCCTGCTGAGCCGCTAAATCGTTGAATAAGTTGCCGTGCCTCGTCATGGTTGCGGGCGGCACCGAAACTAAACACAATCTCAAGCTGCTGTTGATCGCCTAGTTCGAGGGTACTCTGGATAGCTGCGCAGGGATCGAGTCCTGCCCCGCTCTTGCCCGATAAGTGGGGAGAGCGCATCGCGGCAGGGTGGGCTAGAGAGCCGTTGCGACCGATGAATTCAGCGCGGTCACCGCTTAGGGTGCGTTCGCGCTCGCTAATTTGAGCAAATACCAGACGATTAGCAGACTCAGGATGATAGGGGTTGTGGGCGAATAGTGCGCCGCTATGAGGATCTATCTCGCTGACGATATGCATTAGGTTAGCATGGCGAAGTTCGCCTAGTACTAGCTCCCAGTAGCCGGTCAGTGAGAGCCGACGACTGCGCCCAGAACGGTTGTGTAGCTTGACTACAGCGAATTTAACCGCCGCATCCATTGCTACATAGATAGACATCTCGGAGACGATACCGGCCTGCTCATGCTCAAAGATGCTATAGCCAAAACCGTGTCGGCAGACATAGCCTGAGGTGCCGCGAGCGGGAGCGGCGCTAGGTGACCAGAATGCGCCGCTCTCCTCATCGCGAAGATAGATTGCTTCACCACTGCGATCACTAAGAGGATCGTTGTGCCAAGGAGTAAGACGAAACTCATGGGCATTCTCTACCCAAGTATAGGCATTACCGCTTTCACTCACTACTGTGCCGATATGGGGGCTAGCGATCACATTCACCCATGGCGCGGGAGTGGTTTGAGTGGGTTCTAGCATGATCACATACTCATGGCCATCAGGGGTAAAACCGCCTAACCCGTTGCAGAATATCCGTTCACGAGTTGGGAGTGGCGGTGGAGCTATTTTATCCACTGTTAGGTTATAGGAGTCGAAACGCTCAGCTAGCGCTGTTGTCGGTACCCGCACAGGTTCACCTAGTGTTGCTGTCTCGCTGTCGTTGAATACTATGAGAGCAACGGTCTGTAATAACACCCGCTCATCTTCAGAGAGCTCTTCGGCACGTAGTACAAAAACTCCACCCAATTTACCGAGGGTGTAGCCATCGTTTTCAGTATGAATGAGGTTGATAATCAGATCTTGCAGCAGAGCACGATAGCTGGAAAAATCTTCATTAATAATGATTAAATCGGCACTCAATCCCTTCATGCGCCAATAGGCGTGGGCTTGTAACCCCTGTTTGACCAGATCGATATGGTTTAGATCACCCATTCGTAGTAATACAATGGGTAGATCGCCGGAGATGGCAAATCGCCATAACCCTGCCTGTCCCATTTGGTTGCGGGCAGTGATGCTAGGTGCTGCGCGGCGTAAAGCGGTGCTAAATATCACCGAAGTGGCTAACCGTCCATACCGTTGGGCATCGGACTCGTTAATAGTGAGGTGGCGCAACACCTCTTGGCTCTGAAACCAAGCCATCTCAAAGGCGCGTTCAACAAAGTGTCGATCGCAATATTTATCCAAAATAGGGAGCGTGGCTTCGCGAGACTGGGCAATACCGGTGATAAATTGTAGTGTGGCGGATTGATCAGGTTCTAGGGTGAGGGTAGAACGAATCGCCATGATAGGATCGAGCACCGCACCTGCAACATTCGAGAGTCTTGCTGGATCGCGTCGAGTCATCGCTAACGGTGCGGCTGTATTACGACCTCGGCCAATAAATTGCGCACGATCGGTTTCGTACGAGGCTTTATCGCACACTGTGCTAGGTAGAGCGAGTAGATGAAATAGCCATGGATTCGACTCATCTGTAGATCGGGGGCGACGGGTGCAGAGAATCGCTTGGCGCTCAGCGAGAATTTCACTCTGTACAAACAGGTTGCTAAAGGCACGGTGGGATAGATCGGCACTTGGTGGTGCTAAGACGACTTCGGTATAACTGGTCACTTCAATATGACGGGTGCGAGAGGAGAGGTTAGTTAGGGTCAAACGGCGAATCTCTACATCATCCTCCGGTGATACGCAGATCTCGGTGTGAGCTTCAATGGCATGATCTAGCCGTCGGTACTCAGCCCGAGCTTGAACAAAAATCGCCTCATAGTGATCAGCTTTACAGCGTGTTGGCTGATAGGCGCTCGACCAATAGTGTCCACTGTCGCGGTCGCGTAGATAGATAAAACTGCCCCAGTCATCCATGGTGGCATCTTCACGCCAACGGCTAAGGGCTAGATCGTTCCAGCGGCTATAACCACCGCCAGCGTGAGTGGTCATCAGATGGTAACGACCGTTAGATAACAGATGCACCTCTGGTACGGGGCAGTTAGGGTTGTTAAATGTGCGGGTAATCGCCCCCTCTTCGGCACTGAGCGGGCGGGCGGCAGAGGTCACTTCAGCGGTGTGCGGATGGAGCATTGTGCCGCGTTTTGGTACTCGCTCTTGTAGTAGTAGCGCTGTTGCTTGTACAGAGGGATCGGCCATAAAACGGCGCTGCATCGGCTGCTCTAGCAATACTTGGGCGAAGGCTAATAGACTCATGCCTTGATGGTGCGTCATGAATGAGCGTACTACCGCATGATTTTTACCGCGTAATAGTCGCGATGGAGTGTAATCAATCGCTTCGTAAAAGCCGTAAGCGGCGAGAAACCCCGAGGCCGCTAAACGCTCTAAGTTGCGGCAAGCTTCACGCGGTAGGATCGTCAGTGCTAAGGCGCTAGCATACGGTGCGATTACCAAATCATCAGCTAATCCGCGTTTAAATCCTAGGCCAGGAACACCAAAGGCACGATATTGGTAGCTCTGCTGAATATCGGTGGCATTATAACCCGATTCGGAGATTCCCCACGGGACGGCGCGTTGTCGTCCGTACTCAATTTGGCGATACACGACAGCTCGGCAAGTTTGCTCTAATAGGGTGTGGGGATAACTCGGCATCAGTAGTTGTGGCATTAAATACTCGAACATTGAGCCGCTCCAAGAGATTAAACTCACCGTGCCACCATGACTTGTAAGTAATCTACCTAGGGCAAACCAGTGTTTTTGTGGCAATTTTCCTTGAGCAACAAGAAGAAAACTAGCTAGCCTTGCCTCAGAGGCTAGTAAATCATAACAAGCTATATCTCGGCGTCTCTCGCCTACATCATAACCTATGCTTAATAAGTTGCGGGAAGAGTCGTAAAGAAATGAAAAATCAATCTGTGCTAATTGATGACAACACGCCTTTAATTCCTCTATCATTGCAAGCTGTTGTCGTGCTGTAGCGCTGGCCGCAGGATAGATAGAGTGGGTGGCTAGTTCTGTCAGTGTCGGGAGGGTGTCAAGATAGGGTGGTGAGACCCCATTAAGCTCATTACGCAGCGAGCGTGTCTGGGATATAAACGCCTGTGTCCATGAGCGTAATTCGCTGTTAATCTCTGTAGGAAACTCGCTTAATAGGACGCTAGCTAAGTGGTGAACGGTGTCGAGTCCCTCAATGAGAGCGGATAAGGTGGCGGAGGGATCGAGAGATAATCTCTCCGCTATCGCGCTAATTTGCTGTGTTACCTTAGGTGCAACTCTCGCTGGTAACTGCTCTATCACCACCTGTAGGGTATCGCGTAGGCCCTGTAGGGCATGGGTGGGGAGTATTGTTTGGTGCGGTAATTCGGTTAAACCGGCTTGTAATGTTAAGAGAGAGCCGGCTAGATTGCCGCTATCGACCGTCGAAACATAGCGTGGTGATAAGGGGAGAAGGGTATCGGTGGCATACCAGTTGTAAAAGTGGCCTCGATAACGCTCCAGTTTTGCTAGAGTCGCCAAAGTCTTATCTAATCGTTGCAGTAGTTCTGTGGTGCCAATATAGCCAAAATCGTGCGCCGCTAGATTGGCAAGTAGTCCCATGCCGATGTTAGTCGGTGAGGTGCGTGCAGCAACGACGGGGATCGGATATTCCTGAAAGTTATCGGGTGGCAGCCAATGGTGGTCGGCATTGACAAACTCGGCAAAATAGCGCCAAGTGCGTCGTGCCGAGGTACGGAGAAAGATCTGCTGTTCAGCGCTCAAATTCATCTTTGGTGTCCCTGTCTGACGACTCAAACTCCACCCTAACAGTGGTGAGACTCCCCAGAGGGCGACGACTCCCCACCAGCCTAGCCAGAGGGGGTGATTCCAGAGTGATATAGCTAGGACTCCTGCTAGTAGCGGCGCGATCCACATCTCTCGAATATATCCTAATAGCGAACTATTGCCGTTTCTACGGGTGTAGGCGGGTAGTTGCCAGAGTAGTAGCGTGCGTTGGGTAAACACCATTCGCACCCCTGATACGCGAATGGCATCGAGGCAGAGGAGGGTATCATAAGGTAGCAGTACCAGTGTTAACAGGGCTTGGGAGAGGGGGTGGCTAGCAGCGTGGCGCGTAAGGTATAGATGAGTGCGCCAGTCGCGCCCTCGCGGTTGGCGAATGAAATCGGTGACCACTCCCACGATTGCCGGTAAGAAGATTACCGCTACAGCGAGTCCCATCCAGAGATCGCCTGACGCCGATAGTGTGCCTCCGAGTAGCAGTAGCAACAGGGCAGGCGATACAAGGCTACGGCGCAGATTATCGAATATTTTCCAGCGTGATAAGGGGGTCAATGGATTCGGCCCGCTACCCGATTTTAGTGGTACCTCTGCTCGTAACCACTTCGCCACCTGCCAGTCTCCGCGAATCCAGCGGTGGCGGCGGCTAGCTTCAACGGCATAACTGGCGGGGTGCTCTTCAATCAGATCGATGTCGGTCACTAGGGCCGCTCGCGCATACGCGCCTTCGAGTAGATCATGGCTGAGAATTAAATTATCAGGAAATTGACCGTTCACCGCTTGACGAAATGCATCGAGATGATAGATCCCTCACCGAACATATCTTGATAGACATCAGAGACTTCACGGGAGTAGGGATCGATTCCCGATTCTCCAGCGAACAGTTGGCTAAATTGTGATTGGCCGGCACTGCTGAGACTAATGGCGGTACGCGGTTGCAAAATGGCGTAGCCTTCGACTACTCGTCTCTGTGTCGCATCGTAGAGTGGACGATTAAGAGGATGGGCTAGATTGCCTATTAAAGCGTGGGCACTATCGCGAGGTAGTTGGGTGTCGGTATCGAGGGTAATGATATATTGAATCGAGCTAAATAGGGTGCGTTTACCAACGATGGCTGTGAAGGCTGCCTCATCACCGCCGCGTAGTAGATTATTAAACTGCTCTAATTTGCCGCGTTTGCGTTCATAACCCATCCACACATTTTCGTGCGGATTCCAGCATCTAGGGCGGTGTAACCAATAGAAAATCCCCGGGCGTTCTAGCTCGTAGCGTTGATTGAGCCGCTTAATTGCCGCCTCTGCATAGGTGAGTAGCGCCTCATCACCAGGGAGTGTCTCGGTAGAGGCATCGGGGAGATCGGTGAGCAACGCAAACCAGAGATTTGGATCTCGATTCCCCAGATAGCGAATCTCCAGGCCCTCTAGTCGATGATCAAACTCTGCTGTGGTACTGAATAGAGTCGGTACCACCACCATCGTTCGGTGAGTCTCTGGAATACCGCTAGCAAAATCGATGCGAGGTAGCGCTCGTGGCGGCAACCACATCGTTACTATGCGGTTCACCAGTGGGACTGCTAGGGCAGAGGTGGCAATTAAGCTAGGCAGAACCAATAGTAGCATGTACCAATTAGATTCAACACCGCTTAACCATAAGCTTAGTGCGGTTAATAGTACGCTTATTAATAAAATCGGGGTGAGATAAAAACCTAGTCGAAACCGTCGTAGTGCTCGCCGTGCTCTGCTATACCAAGATACGCCTCCCCCTATCGCACGCTCTAACGATGGGCGGCCACGATCAAGCAGGTAGTAGCCGACATGGGCGCTACGATCCTCTCCTCCTCGCTCTTTTGCCGCCTGTTGTGCTAAAAGGATCGCCTGCTGTGCTACTGTAACTTCGGTGTCGATTTTACCGTGAGCATACTTTCGAGCGATAGCTTCAATGATGTGACGATAGCGGTCGCGGGTAGCGAAATCTTGGGCGCGGTGCATCCCTGCCGGATCTTGGCACAAGATCTCTTCTACCACGCTGAGTGACTCGACATAATCGCGCCAATCCATTGCGCCGATAAAGCGCAGGCTGCTAATACTATTGGCAATCGAAATTTGATAGGTAGCCGCTCTCTGTGCCGCTATTGCCGACAATCGGGCAGCCGTGACACCTTGATCGAGTAATTTTTGCGCAACCCAAGTTTGAATAAAGCCTAGTGCGGAACCTTGCGTTTGAAGACGAGCATAAAACTCCTCCACAAATGCTGCGGTTAGCGGCACATCGGCATCGGCAAATTCGGCGAGTAGCTGAATGAGCTGTTTAGGTGTCGCCTCTGCAGTAGCCAATATTCGCGCTGCCCAAGTGATAGCCGCATCACGCTCTTGCCGTCGCTGCGCAATGCGCTGTGCGACACGGCGAATATTCTCTAGTAGGGCTAACTGTAACATAATTGGAAATGCCCACAGCTCTCCCAATTGCAAGATACTCACACGCTGATATGCGGCTAAAAATTGGCTGCAATTGTCGCTATCAATGCGACCATCCATGTGTGAAATTAGCTCTATTGCCAAATCATAAATTCGCGGTAATCCAGCGGATGGCCCCTGTGCTAAATGGGGTAGCTGCCGACTGTAACCACGCGGCAAATGTTGTCGTGCCTGAATAATCTGCTGCTCGATGAGGTAAAAGTTATCTAGTAACCACGCCTCTGCTGGCATCAACTGCTGTCCTGGTAGAGCCGTAGCTGTAACGATTTTATAGGCAGCTAGCAGGACTTGCTGGTTATCTGCTAGACGCAATAGTAGGTAGTCTGTTTTCGTTCGAGAGTCGATGTGGTGTTGCTCCGCGAGCGTCATCGCATGGCGTTTAAGCTGTTCGATACTAAACAGCTCAGCGTGTAGCAATTCGGACTGTTGAGCATTAAGCAACGCCTGCGGCGCTGAAGAGCGAAATGTTTTGGTAAACATAAAGAGATCCCCTAGTTTAGGGTAGGATGGGCAAGCCCGCAGGAGGGAGGAGGTGGGTGAAGGGGAGGGCGAATGGTGGCGACATCTGTCTAATAGCTAAGAGTTTACGCTCACTGGAGCAACAAAGCATCTCTTTTTCAGAATAGCGATCGGTATCCGCTGCGCACAGACTCTTTTCTGCAAGGGCGAAGTGATAGCGCCATAAGGGTGGCTCTGTTTTATGTGGAACAATATTTAATCTATAGCTAGAGAAAATTTTAACAACTAACTGTTTTTTAATAAAATTAAAGTGTTAAGCTGCTTTTTTGGGTAGAGCATGAGCAGTATATGTCAATGATTTTGAGATACCGCTAGCTAAAAAATGAGGATAGCAAGGGGGTAAGGTGGTACACTTGAGCGACCAAACAACAAGAGAGTGTTGAGCTAACGCCTATGCTAGAGATTAGCGCCTTCTAGTGCGATTAACGACGGTATTTAGCTATTTGCTAAGAGAAAATTATGAACAAGAGATATTCACTATGCTATATTCATGATCCGATGTGTAGTTGGTGTTGGGGATTTAGTGAGACTTACCAAGCTCTCATCTCTCAGCTTGATGAGAGTATTGAGCTTCGCCGTTTACTAGGGGGGCTAGCTGCTGATAACCATCAACCGATGACATTAATAATACAGCAGCAGATTCAAGCTAATTGGCGGCTAATTGAGCAAAAAATCCCTTCAAAAAAATTCAATTTTGATTTTTGGTGTCAAAATACTCCCAAACGCTCTACCTATCCTGCCTGTCGAGCTGTGATTGCAGCGAGAGAGCAGGGGGACGAATATGATCAACTGATGACTGCGGCGATACAGAGAGCCTATTATCAACAAGCTCGTAACCCTTCAGAGATCACTGTGTTAGTCGCTCTAGCTGATGAGTTAGGAATAGAGCTGGATCGATTTCAGTATCATTTAGAATCGGAGATAACGGATGCGGAAGCTGTCAAGTAATTTGAGACCAGTTGTTAAAAAAATAAAGCTCTAAATCTAGCCGGTGATTGCCACTGCCCTCACCGGCAAATTTCGCCTATGTTGAGTCATGACGCAACAAGGAGCGAACATGACCCTCATGGCCCTTTGCCGCAAGAGCCAAGCCCTTCAGCAAGGGGGAGCTGCAAGGCGAACTGCAACCCCTAATCTAGGAACCTCCCTCCTGCACCGCGTTACCCACAGCCCGCCCCCCTACGATAATAAGGGGGTCTCCGGGGGGCGGGCTATGGATAACGCTCTGTCATTCAGCCACCACAACCGGCTAAAGCCATCGACGATAGACCCACTAGCGGCACCGTCACTCATCTCTCCTTCGCTCTATTCAGGGTTGGATAGTTGACCTCCAGCGACCCCACCCCCTCCTCCGGTAGAGCGGGGTTAATCCATACCTCAGTAGGGGGTTGCTTAACCTTGGGCTCACCATGAATAAAGCGTTTCGGATGCTGCTGATAGGCCTGCTTCAGCGCCTGTTCACGCTGCTCGCTAACCTCCTTGTAACGACCGGTAAATACCTGCTCTGGAGTGAACCACGCAATCCCTCGATGGTGGTGGTGGAAACAGTACCAGTCAACATAGTCACTAAACCATATTCTGGCATGGTCAACTCCTGTCAATCGTTGAGGATAATCGGGTTGTTGCTTGAGTGTTTTAAATTGACTCTCGCTAAACGGATTGTCGTTACTGACTCGTGGACGGCTGTGGGAGCAGGTGATCCCCAGTTCGGCCATCAAGTCGAGATAGCCTCTGGCGGTCATCGGCACACCTCTATCCTGATGCAGTGTTAAGCCACTGAGCGCGACCCGATAGCGAGCCGCTGCGTCACTGATTAACAGCTTGGAGAGCTCACTATTCTCCTTCCTTGAGACCATCCAAGCCACAATAAAACGGCTGTAGAGATCCATCACCACATAGAGATTCAAGAAGTTACCCTGCTCTGTGGTGGGAAGCTTAGTGATATCCCATGTCCAAACCTCATTCGGGCGGGTCGCCCGTAATCGGGGGATAGCGTGTGATTTGGCCGGTTTTTGAGCTCGCCGCTCTCCCGTCTGTTGATTAGCACGAAGGATCCGATACATCGTACTGATTGAACAGTAATATTTCCCTTCATCCAGCAGGCTAGCATAGATCTCTGCCGGAGGTTGGTCATAGAATCGTTCGCTGTTCAAAAGCCCCAGAACGGCTTGCCTCTCTGCCTCACTCAGCGCATTGGCTGCGACGGGTCTTGGAAGGCTCGCTCGGGGGGAGACAACCGGAGCCTGTCGGCGGTAGTAGCCTGCACGCGAGAGCGCTAGGCTATCGCAAGCGGCTCTTATGCTCACCGAACTGGGGCACTCTTTTTCAACTAATCTCATAAGCTTATCTCTGTGTTCATCTGCTCCAATAAGCTGAAGGCTTTTTTTTGGAGCGCAATCACCCCTTCGGTCTGCTGTAACCGTTGGCTAAGACGCTGAATTTCCTTCTTTAAACGCTCTATCTCCTTATCTCGCTTGTCTAGGCTCGGTTTGCGACCACTCTGTTTCCCTTTCAGGCCAGCCTGCCCCTGTGCTTGCAGTTGTCGGCGCCATTTGGTCAGATGGGAGCTGTAGATCTGCTCTTTGCGCAGCAGCTCGCCTAGCTGACCCGGCTCCTTGCACTGCTCTGCTTCTGCTAGGATCCGAAGCTTCTCTTCCTCACTAAATTTGCGGTAGGAGCGCTTCTCTTCATCGGGGTCGGTAACCTCGTTGGAGGGTAAAACGGTAGTATCTTTGGGCATCGTGTATCTCCTCTGTTGCCCCCCTGATTCTACATTCATTTCTCATCAGGGGTGGTCTCAGGGTATCTTGACACTCAGGGGATGCTACGCTGCGGGGAGAAATTGCTCAAAGTCGGGCGTTAGGTGTTGACTCTTTTCCATCGCTAATACTTCAAACGGGAACTAGTTATTGGCCTATTGCGATTGATTATGTTGATTCTCATTCTATGCTTGAGACAATTGAGAGCTTGTTAAGTTGACTTTCGTGAAAGCGAAAATTTTTCGTCCATCGACGGAGTTCTATATTGAGGAGGGATGTTATATTATTGAATATCTTAACAGTGAACACGATCCGGCTTGCTCTATTGCTAGAGCTCGGGTAGAGATCGGTGTGACCACGCAGTGGCACTATTTACAAGATACCGTTGAACGCTACCACATGCTTAGTGGTAGTGGTGTCGTAGAGGTAGGTACTCTAATACCCCTAAGGGTAGGGGGTGGCGATAGTGTTCTGAGGATGAACGCTGTCCTTTAGCTAGAGGGTAGCGTGTGATACTGTAATGACAATAGCGAACGAACCGAATCTAGACAATCGTTATCGAGCAGAGCAGGCGGAGCTAATTCTATCGACCCTGTATCGCTTGACCGGACGACACTTAGTAGATGAGGAGCTCTCTGAAATTGACCGTTACCGCTCTCTTTACGAGGCACCTGTCGCTGTTCTCTCTCATAATACGGCGGCAGATCCTATCTTTAACTACGCCAATAAAAGAGCCCAACGGCTATTTGAGTTTAGTTGGAAGCAGTTCACCGAGCTCCCATCAAGACTCTCTGCTGAGCCTTTAGTTAGGGAGGAGCGGGCTCGACTGCTAGAGCGAGTTGCTCAGGTCGGTTTTATCGATGATTACCGAGGGGTGCGTGTTAGCTCATCGGGTAAGCGATTTTTAGTTGAGGAGGCGATTATCTGGAATCTGGTAGATGATAATAACATCTATCAAGGTCAAGCAGCGGCACTCTACCGATGCTCTCCTCTTGAGAGCCTGTTTTAATTCCGATTCGTATTTTTTTATGACTCTTTGTCTCGACTGTCTGAGGGGGAGAGCTGGCCACCGCCGTTGTGAGACTCCAGTCGCCCTCCGGGCTCCTTCCATCTCACAACGGCAGCATACCATCAATCCTCCGTTATGCCCCTTTCTTCATTGCAAGTTCTTACGAGGCTACCTGACAGTTATTCTGACACAGGGGGGAGCTATGTAAGAGGAGATTTTTCGTTCCCATACTCTTGCGTGGGAATCCAGTCTATTGCAAGATGGCTATGCCCGTACGGGTTCCCTCGAAGAGCGTGGGAACTAAGCATGAACCAAGATGAGAAGGATACCCCCACATGAAAATCGCTAACCCCCTTTACGATGTTGTTTTTCGCTATCTGATGCAGGATAACCAAGCTGCCAAATTGGTCATCTCCCATATTATCGGGCAGCAGATAGAGGCCCTTGAGTTTGGCTTCGCCGATCTGAGTCACAGGCTTCCCGATGGTGGTCTAACGGTCTTGCGACTTGAATTTTTAGCGAAAATCGTGCAACTCGATGGCTCACAACAACAGGTGATTATTGAGCTACAAAAGGCCAAACAGTACCTATCTGACCAGATATTTTACACCGACCAAGATCGCCAGCTAGGCAATGCGACACCACTTGTTAGCATCTACATTCTCAGCCACAAATTAGAGCATATCGACTGTCCCATCACTCATGTTAAATACGACTGCTACGACCCTGCAACCAAAGAGAATATTAAACAAAAAGAGGAGTTTATCGAAAGCTTAATCCACAATTGCTATATCATTCAGGTACAACGCTTAAAGCAGAGCCACCAGAACAAACTAGAGCAGCTTTTGAGCATTTTTGACCAAAGCTATGTCACCGAGGAGAGTAGGCATTTTCTGGATCTGCCCGAAGATCGCTATGATGAAGAGCTTTGGCCAGTGATACAGTGTCTGCAAAAAGCTTCTGTTGCCGAGGAGATTTGTGAAGAGATGGATCTGGAAGATGAGTTTATTGCTGAACAGGCTAACTTAGGAGTGGGGTGAGTAACCAAGGGTTGCTACGCTGAAACCGGTGGCGCAGCGCCAATATCAGCCACAAAGTCCGGGGCGGCGTTGCACTAGGTACGGATGGCCTTGTTCATTGTCTCGTCACCCTCATGAAGCATGACTTCCTCGCCTCCCCCAGCGGGCAGGGTTGGAGGGGAGCGTGTAGGGGCGGGTTTCTAACCCGCCCCTACTTTCATGAAAAATATACCTCAACGGGCGTGCGATAGCCCAAGCTCTGATGTAGCCGTTTCTGGTTATAAAATTGAAAGTATTATGGCCAGAACATGGTACCGCTGACGACTTATCCAGTGTTAACATCAATAACATCACTACAGGCGCAGTGTCAGTTAAAGCGTCAACCATTTTTACCTGCTCTCTAAAAAATCTTGAACATCATATCGATAACCTTCTGCTTATTACCGGATTCGGTTAACGGGTCAGTACCATTAACCGGTTTTGTCGTTGTAACTCTACCCGATTCAAAAACGATTGGCCTAATAGCGGGGTAGAGGGTTGTTGTCCCTCAATGACCGCACCCGTGACATGAGTAAGCCGAATCGCGCCGAGTGAGACCGAATCGAGCTGCAACTGATGAGCGATGACAATACCGGAAGCGGTTTCGGTAACGGTGGGCCGACCCTGTTGGCGGTAGGGAATATTGAGCTTATCGGCTAGGGCGCTACTTAGTGCGACAATCGAGGCACCGGTATCGATTAAAAACTTAACCCGATGTCCGTTAATCGCCCCGTTGGCACGATACATCCCTTGGGGATCTGGCGCAATGGTAACACTTGTGGTTTTTGCAGCAATAAACTGCCCCGAAATTTGACTATCAAGCGCTAAGATGCGCTCTTGACCCTCAATTAACAGCGTTGCTTGCTCACTGTCGGCGCTTACTAGCTCTATGCCATTGACCGACTCACCCGCTTTGAGTAAATATTGTTGGTTATCGATAACGATGAGTGCACGGCCGCTAAAGAGCCCTTTGATACTAATTTGCGTGGCCCAAAGCGGTGCGTTAGCTAAGAGTAGCGCGAATAACAGAGCAACGATGCGTAGGTTCAACATTGGCACATTGTAAGGGAGAACATCATGAGCGTCTATAAGCAATAAATTGGTTAAATAGTGACCATTTGCTCGCTGTGCTTAGCCACAGCGACTGTGGATAGTGGTCATAAATAAAATAATCAGCCATCGCCCAGAATTCACCCTTTTACACAAACTACCTGCTTTAGGGTGTGAACGACTTCTACCAAATCCATTTGTGCGGCCATCACCGCATCAATGTCTTTGTAAGCCATTGGGATTTCATCAATGACCGAGCTATCTTTACGGCACTCCACCCCTTCGGTGGCCTTAATCTGATCATCTAGCGTAAAGCGTCTTTTTGCCTCAGTGCGTGACATTATCCGACCGGCACCATGACTACAGGAGCAAAACGAGTCCGGATTGCCTTTACCCCGCACAATGTAACTTTTAGCTCCCATTGAGCCTGGAATAATTCCCCATTCCCCTTTTCCTGCACTGACGGCACCTTTACGAGTGATGTAGAGCTCTTCACCAAAGTGGTGCTCCCGGCTGACATAGTTGTGATGACAATTGACCGCCATCAGATCCGCCTTAAAAGGGGGTAAATCACGAACTTTAGCCATTCCGGCTAAGGTATTTTCCAGCATGATCTGCCGGTTTACCCGCGCATAGTGTTGTGCCCATAATAGTGCTTCCATGTAATCATCAAAATGGGGAGAACCCTCTTTAATGTAGGCCAAATCTTTATCAGGCAGCTGCCCTAGCTGATCCCCCATATCCTGTTTAGCCCGCTCAATGAATATGGTGGCAATGCGATTACCAATGCCCCGCGAGCCGGAGTGGAGCATGACCCATACCTGCTGACTCTCATCGAGGCAGACTTCAATAAAGTGGTTGCCGGTGCCTAGTGTGCCGAGGTGATGCACATGATTGGCTTGTTCCAGAACCGGATATTGATCCGTTAACATTTCAAATCCCTGCTGCAACTGACTGCGCCAAAGGTTAGCTACCCGGTTAGGTAACTCTTTCCATGCGCCTTTATCATGCTGTTTTTTACCATGGCCACTGCGTCCATGCGGTACAGCCTGTTCCACCATTTTTCGAATACCACGCAGTGAATCGGGCAGGTCATTGGCGGTCAGTGATGTTTTAACCGCCGCCATACCACAACCGATATCGACACCTACGGCAGCAGGAATGATGGCCTTTCGTGTTGGAATTACGCTACCGACCGTAGCTCCCATACCCCAGTGGCAATCTGGCATGACCGCGATATGGGGGTGAATCACCGGCACCTGAGCGCTATTGAGAAGCTGCTGCTCGGCTTTTGGATCTAAATCGACCCCATCAATCCAGGCGTGAATGGGGACTCCCTGTGCTGAGTCAATAAGTCGCATGATGACATCCTCTGGTTCTTAAGCGGTGGCTAATCCTTGGGTAATGTAGGAACGAATTGTCCAGCGATTCACCCATCGGACCTCCTTCAAATATGAGGTTGCTTAACGATAAACTCACCTGACGGCAACTGCAAGCGAAATTCTGATTCTTGGAATAGTATAGTCATAATGGTGATTTAATAAATTTTTTGATGACCTTGTTTTTTATCTGGCGTATTATCTACTGTTAATTGCTCTTTCTATCGTTGCCATAGTTCATAATCGCCAAAAGTCAGGAAATTTTATGTCAGACGCCAGTTTAACCGAGTTCAAATTTATTCACGCAGCTGATATTCACTTAGATAGTCCGCTGCACGGATTGTCCCGTTATGAATCCGCGCCAGTAGATGCCATCCGTAACGCCTGCCGACGGGCGTTTGAAAACCTTATTGATGTCGCAATAGAGGAGAGAGTGGCTTTTGTCCTTCTAGCCGGTGATTTATATGACGGCGACTGGAAAGACTACAGCACCGGAATTTTTCTGAGTAAGCAGATAGGACGATTAGCTCAGCACAATATCCGGGTATTCGCCGTATCCGGAAATCACGATGCAGCGAACCGAATGACAAAGTCATTAGAGAGTCCCGCTAACATGAAAATATTCTCCTCAAAGAGAGTCGAGACCGTTAAGCTGGATCATCTCGGTGTCGCAATTCACGGGCAAAGCTTTCCAAGCCAACATGTGGATGAAAATTTAGCTGCGGGATTTTGTGATGCCGCAAAGGGATTGTTTAATATCGGGCTTTTGCATACCAGTCTTGATGGTCGTGAAGGCCATGCTAACTATGCGCCATGCTCATTAGATGATCTTCGTTCCAAAGAGTATCAGTACTGGGCTTTAGGCCACATACACAAACAGGAAATCGTCGCAAAAGAGCCGTATGTCATCTTCCCCGGTTGCATCCAGGGGCGTCATATTCGTGAAACAGGCGCAAAGGGGTGTGTCGTGGTCACTGTTAACGATGGTGTTGTTTCCGATATCGAAAAAATAGCTTTAGATGTCTTGAGATGGTCATTGTGTGTTATTGACATCACTGATATCGATGAGATGCGTGGCGTGTTAGAACGAGTTCGGAAAAGGATCGATCAAGAGATAGCGTCGGCTGAAGGTCGGCCCCTTGCGATGCGGATACGGCTACAGGGCGCTACTACCGTAGCGGATGAACTCGCCGCCTATCCTGACAGGCTTGATCAACAAATTAAGGCGCTGAGTGCAGAAACCGCCGGAGATGAGTTGTGGCTTGAGCGGGTAGAGAATTTGACCAACAGAAAACTCGATTTGGAATCGACGCTAGCCGATGACAACCCAATGGGGAAATTACTACAAGAGATTGTTACTATCACCCGTGATACTGACAATATTGATGGACTGAAACAGAAAGTTGCGGAACTGAGACAAAAAGCACCGTCCGAGACATTTGGTCATGATTCCATTTTGAATCTAGATGAGGAACAGACTCTCCATCGAGTGGTTGACGAAGCCAAGCAGATGTTAATCGGCAGATTGCTGACAGTAGGAGCTGCAAAATGAGAATCGACCGTATCGATCTGCTAGCCTATGGTTCATTTACAGATCAGTCGTTAGATTTAGCTAATGGCGACCATGGATTACACCTAATCTACGGTGATAACGAAGCGGGTAAAAGCACCTCGCTTAGAGCGCTTATTGCATGGCTATTCGGTATCCCGGCCAGAACCAACGATAATTTTCTGCACTCAAATTCGCAGCTGCGGATAGGTGGGCAGTTACGACTTGTCGATGGAACAACACTCCAGTTTTCAAGAAAAAAGGGCAATAAAGATACACTGCTAAAATATGGCACTAACGACCCCATTGATGAGGCTTCTCTGACACCGTTTATTGCTGCAACTATTGACGAAACCCTGTTCACCAAACTTTGGGGAATCGATTATGAGCGATTGATTGCCGGAGGGCGTGAACTACTACAGCAGTCCGGTGACCTAGGTCAGGCTCTTTTTAGTGCAGCCGTCGGGACTGCAAATCTACGCGAAGTATTATCTGAGCTACAAAACAGCTCAGACGAGATATTCAAATCGCGGGGATCCAAAGCTGTTTTAAATCAGGCAATCACCCACTATAAAGATGCCCAAAAACGGATAAAAGAGGCGACTTTGCCCATAACTGACTGGAAGAGATTGCAGCAGCAGCTATCGGACACAATGGCGGCGATTAGAGATATCGAACAAGATATTGACGCAAAAAGCAGGGTAAAAAGTCGCCTAGAGCGAGTTAAGCGTGTCAAAGGAGCCTTGGCTGAACGTCGGAGTACTCTGGATAAAATTGAAGCGTTAGGTCAGATTAATTTGGTGTCCGAAGAGTTTGAAGAAAACAGAAAAACCGCTAGCGGCAATCTTCAATCTGCCGATGAAACTAAAGAGCGCTTAGAGGCAAAACTGCTCGGATTACAACAGGAAGCGGACTCATTAAATGTCCGCGACGATCTGCTTGAAAACGAAGCGACCATCTTAGCGCTTTATAAGGAGCTTGGTGCCGTCGAAAAGACGCTGCATGACCGCCCGCAACAGGATGGTAAACGGCGTTTACTGCGTAATGAGGCTGAAACGCTGCTCAAAACCATTCGTCCGGATGTTAGTCTCGATAGCGCTGATGGTTTGCGACCGCTACTCAATAATAAAAAGTGGATATCAGGCTTAGCCAAAAAACACAGTCTGTTGGTTCAAACTAGGGAACAGGCTGAAGCGTCGATTAAAGATATTGAAGATGAACGCAAATCGTTGCAAAGCAAATTGGAGCACAGTTCAGAGTCCGACATCGGATTGAAGCAGCTTAAAGCTGCGATTGCAGCTGCCCGAAAAGCGGGCGATATTGAGGAGCGGGCAGCCGAAGCACAAAAACGAGCGGCTGACGAAAATGGGGTCTGTGAAAACGAGTTAGCGCGGCTAGGAAGATATACCGGCACACTAGATTCGGTATTGAAGCTGCCTCTGCCGGTCTCTGTCACGCTGGATCAGTTCGAAAAAGAGAGTGATGCGCTATCAGAAGAGTACAAGGATACGACCCGAAAACAGCAGGAGGCAGAAGATGAGAAGAGGCAGGCAGAACAGGAGTTAAAGGCGCTGTTACTGCAAAATGATATACCGACTCTTGCCGATTTAGAGCTCTCGCGAGACATTAGAAATAGTGGCTGGCAGCTGATTAAACGCAAATATATTGAACAGATCGCGATTGACCAAAGCGAGATCGCAGCCTACCTGCAAGAGGACGATTTATCCTCCACCTATGAAAAGCGGATCGCGTCTGCCGATCACATCTCTGATCGCCTGCGTGAAGCGGCTGATCAGGTGGTTAAGCGGGCAGAGCTGGAATCAAAGATTGAAGCGCTGCAATTGAGAATGGATGAGCTATTGGACTCTCTTAACGATATTGAAGCAAGACAAAATGATTTCCGGACCAGGTGGTTCGCTATCTGGTCACCCCTGAAGATAACTGCCGGAACGCCGAGGGAGATGAAACAGTGGCTTTTGCGGATGGAGAACCTTATTGAAAAAGTTCAAACAGCAAAACACTACTCGGCCAATCAGCAGAGTCTCGACGCAGAGTGTGATCAGCTAAAGCAGACTGTTTCCGAACAAATCTCAAAATTCGACCCTTCGATAGATGCGCAGCATATGAGTCTTGAGTCGCTGATATCGTTATGTGAGCAACGAGTGGAGGAGGAGGAGACGAGTCGCGAACAGCGTCGCCAGAATGAATATTCGCTCAAAGAGTCAGAGATTCGTCTAACAAGAAAACAGAATGAGTTAAAGTCAGTTGGTGTCGAGCTTGCAAACTGGAGAGAAGAGTGGCTTGAAGCGATAAAGGGTTTGGGGTTGCAACAGGATGTTCACCCTGAATATGCCACTGAGACCTTTGATAAATTGCTGTCATTTTTTGACAAATATGACAAGTCAGAGGATTTGCGTAAACGTATTTATGGCATGGATCTGGTTAAAGAGAGATTCGATCACAAGGTATGTCAGTTTGCTGACAACATAGGGGTTAAACGAGAAGGGTTAGAGGCATCAGCAGTAGCTGCTCAATTGAACAGCGACCTGAATTTAGCGCGTGAAGC
Source organism: Ectothiorhodospiraceae bacterium BW-2 (assembly GCA_008375315.1). Taxonomy (NCBI): domain Bacteria; kingdom Pseudomonadati; phylum Pseudomonadota; class Gammaproteobacteria; order Chromatiales; family Ectothiorhodospiraceae; species Ectothiorhodospiraceae bacterium BW-2. The sequence goes on along the minus strand of CP032507.1, from coordinate 64,279 downwards.
CCGATCAAAGTTGACAAGTACAGAGTCTCAAATTAAAGCGATGAAAGAGGAGATCGAGAACGCGGAGATAACTATTCGCAACGCCAAGGAGCAACTAACCGCATTAAGGAGGCAGGCTAAGGTAGAAACCAATGAGGCGCTGATTGAAGCTGGGGAGAGATCTAACCAAAAACGCGATCTTCAAAAGAGACTGGATATGCTCGAACAGGAGCTTAACCGAAACGGCGATGGTCTGGCCATTGAGCAGATTGAAACAGAGTCGGAAGCGTTGGAAATAGATACAATAGAGGGTGAACTTGAACAGATCGCCGGTGAGCTAAATGAGCTGCATGACAGACGGGACAAGTTAAGAGATCAGCGACAGACGCTGCAAAATGAGATCGAGGCCAAAGATGGCAACGCCCTAGCCGCTAATGCCTCGGAAGAGGCTAAGGAGCATCTTGCCAGCATCGCTTCGCATGGTGAACAGTATCTTCGTTTACAGGCCGCCGTACTTATTCTCGAACAGTTAATCGAAAACTACCGTAGGACAAATCAGGCTCCGGTTCTAGCCAGAGCGGGTCAACTCTTCTCCAGACTGACTTTAGGTTCCTATGCGGGACTGCGGGACGAGTTGGATGATAATAGCAATCCCATCTTGCTGGGTATTCGCCCCGATGACCAGGAGGTTACTATCGATGGCATGAGCGATGGTTCACGGGATCAGCTCTATCTCTCCCTGCGCCTAGCCACACTTGAGCAGCATCTGAGTAAAGGCGAACCTATGCCGTTTATCGTTGATGATATCCTCATTGGCTTTGATGACAACCGTACCCGCGTCTGTCTGGAGGTTCTAGCCGAATTAGCCTCAACGACTCAGGTTCTCCTTTTTACCCATCACAGCAGAGTTATTGAACTGGCAAGAACCATTAACGCGAAAGCGGGAGTTTTTATACATGAGCTCAACAAAGAGAGCAGTTAACAGTGGGCCTTGTTCATCGTCTCGTCCCCCTCTTGAGCTGTTACAAAAATCGCAAAAATGGTGAAATGTATGCTAGAGTAGGGCAGTTGGTTATTGCCGTATGTTGGTTTGATTTTTGATACCCCTACTTGCAGAGTGGGGCGGTTTATAATTAGGGAGTCATTAAAAGGGTTAGTATGGGTCAATTTATCCCCTGTCAGGGCAAAAGTGCCTGTCGTGATGATGGTGAACACTGTCTCGTTTGTGGCAGAAGTTTTGATGAAATTACCCGTCTGCGTGATGCTTTGCAGACGCTGGCCGATTTGGCGCTGGAGTATGAGTATGACAATAGTTCAGACTATAGCGATTACATTGCCCGTAAACTGGATAAGATGATAACCTATCGGCGACGGGAGAGTCGGGATGATTGATAACTTTGAATAGATATATCGACAGCACGACTAAAGTAGAATTTATTGAGAGAGGAGAGTGATGAACACACCGCCACAAACTCGTTTTTTTGCCTCTTACAGTGGGGTTAAGCTGCCATTGAATTTAGTTAACCCACTCGAATCAACCGAGCACCGTAACACTTTTTTTCGTGCCCACTATAATGCGAATGAGCAGTTAGTGCTGTGCGAGAAAGTGGTCTATGGTGAGGTTGAAATAAGTCATTGTTATCAATACTATCCGAATGGCAGTTTGAAAAGCGCTGAAATTACCGATGAAGACCAAGTGGTACAGGTGATCAATTTTAGCGATGACGGTGAGCGGATATAACCGTTGATTTAGGTTAAAAATACATTGCATGATGATATTTGACATTGATGTAATAAAAAAACTAAGCCATCAAACAAAAAAGTATAATTATATTTTTTTGATAACCGGCGTTTTGTCTTTTTTTGGTTTTGTTTTTATGGTGATATCGAGTGACAATCGACTATATCAGTTTCAGATTCCTACTATATTGGTTGCTTTTTGGTCACTCATTGGGTATGCCTTCACAACTTACTTTCACTCAATACCCGATGCGGCTCCAGCCGAATGGGGCTGGTTTCGACGCCTAAAAAGGGGCATAACCCGAGGGGTGGGTCGCTTACTGCTCCTCTTTTTTGTTGTCTCCACTATCGCCTCTGTTTGGGTAACCTATAAGTTGATATCGGTATGGGTAATGGACTATTGATGATTAGGCTTTTGACGCGCCTCTTGCCCCCCCTAGGGGGGGGAGGGGATCGATCCTTTTTCGGCTAGTTACTGAATGATCAGACGGGCATTTAATGGTTGTATTGGACGGTTGTTATCGTGGTGCATGGTGTGGCTGAACTGATCGAGCTGTGCCTGCGAGGCGGAGTCTAACTTTTTCATCACCAGCCAGTTGACCCCTTCGGAGCAGGGTGGCGTGGTCAGTGAGCCATTAAAGCGGTAGTAGTCGCGATCTTTGGGTAGTAGTTGGTTAGCATCGATCATTTCGTCCAGTGTTTGGGCACCTCCTGCCTCTAGTGGCATCTGTTGCCACGCTTTTTGTAGCTCCCGATTTACCTCTCCGGCTTTGTACATAATGGCTATGACTGCTAGATTGCCCTCTTTGTCGGCGTGAACAAGGTGAGCCTCCATGGGGTAGTGGTAACCTTCAACGCTATTTTCGCTTGGGGTGTGGAAGTGGAACTGTTTTAGCTCAAAAGTGTGCTCGGCAAGGGTGATGGCGCTACCTGGCTGATAGTTGATCTGAATGGTGTGGCCGTTATTAATGATCTCGGCACCACCGGCGCGGTAGTTAAAGTGGATGGGGGGCAGCTCCCCCTCTACCATACCGGTAAGATTGACCGGTGACTGGTTTTTGCCGCTACTGCAAAGGGCGTAATCGGGAGAGAGTGCTCCCCAATGCTCTGGGCCTCCGTGGCCGCTATAGCCCCAGTTAACTTTGCCATCAGCGGCCATGACGGCGCTTGAAAATAGTATGGCGAAGCTGGATAACCAGAGTGAGTGTGGTTTTGTCATCGTGAAAGTGTTCCTGTGTAAATTGAGAGGCAGAGATTATAGAGCTATTTTCTCTCTGTTGGGTAACGACTTTTGCTGCCTTTGCCACATCGCTATAGCCGATCCTAGCTTTTGAGCCGTCGTTTAAGTTTTACTCAGTCATTGAGGGGCAGAAGAGATGGGCGAAAAGTACGCAGATCTAACAGCTAACACTTTTGCTAGCCCTCTATCGTCAATGCTGAGTGTGGCCATATATCACGATAGTCGATCCAAGAGGTTCCATCTATCTCTCGATCACAATCCCAATAGTGTTGTAGCCAAATAGGATCGGTGTGTTCACTACCAATGCAGGGCCAAGGTGGCTCTGGGACTGACTGGGTGACCATGTGGCGGCGATCACTACAGAAGTGGTGTAGGTAGTTTGCGGCTGGAACTGTGCGTATCCAAATGGTCAGCCTCCCATTAAGTCGTCGAGGCGGGGGGAAGCTCTGTTGTAGATAGATCTTCTGGTTTAGTGGTGAGATCAGGCGTGAGGCAGGATCGATAATGAGTCCAGCTAAGGGTAGCTGCAAAATGACATGATAGTCCCATTCGATCCACCCTTCACCTGCTTGCTGATATCTCATCGGGACGGCTCTCTCTGGATTGGTGATAAACCAGACGCACATCTGCTCTAAAGGCATGATCTCGCTGTCAGCTATCTGCCGCACTAATTGCCAAATATTCTCCTCACAGTAGTAGGGTGTTGGTGTAAACTGGTTAAGGATTGGGTGAAAATTTATGGCTCTCTGCTCCATCGGTGTCAACAATAGGCTATTTAGATTGGCCGGTATCGATAAAGAGGTGTCGACATCGAGGGGCGTTCTGCGCCTGATAGTAACGCAAATACTCCTCCCAGCGGCTTAGTTTGGCGTTATCGCGCCGTTCTCCCCTCGCTATCAGTCGTTGGTGAAGGATATCTGGAGGAGAGTAGAGATAGTGTATCGCCACCGGAGCGTTAAGTGCGGTTGAGAGGCGCTCTGGCCAGTTAACTTCGGCAATTTCACGAGTAAAGGGGCCGGTCATCACCACTGCTGTGTGATCGAGGTTATCATCGGCGATATCGAACAGTTGTTGATAGATCGGTTCACGGTAGTGTTGTTTGAAGTAGGGGCTGTCGCGATCATCGCCATCATGGCCACAGAGAGTTAAGGAGAGACGCACAAGGCGCTCAGTTGCCCGATCAATATCGAGCAATAGGGCCGACTGTTCACGGGCTAACCGTTTACCATAGGTCGTTTTGCCTACCCCCGGTGCACCGCAAACAATCGTCAGCGGGTGGCGCAGGTCGGGTTGGGTTTGTTGAGGAGGGGGGGGTGTTTCAACGGGATTATTATGGCTCTTTTCGCGCTAAGAGCTGCACGACAGCCCCTTGACCTTGGTGGAGTCGTCCTTCATTGAGCTCTCTTACTCTCTCCTCCAGATGCAAAAGGGTGAGTGGGTGCAGCTCACGCCGCAGACATTGGCTATCCATCATTAACTCGACCACCGGCGGGCCGCCCGTTTTATATTGTAGCTGTGCTGGTGTATAGGCCTCTAGCAAAAAAATGCCGTTTGGTTTAAGCGCTCTAATCGCTCGGTGATGTACTTGACAACGCAGTGACGGCGGTAAGTGACAAAAAATAGAGACGATAAGATCCCACTGCTCGCAACCTAACTCAAACTGGGCTAAATCGCACCGAATTGTCGAAATAGTCACATTTCGCTGTAGGGCTAACTGCTTCGCCTTCTCCAGACCAACTTTAGAGGCATCGACAGCGGTCACTTCATGGCCCTGTTGTGCTAGCCAGACACCATTTCTCCCCTCTCCGTCAGCTAGGCATAGGCTCTTACCGACGGGGAGTCTGTCTGCCATCGATCTTAAAAAATCGTTGGGTTCGGTACCGTAGGCATACTCTTTACCGCTATATCGTTCATCCCACATGGGCCACCTCATCTGAGTTCATCTTTAAATCGCACCACTATAATTGAAATCATGATTTGGGTACAGTCGCAACCGTTAGAGCGATGGTAGCTCATGGCTGTGCTAGCTCTCTATTGGGAGGGGCGGGGAGCGGAATTTCGTGTTGAAAGAGGGAGGTTAAGTGTGGTAGCGATAGCGTCAGTTGATAGGGTTGTCGTTGGTGGTCGTTGTAGAACAGTAGTAGCTGCTTAGAGGTGGTGTGAACCCCTAATAGAGAGAGAACACCGGAGATTAATTCACGGTAACTGCGGCCATCTGGCTGACTGATTGCTAGTGTGAAGCTATCACCCTCGCTAAGTTGGGAGTCACCATTGCTATCTTGCTTGATGATCTGATAGAGCAGTGCGACAGTCCTATCCGAATTTGACTCTTGAACAGTGGTATCAGGCGCGAGTAGTTGACGGTAGTGATAGATAAGCCACTCATTGGTGGGAAAGAGCCACCTCATCGTCCCCTCATCACCCTCGATAAAGAGTAGATTACGGGTCGATTGAGTCTCTTTACTGCCATAGCTGCTTAAGGTGTAGCTTTGTCGGGAGTAGAGAGGCAGTAAAATCGTGCTGTCGCTGAGGGGTTCGCTGTGCCCTAGCTCAAATTGCTCTTCAAGTCTCTTATGTTCACCCATCTTGACGATATTGGGGCGAATAATCGGAGTTCGCCACTGCTGATAGGCCTGCCAAAGCGCAAATAGAATAGCCATTAGCACCATTAACATAAACAGCGAACCAACAATGGCATTAAATTGTGACAAGCGGGTAAAGAGGGTTGACGAGTTGGGTCTATTTGAGAACATCGGTTGACTCACTTAGGTGGTGAAAGGTCGGTAGCGATGAGTCTATGTCATTCCAAATTAAAGCGCAAACATTCTGTTTATTGGGGCTATTCTGGCGACAAAAAAAAGTTTACATTTTATCTGTTTGTAGTATAGTGGCACCGGTTTTGGTAAACATGAACATCAATCATAACAGGAGAGTGGTTCTACATGGAACATTTGGAAATTATCGAAAAATTTAGCTCGGAAGAACTGGAGAAATTCCTCAAAAAGAGACGCGCTATGGAAGAGGAAGAGCGGCTAGGCGGTGTGCGAGAAGAGCTTAAGGAGAAGCGAGAAGCGCTAGTCGAGATGCAAAAAGAGCACAAAAAAGCGGAACGAGTGGTTGAAAAAGAGATTAATGCACTTGAAAAGCAGTTAGAGAGTCTTGGTGCTAACCAAGCTACAATCGGCGGACGCACTAGAGAGGTATCCGAAGCCATTATGAAATATATGGCTGAAAAGAGGACAGCAACGACAAGGGAGATGCGTAAAATGCTTGAGAGTGCTGGCATTAGCACTAAAAATTTCAATCAGCAAATTGCCTATCTAAAGAAGACAAACCGCATTTACAGTGACGGAGATCGTACCTACACGATTAGCCAATAGAGCGCCATAGTTGACAAAGTACCCTCTCCTGCGGGAGAGGGGCAACTATTCGGGTGACCTCAATTTCAAGCCGACAGAGACGATTCTTCCCCCTTCGAACTCTCTCACTATGAGTGTCACTAATCCCAATTTGACTTGATCTCCAACCACGGGTTTACCATGGAAATGATGCGTAAGATACTGTTCTATGGTGATGTCGGCAAGGGATGAGCTGACTATGAAGCCATAGGCTTCAGCGACATCGACCACATTAGCCTCTGGGCGTAATACAAATTCACCGAAAAATTGATCCGATTCAAGCAGCGGCGTGTGTGCGGCCGGAGCAAACAGGCGACCTAATGCGGATCTGGCGTTGCTGGTAGCTAAAATCATCACCTGATCATCGCATATAAGTTGCGCCTGATGCATCTTATTGAGTAGAACGCCACGGCGTATAACCGCGACAACTTCGCTACCCTCTGCAACGGGTATGCGATCAACCGTTGAGCCGACGACCCGACTATCGGCAAGTACAGGGTAGATTAACAACTCTTTATCTTGTTCATGTTTAATAGTGAGATGAAGGTATTCAGGCTCTTTCACCGTCGGCGGTAGCTCTATTTGGAGCCATCTTGCCATGGGGGCTATTGTCCACCCTTGTAGCACCAGCGAGATAAGTACCACAAAGAAGACTAACTCAAAATAGGTTTGGGTGTTCGCTACTCCAGCGAGGGAGGGGAATAGCGCCAGAATAATAGGGACAGCACCACGCAGCCCACACCAGCCGATGAAGATCTGTTCTCGCCATGGAAAATGGAACGGAAGCAACGAGATCATAACTGCCACCGGTCTGGCGATAAAAATTAGCACAAAGGCGATAGCGACGGCCGGAACAGTGATCGGGATCAGATGGCTGGGTGTAACTAGCAGGCCTAGCATCAAAAACATACCAATTTGGCTCAGCCAAGCTATACCATCATGAAATCGGTGGAGATCATTGCTATAGGGGTGTGGGGTATTGCCAACGATGACACCGGCGATGAATATTGCCAGAAAACCACTCCCTTCCCAAATCGTGGCTAACCCAAACAGCGTGATACCGCCTGCCAGAGCGAGCAGAGGGTAGAGTGCTGAGGGAAGAGCTAAATGTCTTAGCATGTGTGCCAGTAGATGACCGCCTGCGAAACCGATACCTAACCCGAGTCCCATCTGGCGAAGCAGTTCGCTAACGATAGTCCAACCTTGATTAATATCACTGCTGATTTGGAGGATATGTACTAGGGTGATGGTAAGAAAAATCGCCATAGGATCGTTCGAACCCGATTCGATTTCGAGCGTAGCACTAGTGCGCTCTTTTAGCTCCAGCCCCGCGTTTCTTAATAATCCGAACACGGCAGCGGCATCGGTAGAGCCTACTATGGCACCGACTAGCAACCCCTCCTGCCAAGATAAATTCAGAATAATATGGGCTGCAAATCCAGTGATAGCAGCGGTGACGATAACCCCCAATGTTGCTAACGAGAGGGCGGGTTTTAAACTAACTCGAAAGGTATCTTTTCGAGTGCCTAAGCCACCATCAAAAATGATGATAGCTAGGGCGACATTGCCAAATAGAAAAGCCAAAACAGCATCATCAAAACGGATACCCCCCAACCCCTCTTCGCCAGCAACCATTCCTAAAAGCAGAAATACCAATAGAATCGGAGCGCCAATGCGCCGAGTCAGAACGCTCGCAACAACGCAGAGGAGCGCCAGTAGAGCTGCGCCAAATATCTGTTGGTATATCTGCTCTATCGCCATAACATCGCCTGTTGTGAGCTGCTACTCCGTTGTGCTGTGAACATGAATTTGACCTAAATGAGACTCGATTAGCTGCTGATTGTAACGATCTACAACAGTTAAGGGAAATCTTAGCGAATAGTTGCTGTGTTCTTAACCACCTCCCCCTATCATGCCAAATAAGCTAAACTAAGGCCGTGACGGACTTACCAAACGACATAGGCAAGCCCAAAGCGATTATTAAGCAGCTTTTAGGGCGGCACAGGTTGATAGCGCCTATTTTGCAGGCTGACTGTCAAGAGCGCAAAGGAGCGCTGTCCGAAGCAGTCCAGCAGAATTGAAAGATGAATGTATTCTTGTGGACGGTTTTTCTGGCAATTCGATTTACCATATTGTATCTTAGGCCTGCCATTGACGGCATCGCCTCAACTATCCGAGCTAGGCGGTGTTGATTAGTTGGGTCTAATCTATGGATCGAACAGCTCAAAAGTTGCATAATGTCGGGCATAGGCCCCTGTGTGTTGATTTTACCTAAGCTTGCCACCATAGCCTCTTGCCCTCCTCAATTTTTTAGCGAAGGTATTGATGATAAAACACATTAAATTTGGTCTATTCACACTCGTGCTCTGTAACAGTGTCGCTTCCGCTGCCGCAGACTACGCCAAATGCCATAGACCGGATGCGCGTGATGCCGAACAGTTTGTCAAAGCACACATTTCTAGGACGGTCAATATCGAATGGCAGCAAGTGTACAGTCGATGCGGTGAGCTACCTCGTGACAAAGCTACTCTAGCTTATTGCAACAGCGGCTCGTTCGCTTCCCAAGTCGCCTTAGCGCTAAGGCCGGATGGTTTCGACAATATCAAAATTCTCTATGGCGGTTTTGAACGCTGGAAAGTCTCTAGCAGCATGGAGGTGAACCAATGAAACTACCCCTCTGGTTATTACTGATATTACCGCTGCTTCTAGCAGCAGAGCCGATACGCCAATATCGCGAAGCGGGTGTGGAGGGCTGGGAGTGGCAGAGTCGTGGCATAAGACTACAACAAATTCAACGACTCCCAGATCAGACGCGGGCATTTTTTATGGGTAGAGGATTTACTCGTGAAGACGCCGATTATCTTGCTGAAAGTTGCCTGTTCCAAACGGTTTTTTATAATCAGAGCGAACAGTCGCTGACAATCGATTTAACGCAGTGGCGTGCCGTCGTTGATAATAGAGAGATACCACTCAAACTGACCGCCGATTGGCAACAAAACTGGGCAGCGAGAAATAGCCCGCAAGCGGCGCGAATAGCCTTTCAATGGGCGCTATTTCCAAATCAACAAACTTTTGCACCAGGCGACTGGAATATGGGAATGATTACCTACCCTGTACCACTAGGTGCATCCTTTGATCTACATTTTAACTGGCAAGTGGGAGGGGTAGAGCATACCGCTGTGTTACCGGGCCTAACCTGTGCCACCGATGCACCTTAAACGACAAGGAGAGAAACTATGAAACTGATTTTACCCTTTATTTTTTGTCTATTCACTCTCGTCAGTCATGCCCAACAGCCACCACAGAGCCTGAGCGTATTGGCCGATAAACCGCAAGCTCCCGCTTTTAGTCTGCAAGATATCAATGGCGATACTCACCAATTGAGCGATTATGCAGGCAAGCCGGTAATTGTTAATTTCTGGGCTACTTGGTGTCCGCCATGTCGAGAGGAGATGCCATCCATGCAACGGGCATGGCAACAGATTCAAGGTAGTGTTGCCATGCTAGCAATTAATGTTGGTGAAACCGAGGATAAGGTATTTCCATTTCTAGGCTCTTATCCAGTCGATTTTCCGATACTATTCGATACCGATTCGGCAGTCCTTAAAGCTTGGCCGGTGATGGGGCTGCCCACTACCTTTGTGCTCGACCCACAAGGGCGGATTGTCTATCGAGCGATTGGTGGTCGGGAGTGGGATGATGCTGACATTTTACAAAAAATAAAAGCATTATCACCATAAACAGCCACATACGGCTAACTAAGCTCCATAAACGCATAACCCGCTATGATCTAGGATTCACGGCGGGTTTTGCCTAAGACAAAGGGGCCATACCCAATACATGATATCTGTGCGGATAGAAGCAGGCTAAGTCGCCATCACCTACCAAAGTGGTGGCAAAGTTGGGGCTGTGTGTTGCATGCCTAGTCTAGGTGTTGATCTGCCCTTCAAGGCCGAGCTTGCTAGCCGCCGTTATCGACATGACCGTCAGCAATTCAGGGGCAGCTCCATAACCGACTAACTTCATAAACTTACATTGGCAAAAAAATTATTTTTTCCAGCAAAAATAGCCCATATATCTCCAATTTTGAGAGGTAACCGCATGTCAACTGCACGAAAATCAGCTTCGAACCAATCCGTCCGGTCTAAAAAAAGAATCGGAATAAACGTAAATTACAGCGCAAAGATGTCGTCTATCAACTCCACCTGACCATCACACACTTCTTTCCTGCTCTCTTTGAGCAGATGAGAGAGCTGGATGAGTGCCGGACATCTACTAATTATGATTTGGCGGCTCTTATTACGGCCTGCATTGCCATGTTTCTCTTTAAAGCCGGTTCTCGTAATGAAATGAATAATCTGCGCGAAGAGAAACGCTTTCGCAAAAACTACCAGCGGTTGTTCAAAATGCCGCTACCTCATATGGATACCGTCGATAATGTCATGCGACAACTCACGGAGGATCAACTGCAAAAACTGACTCAATCCATGGTTAGGGCGCTGTTGAAAAAGAAGATATTCCACAATCAACGGCTGTTTGGTGAATGGTTTGTCATTGCGGTGGATGCGAGCGGGATTCATAGTTTTACAGAGTGTCCCCATGAACAGGCGCTGCACAAAGACTACAGCAGCGGTAAAAGTAGCTGGCATAACATGGTTTTAGAGGCCAAACTGATTACCGCTAACGGCTTCGCCATCTCCATTGCCACAGAGTGGCTGGAAAACCCCGAAGAGGGCAACTATGACAAACAGGATTGTGAGCGTAAGGCATTCAAACGCCTAGCAAAAAAGTTGAAATCGGCGTTTCCGCGTCTACCCATCTGTCTGGTTGCCGATGGACTCTATCCTTATCAGGGATTCTTCGAAATTTGCTCAGAGTATGGTTGGGGCTGGATAGTCACCTTCAAGGATGGCAATCTGCCATCTGTTTGGGAAGAGGTTAAATCCTTGTGCCAGTTAACATCCGGCAATCAACGAAAAATCATTCTACGGCAACAGGATAATGTCATTGAGCAAAACTATACATGGATTAACGATATTGACTATCATGGCGTGAAACTACACTGGCTGGAATGCATAGAGACAACCACCGACAAAGAGGGGCAGATAATTGAAAATCGGTTCGTTCACATTAGCTCCTATCCCATCAACTGGAATACGGCACCGGAATTGAGCCGTACCGGACGCTTACGCTGGAAAATAGAGAACGAAGGCTTTAATACCCAAAAAAATCATGGATATGCATTAGAGCACAAATTTTCACGGGTGAGTTATCTGGCGACCAAGAATTACTACCAGTGCTTGCAAATAGCTCACATCATCAATCAGTTACTGGTATTTAGCAAGACATTTCAAAGTGTTATGCAGGGGAAGATGACCTTAAAGCGCATCTGGGGAAAGATGATTGCCGTTATGACTGAACGAAAACTGTCGGTAACGAAATTAGCCCAACTCACCGGGCGCCCCTGCCAGATTCGACTCATCAATTAAAAGACGATGGAGATCCCCGCTCCGAAATTCGGGATAACCCTCATTACACACTGGAGACAAGCTCACTCAACACCGCTGTACAATTTGAAATAGTTGACTTTTCAACAAGGAAATGTTGAGAAGAGGGGGGGTATTGTCGCCAAGAAAGCAAGGCTATGTAGTGATGCTGGTTTGGCGGTGACTCTGAATTGCTGATGACCGTATAGGCTCTAGCCAACTGTATGAAAAATGGATAAGCTATACAGTCGTGCAAGGGCCTCAATTAAATAAAAGGGTGTGAAATGTTAGCTGAAGAGGATATCTCCTTTATTAAGAACCACCTAGGCAGATGGTTAGCCGAGCAGTCACTAGGAAGGCCGCCGGTTGTCTATGAGATTGAGCTACGGGAACGGATGGTGCGGGTCGAGGAGGCCCTAAAAAATCAGGGAGAGGAGCTTAAATCTCAGCGCGAGCTCATTCGTGATCTCATGCTCCAAATTGATAAGCGGTTTGAGCAGGTAGATAAACGCTTTGAAGAGATGTGGGCACAGGTCGATAAACGATTTGAACAAGTCGATAAGCGATTTGAGCAAGTCGATAAACGATTTGAGCAAATTGATAAGCGTTTAGAGCAGATGGCCGAAGAGAATAGGCGGCGTTTTGAGCAGATCGATAAACGGCTCGATCTGCAACATAATGAGATTATGGCCATTCATCTAGAGATTAAGCAGCAGATGCGTTGGTTTTTTGCAACGACTGTTGCGGTAGGGAGCTTGGTTGTGGCGGTATTGCGGTTCTGGCCTGTTTGAGTTACGCTGGAATGGCAGTGACAGGTTACTCAATGCACTAAGGGTATGGGTTCGATAGCTTCACAAACGCAAACTATGCCCTTGAAAGTTGAGTTTGCCAACAGCCGTTATCGACATGATCGTATAGCCTCTAACCAACTTTATGACAAATAAATAATCTATACAGTCGTGCAAGGGCCTCAATTAAATAAAAGGGTGTGAAATGTTAGCTGAAGAGGATATCTCCTTTATTAAGAACCACCTAGGCAGATGGTTAGCCGAGCAGTCACTAGGAAGGCCGCCGGTTGTCTATGAGATTGAGCTACGGGAACGGATGGTGCGGGTCGAGGAGGCCCTAAAAAATCAGGGAGAGGAGCTTAAATCTCAGCGCGAGCTCATTCGTGATCTCATGCTCCAAATTGATAAGCGGTTTGAGCAGGTAGATAAACGCTTTGAAGAGATGTGGGCACAGGTCGATAAACGATTTGAACAAGTCGATAAGCGATTTGAGCAAGTCGATAAACATTTTGAACAAGTCGATAAACGATTTGAGCAAATTGATAAGCGTTTAGAGCAGATGGCCGAAGAGAATAGGCGGCGTTTTGAGCAGATCGATAAACGGCTCGATCTGCAACATAATGAGATTATGGCCATTCATCTAGAGATTAAGCAGCAGATGCGTTGGTTTTTTGCAACGACTGTTGCGGTAGGGAGCTTGGTTGTGGCGGTATTGCGGTTCTGGCCTGTTTGAGTTACGCTGGAATGGCAGTGACAGGTTACTCAATGCACTAAGGGTATGGGTTCGATAGCTTCACAAACGCAAACTATGCCCTTGAAAGTTGAGTTTGCCAACAGCCGTTATCGACATGATCGTATAGCCTCTAACCAACTTTATGACAAATAAATAATCTATGCGGTCGTGCAAGGGTCTCAATTAAATAAAAGGGTGTGAAATGTTAGCTGAAGAGGATATCTCCTTTATTAAGAACCACCTAGGTAGATGGTTAGCCGAGCAGTCACTAGGAAGGCCGCCGGTTGTCTATGAGATTGAGCTACGGGAACGGATGGTGCGGGTTGAGGAGGCCCTAAAAAATCAGGGAGAGGAGCTTAAATCTCAGCGCGAGCTCATTCGTGATCTCATGCTCCAAATTGATAAGCGGTTTGAGCAGGTAGATAAACGCTTTGAAGAGATGTGGGCACAGGTCGATAAACGATTTGAACAAGTCGATAAGCGATTTGAGCAAATTGATAAGCGTTTAGAGCAGATGGCCGAAGAGAATAGGCGGCGTTTTGAGCAGATCGATAAACGGCTCGATCTGCAACATAATGAGATTATGGCCATTCATCTAGAGATTAAGCAGCAGATGCGTTGGTTTTTTGCAACGACTGTTGCGGTAGGGAGCTTGGTTGTGGCGGTATTGCGGTTCTGGCCTGTTTGAGTTACGCTGGAATGGCAGTGACAGGTTACTCAATGCACTAAGGGTATGGGTTCGATAGCTTCACAAACGCAAACTATGCCCTTGAAAGTTGAGTTTGCCAACAGCCGTTATCGACATGATCGTATAGCCTCTAACCAACTTTATGACAAATAAATAATCTATGCGGTCGTGCAAGGGTCTCAATTAAATAAAAGGGTGTGAAATGTTAGCTGAAGAGGATATCTCCTTTATTAAGAACCACCTAGGTAGATGGTTAGCCGAGCAGTCACTAGGAAGGCCGCCGGTTGTCTATGAGATTGAGCTACGGGAACGGATGGTGCGGGTTGAGGAGGCCCTAAAAAATCAGGGAGAGGAGCTTAAATCTCAGCGCGAGCTCATTCGTGATCTCATGCTCCAAATTGATAAGCGGTTTGAGCAGGTAGATAAACGCTTTGAAGAGATGTGGGCACAGGTCGATAAACGATTTGAACAAGTCGATAAACGATTTGAGCAAATTGATAAGCGTTTAGAGCAGATCGATAAACGGCTCGATCTGCAACATAATGAGATTATGGCGATTCATCTAGAGATTAAGCAACAGATGCGCTGGTTTTTTGCAACGACTGTCGCGGTAGGTAGCTTGGTTGTGGCGGTATTGCGGTTCTGGCCTATTTAATAAGTTATGGTGACAGCTTGCTACACGCCCCAAAAAATGAAATTAGGTATCGATTCGGTAACTTCTGCAAAGCTACTCGCTTACAATCGTTTCCGACTCCTCTATGTGTGGATCGATGAGATAGGTGGCACGCATCTGCATGGGGGCCGCTAAAATCCAAATAGCCTGTTGCCGCTGCTCCCGACAAAGTAGCGCCGGATAGAGGCCGCTGTGCAAGGGTAACAGTAGTGGTGCAGTATGAACCTCACCTCGATAGGGGTAGGTGACCTTCGCCCATACAGCCCCTTTGCCACCTCGGCGTATCGATGCCAGTTGCCCTTCAACCACCTGACCATAGGCCATCAACTGGTTAGCTTGGTGCCGCTTCCAGAAAAAAATGACCGCTAAGGTAACAGGAACCAAAAGCGTGATGCCACCTAACGCGCCCCATAACAGAGTAAAGTCTGGCACACTCTCGTCCATCGGAACTACCTCATCTACTAATCTAAGCATCATATAGAGTGTCAAGCCGCTCGTCAGTAACACAGCCACAGAGATCGCCACTAAAAACCGACGCTGTAGTGGCGGCAGCAAGGCGTCAAACAGTATTCGACTTAATGCTGAATTTTGTCGTGGAGGAGTATGAGCCAGATATTGCCGCAGCGTTGCCAAGGTAAACCTATCGCGCACCATCCCTGCAGGCCAAGCACCATCATGTTCACTCAAGAGCTGTTTTTGCAAATTTGCTAAACGGACTGCGGCAAGAGCGGTGCCAACAAACATGGCTACCCCAAACACAATAAACCCGATATCGATGCCTGTAAGCACAAAGGGATCTGCTTGTAGGCGCTCACTATTTAAAATCAACCACAAGATAACGGTAGCGAGCTCTAACACGCCAAAAAGTGACAGCATAACAATACAGCGACTGGGGGTACGGCACATACAACACTTTAAAAATTAAGTTAGGATAAAAAACATGGTCGATTTTAGCATATATCTATGCCCTGTGCCATCGATTAAATTTCAACCAACGCCTGCCATAGTGTCATGGGCCTTCCCTCTGTGTTAATAGACACAAGAGACCTAGGCAATGCCTTCGCCATTTTTAACTACCTATACGGCGGTAACTTATTGGTGCGCAACAATCCCAATTTTTCTCGTGTAATTAAAGTCAGTAGAGGCCAGAGTGGCCAAACACTTGCTGTCATAGGTAAGACAGGGTGAAGGGCCAAACATTTTTAGAGGCCCTGTTCATCGTTGCATGTGTGTCGCCGCAGTGCGGTTTGGTTCGTTCGATGGTGGTTTTTGTTACAAATCAACGACTTCATTGGATGAAAATCATCCGCTTCCTATCTTACCCTGCAAACGATATGTTCGAATAGCTCTCTGGCGACCCTATTTGGCTCGTATTTTGCTGTATAATCTAAACCGCCAAATGGTAAAACCTAACTCTTTATAAACTATGCAGGAGCAGTTAACTATGACAATGGGTTGCTTACGAAGCCTCAGTGCGCTGGCACTACTTATTGTTACCGCGTTAGCTCAAGCCGATGAGGTTCGAGTCGCGGTCGCCGCTAACTTTACCGCTGCGATGAGAGAGATCGCTAGCGCCTTCGAGCAGAGTAGTGGCCATCAGACGGTGATTAGCTACGGCTCCACCGGCAAACTTTATGCTCAGATTATTCATGGGGCACCGTTTGATCTCTTTCTGGCCGCAGATCAGGTGCGTCCAGAGAAATTAGAGGGTAACCAACAGGCCAGTGGGCGCTTTACCTACGCGATAGGCAAACTAGTGCTATGGAGCAGCGACGCTAAGCGCCAGATCGATGCTGAGGCTTTAAAAAAGGCTGATTTCTCTCATCTAGCCCTTGCCAACCCCAAGACGGCCCCTTACGGCGTTGCCGCCATGGAGGTGATGCAAAATCTTGGTATTTACCCTCAGCTTCAGCGCAAATTGGTTACCGGCGATAGTATTGCCCAAACACACCAGTTTGTCTCTACCGGTAATGCTCAATTGGGATTCATCGCTCTAGCTCAGATTGTGCTCGATAGTAGCGGCAGTCGCTGGCTAGTACCCGATGGACTCTATACCCCTATTCGCCAAGATGCGGTACTACTGACTAGGGGTAACGATAATCGAGCCGCCAGAGCGCTAATCGACTACCTGCAGAGCGATACAGCACGCACCATTATCCGTAAATACGGTTACGCGACTGAAAACACCCCATAAGGAGCTCCTATGCCTTTCGATTGGCAACCGGTCTGGTTGACTCTAAAACTAGCGACGGTAACTACGCTGCTGTTGCTAATTATCGGTACCCCCATCGCTTGGTGGTTGGCGCGAACCCGCTGCTGGTGTCGCGACTGGGTTGGGGCTATTGTCGCCCTACCGTTAGTCCTTCCCCCGACGGTACTTGGCTTTTATCTCCTACTGATACTCGGCCCTAACGGTCCGGTGGGGCAGTTTACGACTTGGTTAGGGATAGGTACTCTGCCGTTTACCTTTAGTGGTCTGGTCGTCGGTTCGGTGTTGTACTCGATGCCGTTTGTCATCCAGCCGGTGAGAAACGCCTTTGAGGCGATGGGGTCGCGCCCGATGGAGGTCGCAGCGACTCTACGGGCTGGCCCTTGGCGTGCCTTTTTCACCGTTGCCGTGCCGCTAGCTCGTCCCGGCTTTTTAACCGGTGCGGTACTGGGTTTTGCCCATACGGTCGGTGAGTTCGGGGTGATATTGATGATTGGCGGCAATATTCCGGGCGAGACTAAGGTGCTATCGGTCGCTATCT
Organism: Ectothiorhodospiraceae bacterium BW-2; assembly: GCA_008375315.1. Lineage (NCBI taxonomy): Bacteria > Pseudomonadati > Pseudomonadota > Gammaproteobacteria > Chromatiales > Ectothiorhodospiraceae > Ectothiorhodospiraceae bacterium BW-2. The sequence continues at coordinate 46,804 of CP032507.1, read as the reverse complement.
ATGACCATGTCGAGTCGCTGGAGTGGACTCAGGCCCACTGGCTCTCTGGCGGCATGTTACTCTTTTCGTTCTTAGTCGTGGTGAGTATGTTTCATCTGGAACGGCACTTAAAAGGGGCGCGAGATGAGCATTAAGGTCGATTTTCGTCACCACTGGCCTAGCGGGTTTGCGCTGGATGTTCAGTTCGAAGTCCCTAGCGCGGGTGTGACGGCGCTGTTCGGTCGCTCCGGTTGTGGCAAAACGACCGTGTTACGCTGCGTCGCCGGCCTACACAGGGCGAGTGGCCACTGCCTAATAGAGGGCGAGATATGGCAGCAGGGGCGGCAATGGTTACCGCCTCATCAGCGCCCTATCGGCTATGTATTTCAGGAGGCGAGCCTCTTTCCCCACCTGAGTGTACAGGGCAATCTCGACTACTCGCGTCACCACGGTAACAGGCAGAGAGTCGGTAGCGTGCGGCAAGAGGATATTGTCGAGCTGCTAGGCATTGGCGATCTACTTAACCGCCGTCCCGAGCGCTTATCGGGTGGCGAGAGGCAGCGAGTGGCCATCGCCCGTGCCCTCCTATCCCGTCCCCGTCTGCTACTGATGGATGAGCCGCTGGCCGCCCTTGATCAGATGGCTAAAACGGCAATTTTGCCCTATCTGGAGCGACTCCATCGTGAGTTGCAGCTACCGGTGCTCTATGTCTCCCACGATATTCGCGAAGTGGCCCGCCTCGCCGATCGGATGGTGCTACTAGAGGCGGGTCGGGTGCGCGCGAATGGGCTAGTGAGTGACCTGATGACTTCGCTCGATCTCACCCTTGCCGGAGCGGATGAGGCCACCTCAATTCTGGAGGGGGTTGTTAGTGGTCACGATGAGAGCTTTCATCTTACCGCCATCACCTGTGGAGGCAACCGGTTTCTGGTGCCGCGTGAGGCGCTTCCCTTTGGCTCTAGGGCACGGATTCAGATCCACGCCCGAGATGTTAGCCTCGCGTTACATAGCCGTCACGATACCTCTATTTTGAATATCTTCCCCGCGCAGATTGTTGAGACTCGCGATGCCGATCAGACCCAACTACTGGTACGGCTGCGGCTATTAGATGGCCAGATTTTACTCGCCCGCATTACCCGTCGCTCTGGGTTAGCACTAGGGTTGCGAGAGGGGATGTTAATCTACGCTCAAGTCAAGAGTGTGGCGCTATTGGACTAAACTGAGTTTAACCCCATGATCAATTAGCGTACAATCGGGGCGATAGCTAATTTAACTGTAAGGTGACTCGATATGGGACAGAAAGTAGATTTTCATCGATTGATGGCAGTATTGACTGCGTTAGCGATCTACCACTCTAGCGCTGCTGCTGACTGGTCAGAGACGATTAAAGAGGGGTGGGATAAGACTAAACAGCTCACAGACGATGCTTGGCAAGGGACTGTGAGTGCTGCTCGCGATCTCTTTCAAGCTGAAGATCAAGGCGATATTCCGCTCGCTAAACAGCAGGCGATGATCGCATGGGATGACTTTAACGGCTATTTTAACGACATTGATGATCTACGCACCAAGCAGGCGGATGCGCCAGAGTCGAGCTTCTATCGCACCACCAAGGCCGATTATGGTGAGAAGATTGATGAGATTATTGCCAAAATATACACCCTAATGGACGATGATCAGCTACTTGGTGATCGAGTCGCGATTGAGAAGATTAAGGCAAAGATTGTTAAACAGAAGCAGGAGGCGGCTGATCTACGCGCCTCTGCGGTTATTTCGATAGGTAGTGATAAGCAGAAACTACTCGATAAGGCTGAGGAGTACGACAGAGCCATTATTGAATATGAGCAAGCGATTGATGTGCTAACCGCTAAGGTACAGCAGCGCTTAGCCGGCTATGGCGTCGAATTAGAGCTAGCTCAAGTCGAGGTACTGTTAGCGCGGGTCGATAGTCGCGATATTGTGGCGATGGTGACTGTGTTTGCGGTCATTGACGAGTTAACGCAACAGCTTGCGGAGATTACCGCCTCGACCGGTGAGAATCTTGAGGCGGCCAAAAAATATTATGCGATGTATCTAGTCCTGATCGAGCTACAACTACATATTCAACGACAATATATCGCTCAGCTTGAGAGTTACATGGCGGCTATTGACAAAATTAGAATTAAAAACAGTGAGCTAATCAACGAAACCAAAGCGCTACTCAAGCGGGAAAAGGGTGAGCACGCCGCAATCTACCGTAAAAATTTAGCTAGCCAAGAGTATAACCTTAAGGTCATTGATCACTACAAGGGGATACTTAGAGGAGATAAACGCACGACAGAGGCGGCGATGAGTACGGTCAAGCGCACCTATAATGTTGCCCTCAATACCTATCGTACTGTGACTGTCTCCGCAGTGCTTGCCTCGATGATGGCAGAGAATAAACAGCTATTTCAAGAGGTGATGTCGATGCAAACTCCTGCCCTCAAACCGTTTGAGAATCTTAAGATGAAGGAGGAGTTTGAGCTACTAAGCGGCCAAATTAGGGCGATGTAGTTATAGCCGTCCGCTGGGAATTTAGTGCCGTGCAATATGGGTCGCTATCGCCTGTTGTAGTTCGGCAACATTAATCCCTTTATTAAATTCGCGCTTAATCTCCTCGCCAGTCGAGAGTTGGATGGTTAGTTCCGCATCATCGAAACCGTGTCCGGCCGTCTCGACCTTAAAGGTGATAATGGTGCGGTAGGGGATAGAGCGGTATTCGGTCTTTTTACCGGTCAGCCCCTGCTTATCAACCATTAACAGGCGGTAGGTGGTAAAGACAAAGTAGTCGCGCACCATCTTATACGCTTTGGTGACCTCTTCTTCCTCGGCCAACATTGGGCCAAGCTCCTTCATAACGGTAGCGCTATCGATTTCGCTAGCATTTCCTGTCAGTGCAGACATCAGTCCCATGGGTAATCTCCTTCAGTAGTATTGGGTTGAGATAATAACGGTTTGCCGTTTTTTCAGCAAGTTTAAACTGGCGGTTAACTCACCTCGGTCTGACTCTAGCTATGCTGCTTGGGCTACACGCGAAACTTATCGGCTATCGTGGCGATCTCTTTCGAGATGGCTGTCACCCTTACGAACTGTTGAGAGGTCTGTTCGCTATACTCTTGGATCTGTTCCGATGAGCTAGATATCCGATTAGATGAGTGTGCAATCTCGGCAACGACCGCTGACTGCTCGTTAGCGGCTGTAGCAACCTGACTATTTCGCTCGGTAAGTTGTGAGATAAGTTCCGTTGTTTGGGCAACTAAGGTCTTCATATAGGCCAACGCCTGCTCAACCCCTTGGCGACCCTTGGTGCTTCGTTGCACATCGTTGCGGCTATTTTCTGAACTTTGCGTCAGTTTTTCTAAAATATCTGCAATTTCAACCGTACTCGCTTGGGATTTTTGCGCTAATGTGCGCACCTCATCCGCAACAACCGCAAAGCCCCGTCCCTGCTCTCCGGCGCGTGCAGCCTCAATAGCCGCATTGAGCGCGAGCAGATTTGTCTGCTCTGAGATTCCCCGAATAACTCCTAACGCTCGGTTAATATGGGTAACATTGTCTGTCAGCTCACCTACCGACTCCTCAATTTCGTTAAGGATTTGATTTAACTGATTAAGGCTACTGATAGATCTGTCAATTTCCTCCACGATCTGTCGCATCGACTCATTCGATTTGTCAGAGAAATCGCTGGTAATCTCCATATTAGCGGCAATGTCAGTTGCGGTGGTATTTAGCTCATCGATAGCCGATACGACTTGTAGTGTATTATTTTTTTGAGTCTCGATCTCGTGCGCAAGCGTTGTCTGGTTTTTTGATGCGTTCGTTGTGGCTGTTAATAGATCGGTACTACTCCTTTTTAGTATTTTTATGTCGTTGGCTAGGTAGTCGATAAATTGATTAAAATTGAGAGCAATATTATCCAATATATCGATACCTGATGAGGGAATGTGTTGAGTTAAATCACCATTGCCGTGGGTAAGGTTTTGGACTGAATCGGAGAGATGATTAAGTGTTTTTGTGAGCAGTTCAACCGCATAAAGTGTTGCTATAATAACCAAGATAGCAATAGCGCTAATAATAAAAAGTGAGCGTTGAAAAGCCTCTGTTTTAGTGACAGATTTTTTTTCATTAATATTAGTTAATATAGTGTTAAGACTATCAATATATAATCCGGTTCCAATAAACATATCCCATTTTGGTATATCGATAAGATAGGAGTACTTTGGGCTTGGATCTGTCTCTCCAGGTTTGGGGAAGTAGTAGGTGTAGTATCCGCCTCCCTGCTTAGTGATACGAATCATATCCTGAATAATCATTTGACCATTTTTATCGCGTAGGCCGATAAAGTTTTGCCCTAACTCTTTACGAGATGGCCCTAATAAGATGCGAGTACCGTCGTTTTGGTAGCCAAATAGATATCCATTTCCTCCATCAAAAGTATAATTAGCCAACAGCTCCATCGCCTGCTGTTTTCCCTGTTGATTAGGCTTTTCAAGATAGGGTTTTATTAGCGCTAAAGAGGAATCAACCACTGTTTTTAGTCTGTTTTTTTCGATCTCTATAATCGCCTCTTCAGTGATAGCTGTTAGTGCATCACCAGACGATTGTATGGCATATCTTTGTAAAACCAATCCGGAGATTGAAATAACGACAAATGGTAAAAAAACAACTACGATAAAAATTAGTTTTAGAGATTTAAACCACCTAAACTTCATCAGAAAATTACCCCCTAGTGCTGTTTTCATGGTCACTAATTGAGCCGCTATCCTAAGCTCTGCTACTAACGATTACCTTTAGGACGATTACCTTTAGGAGGTTATACTCTATTTGATGTCATTTTAATATCGTTTTGATGAAGTTTATGTGAATTTAGGGCGGGTATCTACCGTGGCTGATTTTACGACTGCCGCATCTTTAACGGTACAAAAGCACCATGATCGAGGCCCCGTCGGTATCGAGATTCGCTTCAATTGCGCTCCGTTTGAGGGTTTCGACAACCGCTGCCGCTAACGGCGGTGAGCCGGGGCAAGGGTAGGTGATCTGATAGGTTTCGGGGGGGGGAATCCCCTATAGTCGTAGATGAGTTGTGGTGCTGTGGAGGTGGTCACCGTCGCTACCTTCTGCTCCTAGTGGGCACTCATGAGTAGAATGGCATCGGGTGGCGCTAAGTCGCTAGCGATTTGTGAGAGCCGAGTAACCAGTGGTTGATGGGCCGCATCGCCTAGTAGGGGCAGCGGCCCGCCACCGTGGGAGAGAAACAGGGTATCGAACCGATTCATAAGGTATTTTTAACGAACAGAGATGGTACTATTAAAATCATAACTATCCTCTGGTAGTTTTCGCACTATATCAATAAAACAGACGCCTATTCGATACTGTGTGTCACGAATAAAAACAGAACTTCTTACTTCTGAACGAATGACGGGCTTGGTCTCTAACATATCAAAGATAACCGTTACAATGGTTCCTATTTTAATGTTTTCTTTAGAGATAAATGAAAACCCGCCTTGAGAAATGTCATAGGTAACAATCTCTACATTTTGTTCCTTTGTGCTTGCTTCATCAATCATTTGAAGTTTAGCCGAGCAGCTAGTTCGCCACCTATTACGCTGATAGCGCCGCTCATCTTGGTTTCTAGTCGATTTTGGATGTTTTTGTAACTCACTAAGGATGTTTTGGGTTTGCTTGTCAATAGTCATCTTTTTTCTCTAATTCATATAAATATTAAAAAAATAGAATACGAGCTTGAGCGATAGTGATAGGGAGGATATTTTTTTAATCCATGAGCACCCAATGCACCGATAGCAACAGAGATGGCAGCGGTTAGGAGGAGACAATTCACTAGATAGTTAGGTTCCGAGGGAGTTAATAACGAGATTAAAAGATTAAAGTGGTAAACAGCACCCATTGTAACGCGATTTTCGGAGCTGTCCATCTCAAAAATTCGGTTACCGTTGATCCCGATAGGAGGATACGCCATGGCTGTGCTACCATGGCGATTATGAAAAGAGAGCTCATTTCGTTTGCAGCGCCGTATCGGGCCGATATTATCTCCATTCGGCAGAGTGTATTTTGCCAAGAGCAGGGTGTCCCCTTAGCGCTAGAGCTGGATGGGAGGGACGATATGTCGAAACATGCGCTAATTCAGACCGACAGTGGTCACTATGTTGCTACGGGTAGAGTGCAGCCCGATGGCCATATTGGTCGGGTGGCGGTATTGGCTGACTATCGTCGGCTAGGATTGGGTACTGAGGTGATGTGGCTATTGATGGGGGAGGCTAGGCGACGAGGCCTGCCGCGCGTCTATTTAGGGGCGCAACAGCAGGCTGTGCCGTTTTACCAGCGCTTAGGCTTTCAGATCTATGGCGAGCGCTTTATGGAGGCTGGTATTGAGCATCGCTCAATGGAGTACCGGCTCCTTTAATACGCGCAGCTTAAGATAGAGGCTTAACTGGGTGAGTGCGGCGCAACAGACATAAGAGTGCATCTGAGTACGGGTTAACGCTGTACCGATCACCCTCTTTTGACAAATGAGAGCGGGGGGAGCCTCTCTATGGTCGCGAGAGACGATTGCAAAGTGGGCAAAAGGTGCAGCGATCCCCGAGGCAGGATCGGCCTCCGCATAACCGGTCGTTGCGATAGCTAAATGGGTATCAAACTGGCGCAGCACCGCGCTGGCCATCTCAATAGCAATCTTAGCTGAGACGCCGCTACTGTGGTGCACTAACTCCTCCTCTAAGCCTAATAGCGCGATCTTTTGCCGTAAACTGTAGGCGGTGATCCCCCCTCGAAATAGCTCGATGCCCCACTGACTGAGCCTAAAAGGTGCTGTAGTTGACCGCAGGTAAGGCTCTCTGCCACCGCAACTGTTAGCTGGGCGCGATTCATCAATCGCTTAATTTTTTCGATATCAGCGGGGGGGAAAACGGTGACCAAGGTGGTCATTCAATTATGGTCGAATCGGTTTATTGCGTTGTCGCTGTGGCGGCGCACTGCTATCTCTACCTCTTCTTAGCGAGGGCTTAGCGGGCGGCTGTTTAAGGTTGCCTCCCATGGTGCTCACTCTGCTTTTAGGAACCGACTTTGTCTGTGCCGGTTTTGGTTTTGGAATCGGTGGGGCAAATTTTGTCAGCGGCACTGAGTGTATCGGCACAAATCCCGGTTCCTGTTCGCGGACTAGCGTCTGTTTAATCACTTTTTCGATGGCAGATAGCAGTTTGACCTCATCTGCGCTAACTAACGATATTGCCTCTCCCTCACTGCCCGCACGCCCTGTCCTACCGATACGATGCACATAATCCTCTGGAACATTGGGTAGTTCAAAATTGATCACATGGGGCAGTTCGATGATATCGATGCCTCGCGCCGCAATATCGGTAGCCACCAACACTCTAACTTTGCCCGACTTAAACTCTGCTAGCGCTCGGGTTCTCGCCCCTTGGCTTTTGTTACCGTGGATCGCCACCGCGCCGATACTATCTCGCTCTAGCCGCTGAGCCAACCGGTTAGCCCCATGCTTAGTTCGGGTAAAGACCAGTACCTGTTGCCACAGATTGTCCCTTATCAGATGGCTTAGCAGGGCGGTTTTATGGCTCTTATCCACTTCGAACACCCGCTGTTTAACAGTGTTGGCCGCGCTGTTATTAGGCGAGACTGAGATTTCGACAGGATGGTTGAGTAGCCCTTTAGCTAGGGTGCGGATCTCGCCGGAGAAGGTGGCCGAAAAGAGCAGGTTTTGTCGCTTTTTAGGTAGTAGCGCCAATATTTTTTTAATATCGTGAATAAACCCCATGTCGAGCATTCGATCAGCTTCATCGAGAATCAGCACCTCTAACGACTCAAACTTGACCGCCTTTTGTTGAAAGAGATCGAGTAGGCGTCCTGGTGTGGCGATTAAAATATCCACCCCCTGCCGCAGTTGTGCCATTTGGGGATTGATCTTTACGCCGCCAAAGACAACACTGGAGCTGAGTGACAGATATTTACCGTACTCCTGAACACTCGCCGCGACTTGGGCAGCGAGCTCGCGGGTTGGGGTGAGTATTAAGGCACGAACTTGATAGGGGGCCGCGTTTTGGCCTGCTGCTAGTTGTTGCAGTAGTGGCAAGGTAAAACTAGCTGTCTTACCGGTGCCGGTTTGCGCCGCAGCCATAATATCGTGGCCCTGAAGCACAGCAGGGATCCCCTGTGCCTGAATGGGTGAAGGGGTGTGATATCCCTTCTCTTCAATGGCACGCAGTAGCGGTTTGCAAAGACCTAAGGAAGTAAATGGCATTTTAGAAACAGTATCTCGTTAAAGTGAGGGGGGAGGGGGTATCGAGCGAATGTGGCGCGATATCGCTATTGTACCGCCATTTGCCCGAGTGGTCGAGTTGTTCAAGAAGGGCTTAGGGCTAAGTTATCTGCCACATAAGACCTACTTTTGTCGTAGTAGTGGCTGTAGGGCTGTCTGTCGCTGCCGACTATCTTGCTGTTTTACCGCCATTGCCATCGCTCGACGACTGCCGACAATGACCGCTAATCTCTTCGCGCGGGTCAGACCGGTATAGATCAAGTTGCGGTAGAGCATCTTAAAGTGCTGTGTTAACAGCGGCATAACCACCACCGCAAACTCAGAGCCCTGTGATTTGTGGATCGTAATGGCATAGGCTAAATCGAGTTCGACTAGCTGCTCTTTTTGATAGTTGACTAGACGATTATCGGGTAAAAAGCGGACACTACAGGTTAGGCGAGCGGTATCAATCGCCACAATATGGCCGATATCGCCATTAAAGACATTCAGATCGTAGTTATTACGGCGGTGAATCACCCGATCACCTGTGCGGTAGATGCGATCACCGACGGTTAATTGCGCCTTTCCTGCCTGGGGTGGATTGGCCTGTTGCTGCATCAATCGATTTAGATTTACCGTCCCTAGCGAACCGCGTGTCATCGGGGAGAGGATTTGAATCTCCTCATTCGGGTAATATTTCGGGATCCACTGTAGCCATAACCGTAACACCACATCGATCGCTGATAGGTTGTAGTGCAGGGAGGAGTATGGAGGCAGCCGTTTCATTAACAGCTTTAACTGCTCAATCTCCTGCTCACTGTTGGCTAACTGCGCTAAATCGACATGGGCATACTTGTCTGGGATAGTGAATGGCGGCTCTTCGTCAAGGGGGATCGGCGGCTGCTCTGCCGCTAAGCGCGAGTCACTCTCAAGTAGCTGTGGCAGTTGGGTACGGACTCGATGGATAAACCGCAACTGCTCTTGGGTCGCCTCTTCGCTATCGATAAAGAGACAGTCTGACTGCTTTTGCCACAACTGCGGCTTGGCAAAGGGGGAGTCGATGGAAGGGAGGATGCCCTGATTGATCTGGTGGGCGGCCTGAATAATCTGAGATTGCGCCGCCTGACGAAAGATCTGGGTTAGGCGGTAGCAGGGGAGTGTAGCCGACTCAATTAGATCGTGCAGCACATTCCCCGCACCGACGGAAGGGAGTTGATCGGCATCCCCAATAAGCAGGAGCTGACTCTCGGTAGGCGTTGCTTGGAGTAGTGCCGCCGTTAAAGTGATATCGAGCATAGAGCACTCATCCACAATCAGTACATCACACTCAAGGGGGGTATCGCCCCTCTTTTGAAAGGCCCCATTTTGCCACCCTAACAGCCGATGAATCGTTTTTGCCTCCCGTCCGATGACCTCACTCATCCGTTGTGCCGCCCGTCCGGTCGGCGCAGCGAGGAGAACTCGCTTCCGCATCGCCTCAAACAGCCTGACAATGACCAGCGTGGTCGTGGTTTTGCCACACCCGGGGCCACCGGTTAGTATGGAGATAGGTTGACAGGCGATGCCTTTGACCGCATCGGCCTGTTCACGACTCAACACTATCGACTTTGTTTGGCAGTAGCGCTCAATCCAGCGTACCACTCTCGCCTCATCTAGCAAGAGAGGCTCTCTGTGCTGGCGAAAACGGTTAGCAACCGCCAGCTCATCGTAATAGAGCGATTTACTGTAGTAACAGCTCTGTTGCTGGTTATCCAAAGAGAGCTGACGCATACGCAGTTGATCATTGTCTGCCATCTCGGAGAGAAAATGGCCAACGCCCTCTGCAAACGGGAGCCGTAGCAGCTCGGTGAGCTGGGTCGTGAGCTGCTGCTCGGTGAGATAGCAGTGGCCCTCCTCCCTTGAGGCGGAGAGTAGGTGACGAATCGCCGCCTGAATCCTTTGAGCGCTATCTTTAGCTAAACCGAGACTTAAGGCGACCTTATCGGCAGAAAAAAAGCCGATCCCATAAAAATCTCTGGCCAGAGCATAGGGATCTGTAGAGACTCGTTCAATCGCCTCATCCCCATAAGATTGATAGATCCGCACGGCAAACAGAGTACTGATACCATGCTCTTGCAGAAACATCATCACATTCCGAATGGCGCAGTGTTCAAGCCAAGCACTTCGAATCGACTGTAGCTTTAACTGTGCAATACCGGGCACTTCAGTGAGGCGCTCTATCTGCTCATCAAAGACCCGTAGTGTCTCCTCTTTAAAGTGTGTCACAATGCGTTTTGCCGTGATAGGGCCGACGCCTTTAATTAACCCCGAGCCAAGATATTTTTCTAAAGCGGCTGCCGAAGCGGGCTTCTTCTCGGTTGCTTTAATGGCTTTAAACTGGCGACCATATTGCGGGTGGGTTATCCAGTGACCCTCAAACTGCATGGTAGCGCCGGCGAAGACCTGCATCTGGTGTACCGTCACCGTCTCTTGAGTTTCGGGGGCGTGAAAGGGGTGTACCTTGAGTACTGACCAGCCGGTGTCTGGACTATGGAAGGTCACGCGATGGACAATACCGGTTATCGATTCAATGATTTCAGCCATGGGCTCTAACGCCAATCTAACTTTGTTGGTTATTTTTTGACCAATAAAAATTTTTCCAGCTAACTATATGTTTATTTTATGTTTAATGCAAGTTCCCCCCAGCTTTATCCACAATAATTGTGAGTGTTTCTCTCCGACTAACCCCTAACACAACACCATTCCGCCATCGATCTCAATCGCCTGACCGGTAAGATAACGGGCATCTTCCGAGGCGAGAAAAGCGGCAGCGCCGGCGATCTCGGCGGGGTCGGCAAAGCGTCCCATCGGGCACTCTTGTTGGCGCTGTGCTAACCAAGCGGTGGGGGTGATCCCCTGCCTTGCTGAGACCACTTCGGCCACCTGTCGTAACATACGGGTATCGGTATTACCGGGGCAGATCGCATTCGCGGTACAGTGAAAGGGGGCTAAATCGAGCGCCACAGAGCGAGTTAAGCCGATGACGCCACTTTTGGAGGCGGAGTATTGCGCCGAAGCGGGAAAACTACTCTTCCCGGCCATGGAGGAGATATTAATAATGGAGCCGCAGCGCTGCTGCTGTAGAGTATGGCTAATGGCTCGATTGCAGTAGAAAAGAGCACTTAAATTGGTATTGAGAACCTGTTGCCAAGCGGCCGTAGTGACCTGCGGTAGTGGCTGACCACTGTAGATCCCAGCGGAGCAGATAAGAGTATTAATAGTCGGCCAGCGGGAGAGTAGAGTGGCAAAGGTATGCTCCACCGCCGACTCATCGCTGAGGTCACACTCAAAAGCGAACGCCATCTTGAGCTCATGGTCATAGCAGCCGTTAAGTTGTGCGACTAACTGCTGATTAGCGTTGTGATCGCTATCGATACCGATTACCGTCGCCCCCTCTTGGCGAAAGCGCTGCATACAGGCGCGACCGATGCCGTGAGCCGAGCCGGTGATAATAACGGTATGGTGCTTAAACCGGTTGAGTGAGGGGGAGGCCATCGGCTATTTTAGGGTAAAACGCAAAGTGCCTAAGTGTCGGCGCTACTATGAGCAACCGCCTGCTTCTGCCATAGTAGGGCATAGAGACCGTTGTGTTGCAAAAGCTCGCTGTGTGAGCCATCTTCAACGATCTCACCCTGATCTAGCACCACAATACGATCCATCGCTGTGGCGAGTGAGAGGCGATGGGTGACCGCAATCACGGTTCGGTTGTGGCTATGTTGCTGCAACATCTCAATAAAAGCCTGTTCGGTCGTGGCATCGAGTGCCGAGGTCGCCTCATCGAGAATGAGCACTTGCGGCTGCCGAATTAACGCTCGGGCGATAGCGATACGCTGCTGCTGACCGCCGGAGAGACTACCGCCGCTCTCACCGACCACGCTCTGATACCCCTGCGCCATCTGTTCAATAGTGGCCGCTATACCGGCCTCCCTTGCCGCCTGCTCTATCTGTTGCTCGGTGGCATCGAGTTTACCGCAACGGATATTGTCACTAAGGGTGGTATTTAGCAGCAGCGGCTGTTGAAATACCGTCGCCATTCGTTGGTGCAGCGTGGCCAGATCGAGCTGCTCTATCGGGATCTGATTGTAGCAGATCTGACCCTCACGACACGACTCTAGTCCCATCATCAGCTTTAGCAGTGTACTTTTGCCCGAGCCGCTTGAGCCGACAATAGCGACATGCTCCCCCTGCCGGAGGGTGAGATTAATCTGTTTTAAGATCGTCTGTTGTGGCAAGTAGCCAAACCCGACCTGCGTTAGCGTTATCGTCTCAATCTGATCTAGCCGCTTGCCGCCGCCGCTGTGAGTCGATTGGGGTAGCTGCGCTTGCAGTAGCTGCCGAATGCGCTGGTGAGCCGAGGCGGCGTCAAAGAGCTGAGGGGCGAGCTGGCTGAGGGTGATGCCGGCGTTAGAGATATTAATCATTAAACCGGCGTAGGCGATCAAAATACCGATGGTAATATAGCCGGAGATAGCAAACCAAGCGCCGAGACCGAAGATACCGATTTGAATTAAATTGACCAAAATAATCGAGATCTCGCCGGTAGTAGCACTCCAGAAGGCGCTTAGCTGCTCATACTGATGCATGCTATCGCTCTGCTGCTGAAACTGCTGCTGTCGCTGCCGTTTTAAGCCAAATAGGTGCAGCATCGTTGCCGTTCTTACCTCTTCGGAGACGAAGGCGGCTATCTTAGCATCGCAGCCCTTCTTCTTATCGGCGTAACGATTGGTCGGTTTTGAGAGCAGCTTCATCGCTACCATAATGATCGGAATAATCGTGTAGGTAAAGAGCGCCAGACGCCACTCGATCACAAACAGCAGCAGAGCACTCATCAGTAGCACCGAGGCGTGAATCAGCATGACCCGTATCGGTTGCGCCAAATACTTCTCGACAGCGGCCAGATCAGCGCTAAAGTGGTTCGCCATAGCGGCACTGTCGCACTCCGTATCGCAGCGGCTTTGTAGCGTGATAAACATCTGTCGCCGTAGCTGACGACTGATTTTGGCTGACAGGTTAGCAAACACCTTCGCTTGCAGTAGCGCCGCACCGCTATTCACCAGATAGGCAATCGCTAAGCCGATTAACATGGTACTAAGGAGTGCCATATCTGACTTAATCACTGCCTCATCCAGCAGATAGCGGTAGTAGAGCGGTAGCCCCACCATAAAAGTGACCGTTATCGTGACCAGCAACAGACCGATAGCAAGACTCTTGCGCTCACTGGCCAACGCCTGCCAGATAGTCGCAAAGAGGGGGCTCATCGTGGCGGGGGGATCGATTCTCTTCATGGGCTCTCTTTAGGCAAAATATCGTAAATTTGTGGATTGTTAGCGATAATCTCTAACGACTTTTGGTAGGTAAACTCCTCCATCTGTAGCGATTTATTGATATCTTTTATCCCAAACAGACCGGCGAAGGGGACAACGATATTGAACGAAAGGATGCGGGGGTTAGCTCCCTGTTGCAAATTGCGAGCATTGCGGTAGCTCTCCATACACATCGCATGGCCGACCACCTCCATTAGAGCCGGATAGTGGCCCTCAGGATCGACTCTGCCGCGTAGCTTATCCCATAACACCCTCCAGCCGGAGACGACAGTACCATAGGGCTTGACCCCCTCAAAGGGGAGCGAGGCTGGGTTGGAGTCGGAGATGAGCGTCCAGCCGTGCTGACAGTAGCTATAGAGTGTTGCCGCCGGTACATTATCGATGAGGCCGCCATCGACCAGAACCTGATCATTGTCGCGATCGATGACCGGTGGCCAGATCACCGGTAGCGAGGTGCTGGTTCGAATCGCCTTCCAGATAGGCCCTTTTCTAATCTCAACGAGCTGACCATGTTTAATATCAGCAGCGACCGGAATGCAGCGAATGAACTGATCTTCTAATAGGCCGTCACCGTAGTTCTGGCGTAGCAGAGTATCGGCATCTTGGCCGCTTAGAAGCGAGGTGTAGGGGAGGGTAAATTTACGCAGACTGGGAGCGGCGTGGCGTATCATGAACAGCGCAATCTCCCGTGCACGGCGCCATGAGCTATCGAGGATCACCGCCCCCGCAATCCCACTCCCTGAGCTGGAGCCGCTAATACAGTCGATGGGGATCTGGCTATCCTCCAGCGCCCGCACCACCCCGACATGGGCAATGGCGCGCGAGGAGACCCCTGACAGCACCAGGCCGATAGCGTGACCGGTGACCATTCGCGCGGCGCGATCACTATCGGCGCTTGAGCCGATGCGGATATGGTGGTGGTTATTGAGTTTACGAAGGGTAAGCCAGTTGGCGGTGCCGCGCCCCTCCGTTGCCTGTTGGGGCTGTAAAATGGCCAGTTCCGGAGGAGGGTCGAGCGTATCGAGGATCGGCTGTAGCTCCCGCTCGACCGCGCTTAGTCGGGGGCCGGCGTCGTGGTGAGAGACCAGTACCACCCGATCGGCTTGGCGTATAATGCGCTCATTCCAATGGGTCGCCCCAAAATCACCAATCAGTAGCACCAACGGATAGAGCGCCTCCTGTTGGGTGATATAGCCAGATAGCAGCGTCGAGCCAGCTGCCTGAAGCGGGAGTTGTGCTGTGTTGTGGCCAAAGAGCTGATTAACACTCTCAGGGCGGATGGCGAGTGTGTCGTGTAGCTGCTGTAGTGAGCGGGTAAAGTCGTTAGAGAGGTACTGAAACTGCTGCTGTTGGCGCGGATCCTCTGCGACCACGGGAATGAGGGCAATCGTCATCGTGAACTCAAGGGGGGCACGACTCTTCTTTTGTAGCAGCCGCCAGCAGAGCAGTTGTGACATTCGCTGCGATAGCTGCGGAATTTGGGCGGTTAACCGCTCAAAATCGGCGCGAGTCATTTCGAGGACAGTCGAGCAGCGTTCGGCGCGAAGCGTGGCGCTACGAGGGGTTTGGGTGAGTAACCCAATTTCGCCAATCACCTCACCGGGGTAGAATTCGGCCACGCTCCGCCCCTCTTTAAGAGCCGAGAAGCGACCCGACTCGACCAGATAGAGCGAGTCGGTCTGCTCACCCTCACAGCAGAGGGTGCTCCCTGCGGGGAGACTCTTTTCGGTAAAATAGCTCGCCACACTCTGTAGCTGCTGCGGTTGCAGAGTGGCTAGCAGCGGATATCGGGAGAGGCGCTGAATCATGAGCGGTTTTTGAGCGGTGAGGGCGGCCACCGGCTGTAGCGCCTTTGCATGATAGCTCTGGAGCGAGAGGAGGGTCGAGAGTCGGCGGGGAGCGAGCCAATCGATAGCTGAACGGCGTAACTCATCGGCAGTGCTGTTATAGAGAATGAGATGCATACTCTGCGTCGCTGCACGAGCGGGGTTATCCCAAATCGCCTGCTCAAGCGGAGTGAGCCGTGGCTTAGAGAGGGGGTCGGCGAGATAGAGGATCTGCGTGGCCTGACGCACCCCCATCTCCCCCCAGAGATCGCGTGCGGTTGTCGTCAGCCAGAGCAGGTGCGAGTGGGTGCGCTGCAACTCCCCGATCCAAAGAGTGAGCTGCTGCTGCTGTCGTGGCGACAACGAGGTACCTATCTCGAAGCCAAGATGCTCTTCAGCTTTCGCTTTAGAGATAAGCTGCGCGTTAGGGAAGTGGGTCAGTAGATTGTCACAAAAGCGGCTCTGCCACTCAAGCGGCCCCTCTAGCGGTAACAGCGCGATATTGGTCGATAACGGTTGAGCGCTTACGCTCGATTCGTTAGCTCCGGTCAGACGGTTAACCGACAGTTGGGCTAACTGTAGCGCTAGCGCGCTATGTTTAAGCATTAACGCCTCAATAGGCTGCTTACCGATGCAAAGCATGAGCGAGTCTCGTTCAGCGATTAAGGTCGCAGCGGCGCGCTGCTGCCCGATGAGGGAGATCTCGCCAATAATCGCGGTCTCCTCCAGCGCCCCTATCGGCCGACCCTCACGATAGATAGTAAGCCGTCCGGTATGCAAAATCGCCAAAACAGGGTTCTCATCCCCCTCACGAACTAGCGTCTCTCCTGCGGCCAAAAAGGCCCACTCAAACTGCTCAATCACCGAATCGGCAATCGCAACAGGAATATGATGCAGTAGCGGGTGGTGGCGTAGAAAGAGCTCTTTATCGGCAAAGTTCATGTTAGAGTTCTGCGGCAAGGTGCTAAACCTATCGGCGCTCAAATAGTCTATTGAGCAGCGTTATCAACAGATTGGAGGGGGGCGTATCACTTCGATAGTGGTGGCGAACACTCTGCCCAAGAAACAGCGCCACAATCGCGAGTGAGAGCGCCGCTAGCAGCTCAGCTACCGTCTGGTGATACCACTCGGGGACGGTGTAAACATAGGGCTCACCCGGGGCGACCAACATCCAGCCGACCACCAGCGCTAACGAGTAACTTCGAGCCTGAATAAAGCGCATAGCGTTGCCCCCCATTAACAGCAGCGGAGCTAACAGATGGACTAGCGCGGCGGCCGCCCACTGTCCGGTCGGCTCGTTAGGGGGATTGGTGCCATAGACGAAGGTGAAGTTCCACACCACATAGCCTATCACCCAAATCGTGCCCAGATCGTAATGGAGGTTATTTTGACCACTCTTTTGCTCAATAGTAAAAAAGCGCGGGTAGGCCTGAGTCAACAGCAGTAGCAGACCGGCGCAACCGTTGAGCAGACTACCACCATAGAGCCGCTCCGGCCCGCCGGCAAAGTAGTCGAAAAACTCAAATAGCACCGCCTCAACCCATCTTTCGTCAAATCCGACCAAAATCCCCAAAATATATCGGGAACCCGATATGCGATTTTAATTAAATCAATTACTTGAGTTTTGAAAATAAATCGTAGTGCCATAATGTGACGGATAGGCTTGCAATCCCCCATTTTGCAGCTACACTGTCAGTATGTATATTCGTCGCACTACGATTAAAAGCCACGGCTCCGGTGAGCCCTACTTCACCTATCGACTGGTGGAATCCACCCGTGTGGCCGGCAAGGTCAAGCAACAGACCCTGCTCAATTTGGGTCGCCACTTTAGTGTAGAGTCGGCGCAATGGCCGCTTCTGACCGCCCGCATTGAGCAACTGTTGAACGCACAGGGCGATTTTCTCACCCTGGCACTGCCAACCGCCCTGGAGCAGACCGCCCAGCAGTTGAGCAACAAACTACAGCAAACCGGTTACGGCGAACCGTTACCGCCGCACACCTGGCAATCGGTCGATATGGACTCTCTGGAGCTAAGCCGGCCTCGTCAGGTTGGCATTGAACAGTTGGCTCTGCATGCGCTGCAACAGCTGAAACTGATTGATAAACTGCAAGAGCTTGGCTTTAACCGTCATGAACTGGCCGCAGCCATTGGCAATATCGTTGGGCGCATGGCTTCTCCTGCCAGCGAGTGGGCCACCTATCACTGGCTCCAGCAGCAGAGTGGACTGGGCGAGCTCATCGGTTATGACTTTGACGCCATGGGGCATGATCGCCTCTATCAAGCCAGCGACCTGCTCTGGAAACACAAAGCGGCACTGGAGGCCCATCTCTGGCAGCGGGAGCAGACGCTTTTCGATCTGAAGGAGACTATCGCCCTCTATGACTTGACCAATACCTTCTTTGAAGGAGCGCCCGACTCCGAACTGGCACAGCGTGGGCGCTCCAAGGAGCGGCGCAGTGACTGCCCGCTCGTTACCCTCGGTCTGGTACTCGATAGCAGTGGCTTTCCGCGCTGTTCACGCCACTTTGCCGGTAATGTCAGCGAACCCTCCACCCTGGAGGGTCTGCTCACTGAGCTGGAAGCCTCGCCACACAGTACTGTTATTATGGATGCCGGCATTGCCAGTGAGAAGAATCTACAGTGGCTGAAAGGTGCCGGTTACCACTATATTGTCGTGAGCCGTCAACCCCATCGAGAGTTTGATGAGACCCAGGCCACGCTGATCAAAGAGAGCCCCGGCAATTGCGTACGCGCGCAGCGGGTTGAGGATGGCGAGCGGGGGGAAGTCAAACTCTACTGCCACTCCGAAGCGCGAGAACTGAAAGAGCAGGCGATTCTGGATAGCATTGCGCAACGCTTTGAAGCGGGGTTAACCGCCCTTAATGAGGGACTATCTAAACCCCGTTGCACCAAAAGCAGCGAGAAAATCCATGAGCGGATTGGTCGGCTCAAACAGAAGTATTCCCGTGCAGCCGCCCGCTATACCATTAGCGTCAGCGAACAAGAGGGCAAAGCCACGGCCATCACCTGGTCTCTCAACGATGCCGCCGACTCAGCGGCCAGCCATCCCGGCGTCTACTGTCTGCGCACCGATTTACTCGATTGGGATGCTGCCAAGCTGTGGCAGACCTATATCCTGCTCACCGACCTCGAAGCGGTCTTTCGCAGCCTGAAAAGCGAACTGGGGATGCGCCCCGTCTATCACCATACAGCCGATCGCCTCGAGGGCCACCTCTTCATCACCCTGCTCGGTTACCATCTCGTGCATACGCTGCGACATCAACTCAAAGCACACGACATTCATGCGAGCTGGACATCCCTGCGACAGCTGTTTGCCAATCGTCAGCGGGTGAGTGTCACCGTCAAGCGTGAAGATAATCGCACCATTCATCTGCGCAAAACCACCCGCATCGAACCCCATCAACGTCCAGTTCTGGATGCGCTGGGACTCGACTATTCGGTCCATCCGACAAAGATGACGCTGATCTAAATTCGGCTCAGTCAACACGCGTTCTGCATTCTGCATCGTGAAAAATCATAGATGTAGTGCCATACTACCCATTGAATTCGTCTCAACTATTTGATTTTTTGCACTATTCGATCTAGCAAATCGAAAGATGGGTCAAGAATATTAATAAACAGCATCAGATAGCCCAGTACCCGAGCCCAGTGGTAGTCGATCCAGTGGCGAAACCGCAGCGCCCCAATTAACAGCACCCCCAGACAGACCGAGATCAGCTTAATGTAGAGAAAGTAGCCGGCAGCGACGATCTCAAACCACGCCAAATAGCCAAACAGCAGTAGCGGAAAGAGCAGATAGACCAGCAGCAGGCCGCCCATCTTTAAACGCATCAAAAGCAGTGTTAACAGCGAGACTATCAGGGTAGAGACGACAATCCAGAGTAGAGCTTCCATCACACAAATCCCCCTTAAACTTTCGTGGCGCGTGACCTAGTGCGCACTAGAGAGCCTGCCATTGAGTGTAACAGATTGGCGGGGGGTGTGGCGATTTGAGCCAAGGCAGCAGATGGCTATAGGCGAGGTAGAGCGCCATGGAGAGCGAGAGTAGCGCCAACCCCTGATCGATATCGGCAGAGTACCAGTGGGGGGTCTTGACTATCCACGGCTCGTAGGGGAGGGTGATGGTATAACCGACCACAACCGTGAGCGAATAGACGCGCAGCTGCAGATAGAGCGACGCATCCTTTAGGGTCATTAATAGCGGTGTTAGCAGGTGGATAACGGCCAACCCTATCCACAAGCCAGAGATCTCACTAGGGGCATGGGCGCTATAGATGAATGTAAAATCCCAAAGGGTATAGGCGATGACCCACTTCATCCCCACATCATAGTGCATATTGCGTCGCCCACTGTCGCTATCGATCGTTATAAATCGGGGGTAGGCTTGGCAGAGCAGAATAGTTAGGCCGGCTATCACATTCATCCAGTTACCGCCATACTCGCGCTCAGGCCCTCCGGTAATGAGATCGAGTACCTCAAACGAAATCGCCTCACCGATATTAAGAAAGAGAAAGATATAGAGTAGGTTGCGTGCCCAAGGCTGAGTATGCCACCCCTTAAATCTTAAGCCGGCGATAATGAGCGCGATACAACAGAGCAGAATAAACTTAATATAGCCAAATAGATTAAACAGGGCATCTGGAGAGAGAAACCAATAGATCCCTAAGCCTATCGGCAGCAGCAGAAACAGCAACAGGTGGCCGACAAAGGGGAGGCGACTAATGAGGAGCGTCGCGAAAAAAAGGGCTGTCATAGCGGTTAATATCCAGATAATTTCCATCAAAAATACCTACAAATTATTGATTATTAAGATTTTACCCACTTTGAGGAGGTAATTGCCATTTTGAGCCAAAGCCCATTTGCTGTATGCTCCACCGCTTTACCCACACAAGGCAGCATTGATGGCGGCAAGTTTAGCGAGTTGTGCATACTCATTACCCATGATTGAACAGTGTGTTTATCGATTTAGGGAGAGGACTGATATTCTCTACCATCGTGATGAACAGCTAATGGGGCTGTCGCAACAGGCTCACCTAACGCCAACCGAGGGGGAGTTGATCGGTACTTTACCACCACTCTATCCCGAATGGTTAGGGGATCGACACTTTTTAGCCGCGCACCACTGCCGTTTCGCCTATGTAGGCGGCGCGATGGCGCGGGGGATCGCCTCTGCGGCGATGGTCATTGAACTGGGCAAAATCGGTGCCTTAGGCTTTTTCGGTTCGGCAGGATTAGCGACTGAGACGATTCGGGCGGCGCTTATCGAGATTGCCACAGCGCTTACCCCCTTGGGCGCGAGCTGGGGCGTTAACCTAATTCACACCCCTGCGACCCCTGAACAGGAGGAGCGGCTAGTCGATCTCTATCTGGCATTAGGGGTGCGTCGAGTCTCGGCGGCGGCATTTATGGGGAGCAATCGCGCCCTAACCCGCTATGTCTGCCTTGGTCTCTATCGTGATGAGTCGGGCGTGATTCGGCGCCAAAACTACCTCTTTCCCAAAGTCTCCCGCCCTGAGGTTGCAGCCCACTTCATGCAGCCTGCGCCGACGAAGATGCTACAGGAGCTGGTCGCCTCGGGGGCGATTACTCCGCAGCAGGCCGAGCTAGCCGCACAGGTGCCGTTAGCAGAAGATTTAACTGTCGAGTCAGACTCCGGTGGCCACACCGATTCGCGTCCCCTCAACAGTCTGTTCGGGGCCACTGCCATGGTTAGAGATCAGCTTCAGCGCCAATACAACTTCGCGACTCCGGTGCGATTAGGTGCGGCCGGTAGTCTGGGGACGCCACAGGCGATTGCCGCTGCCTTTACCCTTGGCGCCTCCTATGTGCTGCTCGGTTCAGTCCACCAAGCGACAGTTGAGTCGGCGCTATCGAATGAGGCCAAAACCCTGCTAGCTAGCGCCGACATCGCCGACACTATCACCACCCCCTCTGCCGATATGTTTGAGCTTGGCGGCAAGGTTCAGGTGCTGAAAAAGGGGACGATGATGGGGATGCGTGGTAACCGCCTACAGGAGATCTACCACCGCTATAGCTCGATTGAACAGCTACCGGCTGAGATTCGTACCGAGCTAGAGCAGAAGATATTTCGCCAAAGCCTACCCCAGATCTGGAGCGCCACCTGCGACTACTTTCAACAGCTAGATCCAAGAGAGCTACAGCGGGCTAACGAGAGCCCCAAATATAAGATGGCGCTACTGTTTCGCTGGTATCTAGGCAAGAGCAGCCAGTGGGCGCTACAGGGCGATAGCGCACGGACACTCGATTATCAAATTTGGTGCGGGCCTGCGCTCGGTGCCTTTAACCGCTGGGTTGCCGGCTCCTTTTTAGAGCCGCTAGCCAACCGCCATATTGCTCAAGTCGCCCTGAATCTACTCGAAGGGGCGGCACTCTATACTCGGGCACAGCAGTGCCGAACTTATGGGGTTCCGGTGGCTATGCACCAGCTCCACTATCAACCGCAACCGATGACGGTTTAGGAACGACAACAAGATGCCAAAACAGCAGACGCCGATTGCGGTCGTGGCGCTATCGTCACTCTTACCCGGCTCGACCACCCCCGAAGAGGCGTGGCGCCACATTCTCGATGGCACCGATCTGATTACCGAAGTACCACCGAGCCACTGGTTAATCGATGACTACTACGAGCCGGACTCAAAAGAGTTTGCCAAACTCTACACCAAAAGCGGCGGGTTTCTTACTGATATTCCATTCGATCCGATCGAATTTAGCATGCCGCCTAACTCACTAACCGCGACCGATACCAACCAGCTACTCGCCCTCATTGCCGCCAAAGAGCTACTAAGGACGACACGGAGCGTACAGCAGCAGAAGGTGAAACTAAACAATATCGGCATTATTCTAGGTGTCGCCGCCGGTAGTGAGATGCAGGAGCTGATGGCGGCCAAAATTCAAAAACCGGTCTGGAGGAAGGTGCTACGGGAGTATGGCCTAGCAGAGAGTGAGATTGATCATATCTGCCGTCATATCGAGCGGGAGTATCCCGACTGGACAGAAAACACCTTCCCCGGGCTGCTCTCGAATGTGGTCGCAGGACGGGTCGCCAATAAGCTCAATTTAGGGGGGTGTAACTTTGTGACCGATGCCGCTTGCGCCAGTAGCCTCGCTGCGATCAATATGGCGATGCATGAGCTACAGAACGGCCATACCGATCTGGTGATTTCAGGGGGGTCGATGCCTTAAACAATATCTTCATGTATATGTGCTTTACCAAGACCCCAGCCCTCTCCCCGAGCGGAGATATTCGCCCCTTCGCGAACAGCGCCGATGGCACTATTTTGGGTGAAGGGGTTGTTCTGTTTGCCCTGCGTCGTCTAGCGGATGCCAAGCGCGATGGCGATAACATCTTCGCGGTTCTTAATAGCTGCGGCTCATCGTCAGATGGCAAAAGCAGATCGATCTACGCCCCTGACGCCGCTGGCCAGTCGAAAGCGATCAGTCGCACCTACCAACCACTCGACTACGGTTTAGGTAGTGTCGAGCTCATTGAGGCGCATGGCACCGGAACGAAAGCGGGAGATGCGGCTGAGTTTGAGGGGCTCAAGCTCGCCTTTGCCAATGATGAGACCACCAAGTCGCGCGGTAAACAGTATTGTGCCCTCGGCTCGATTAAGTCCCAAATTGGCCATACCAAATCGACTGCCGGCGCGGTCAGTCTGCTAAAAATAGTCTTAGCACTCCACCATAAGGTGCTACCGCGCACGATTAAAGTGGAGCAGCCCAATGAGAGGATGGAGATTGAGCAGAGCCCGCTCTACCTCAATAGCGAAACTCGCCCCTGGATCGCCAAGCCGACCCAGCCGAGACGCGCTTCGGTCAGCTCGTTTGGTTTTGGGGGCAGTAACTTTCATTTGAGTGTTGAGGAGTACCTCGACCCCCACCATAAACCGCCCCGCCTCTATAGCCAGCGCCAACAGCAGCAGATAGTAGTGACCCTTTCGGCCACCTCGCCGACAGCGCTCCAGCAGCAGCTAACCCAGCTTCAGCGGCGGCTTAACTCACCCTCAATCTCACTCACCACCCTAGCGAGAGAGTCACACCAGAGCGTTGAACCGCACCACCGAACACGGTTAAGCCTAGTCGCTAGCTCTAGCGAGGAGTTGCGGCAGCGAATCGAGCAGCTACAGCACCAGCATAAAGCCATAGAGCAGGGAGAGTCGTTGACGATTCCCAATGCGGTGTGGCTGCATCAGAGGGAGCGGCAGGGGGGGGTAGCGCTACTCTTTGCCGGTCAAGGGGGCACTATCTCAATATGGGGCGCGATCTTCTCTGTCAGTTTGAGGCGGCCCGCCAACCGTGGGATAGCTATGGTGATCTTAGCCTCTCTGGCCAGAGGCTGCACGATCTTGTCTATCCTATCCCCGTCTTTAGTGAGCGTGAGCTAGCCGAGCAGCAGCAGCGATTGGAGCAAATCGAAGTGATTCAACCCGCCATCGGGCTGCTCTCCCTCTCACATTTAGCGCTACTGCAGCAGCTAGGGCTTAAACCCGACAGCTACGCCGGCCACTCCTATGGCGAGATACCGGCACTCTATGCTGCCGGTGTTATCGATTCGGCTGACGAGATGCTGGCCATCTCCTGCAAACGGGCCGAATTGATGGCGGCAGTCAGTCAACGGCAGGGGGGCGGAGCGAGGGGGGGCATGAGCGCCATCTTTTGCTCACCCGCACAGCTTGAGGCGTTACTACAGTCGTTTGAGGGCTCTCTCTCTATCGCCAACATCAATAGCCGTAAGCAGAGCGTCGTGACCGGGGCGGTCAGTGACCTAGCTACCTTTGAGGCGCTGTTAACGCAGCAGCAGCTCCGCTTTCGGCGTCTCAATGTCCCGACCGCTTTTCACTCCGACTGGGTTGCCGCCGCCGAAGATGAGTTGGCCAAATGTCTCCACCCAAAGCGATTTCACCGCCCCCGAGTCCCGATCTTCTCTAACTTAACCGGCAAGCTCTATCCCGATAAGAGCAGCGACATTAAGGCCGAACTGAGCGCACAACTGGCCAATCAGGTCCACTTTATGGCTGAGTTAGAGCAGATGCATCAGAGCGGTGTGACCACCTTCATTGAGGCCGGCCCGGGCAGAGCGTTAAGCCAGATGGTGCGCGATACCCTAGGTGAGGCGGCCAACGCCATCTCGCTCGATTTAGGGCCGAAGGTCGATTCGGTCTCCGCCTTTTGGCGGGCGATGGCACAGCTACACGCCCTCGGGGTGCCGATCTCTCTGAGCTCTCTTTGGAACGATTTTGCGCCCGAAGAGCGACCATTAACGCAGCGTGAAGGCTCCCAAGCGACAGTCATGATTAATGGCGCCAATTTTGGCAAACCCTATCCACCGAAGGGGGGGAGCGCCGCACTTCCTAAAGCGAATGAGACCGCTAAAACCGCACTCCTATCGACCCCCACCCACTTTATTAACCCGTTAAAGCAGACTGTGACTATGAACTCAACTCCACCACATCCCCAACCCCAAGCCGTCAACTCAACTCAGCCAGCGCCGATCCGCGCTGTACCCGAGGCTGCACTATCGGCCGAGTGGCTAACTACGATTGAGGCGATTCAGCAGAGCGCCTTTCAGGCACAACAGGCGTTCCAGCAGACGCTAGCTCAGAGCCATCAAGGCTATCTACAGGCGACCCAACAGCTACTGAGCTCGTTAGTCGGGGTCGCGGCGGGCGCTGCCCCGACGCAAACGGCCATACCGGCTCCTCCACCTCCCCGACCCGCTGTTGGCGGACGAGCGCGGCCGCCACCCCCGGCTGGTGATGCCGTACCGTTAGCGCCGCCACCCGCTCCCCCCCGCCAGTGGCTCCAGCGCCACTCGAAGCGGAGGCTGCGGTCGATAAGATTGCGATCGATATTAAACCGCTACTCCTAACCGTGGTGGCCGAAAAGACCGGCTATCCAGAGGAGATGATCGGCCTAGAGCTCGATATGGAGTCGGAGCTGGGCATCGATTCGATTAAGCGGGTCGAAATTCTATCGGCACTTCAAGAGCAGATCCCCGCCCTTCATGGTGCCGATACGACCCAACTGGCGGCGATGAATACCTTAGGTGAAATTATCGAATTTGCCGGCGGCAGTGACAAAAAAAAAAGCGTATAGATATCCTGTCACCCTGAGACTAACCCCTTTAATCGGTTTTGCGCTTACCGATCTACTCGCGGCGACGCCGTTGAGTGTGGTTGCCGATAGCCGCGGCGTGGGGGTCGCTTTAGTCGCAAAACTGCTTGCAGCAGGGCTTGAGGCCGAACTGCTCGACTATGCCGCCGCGATGGCACGCCCCTGTAAAGCCGTTATCTATCTGGAGGGGCTAGCTATTGATAACAGCGACACCGAGGCGATCACGCTCAACTATCGCGCCTTTGCCTTAGCTCGCCACACCATTCAATCGTACCAGTTATCTCAGTCGCACACTCGCGCACCGGCAGGGCTACTGATCTGCGCCTATCAGAGCGAGCAGCCATACCTGGCCGGATTAGCCGCGCTGATTAAGACGGCCGATAAAGAGTGGTCTGGCGTTGGCCTCAAAAGTATCGCCTTTGAGGCGTCGCTGGATGCCGAGACGACGGCGGCGCTCCTTTTTGCGGAGTTAACCGCAGGGGGAGATGAGTTAGAGGTGGTCTATAATGCCGAACGACAGCGAACCTGCTACCAGAGCCCGTTAATGCCACTCCCCCAGTGAAGCGCTAAGCCGGGGACGAGAGAGGACGGGGATGTTTGGATCGTCAGTGGCGGCCTAAGGGGGGTGACTGCCGACTGTCTGGTCGCCCTCACGCAACACATCCCGCTAAAATTGGCGCTTTTAGGCCGCTCTGCTTTTAGCGAGGAGGCCCTAGAGACGAGGGGGCTCACCAGCGATGCCGCCCTACAGCAGTGGCTGTTGCAACAGGCGAAAGCGAAGGGGGAGTCGCTGACCCCAACGCAGTTAAGATCACAGTTAGCGGCGATACACGCCAATCGCGAGATGGCGCGTAACCGACACCGGCTAGAGCAGACTGGGGCAACGGTACGCTATTTTCGCTGCGATATTAGTGATCGAGCGGCGGTTGAGCACGCTCTTACCACGATTCGGGCCGAGTGGGGCGCGATTCGTGGGATCGTGCATGGGGCGGGGGTGTTGGCCGATAAGTTAATTCAGGCTAAGAGCGATGCTCAGTTTCATCAGGTCTTTAACACCAAAGTGGAGGGGTTTCGCACTCTATTAAGGTTAACCTGCGACGATCCACTGACCCTTATCTGCTGCTTCTCATCTGTCGCCGCACGAACCGGTAATCGGGGCCAGAGCGACTATGCCATGGCCAACGAAGTCCTCAATAAAGTGTGCCAATTTGAGCGTGATCGCCGCCTAGCCGCCGCCCAACCCTGCCTGGTGAAGTCGATTAACTGGGGGCCGTGGGCGGGGGGATGGTCTCGCCCCAACTTAAAGCCCACTTTGCCGCCCAGGGGGTGGAGCTACTGGCGCTCGATGCCGGTGTCGAGGCCTTTGTGGCTGAGCTGCACGAGAGTGTCGAGAGCTGTGTCGAGGTGGTGATTGGCGGCGCTATGGATAACTGGGCACTCAAGCAGCGCCGTCAGCCGAGCGCGTTATCGCTCTATCTGAGCCAAGCCGTTCTGCCTTGGCTAAGTGATCACCAAATTAAAGATCGAGTCGTCGTACCGGCAGCGATGGTGGTTGAGTGGTTTTTGCGGGCCGGTCAGCTCTGCTTAGGGGGGGCGGTGGAGCTAGAGTCGTTTTGTGTTAATCGAGGGATCACGCTAACCGACTTTCACTCAGGGCGGGGAGAGTGGTATCAGATTCGGCTCAAACAGAGGGGGAGCAGTGCGATCTAGCGCTCCTGTTAGGGGATGAGATGTTACACTACAGTGCGACGGCGAAAGCGGCGGCGAACGGGTGTCGCAGCGTCATGGATCAGAGCCATTTTCTCCCCCGTCCCGAGTCGTGGTCTATCGACACTCTCTATCCTAACACGCTATTTCATGGCCCAACGCTGCAAGTGGTGCAGCAGCTACTACAGTTTAGTGACTCCTTTGCCACCGCGCTACTCTGTCAGGCAGAGCCGCTTGGGGGCCTTGAGCAGCAGTGGCATACGCCGCTCCCCCTGCTCGATGGGGCGTTGCAGCTCGCGCTGTTGTGGATGGTTCAGCGCTATGATCGCGATACACTTCCGATCCGCTTGCAGCGCTGTTGGGTCAAGCCCGATAGCGACTCGCTCTGGCTTCAGCCGCAGAGTCTGTTGCAATTTACCCTGCAGCGGCACGATCCCCAGCGCTGTTGTGGCGATTTGGCGCTCTATAGCGCCAGTGGTGAGCTGATCGCACTCATTGAGGCGCTGGAGGTGAGTGGCGCGAGTTCTCGGCTAATCTTTCGGCAACCGAGCCCGCTTGCGGCGAGTGGGGTGGCGCAATGAGCGACTCTTGGCCTGCGATTGCGATTGTTGGCGAGAGTCTAATCCTGCCGCGCTGCCACACTAGCGCAGAGTTATGGCAGCTAGTGGCTCAAGGGGAGAGTGCGATCGGGGAGGTACCGGCGGGGTATTGGCGTCTCGAACCTGACCAGGTGGTTCGCCCTGCTGCGGCGATGAGCGGCGATCACGCCTACTGCGCTCAAGGGGGGTACGTAACATCGTTTGCATGGCACCCTGAGCGATTGACGGGCGATAGGGCGGCGCTAAACCATCTCGATCCGCTCTGTCAATGGAGTTTAACCGCCGCACAGCAGCTTTTGGATCAGGTCGCGGGGGTGAGCGAGAGGCTACGGGATAAAACCGCGACGATTTTGGGCAATCTCTCCTACCCGACCCCTAGCCACTCTCAGCTCTATGAGCAGCAGGCGCTACACCAGCTTCTGCCCGATAAGTTCCCCCCGCCGGAAGCGGGCCTCTTTCCGAATCGCTACGGTTCGAGCCTACCGTCACAGCTGATTAAACAGCAGTTACGGCTCGGCGGTGAGGCGTTCTCTATCGATGCAGCCTGCGCCTCAACCCTCTATGCGGTGAAACTCGCCTGCGATCAGCTCCATCAGGGTCGGGCCGATCTACTCCTAGTCGGTGGGGTGAACCATGTCGATTCACTCTTTCTCCATGTCGGTTTTAGTGCGTTAAAAGCGCTCTCGCCCTCTGGGCAGTCGCGCCCCTTTCATCGGGATGCCGATGGTCTGCTTCCCGCCGAAGGGGTGGCGATGGTGGCGCTTAAGCGGCTTGAGGATGCCCTTAACCATGGCGATACTATTATCGGCCTCATTCGTGGCATCGGTCTCTCTAATGATGGACGAAGCGGTGGGTTTCTCTCGCCTGCTAAGCGTGGCCAGGTGGTATCGATGCAGCAGGCGTATGCGAGCTGCGGTATCGATCCGGCCTCGATTGGCTTCGTTGAGTGCCATGCGACCGGTACCGCGACCGGTGATGCGGTGGAGATCGCCAGCCTAGCGGAGATTTTCGGTCGTCATAGAGCTTTGGCGATAGGCTCACTGAAGGCCAATATCGGCCACCTAATTACCGCCTCGGGCGGTGCTAGCCTCATTAAAGTGCTACAGGGGTTTGGGCAGCAGCAGCTCCCCTATATGCCGCCACCGAGCGAACTGACTCCCGAGCTAGCGGCGACCCGCTTCTATCTGCCTAGCCAGCGGCTGAGCTGGCCTGCCGAAGAGAGTCCGCGACGGGCGGCGGTCAATAACTTCGGCTTTGGTGGCAATAATGCCCATCTGATTTTAGAGGAGTGGAATCCGGCGCAGTTTCCTCAGCAGCTAGAGTATGTTGGGACTAAAGTAGCGCCACGGCAGCCGATTGAGGTGGCGCTAGTGGCGATGGCGGCTAACTATGGCAATCGCAGTTCGCTAACAGAGCTCGCACAAGAGCTCCACCAGCGCGAGCAGCCGCTTGAGCCGTTTGAGCCGAAGATGAGTTCGATTAGACTGCGTAGCCACTCGCTCGGCTTTCCGCCGCACGATCTAGCGCAGTGTTTAACCCAGCAGACGCTGCTACTTGAGCTATTAGATAGCCAACATCGGCTGCTAGCCCAGTTAGATGGCGCGAAAACTGGCCTCTTTATCGCCATGGAGGTCGCCCCCGAGATTAATCGCGTCGGACTCCGACTACGCCTTAACGACTATCTGCAACAGGCGGGTATCACTCTGGCCGAGGCGCCGTTAAAGGCGCTAAAAGATCAGATCTATCCTGCGCTAACAGCCGCGCGAGTGGTGGGGTGTATGCCCAATATTCCCGCCAATCGGCTCAATAACCGCTACCACTTTACCGCTGAAGGATTTACCTTGTCGGCAGCGGCAGAGAGTGCGGCAGTAAGTCTAAACTACGCTCTGCAACAGATAGGTAGTGGGGCGCTAGAGAGCGCCATTGTCGGGGTGATCGATATAGCCGATGAGGTGTTATCGAGCCATGATACCGATACCGATGGCGCGGTGGTGTGGATATTGTGTCGGGCGAGTGTGGCGCAGCAACGACAGCTCCCCTATCTCACCCTGCTACCGTCCGACTTTAGTCTAAGCTCGCCACCGCCTCCCCCCCTGTGGGGCTGCTAGGTCGCAATCGGCTCGTTGAGCCACTGCTACACCCCAGTTTAGCGCTATTAGCGCAGATTCGAGGGCAGAATCCACTGCAAAGCGCCTCGCAACCGCTACCTACCTGCGCCCTGCCGCTACTTTTTAGCCTAAAACCACAGCCACAACTGGCGCTATTTGCCGCCGATACTATTGAGCAGTTAAGAGAGCGACTTGAGGCTGATCGACCGCTACAACCGGGTGAAGAGGGGGGGGGAGGGTGTCGCTGCGGCTTCTATTGTCGCGATCTTAGCGACTATCAGCGGCTCAAGCAGCGCGCTCTGGCCAACCTAGCCCAGCGGCAACCTGACCGTGGCTGGATTGACCAGATCTGTTTCTATCCTGCGCCCCTCAGCGGAGAGGTGGCGGCCATCTTTACCGGTGCCGCCGCCGCCTATTGCGGTGCGGCAGAGTCGTTGGTGGCCGACTATCCGCTACTGGTTCGCGCCCTAGCGGCACGATTTGGGGGCGAGCTAGAGCGCTACGGCGGCTGGCTCTATCCGCGCTGGAGTGGCGAGTCGAGCGAGAGTCGCCCCTTTAACGAGTTAATCGGCAGCAGTTTTGTGGCCCAGCTACATGCGCTAATTAGTCGTCAAATTTGGGGTTTGGCGCCGGAGGCGGCGTTTGGACTCTCATCGGGGGAGACGAATGCCCTGTTAGCGTTTGATGTGTGGGACGATATCGGCCAGCTATTGGATGCGATTTGGCAAGCCAATCTCTACCAAACTGAGTTAGCCGGGGAGTATCGCGCCGTTAAACGCTACTGGGGGATCGCCCCCGAGAGCCCTATGGTGTGGCAGAGCTGGATCCTCTACACCGATGCCGCCCAAGTCAGACCGCTATTGGCCGACTATGAGCGGCTCTACTTAACGATTATCCTCTCCGACAGCGAGTGTGTGGTGGCGGGGGAGGCGAGTGCGTGTCAGGCGCTGTTAGCCCGACTGCCAAAGGTGCGCCATACCGCTTTGCGCCATGAGTTGGCCTGCCATGCGCCGGTGTTGGGCGATTTTGAGCCGCTGTGGCGTCAGCTCCATACCCGTCCGGTGCAGCCCCAGAGCCGCGTTCGCTTCTACTCTAACTATCTTAATGGCCCCTATCGGCCGACGAGCGCTAGCGTCGCCGAGGCGCTCACCGGTCAAGCCGGCGTGACTATCGACTTTAGCAAGAGTGTCCGACAGGCCTTTGCCGATGGGGTGAGAATTTTTATTGAGCATGGGCCACGCAACTCATTAACTCGGGCGATAGCGCACATTTTGTCGCCACAGCAGTTGCGCCACTCGTTAACGATCGCGATGGATGAGGTGGGAAGTGATAGTGTCGCGCAGCTCTATCGCAACACTGTGGAGCTCTGGTGCGCCGGCCAGCCGCTGCAACTTAACCAGTTCTCTCTCTACCAGCCGGCATTAGAACGAACGCTGACGCTAACGCCCGTCCCCCCGCTGCTCACAGAGGCTTGGGCAGAGACTCTCGCCGCCTACTGTAGAGCGCCTAATCCCGCGATGGCGCTAGCTACGGTGACCATGCCAACCGCTCCAGCGCTAAAACTGCCCCCCTTAGCGCCGTTGCCATCGCGACGGCCGGGGGCAGGCTCGCTAGCTGTGCTGATAGCGACGCTGTTTCAGCAGCAGAGTCAGCTCCACCAGCACTTTTTGGCGCTACAGCAGCAGCAGTTTGAGCTCTATCGGCGCACGCTGTTGCCGCTAAGGGGGCTACCCCCACTACCACTACCACTACCAGCTACAGCCGCAGAGCGACACGACTATCGACCGCTAGGCCCCACCTTTTCGCGTCAAGATCTAGAGATTTTGGCCTCAGGGAAGATATCGACCCTCTTTGGTGCTGCCTTTAGTGACCAAGATCGCCATTTAGTGCAGGTGCGAATGCCGCAACCGCCGCTACTGCTCTGTGATCGGGTGACCGGTATCGATGCCGAACCGCAGTCGATGGGGTTAGGGACGATTTGGACTGAAACCGATGTCAAGCACGATAGCTGGTATCTACACCAGGGCGTGATGCCCGGCGGTATCTTTATCGAATCGGGGCAGGCCGATCTACTGCTCATCTCTTGGCTCGGTATCGATAGCCTCAATCAAGGACAACGCGCCTACCGTCTGTTAGGGTGTGAGCTACAATTTTTGGGCGATCTACCCAGAGCAGGGGAGAGGCTACACTATCAAATCTGTGTCGATGGCCACGCCCAAAGTGGCGATATACGACTCTTCTTCTTCCACTACGACTGCTATATCAATGGCCAAAAGCGGCTCTCGGTGCGCCATGGTCAAGCCGGTTTCTTTACCCGCCAAGAGCTAGAGGAGGCGAGTGGGGTATTGTGGCGGGCTGAGGAGGCGACCTATGCCGACTCCCCGCTGCCTCCCCCCCGGTGGCACTCAAACAACACAGCTTTTCGTCCGAGGAGATTGAGTGCTATCTCGCCGGCGATCTAGTCGGCTGCTTTGGTGAAGCGTTCTATTTAAGCCAAACCCATACCCGCACCCCCCGCAGTGCTGCCGGCTCGATGAACTTTATTGGTGACATTAGCGCGATCACCACCGACGGTGGCCCAGCTGGGCGCGGCTATCTGCGTTCAGTCTCTAACCTCACGGGGGAGGAGTGGTTCTTTAATGGCCACTTCCATCACGATCCCTGTATGCCCGGCACGCTGATGGCCGAGGGGTGTTTGCAGATGATGTCGTTCTATCTAGTGGCGCTAGGCTATACCCTGCAGCGCGATAGCTGGCGTTTTCAACCGGCGGTTGGTAACCGTTACCGGTTCCACTGTCGAGGGCAGGTGACGCCTGCATCGAAACAGCTTGTTTATGAGCTGTTTGTCGATGAGATCGTGCTGGAGCCGACCCTAACCCTCTACGCGCACCTGCTCTGTACGGTCGATGGCCGCAAAGCCTTTTTGTGTGAGCGGTTAGGGGTGGAGCTGGTACCTGACTGGCCGCTGTTAGAGCACCCGATAGCCGATCCTAACCCTAACGCGCCATTTTGTTATGACGAGCAGGGGTTTGCCTTTAATTTTAAGTCGGTCATCAGTTGCGCTTGGGGTAAGCCGACCGATGCTTTTGGTGCGCGATTTGCCCACTTTAATCGTGGGGTGCGTTCGTCGCGACTGCCGGGGCCGCCGTACCACTTTATGAGCCGTATTGTGGCGTTAGAGGCGGAGTTTGGTCAGCCTAATCACCGCCCCTCGGTCGTGGTAGAGTACGATGTGGCCGCCGATAGCTGGTTCTTTCGTCAAAACGGCACCGCGACCATGCCCTACTGCGTCTTAATGGAGATTGCGCTACAGCCGTGTGGCTGGATCGCCTTCTTCTGTCGTGATAGCGCCTTAGCAAACGAGGAGCTGCTGTTTCGCAATCTCGATGGCTTGGAGGCGGTGCAGCACTTTGAGCTCAAACAGGGGCGCTATACCCTGCGAACCGAAGTGATCTTAACCTCCCATTCGCGCACTGGCCGTTTGGTCATTAACCAGTTTGAGGTTAAAACCTACGCCAATGGCGAGCTGGTCTATAGCTACCAGACCACCTTTGGCTTCTTCCCCCCTGAGGCGATGTTGGCGCAGAAGGGGTTGATAATTAGCGCCAATGATCGGCACTTGATGGCGTTAGAACCGAACCTAGATATCGATCTGACCACACATCCTGCCGACTATTTTAACTCCATAGGCCCCTCACTACCGGCCTCTAGGCTGCTGATGTTAGATCGGCTAGTCCACTATAGTGCGGCCGCTGGTGAGCAGGGGAGAGGCTACCTGCGTGGTGAGAAGCGTGTTAACAGTGATGACTGGTTCTTTAAGGCGCACTTTTTTCAAGATCCGGTTCAACCGGGGTCGCTGGGAGTTGAGGCGATTTTACAGCTTATGCAGCTCTATATCCTACTGAGCCACCCTGAATGGGTGGCGAGTGGGGGTCGTTTTGAGCCGGTAATCATCGCCGAGGCGGTTGAGTGGCACTACCGTGGCCAAATTACCCCCCATCATCGGAAAATTGTGGTCGATATGGAGCAACTTGAGGCGCAAGAGAGTGCGCTAACCTATCAGTTATGGGCCAAAGCGAAGGTCTGGATCGATGGGCTAAAAATTTATGAGATGCCACGAGTCGGGATGCGGCTCAATAAAGTGCCGCCGCCGACATATCACTACTACTATCCGTGGCGTGTCGATGCCGAGAGTTCGCCTTGGGTGTGGGATCACTGCCCCACCTATACCCTGCCGACGCTGCCGTTTACCTGGCTCATCGAGCTAGCCGCGACAGCAACTGGTATCGATTTAGGTCAAACGGGGCTCCATAGTGAGCAAATTCTCCTCAACGCCTGGTTAGCTTTAACCCCCCCTGCCCGAACGAGGCGAGCGAAGCCGCCAAGACAGATAGAGGGAGAGGTGAAGGTGAGCGTGAACGATAGGGGCACCGATAGGGTTGAGTTTGAGCTGTTTCGCTTCGATGAGGCCCAAGCCCACCCACTCCTAGAGCCGCCGCTAACCTTAGCGGCTAGTGGCGATATAGGGCGTTTAACCCAGCCCCCTAAGTGGCCTACTATCGCGGCGCTACAGCACGGTCTTGAGACTGAACTCCCCTATGAGAGGGGCGAGCTATTTCATGGGCCAGCGCTACAGCTCTTAACCCGCTACTGTTTAGGTAGTAATGGCGCTACCGCGACGATAACCGCCCAGTCGCGGGGGGTAGCGCACGGTCGCACCGGTTTTGCGCTACTAGATGGGGCGATACAGTCGGTGCCGCACTACAATATTCAGCACTGGTGTGGCGCTATTGCCGCCGATCTAATCGCCTACCCCTATCAGATGCGTCATCTGACACTGTTAGCGCTACCGCAGAGCGGTGAGCTCACGGTGGAGTCGCGTTTTGTCGGCCAGCTAGGGGAGAGATTGCTTGAGATCGATATCTGGCTGCGACAGCAACAGCAGATTGTCGGCTATTTTCGCCTAGTTGAGGTGTTGGTCTCAAAAGGGATTACCCAGCAGATGAGCGGTGAGGAGCGCTACCGCTTTATCAAGCAACAGCAGCCGCTACCGCCCCATAAAGTGATCGAGTTGAGCGCAGAGCAGCAGTACTACCGACTTCCGATGGCAACGGTTGAGCAGAGTAGCTGGCTACCTGGGACGCTAGAGTCTATCTATCGGCTAAAAGCGGGGCTCACGGTGGCACAAAAGACGGCGCACATTCTCTTTAAAGAGTATGTGGCAGCAGAGCGGCAGTGCCATCCGGCAGAGGTGGAGATAGAGAGTTCACTGATCGAAAATGGGCGCTATTTAGAGCAGCAGTTTGCCCTGTCACTGGTAGAGCATCGGGGGGAGTATCGCCTCTACCCGTTGACACCGTTGCGGCGATATCCGTTTGATCTGCCGACGCTACTGCGGCAACGGGGGGTAGCACAGACGCTGTTAAGCGATCTTCTGCTGGTTCTGAGTGATCGCTTTATCGCCCAAGTGAAACTGGCCGACTTTAACGAGTTGAGCGAGCTAGGGCCGGTCATCTATCTGGCTAACCATCAGGTCGCGGTGGAGTCGATCCTATTTGTCGTGGTGAGCTACGCCCTCTTTGGCTATCCGATAGCGACGCTCTCGAAAGCGGAGAATCGTGACCACTGGTTAGGGAAGTTGAGTCAGTGGGCGAAAACTCTCTATGGTGAGTCGCATCCGCTCGACATTCTCTACTTTCAGCGTGATAACCCGGCCGAGCTACCTGTGCTTATCGATCAGTGTCTCTCCTCAATGACGCAGCGGCAGCAGTCGCTCTTTATCCATGTTGGCGGTACCCGAGAGCAGTACGAGGGAGAGGGGATCGCGCAGATGAGTTCGTTTATTCTCGATAGAGCGGTTAAGTTTAACCGATCGATTGTGCCGATCTGCTTTACGCAGGGATTACCGTTAGTCGATCAAGGGCATAAATTTGAACTGCCGCACCATCTCCGAGGGCAGAACTACAACTTAGGGCGGGTGATTAGACCGGCACAGCTACAAAGTCTCAACTCAGCCGAGCGGGTAGCGCTACTACAGCAGCAGATTGAGGCCTTAGCCGAGCCGAAGCAGGATAAAGCTGACGATAGTCAGCTTCGCGCTAAGATAGCGCAGTTACAAGAGAACCATGGGCTCTCCCCCTTTACCGCCCTAGGGGTCGCACTACTGCAGCAGAGTGAGCGGCAGCTCTGTCGCGATACGCAGCAGTTGTTGGATGCCTTGAGTGAGCGGGGGAGTGTGGAGCTGTTTTGAGCGTAACGCTACACTTCCTGTTCCTAAAAACCTAAGCAAAGTTGCTCATGGCAGTTTTTCGGTAATTCGCTCTCCGTTGATAACACCCGTACGGGCGAGCAACTGGAGTCCTGGTTGAGCAGTCCCAACCGGAGGCGCTCAGTCCGCGCTTGCAAGATCGTCTTCACCTGTCGGTACGGCATGAACCGATCGATGTCAAGATCGGACAACCGTGCCAGCACGTTTCGCGCAGCGTTCTGGTCTGCCTGCAACACAACCCCGTCGAAACAGTAAAACCGATCCCCCTGGCGTTTGCCGAGTAGGCATCCGTTGCGGGAATCAATTTGCGATGTGTAGGCAGGATTGACCAGAACGACCGCAGAACCTCTGCGGCTTGAAACACTATCAAGTGCTTCGGCAATGACGCCTTTCGTCCAGCTTGCCAGCCGACGATTGACGTTCTTGCCGAAGGACTTGCCCGACATCGGGGCGGTGAGGTCTTCCGCCGCAATCACGGCGGCTTTATCAACAACCTTATGAACCGACTGAAACACCACATCACGGATGCTTGCATGGGTTTTGTCCATCTGCCGGTTTAGCTTTTTGCGCCCAAGGTTAAAGCGACGAATGTGCTCGCGTTTATGCGGGTTACGGGTCGTGTTGGCGAGCGCTCGCAGTTTTGATCGGCGCTGATATTTGGCTTTTAGCTTATCGGATTGTTCGGTCAGTACTTGACCGAGCTCCTGGCCGTGGTGATCGCCGTCTGAATCCACAAGCACTTCGGAGTAGCCTTTATCAATGCCGATGGTGCGCTTGCCGCAATCCTGTTTGGTTTCGACATTAACGGTGGTGTGAACCTCAATACGGTCATCGTCTTTGATAATGACGCGCAGAGTGCCAGTTGGCGTGATCGTGGTATTGAGCAAAATGGCGATACGCTGACCTTTAACAAGGCCGGGGATCTTGATCCAGACGCACCCACCCAGGAGGAAGGTAGTGTAATTATCTGAACGGACAATAATCTGGTTATGGGTATGGTTATGGCCATGATGCCAGTGCTTACGCATGAGCCGGCGCAGATAAGAATCGCCCGTCCATTCGTTGCGCTTGAGGGCAGTGAACAGGCGTTTTTGCTCGGCTTCGTCCCGGGTGTGACGAAAGACAGATTGGCGAACCTTAACCTTGGCCGCTTCCATGCAGGCGGTGATGTTGCCCTTCGCATCGCGTAGGGTCTCTTTCCAAGCGTTGGCGGAAACCGGAAAGGCGCGACCTTCCTTCAGCCAGCCATCGCGAATCTTGCGATCCGAGAGACCCACGCCACCGACCGACCCAAACCTCTGCCAGACCTCGGTACGCACTTGGCCAAGCCGACGCGCCTGCTCGCGCAATGCGGCGACTTTGCCCTTGTTCGGGCGTTTTGCGTTCAAAACTCGCGTGACCTTCATTCGCACACATCCTTTGGTAACTGAATGGGACTATCGGGAAAATCCTCCTTGATCTGCTGCTTGTACTTGCGCATCCCATACAGTCGGCAACTGAAGGTATGCACAATCGCCAGTAAATCCTCAACCATCTCTTGCTCAGGGGAGAGAGACTCCTGGTTCACAACGACTATCTCACAGCCATTTTCTGCTGCGATATGCGCCAACAAATCGAAGCCAAAGCGCATCAACCGATCCTTGTGGGCAATCAGCAGTAGGCGCACTTCCCCACGATGAATCCGATCGACCAGAGCGAGAAAGCGCTTGCGCTTGAAGTTCATCCCGCCGCCGATTTCTTGCACCCACTCATCGACCGCAATCCCTGCGCCCAGACAGTAGGTTTCCATCGCTTTGACCTGGGAGGCAAGATCGTCTTTTTGTCCCGCACTGGAGACTCGGCAATACACCACCACATCTCGCCTCTTAGGCGCCCCGCCCAGCATCAGGCGAACATCGGACTCATCGAAATACCGATGCCCCGATGGCAGGCGCTTGGACTGCAACTTCCCCTCTCTTTCCCAACGCCGCACGGTTTGCACTGACCGCCCAATGCGCTTAGCAAACTCACCTATGCTGTATCTACTGCTCATAACACGTAATTATAGACATATTCGAGTATAAATCAAGCAACTGTTAATTGCTCTTTTGTGGCGATAAATGGTTTTGGTCAACAGGTTTTACGCCTCAGAAGTGTGGGTGTCATGTCACTTGTAAAATCGGGCAAGCTGCCGGTTTGTGGCTGTCCTTGACGAAACGATGAACAAGGCCAACCCGGGTGTTGCTCATTTTTTGGCCATCGAAGGATCACTTTGAATCGAACGATTCAGAGCGCTGTTTAAGACAGGAAATCAGATCGTTAACCGCTCGCTCCCTCTCGGACTGCAAAAAGATCACCTTATCGGTGAGCTCCTCAAGCTGCCCCTTCACTTTGAGCAGGTCAGCTTGCAGCGCTGCTTCGGAGTGGGTCACTTGCGACAGCTCTTGTCGATATCGATCACGCTGCTCGCTCAGTTGTTCAATATTTTTATGTAGCTCCTCGCTCTCTTTTGCCAATCGCTCATTGTCAGCTTGGGTGGCCGCTAGGGTGGCCTCCACCGTAGCGAGTGTTGTGGTTAGTCTAATGAGAGCCTTCTCATGGGTATGGGATTGGATCTGCCACTGTTCAATCGTCGCTTGTTGGGAGTGGTTCTGTTGAATAGCTTGCTCTAACTGCTCTTTTAATTGGCCATTTTGCTGCTGTAGCGTTGTAATATCGTCTTGCAATCGCTGCTGTAGTTGGGCTGACTGCTCTCGTTCGTTCAATCTATCTATCGCAATCTGCTGCTGGTAGTGCTCAAAGTGTGCCCGAGTATCGCGACTCTCTTGTCGAAATTCGTCGATAGCCGATTTTTGCTCAATAATCCGCTGTTTGGCCGTCTCTAGGGCCGGCTCTAACTGGCGCAGTTTAGCTTGAGCTGTCGTTAACTCCGCCTCTCTGGCTTGTAGCTCCCGCTGCCGTGCCTCATCTGTTTGGGTTAGCTCTGTTAACGACTGCTGGAGCGCCTCTCGCGCCTGTTGGCAGGCCTCATGTTTCTGCTGTTGCTGACTTAGTTGTTGGGTAAACTCCTGCTTTGCTCTCTCTATCTGCTCTTGGGCTTGGTGGCTTGATCGCTCATGCAGCCCTTTAACGGCCTGAACTAGATCGGCTGGTAGTCCGCTTACATCGGCCGCGACACTATTTTTCAGCTTCCACTCTTTTAGCATGGGGGCGATGGTACTGTTACTACCGCTACCTAGCTGCTGCCGAATTCGCTCGATAGTCGGCTCTTGTCCCATGCCTCTTAACGCTTCTGCTGCGGTGGCAACGGCGTAGTAGGTCACACCGGGTCTAGCCATATTGATCTCTCCTGTAGGGTGGGGGGCGAATAGTGTACTATATTACGAAATACATAAAATAGTTTATTAAACGGAAAATTTTTAAAAAATATTTTTTGACCATAACTCATGACAAGCGGCACTAGCGTGGGTTATAAGGGTGTGTGTGATTTGGGGGGTGTGGTGAACCTGAAAATCGGGGTTTAGGGCCGGTTTACAGAGGGATCTCTTTAACCCCGCTTTGATAAACATTCACTTTTATAGGCTTAAGTAGTATGCAACTTATCATCGACATTGATTCACAACAGGGCGCGTTAGCCTCAAAACAGCCCTCCGACACTACGGCTGTCACGCCGACCGATAGTCATCAGGCCGATCTGATACAGCAACAGCTTAAAACGCAGCACTATATTCACGCCTCCACCTCAGATAGAACGCGCCAAGCGTATCAATCTGCCATCCGACAGTTTGAGAAATGGGGAGGGCGACTACCTACTACAACGCAAATAGTCGTAAGTTATCTATTAAGTCGGTGCGACACACTCAATGTTCGTACCCTAGAGCTCCACTTAACGGCGATCAGTCAATGGCACCGCTACCAAGGTATCACCGATCCAGTCCGCGAACCGGTGGTGCAAAAGTGCTTAGAGGGGATAAGGCGCGAGCATGGCAGACCGAAAAAAAAGGCCAAAGCGCTACAGTTAGAGCATTTAGCGGCTATGCTGAGTTATCTGCGCTCGCAACCGACAACTCTAAAATCGACGCGAGATATTGCCCTGCTACTGACCGGTTTTATGGGCGCTTTTCGGCGCAGTGAGCTAGTCGCGATTAGGGTGGAAGATCTATCGTGGCAGTCTGAAGGGATCCTTATTACGCTACCGCGCTCTAAAACCGATCAATATGGTGAGGGGAGTGTGCGTGCGTTACCCTCCGGTATGGAGAGCGCCTCTGCGGTGGTCGCGATAGAGCAGTGGCTTAAGCTAGCGGGACTCTCCTCTGGCCCGCTATTTCGGGCGGTCAATCGGTGGGATCAGTTAGGCGATAAGCCGCTCTATCCGGGATCGGTGAACGATATTCTGAAAAAAATTGGCACACAGTGCGGTTTCGATTTTATCCTAGAGCTAAGCAGCCACAGTTTAAGACGGGGGCTCTCGACCTCAGCGGCTAGAGAGAGTGTCGATTTTGAGTTAATTAAAAAGCAAGGTGGCTGGAGAGACGATGCCGTGGTGCGAGAGTATATCGAGGCCGGACGGCTGTTTGCCGATAATGCAACGCATGCGCTAATGGCGCGACTACATGAGCTGAATCGGACTCTTTAGCGGCGAGTCGGTTTGGGGGGGCAACGAGAGCAGCAGGATTGCCCTACCCATCGGTATGAAATCTGACTATACTGCCTCACCGATAGTAACCCTTAGAGAAGGAGAGCCCTGTGTCGATCGATCCATTTAAATATCACAGCACCCATAACACTAAAGTCTCCCCCGTCGTGCAGCGCATAGGACTCTATATCCTGCTGCAATTAAGAGGTTGGAAACAGCTAAACCGCTCGACTCGCTCGCTAACCTATAACGGCTCTGTACTTACCGCTGTCGGCTTAGAGCAGCACGAAGATGATGATGTCTCAGCCTCCGAATTTGTGTCCCTACTTAAAGCTGAGCAGCGACGAATCGGCTCCTTCGATGGTCGCTTTGATAAACCGCTAGAGCAGGGGCTAATTCAGCTCAGTGAGCAGATTGAGTTAACGGTCGCCGAGCAGCGAGTCTTGGGGCTGGCCGTTATGCTCCACAGCTATGAGCCGCTGGAGGATCTGGTCTCGGAGGTCTTTGGCCGCCTCAGTCTCGCTAAGAGCCGTAAGGTGATCGCCGCGATATTGCAACTAGCAGAGGCGGAGGTACAGCAGGCACTCTCCGGTAGCGGTAAGTTGATACAGTCGGGGCTTATTCGTATCGATAAACGAGATAGTTACGATCTTAAAAGCAAACTCGATCTACTCGATGGCCTAGCCGATAGCCTAATTAGCGGCGAGAGCGAAATTGAGAGCCTACTACAGCGCTATTTTCGCCCCGTCTCTCCCTCTCTCCTTAGCCATTGCAACTTTCCCCATCTGGCCGATGAGATACGAGTGGCAGAGCGCTATCTTAAGCGGGTATTAGCGGATGGCGATATTGGCGTTAACTACCTCCTCTACGGCCCGCCGGGGGTCGGTAAGACCGAGCTAGCGAGTGTGCTAAGTCAAGGGGTCAACTGCCAGCTCTATGAGATTCCCGTTAGCGATAGCGATGGCGATCCCATCTCTGGCGAAGATCGCCTGCGGGCACTGCGGCTGAGTCAAACGCTCCTAACCCATCAAGGGAGTGCCGTGATCCTATTTGATGAGATTGAGGATGCCTTTCCCGCCCCATTCTCCTTTTTTGGCGTTCGCAGCCATGATCGTCATAAAGGGTGGATGAACCACCAACTAGAGAACAATCCGGTGCCGGTACTCTGGCTATGTAATGAGATGGAGGGGCTCGATTCGGCCTATATTCGCCGTTTCGATATCAGTTTTGAGGTACCCGTGCCGCCACAAGCGGTGCGCGTTACTATCTTAGAGCAGGCGCTGATAGCAGAAAAGTTATCGGTGAGTGAGCGCTGGCTAGCCCGCATCGCTCGCCATACCCAACTCTCGCCAGCGGTGATGCAGGCGGCCTGTCGAGTGGTGAAACGCAGTGGTGATCCCGAGGCGGATCCTATCGAAAAAGAGCTGGAGATGGTGCTCAACGGTACCTTAAAGGCGATGGGGCTCCCCCCTTTAGAGAGAGCCGCAGCCACTGAACGGCTACCCTACCGGCTCGATAGCCTCAATGCCGATACCGATTTAGCCCAACTCATCGTCGGTTTAACTGAAGAGAGCCAAGCGCGTCTCTGCCTCTACGGCCCCCCGGGTACCGGTAAAACCGCTTTTGGTCACTATGTTGCCGAACAGCTACAGCGGCCGCTCCTGATCAAACGAGCCTCTGATCTATTAGGGATGTATGTCGGCCAGACCGAAAAGTCGATTGCAGCGATGTTTGCCCAAGCGGACAAGGAGAACGCGCTACTACTACTCGATGAAGCCGACTCCTTTTTGCGTGATCGTCAAGGGGCCGATAAGAGCTGGGAGGTGACCCAAGTCAATGAGCTGCTGACCCAAATGGAGCAGTTTAATGGGCTCTTTATCTGCTCTACCAACCTAATGGAGGAGCTCGATGCTGCCTCATTGCGCCGCTTTGATCTCAAAATTAAGTTCGACTTTCTCAATCCATCGCAGAGCTTCCTCCTATTTAACGAAGTGCTACAGAGCCACGGAGTCAAAAAAGAGGCGGCTCTAGTGTGGCAAGCTAAACTGAGTGCTCTACCGACACTTACCCCGGGAGATTTTGCCACCGTGGTGCGACAGCACCGTTTTCTGCCTGAGCCGATGAGTGCTGAAGGGCTCTATCGGGCACTAAGGCGAGAGTGTGAGTTGAAACCGGGGCCAAAACTACAATCGATTGGGTTTGCAGCGGCGCTGTAGTCTCTCACCCTCTTCGCTTAGAGGAGCAATCAACAGCTTGCCTCTTGCCTCTTGCCATAGGGGGGGAGGCGGGTCACAACCTTGTGATCTCTTCCTTTTAGCGCTAAGCGGCGTTCTAATAGCCCCTCTAATAAAGTTAATCTAAGGGTGGAAGAGGATGATGAATAGCGATCAAATCAC
This sequence comes from Ectothiorhodospiraceae bacterium BW-2, assembly GCA_008375315.1. Classification (NCBI taxonomy): domain Bacteria; kingdom Pseudomonadati; phylum Pseudomonadota; class Gammaproteobacteria; order Chromatiales; family Ectothiorhodospiraceae; species Ectothiorhodospiraceae bacterium BW-2. The sequence continues at coordinate 3,500 of CP032507.1, read as the reverse complement.
TGCTACCGAAGTCGATTATCTCGTTCTATTACGACAGTTAGATCGGTACGATAACGATGTAAAGCTGCGACTAGAGCGGATTGCTAAAGAGTATCTGATTGAGGCGGCTCCGGGAGTGAATTGTGATGATAGCGGGGAGGGGGGCTAATGCGGCGTCAACTCTATCTTGCAGCTTACGATATTACCCACACTAAGCGGTTAGTACAGCTACTGAAAATTTTGAAAGGGTATGCTAGCGGGCGACAGAAGTCGGTATTTGAGTGCTTTTTAAGTCCCTATGAAAAGGCGTGTCTCATCGCTGAGGTGGAGGAGGCGATAGAGCTGGCTGATAATGACCGTTTTATTATATTGCAGCTACAGCCGAACCATACAAACCTAGCGTTGGGTATTGGCGTGATTGCTCAGGATTTAGACTACTACTATATCGGTTAGGTGAGGAGGGATTGGTATGGCAACAGTGACCATTGATCAAAAGGGGGCCAAGCTTACCCGAGATGGCGAGGCGATAGCGATCTATCTTAGCGGCGGACGCCACTCGACGATACCGTTACGGCGGTTAGATCGTCTCTTATTGGTGGGGGATGTATCCTCTCCAAAAGTCAGGGTAGCCCCCGCCCCCATGACCGAGAGCTCAGGTACTGTCTAGTACCGAGCTGGCTTTGAGCCTGATGATTTCGGCCAGTGATGGCAGGTTTTTGGCAGAGCTAAGTCGATCGTAGATGTAATCGAACAGGTTGACCCCCAGCTTTTTGGCGGTTTGCGCGATCGTCATCATCGTATCCTTGGCCTCGGTACCCTTTGCGTTTTGAGTCTGAAAGCTCACATCCCGTTTGCGCGCCTGCGCACGGGCGGCGAGTTCGGCCGAGTTGTTATGCAGCGGTAGCTCCGGAGGCCTTGTTCATCGTTTCGTCACCCTTGCGATTTCTATTATGCCCATCCAACCAAGTGTGATTCAAACCGTGCTTTTTAGACGACCCTTTTTTCCAGTAATCCACGGCGTGTAGGGGCGGGTTTCAAACCCGCCCCTACGAAACCCGGGTATTGTTCATCGTCTCGTCACCCTCATGAGGCATAACTCCCTCGCCTTCCCTTTTCGCCTCCCCCAGCGGGGAGGGGTGGAGGGGAGCTGACGAAGAGATGAACAAGGCCTCAATCAGCCTTGTTCATCGTTTCGTCAGGCCGCCATCGCTAACACAGGCTTAGAGTCAGGCTTTACTCGTTTTTGCGCGGGGCGCCGAGGTAGATTAACCTGATTGAGCAGGTAAGCAAATAGACTGTCATGCGGCCGCTGAAACAAGCGTTGTGCCGGAGTGTCATTTGCTGCTGCGTTATGATAGTTGTGTACGATAGTTAGCGCAGAGAGTCTCTCATCGCTAAGTCGGTGCAAATGATGATGCCAAAGCGCCAAGTGGCCATTGCGCCCTTCCACGGCAGAGCTGGAGCGCTGGAACAGGTCAGCGCACTCATTGGCTACGGCTTCAATTTGTGCCCTTTCTTGCTCAGGTAGTGACATAATGGGGTGTTCGGGTTGGCGTAAGGATTCGAGCAACGCATGACTGGTAGCGGCGATCGGTTGGGCTTTTTCTGCGGTGGTCATTCTCTGAGCTACCCGTTGAAGGTAGAGCGCCGGAATAATCTGATCATGAATGGCACCTGTTATCTCCTCGTTGAGATCGAGTTCCTTCAGTTGGGTTTTAATCGTTTCAGTCACAAAACAAAGCGTCTGTTCCATCGCCGAGAGTAGGCGCTCACTCTTCTCAATAGAGGCGATCACTTTATCCCCTAAACCATAGCGATAGGCTAAAGATTTTAGCCGCTCCATGCGCTGGCGAATTAAATTAATGTGCTCTTCTGGCGGTAACCCTGTGCCCTTTTGCAAGTCGACTAAATGGTAGTCTGAACTGATGCCGTTAAGCTCATCTTTGGCTTGCTGATAGTCGCGGGCGATTTACTCGAAAGCGCGTTGTTCTTTATCAAGAACTGCTTGAGCATGCTCCAGTCCGGGTTGATAGTTAGCAGGTCTGCCGGGGCCTCTCGGCTCAGTCTGTTGCCTCTCTATCCGGTCTTGCCAAGAGGTGACTCTTATCTGAGCACTATCGAGTTCTGCCAGGCATTCGCTATATTTTTGTGAAAAACGCCGAAAAAGTGTTTTGGCTATTTCGTGGAGTAGGTGAAAAAGATCGGGACTGTGATTGGCCTCGTAATGTTTGGCATGGCTGATGAGGCCTTTCGCTTCATCACTGGTTGATTGAATAACCTTCATAGTCAGCTCGTTAATCGACTCATCTACCACCTTATTCTAGGTATCGGCGCTACGATCCTTTGCATATTGTTCCACAAAAATATAGCCACTCACCGCTTCCATCGCCACTAAGCAAATGTCAGGATGAAAGGTCTCATCTTCGATCAAACTGATAGGCTTTACCGGCGTTTGGCTGCGGTGGGCAACGGCCTGTTCGCGTTGCTCGGCTCCATAGCTAAGGATTTTCTGTTCAATTGGCTGGGCAACGGCTTGCTGAGCCCCCAGTGAGTTAGCCACAAAAATATCCAGTCCACTGAGCTGAATAATTTGCATCACGCCCCGCAGACCATGCGGTTGATAACTCAGCACAAAGTGAAGTGTGATAATCAATCGATGCAGAAACGCAATTCCATCCGGGTGCTCAAAAAAGTCAGCCACCACCGGTGAGCAAGGCAGCGACTCTTTGCGCTGACGCCAGTGACGCAGTGTGGTGCGAGGAATGTCCAAGTGCTGTGCAATGTCGGCTTCACTCAGCTCCTGAGTCATTTGCTCGTATTGCTCTAACAGTTGGGCAATGTCTATACGGCTACGGCGCGGTTTCTGCTTGGGATTTGCGACAGATTCAGTTACACTTGCTTCTGACATGGCACTTCCTCTTTTGTGGCGATAAATGGTTTTCGTCAACAGATTTTACGCCTCATGAGTGTAGGTGTCATGTCTCTTGTAAAATCGGGCAAGCTACCGGTTTGTGGCTGTCCCTGACGAAACGATGAACAAGGCCATTTATGGCCTTATTCATCCCTTTGTCAGCCCCCCTCCAACCCTCCTCCCGCTGCCCCGCTAGGGGAGGTGGAGAGAGAAGGCGAGGGAGTCATGCCTCATGAGGGTGACGAGACGATGAACAATATCTGGGTTTCGTAGGGGCGGGCTTGAAACCCGCCCCTACACGCCGTGGATTACCGGAAGTGGAAATGGTGGTCTAAAAAGCACGGTTTGAATCACGCTTGGTTGGAGGGGCATAATAGAAATCGCAAGGGTAACGAGACGATGAACAAGGCCTTCCGGAGCTACCGCTGCATAACAACTCGGCCGAACTCGCCGCCCGTGCGCAGGCGCGCAAACGGGATGTGAGCTTTCAGACTCAAAACGCAAAGGGTACCGAGGCCAAGGATACGATGATGACGATCGCGCAAACCGCCAAAAAGCTGGGGGTCAACCTGTTCGATTACATCTACGATCGACTTAGCTCTGCCAAAAA